>CALUIZ010000010.1 GCA_944320815.1 uncultured Phocaeicola sp. | reverse complement strand
GGAAAAGTCGTTAAGGACAATACAGTCAATGGCAATGACATCACAGCTAATGAGGACTTGACGTGGACAAATGTTGCATTGCCTGAGCGTGGAAACTGATTTATTATCTATTTTTATAATTTGAAGTATGAATATGACATATACTATCAAACGAAGCCTTTTAGCATTGCCATTGGCGGTGCTGGCATTGATGACTTCATGTGAGGAAGATGCTATCGTAAGGTCGGATAGTGTTTCACCGTATGCAGAAGAAATACAGCTTAAAGGGAAATTGATTGACGGAACTACCCTTCAAAATAATTCGGTAGTAGAGATGCGCAACGATCAATATTCCACAGACATTACGTTTCGTTTATCTACACGGCCGAAAAAAGGAGTTGATATAAAGATTCAGGTGGATGAGGCTTATGCCCAGACTTATAATACAGCGCATGGAACTGACTTTGAACTGTTTCCGTCTGCAAATGTAAGTTTTGAGAATAATGGTGCTTATGTGCTTGCTCCGGATGATCAGACTTTGCCGAATATTGGCGTTACATTAACTGCCTTTGAAGGTATGAAAGAAGATCAGACCTATATTGTTCCATTAGCCGTTTCGACGACTACCGAGGGTGTTATATTGCCGGAAGATGCCAGACATATGGTATTTCTTGTAAAGGATTATCGGAGTATGCCCACACCGGATAAAGGAGCAGATGCGCCTAAAAATGTCGTTTATTTTGAAGTGAATGATGTAAATCCGCTTAATGCTTTGGAATTTGTGACAGCGAGTGGAAAGTATTTCTTTGACCATGTTGTGCTGTTTGCTGCTAATATCAATTGGAACGCTGAAAAGCAACGGGTGTACGTGTCTAACAATCCCAACGTGCAGTTCTTGTTGGATAATAATGAGGAATATTTGCAGCCGCTCCGCAAGGCTGGAATGAAAGTGATTATCAGTATTCTTGGAAATCACGATGAGGCGGGTGTGGCTCAGCTTTCCGATATGGGGGCTCGTGAGTTTGCCCGTGAACTGGCTGCTTATTGTGATGCTTACAATTTGGACGGTGTGGCTTTTGATGATGAATATTCATCAGCTCCCGATTTGTCCAATCCGTGGCTCGCAAGAAGATCGTATTACGCTGGTTCGCGATTGATGTATGAATGTAAGGTTGCAATGCCTGACAAGATTGTGTCACTTTATAATTTAGGTTATATGTATTCGAATGAACTTCATGTTATCGATGGTGTTACACCGGGAGAATATTGTGATTATGCGGTTGGCGACTATGGATGGGTTGCTCAACCGGGAATCGGGATGACATATAAACAATGTGGTGGAATGTCTGTGGAATTGAATAAACTATATACTGCGAGTGAAATTGAAAATACAGCGAGAAATAGAAGGGATACATATGGATATTTCATGTATTTTGCATTGAATCCTGATAAATACGGAACACAAATATCTTATTGTAATGCTGCTTGTAAAGGATTATACGACGAGGAGCTGGTTTCTCCGACTTATTATTACCCAAAGAACAGCAATGTGCGGACTTCTCTCAGTGAGTTAAATTAATAATAACTTCTAAAAGATAAAAAATGAAACAATTTAAATATTTAGCAATAATGTTGTCGGCAGTTCTTGCTTTGTGGAGCTGCTCTGATGATGACAATGATCCTACGGCAGATGTTGCTGGAGTATCCTCAATATCATTGTCATCTGACACAATCCAAGTAACAAGTACAGGAGGGACAGCAACTGTTACTGTTACAAGTGAAAGTGACTGGCGGCTGGCTGGTGTCAGTGATTGGGTGCATCCGTCTGTTACAGAAGGAAAGAGTGGCGCAGAAGTCACTTTTACCATTGATGAAAGCCCTGCTAATGAAGCTAGAACCGCATTGTTTAAGTTCTTTTGCGGTTCGAGCGTAGCTCCTTTATTGGTGGAGTCTAATCCCAATTACGTATTATCATTTGATGGTGAAAATGTTATTGAAGCGACAAATGTAGGAGGTGATGTGATTGTTAGGCTCAATACAAATATTGCTGATTTGTCTGTTGAATGTGATGAAGATTGGTTAAGCTTGGCTAAGATAACGAAATTTGGAGATGAACGTATCGTTTTGTTGGATGTGTCAGAGAATGCAACTTTCCTTCCCCGTTCTTCTTCTGTTAAGATTTCCAGTCCGTTGGTAGAACAGATAGTTGATGTGATGGTAGAACAGGCTCCTACAGAAAAATTTGAGGTAACAAATGATTTGATGCAGGATAATCAGATAGTGTGTGATCTCAATGCACAAGATTTGCAGTTTAAAATAGTTACAAATCTGGATTTTGAAGCTCAGGTAGATGCTGAAATTGCATGGATTGGAGCTCCTGTTGTATCTGAACCTCAGGTGGGAGATGACGGATTGTCAACTTATACTGTAACTTTTAGTGTTGAGGAAAGCAGCGTATTCCGTACGGGGAATATTATTTTTACGGATCAGAACGAAGATACCTATCAAATATCCGTTATTCAAAAAGATCCCAATATGGTCTTGTTTGATATTCCAGATAGTAATTTTGCAACATTCTTGTCAGGAAAAGGATGGATTGCTAAAGCTGGAACGCAATATTATGTGACAGATGAAGGGAAAAATGCGACGGAATTAAATCATGATGATTGGAGGAATGGAATCCGTAATTTAACAGGAATAGAGAATTTCCCGAATTTAACAAGGATTAAGATTGCTGCTGATAATACCCGTTCAGGAATGACAACGGTTGATTTGTCAGGCCTTCATAAGGTTGAATCATTTAGTGTGCAATACGGATATCGTATCACTTCATTTAATTTTGGTGATAATCCGATCAAAGATTTTGTATTTAGTACGTCAAGTTCTTCTTATACTTACGCACGAACGATGATTTATATCGGCGAGCATCTTGAATCTCTTGATGCGGGAATGGGAGATAGATATAGTAGTGACATGGAAGTATTGGATGTTTCAGGATGTCCTTCGTTGAAATATTTGAAAGCAACAACTTGTGGCGTGAAGTTTAAGACCATTATTCTAAAAGAAGGACAAGTCATTGATAATATAGAAAAGGGAGATGGTGTAACCATCGAATACAAATAAAGTTTCTTTTCTCCATAGTTAAAGTAACCCTCTCCGCTTGCGGGCAGCCACCGCAACGGAAGAGGGTTCTTTTTTGCCCATCATCCGGCATACACTGAAACTTGTCCTGCCGACAAAGGCCATAATCCGCCAAGAAGCGTTATCTTTGCAAAGTTGCTTAAACAATAGTCACATGATAGAACAGTTCAACTTCGACATACAACTGATATTCGCCATCCTCAACGGAAAAGTGTCGGCCGCCATCAACCGCAAACTTATCCGAAATTTCCGGACAAACGGAATAGAAATCACACCCGAACAATGGACGGTACTGCTGTATCTGTGGGAAAAGGACGGTGTCACACAACAGGAGCTGTGCAATGCCACATTCAAGGACAAGCCGAGCATGACCCGCCTCATCGACAACATGGAACGTCAGCAACTGGTGATACGCACTTCTGACAAGAAAGACCGGCGCATCAACAAGATTCATCTTACACAGGCAGGAAAGAATCTGGAAGAGAAAGCAAGATTCATCGCCAACAAGACCCTGAAAGAGGCACTGCAGGGGCTGACTCTGGAGGAACTTAAAATCAGTCAGGAGGTATTACGGAAGATTTTCAACAATACCCAAAGCTAATCGGGCAAAAAAAGACCTGAACCCCAACGGCCCAGGTCTTCCTGTCTCAATAAATATGTCTGTCAGTCATTGTCCGGAGTGATGAGCTTATATCCCTTTCCATGAATATTGATAATCTCAATGGAATCATCCTCCTTCAGATGCTTGCGGAGCTTCGTGATATATACGTCCATACTGCGGGCATTGAAATAATTGTCGTCAATCCAGATAGTCTTGAGCGCAAAATCACGCTGAAGGATTTCATTCGCATGCGCACAGAGCAGCCCCAGCAATTCCGACTCCTTGGTAGTCAGCTTGGTCTGCTTTTCACCGATAGACAGAATCTGCTTCTGTGTATCAAAGGTAAAGCGGCCGATTTTATATACTGTACATTCCTTGTTGCGTTTTCCACGCACACGGCGCAGGATAGCCTCGATACGGAAAGTAAGCTCTTCCATGCTGAACGGCTTTGTGATATAGTCGTCCGCACCAATCTTGAAACCCTCCAAAATATCTTCTTTCAGCGTCTTCGCTGTCAGGAAGATGATAGGAATCTCCGCATTGGCCTGACGAATCTCCTGAGCCAGAGTAAATCCGTCCTTCTTCGGCATCATCACATCCGTCACCACCAAATCATACTTGTTTTTCAAGAAAGCCTTGAATCCAGCCTCCCCATCCGGGAAAAGGTCTGCCGAATATCCCTTCGCCTGCAAATATTCCCTCAACAACATGCCAAGATTCTCATCATCTTCGCACAACAAAATACGCAATTTTTCGTCCATACTATTCTTCTTTAAATAAAGGTAATACAATAATAAATTTAGTTCCAGCATTCAGCTCACTTTCAGCACGAATCGTGCCTTTGTGGTCTGTAATGATTTTCTTCACATAGGCCAGCCCGAGACCGAATCCCTTCACATCGTGACGGTTTCCGGTATGGACACGATAGAACTTTTCAAATATCTTTTTCAAATCTTCTTTCTTGATGCCGATTCCGTTGTCTTCTATCGAGATACACAGCTTGTTCGATTCATTCCACGTCTTTATCTTCAGCGCGATGTCCACATCCGCACGCTTGTATTTCACCGCATTGTCGAGCAGATTGAATATCACGTTCGTGAAATGCATTTCATCCACAAAGATGATGGGGTCTTCCGCATTCAGTTCCGCGTCGAGCGTACCTCCGCTGCTTTCCACCTTCAGGCGGAACGTGTTGACCACCCCGTTTATCACCTCATGCGCATCCACCTCCTTCTTTTTCAGCGTCACCGTCTGCCGCTCAAACATCGACATCTGCAGCACCTTCTCCACCTGGAAACGCAGACGCTTCGTCTCGTCGTTAATCACTCCCGAAATATGCTTGAACATGACAGGGGATTTCCCCACAGCCGGATCGTTCAGCATCTGTGCCGCCAGAGAGATGGTGGAAATCGGAGTCTTGAACTCATGCGTCATGTTGTTGATGAAGTCGTTCTTTATCTCAGTCAGCCGCTTCTGACGGAAGATGATATAAATGGTAAACACGAATGTAATCAGCAACACCAGCGTAAAGACGATAGAAGGAATCATAAAGCGCACGGAGCTGAAGATATAATCATCCAGCGTAGGGAAGAATATGTTGACGAATCCCATCTTCGCCGGAGGGTCATTCTCGAACAGCAGACGCGAATAGACCTTCTCACCGTCGTATGCATAATCAGAACAACGGTACACTTCCTTGCCGTCACGGTCGGTCACCGAAAAATGATAAGGGATGTCTATCCCGTTGTTGAACAGTTCCGACTTCAGGAAATGATCGAGCTGCTTGAAGTTGATACGCTCCTTCAGCGGCTTGTCGCTCGCCGTGTACAAAATGTTATAGACCACTTCATCGAGCAAAGCCCGCTGATAAATGTAACGTTCTTTCACAATTTCCTGCAAAGCCCTCGATGTCTGAGGTATCGTCTTCCCTGTCGAGATGATGACCTTCGGCACATTGGCGGGCCGGTTCAGAATCGTTTTCAGTTCAAACGTTGAGTAAGTAGAGCCGTCGGGTGCGGTAATCGTGTACCGATGATGCTCCACCACATTCTCTCCCGTGCCATTCTTCTGCCCGTAATTACGCGACAGCAGCGCGGCACGTTCCTGCGCCGCCACATCCTTTTCGAGGTATTTCTTCGTCTCAACCAGTTCCAGATTGTGCACAGCTTTTCCAAGACTGCGGTTTACATTCTCCTCGAACTGTCCGCGACGCATCCTGACCATCTCCTCTATATAACTCACCTGCAAATAGAGCAGGCTCAAGAAAGACAGCCCCATCACAATTCCCAATGTCCAAATAGTTGACTTTTTCATGCCGACAAATTTAACAGCCAAACCGATACTCGCTACCGGGCTTAACATGTTTTAAACCGTCATTTTCTTATATTAACCGAACATCCGATTTTAGTTCACGAAACATTCACTACAAGACAAGAAATCGTCTATCCAATTGCAAAAATAACAAAACATTAAACTAACAACAAATAAAACTGCATAAAAGTTTAAGTCTAGTTAAATAAAAAAGGCTGCGTTTTTAAGAAACGCAGCCTTTTTTTATCATCAAAAACAGCGGTTTGAATCAGATTTCATCCTTGTTCTGCTCTTCAAATTCCTTCATCAGCTTGTTCTGCACATCAGTCGGCACGAGTTCATAGCTTGCAAATTTCATGATGAACGAAGCGCGTCCGCCTGTCAGCGAACTCAGAGAAGTGGAATAGTTGGACATTTCCTTCAACGGCACTTTGGCCATCAGCTTCTCATAGCCTTTTTCACTGCTCATGCCGATAATCATTCCTCTGCGGCCCTGCATGTCGCTCATCACATCACCCAGCTTGTCGCTCGGCACGAACACTTCCACATCATAAATCGGCTCCAGAATCTTCGGTCCCGCATTTCTGAAGGCTTCACTGAAAGCATGACGCCCGGCAAGCATGAACGAAATTTCATTGGAGTCTACCGGATGCATCTTGCCGTCGTAAACGATGACACGCACGTCACGGGCATACGAACCGGTCAACGGCCCCTGCTCCATGCGGCTCATCACTCCCTTCAGGATGGCCGGCATGAAACGCGCGTCAATCGCGCCGCCCACCACACTGTTAACGAACACTAATTTACCGCCCCATTCAAGGTCGATGGTCTCCGTTCCCTTCACGTTCATCTTGAATTCCTGCCCATTGAACTTGTAAGTGTCAGGAGCGGGCATACCTTCATAATATGGCTCCACAATCAGATGAACCTCACCGAACTGTCCGGCACCTCCCGACTGCTTCTTGTGGCGATAGTCCGCACGGGCCGCCTTGGTAATCGTTTCACGATAAGGAATCTTAGGTTCGATGAACTGCACCTGAAGCTTTTCATTGTTTTCCAGACGCCATTTCAGCGTGCGCAGATGGAATTCTCCCTGTCCGTGCACAAGAATCTGCTTCAGTTCCTTCGACTGTTCGATTACCCATGTCGGGTCTTCTTCACGCATACGGTGCAGGATAGCCATCATCTTTTCCGTATCCGCCTCGTTCGCCGCCTTGATGGCACGCGTATATTTGGGGTTCGGATATTTGATGAAATTGAAACGGTTCTCACAGTCTTTTCCGTTCAATGTATTTCCAGTCTTCACATCCTTCAGCTTCACCGTACAGCCTATATCACCGGCCCGAAGCTCTTCCACTTTTTCACGGTTGGCTCCGGCGCATACGAAAAGCTGCGACAGGCGTTCCTTCGAGCCTCTGTCGGCATTTGTCAGGTCATCACCCTCGTGCACCACACCACTCATCACCTTAAAATACTGCACGTCGCCGATATGCGGCTCCACCGCCGTCTTGAAGAAATACAGCGAGGCAGGTCCGTTCGGATCGGGCGGGACAGCCACACCGCGCGTATTGTGTACGGGCGGCATCTCATCAACGAACGGAACCACGTTGCCGAGAAATTCCATCAGACGGCGCACACCCATGTCTTTCCCGGCGCAGACACAGAACACGGGGAACATGCCGCGTGCGGCAAGGCCCTTGCGGATACCTTCACGCATTTCGTCTTCCGTGAGAGACTCAGACTCAAAGAACTTTTCCATCAGGGATTCATCGTGTTCAGCCGCAGCTTCCACCAGCACCTTGTGCCATTCCTGCGCCTTCTCCATCTCTTCGGCAGGGATATCCTCGATGGTCGGGGCACCGCCTTCGGGTCCCCATGAATATTTTTTCATCAAAAGTACATCAATCAACGAATTGAAGTCCGGTCCCGTGCTCAAAGGATACTGGACCGGCACCACTTTTGAACCGTAATTTTCTTTCAACTGCGCGAGCACATGGTCAAAATCGCACTTTTCGCTGTCAAGCTGGTTGACAAGGAAAATGACCGGCTTGCCCAATTTCTCCGTATAGCGGAAATGGTTCTGCGTGCCCACTTCCGGCCCATACTGGCCATTGAGGAGCAGGACAGCCGTGTCGGTCACGTTCAATGCCGTAATCGCCGCGCCCACAAAATCGTCACTTCCCGGGCAGTCGATGATATTCAGTTTCTTTCCATTCCATTCCACATGATAAACGGTAGAGAATACAGAGTAACCATACTCCTGCTCTACCGGAAAATAGTCGCTGACTGTATTCTTGGCAGTGATTCTGCCGCGACGTTTTATAATGCCACTCTCATAAAGCAACGCTTCAGTGAGAGTGGTCTTTCCTGAGCCGTCATTGCCGAGAAGGGCAATGTTTTTGATTTCGTTCGTCTGATATACTTTCATGGTACTTCAAGATTTGATTAATGAATGAAAGGATATGCTTCTCATATCTCTTTTTTAAAACGATTCGCAAATTAGAGATTATAATCGGAAAAAACAACAAAATCATTTGTGTTACTAAACTATGTTTTCGGACATAAAAGACAGATATGCCGGCAACCGGAAGGGTGCAGGCCGCATCCCGTCGCACATCCGCGCCCAAACGTGCGTCCGCCCCGCGAATCACTTCGCAGGGCGGACTCAACTAATAACTAACTCTTTTTTACTTTTGTGGTTTGCGTAATTTCATATGACTAACACTGCAAAGGTAGGACTTCCGGACTTTCCGGTCAATACCTACATGTTGGTATTTTAAATCCATGCCAGGGATGGCACGGCTCAAAGATTCATCTTCACCTCGCTCAGTTCCACAAGCTTGTTCACGATGGCATAAATGGTCAGTCCCGCCGCCGAATGAATCTGCAGCTTCCGGGTGATGTTCCTCCTGTGGGTGATGACCGTATGCACGGAAATGAACAGCTTTTCGGCTATTTCCTTGTTGGTCATTCCCCTTACCACGCAGCCCACTATTTCCTTCTCACGCTGGCTCAAGGAACTGATGTCCCCCTCCTCCTCGTCCGCCACATCCATCAGGACCGAAATCTTGTGTGTCAGTGATTCCACATCGTCAAACAGATTGACCGACTCGTCATAACCTTTCAACTGGTTGGCGTCGACCAGCGTATAAATCAACGACACGAACTTGATGTCCGGACAAGAGTACCGCTGCCTGAACCCGTCCAGATCGAACCACCCCTCAAACTGCGGGTTGACAATCAGGATGTCCGGCTGATGGGCTTCCATACAATGCAGAAGTCCTTCCTTTGATGATATTTCTATGGGCTGCACATTCAGGTCGCCCAGCCGCTTCAGGATGGCGACAAGGCCACCGCGCACAATGGATGACGATTCGGCCACCGCTACATGTATTATATCCTGTGAATTCATCTTGCCTCCTTCTTTTCCAGCTCCATTATGGCAGGCACGAACAGATAATCCTCCACCCGGTTGTGCGAGTCCAAATCCTCCTCGCAGCTGAAAATGTCGAACAAGGTGGCATTCAGCAGACGGTTGTCGGCCCCTCCCGGATAATACTTGATGATGATGTTTTTCAGCTCTGTCAGCTTTGCGTTTATCTGGTCGTGGTTGCGCGCGAACACACTTATGTTATATCCGTCGGTCCGCTCGCCCTTCAGCAGCCTGTCGACATACACGAACACCTTTTCATTCTCATATTCCATGTGCTTGCGCACTTCATGCACATACGCGTCAAAGAACTTGATGATAAGGAAATCCACCCCGTTCTCCTGCGAACAGTCGATTGCCTCGATGAGCTTGCGCCGGATAGTGGGCAACTGAAAGTCCAGGAAATAATGGTGGGCACTCCTCAGATAGTCCATCAGTGCCGGAATGGAAAGTTCCTTCAGATGGTCCGGAATCCGGTTCCCGTCCGCTCCCAGAAAGTTGACGACAATCAGAAACGTGCTGCAGTCCACATGATTCATCTCGCACACTTCCTTCACCGACTTGTCACCGAAGCCCAACGCCACCCCGAAACGGCTCAACACCTGCAGGAGCGCATAGTTGTCGCAAATCAGGTCGCTCATCTTGTCGGTAGGCCTATAAGTTCTGGTTCTGTCATTACACATAAATAAATGCCTCATATTTTTCAATGCAAAATAAAACAATTCGTCCAATGTCTGCAATCACTATTTGTTGGTATAATCGGAAAGACGCGGCAGACACCCTTCTCCAGGACAGCCCGGAATCCGGAAAAAACAACGGCTCATCCCGATTCAAACAACCCGGTATTCCAGTCCAAACAGCCCGGTGTTTTTCTGTCCGTCCGACAGACAAAGATAGACAGCCCAAAACAACAAAACCCTAAAGAAAACACAAAAACAAAGAGGCTTTTTCCGAAAAAATTCTAACTTTGCCCATATAAACCAAATAAACAAACGCATCATGTACACAATACAGACCAATCCTTCGGGAACCCGGAGCATGGAAATATCGGAAAAGCATCTGGAAACAATCGAAAAATACGCGCTGTTCCGGCAGCTGATTGACAGCAACGGAATCATCGACGAGTCGGTGCTCGACAAGCTGAAACTGAATGTCCGCTCGCTCATCGCCTCGATGGAAGAGAACAGCAAGGATTTGCTCGACCTCTGCATCGACGTGATCTACCATAACAACATGAAGGCATTCGGGCTTCACCAGCTCATCCTGCTCTACATCAAATGGGAAAAAGAGAAAGAAGAAAAAGAAGAAGCGGAAGAATCTAAGCAGTAACACATCTTGAAAGAACATCAACTTACCGACTGGCTGCCCACAACCAGAAAAGAAGTGGAACTGAGAGGATGGGACCGGCTGGATGTCATTCTTTTCAGCGGCGACGCATATGTGGACCATCCTTCGTTCGGCGCGGCCGTCATCGGACGTACACTTGAAGCGTTGGGACTCAAGGTGGCCATCATTCCCCAGCCCAACTGGCGGGATGACTTGCGCGACTTCAGGAAACTGGGACGTCCGCGCCTGTTTTTCGGAATCTCCGCCGGATGCATGGACAGCATGGTCAACAAATACACCGCAAACAAACGCTTGCGGAGTGAGGATGCATATACTCCTGACGGAAGGCATGACATGCGTCCCGAATATCCGAGCATCGTGTACACCAACATCCTGAAAGAACTGTACCCGGATGTGCCGGTCGTTCTGGGAGGCATAGAAGCCTCACTCCGGAGGCTCACGCATTATGACTATTGGGCAGACCGTGTGCGCCCGTCCATCCTGACTGAATCAAAGGCGGATTTGCTGGTCTACGGCATGGGGGAAAAACCGATTTCCGACCTGTGCCGCCACCTTCTGAACGAAGTGGGGGAAGACGGAGAAGCTCATGCAGGGCAACTTCCGCACGACATTCCGCAGACCGCCTTCCTCATCGGAGAAAAAGAGACGGAAACACTGCCGCCCAACCCCAACGGAGAGGGGGATCTTGTCCTGTTCTCACACGAGGAATGTCTGAAAGACAAGAAGAAACAGGCGCAGAACTTCCGGCATATCGAAGAGGAATCAAACCGGTATGCGGCCTCACGTATCCTGCAGCACACGGGCAAACAGACGGTAGTGGTCAATCCTCCTTACCCGCCAATGACCCAGGACGAGCTTGACCGCTCGTTCGATCTTCCCTATACCCGTCTGCCTCATCCGAAATATAAAGGCAAACGGATTCCGGCTTACGACATGATCAAATTCTCAGTCAACATCCACCGGGGATGTTTCGGGGGATGTGCGTTCTGCACCATCTCCGCCCATCAGGGAAAATTCATCGTGAGCCGAAGCAAGGAAAGCATCCTGAAGGAAGTGAAAGCCATTACGGAAATGCCCGACTTCAAGGGATATCTGAGTGATTTGGGGGGACCTTCAGCCAATATGTACCGCATGGGAGGAAAGGACGAAGGACTTTGCCGGAAGTGTAAACGTCCGTCCTGTATCCATCCGAAAATATGTCCGAACCTAAACACGGACCATCGCCCCCTGCTGGACATCTATCATGCTGTAGATGCCATGCCGGACATCAAGAAGAGTTTTATAGGAAGCGGCGTGCGCTACGATCTGCTCCTGCACAAGAGCAAGGATGCGGCTATCAATAAAGGCACGGCAGAATATACGCGCGAACTGATTGTGCGTCATGTGAGCGGACGACTGAAAGTGGCTCCCGAGCATACAAGCGACAAGGTGCTTTATCTGATGCGCAAGCCGACGTTCGAGCTTTTCCATGAATTCAAGCGGATTTTCGACAAGCTGAACAGGGAACTGAACCTGCGCCAGCAGCTCATCCCCTACTTCATCAGCAGCCATCCGGGCTGTACGGAGGAGGATATGGCGGAACTGGCCGTCATCACCAAGCGGCTGGACTTCCATCTGGAACAGGTGCAGGACTTCACGCCTACCCCGATGACGGTGTCCACCGAAGCCTGGTACACGGGTATCCATCCCTATACATTGGAACCCATATTCTCTGCCAGAACCCCGAAAGAGAAACTGGCACAACGGATGTTCTTCTTCTGGTACAAACCTGAAGAGCGTCGTGCCATCATCAATGAACTGAAAAGAATCGGCAGGAGCGACTTGATTCCAAGACTCTACGGAAAATGATTCTTTCACCCAAAGACACAGAGTACCGCTGACAGTCCAGCAGTACTCTGTATATTTCTAACCATTCAGGCCAGGCTTCATGCCAACATCATGCCGGAAGAAAGGACAACTCACTGAAGCTTAAACGAGATAGGCAAAGTGTACTTGCAGCGCACCGGCTGGCCTCCCTGGCTTGCGGGTGTCCATTTCGGCATAGAATTGACCACACGGACCGCCTCCTCGTCCAGTTCCTCCACAATGCCACGAAGCACCTTGACTTCATTTATGCTGCCATCTTTTTCCACCACACACTGCACAACGACACGTCCTTCAATGCCTTTCTGCCTTGCGGTTTCCGGATACTGGACATTCGCGGAAATGAAGTCCAACAAAGCCTTTACGCCTCCGGGAAACTCCGGCATCACATCCACCACTTCGTAGACTTTCTCTTTCACCGGAACAATCTCTTCGACCGGTTGTTGTTTCACTGCATCAGGGGCGGGAATTGTCTGCTCTTCCACTTGTTCCCCGGACTGTTTCTTCTCTGATGTGCACGACATGTTTCCAAGCATGAGTAGAGCAAATGCCGGAAACGCGAACAGGGCATATTTAAAACACCCTGCACCGCTGGTTCTCTTCCTGTTCATCATAATGATACGTTTTTTAAGATAAGATAAATTGAAATGATTGATAAGCCCTTCTCTGTCCGGAAGGGATGACAGTCCTATAAGATGATACTGGTATTCACGGACCGCGAAACCCGATTCGACCACCTTACGGTCGGCCAGATATTCCAGGTTCTGAAGGACCTCGCTCCTCATCAGCCATGCGAAAGGATTCCACCAGCAGACTATAGTAATGATTTCCATAAGCAACACGTCCACCGAATGCCACTGACGCACATGTGCCCCTTCATGAACCAGAATTTCCTCCATATCATCCGTTTCCGGTGACTCCCGATACACGAATATCCACCTGAAAAATGAAAAGGGACGGGAGGCTTCCCGCAAAAACCTTACCCGCATCCCTCCCAGCGTGCCCGGGGAAGACATCCGGAAAAGGCGGCACACACTGGTCAACCTGACAAGCGTACGGACAGCCAACACACACATTCCGGCACAATAAAGCGCAGCGAATATGCTGCCTGCATCCGGAATGCGGAGCGTATCGGATGCGCCAACCACCACCTCCGGCAAAGCAACTTCCAGAACGTGATTCACCGCAGATGCCCCCACAATCTTGTCACCCAGCCATTCCACACTTACGAGAGGCAGCAGAAACGAGGCCGCCACAAACGACAGCAAGGCTGCCCGCCTCCACACAAAGAGAGTGTCGCGGGTGCAAAGAAGCAGATAGAACACGCAGAAGAATGCGATTCCTGCATTCACATTCAACAAATAAGACAAATCGGGTGCCATAAATGTCTGGTTTTATTCCTGTTTTCCTTTCTCTATCAAATCAATGATTTCTTTCAGATCGGATGCCGAAATCTTGTTCTCCCTTGCAAAAAAGGAAACCATTTCCTTATAGGAATCGGCAAAGTAATTGCGCACGAAATTGCCCACAGAATTCTTTTTATATTCGTTCTGCTGAACCAAAGGAGTGTACTGATAGGTGTTCCCGTAACGCGTCGCCCCGACATATCCTTTCCGCTTCAGATTCTGAACTATTGAGGCTACAGTTGTATAAGGCGGACGAGGCTCGGGAAACTGGGCTACTACATCTTTCACGAAACAGGTGCCGGACTTCCATATATACCGCATCACCTGCTCTTCTTGCAATGTCAATCTTTCCATCTATATATAAGTTAATTACGAATACTTCGCAAATCTACGAAATATTCGTAATTACACAAACATATCATGGTTAATATAAATTAAAGTCCACATCAACACCGGAACAGACATTAGATTCCCGCCAGCTTCCACACAAGAAATTCCGCAAGCGGAGAGAACACCTTCACCTTTTGCGGAAAACAACGGCTTGTTCTCTTCCAAGGAAGCTCATATCCGACTGAAAGCAGCCGCGTATTCCGCACCGTCCATAAACGGCTACAGCAGACACACTCCGCTCACCCGATTGTGTTCCGGCAAGTGAAGGACACGAAGCTTCAACGCTTCCACTTGACATAGACTGAAGGGGTGATTTTTTTCTGATGAAACAGAACGCTACATGTCTGAAACACCACCGACAGCACAATCAGTCCCAGCCCGAAATAAAAACTTGCGCCCAAATCCCTCGCTTCATGAAAGATAATCATCGCTCCGATGATGCTGTAGACTGGCTCCAGATTATAGCTCAGATTGACGGTGAAGGCCGACACCTTCTTCAGCACTTGTATCTGCAAGATATAAAGTGCCACCGTACACACGGACGCAAGGCAAAGCAAATAAACAATATCTTTCAGTCCCGGCACAATCGTGTCTACCGGGAAACGATGCAGATAGAAAGGCAACACACACGAAATGCCCACAAAACCTCCTGCCATCTCATAAAGCAGCATGGTGCTTGAAGTGTATCCCGCCGAAACTTTCTTGTTGACTATGGTGAAAAGGGAAGCCAGCGCGGAAGAAACCACTCCCATACAGATACCCAGACGGTAGCGCGTGTCGAAATGGAATATCAGCACAATACCCGCCACAGCCACCAGACTGAAAAGGACTTCGCGCACGGATATGCGGTGGCGGTTGATCGCCGGTTCGAACAGAGCGGTAAATATGCTCATCAGCGAAAGGCAGACCACCCCTATTGAGACGTTCGCCTCCTTGATGCTTCCGTAAAAGAAAAGCCAGTGGGCTGAAAGCAGCAGTCCCACACCGCCTATTTTCATCACATCACGCACCGTCACCCTGCGGAGTTTCTTCCACAAGGCAAGCAACACGGCGAACATCAGGGTAGCAAGCATCATCCGGTACCATACGAGCAGTGCCTCATTCAGCGTAATCAGTCGCCCGAATATTCCGGTCCCTCCCGCAATGAGAATGGAGAGGTGAAGTTTGACAAAAGCTTCTTTCATAATTGGATGCAATTTAAAGGGCCGCATCAAAAACTTGACGCAGCCCTTCATCATATTCTTTTTCCGATAAAATTACAGCGGCATGTTGCCGTGCTTCTTCGGCGGATTGCTCTGGCTCTTGTTCTGAGTCATTTCCAATGCCTGTATCAGCTTGAAGCGTGTATCCTTCGGAAGAATGATTTCATCAATATATCCCTGCTCGGCCGCACGGTACGGATTGGAGAACTTCTCCTTGTAGTCCTCGATGGCCTGGGCCTTCTCTTCGGGAGTTGCCTTGCGGTAAAGGATGTTTACCGCACCGTCGGCTCCCATCACGGCAATTTCTGCAGTAGGATAAGAGAAGTTCACGTCGGCACCAATCGGTTTGCTGTTCATCACGATGTATGCGCCTCCGTATGCCTTGCGGGTGATGACCGTAATTTTTGGAACGGTCGCTTCCGCATACGCATACACGATTTTCGCTCCGTGACGGATGATTCCGTTGTGTTCCTGAGTGCATCCCGGAAGGAATCCCGGCACATCCTCAAACGTAACGATAGGAATGTTGAAGCAGTCACAGAAACGGATGAAGCGTGAAGCCTTGTCGGAAGCGTCGATGTCGAGCACACCTGCCAAGTAAGCCGGCTGGTTGGCCACGATACCCACTGAACGTCCGCCCAGACGGGCAAAGCCCACCACAATGTTCTTGGCAAAATGCGGCATCACCTCAAAGAAATACTGGTTGTCGACCACTGGCTCAATGATGTTCTTGATGTCATACGGCATGTTCGGGTCATCAGGAATGACAGACATCAGCGACTCTTCAGCACGGCGGATATCATCCGTACACGGAACCATCGGAGCGTCCTCCATGTTGTTTGAAGGCAGGAAGCTCAGAAGTTCGCGGATACTCATCAGTGTCTCCTCTTCCGTATCACAGAGGAAATGCGTCACACCGCTCTTGCTGCTGTGCGTATATGCACCTCCCAGCTCTTCCTTGTCCACTTCCTCGTGTGTCACGGCCTTCACCACATCCGGACCCGTAATGAACATATGGCTCTTTTCCTTCACCATGAAGATGAAGTCAGTCAGTGCCGGAGAATAGCAGGCACCTCCCGCACACGGACCGAGGATGGCCGAAATCTGCGGAATCACACCCGAAGCGATTGTATTCTGATAGAAGATGGAGGCATAGCCTGAGATGCTGCCCACACCTTCCTGAATGCGCGCGCCTCCCGAGTCGTTCAGTGCAATGACCGGAGCACCATTCTTCAGTGCAAGCTCCTGCACCTTCACAATCTTTTTCGCACCCGTTGTACTCAGTGTACCGCCATAAACGGTGAAATCATACGCATACACATAAACCAGACGCCCGTCAATCTTACCGTAACCGCACACAATGCCGTCACCAGGAATATGCTTCTTGTCCATACCGAAGTCCGTGCAATGATGAACCACGAACTTGTCGATTTCATTGAACGTGCCCTTGTCAAGCAACATGTCAATGCGTTCACGTGCAGTCATGTGTCCGTTTGCGTGTTGTTTCTCCACGCGTTCCACACCGCCACCCTGCGAAGCCAGCTTGTCCAGCTCCTCAAATTTCTTATATTGTTCTTCTGCTGTCATAATTATTCTTCATTATTTATCACATCCAACGTCATGATTACCTGATTGCTGTTCACCGAATCACCTTCGTTCACCAGAATCTCCTTCACCACACATTCGCTGTTCACCTTATAGTTGCTCTGCATCTTCATGGCTTCGATTACAGCCACGATGTCACCGGCCTCCAGACGGTCGCCCACTTTCACGGGAATCTTGACTACCTTGCCCGGCATCGGAGAGATGATCTTGTCCTGCTGCTTCTCATCTCCCCCCTTGCGCATACGCAAGTATTTCGCCTGAGAATCGATGATGTCGACATTGTACGACTGATAATGTGCGTTGACCGTATAGCTTTTCCCTCCTTCCTTACGGATGAGTTCTGCATTATATGATTTTCCGTTGTGCAGAATAGAACAGCTTCCGTTTTCCGCCATCACGATGTCCACATCATACGGGATACCGTCGATGGTGAGCTGCACCTTGTTGCCTTCCTTGCTGACCAATGTCACGTCGGCCACTCTGTCACCTATATGTATTTCCATAAATTACTGCTTTAGTGTTAGATTCTCAATACACCCTTCTTCAAACCGAATTCACGCCAGCGGCTGATAGGACGGTTGTCTGTAGATGTCGTCTTGTTCTCCTCCAGATTCATCAGATAGTCGATGTAGGCGGCAATCATCGCAATATTTTCCGTCTCCTCTTCCTTGCGTCCCGCCCACTTGCGCAGCATTTCCTGATGCTTCGGGATGAAGAGCGTATCATAATGCCCTTCCACAAAGTCGGGTACGTTCATGATATGGCGGAGATAGCTGATATTGGTTTTCAGTCCCGTAATCTTGTATTCATAAAGCACACGGCGCATACGTTCGATGGCGAACTGGCGGGTAGTGGCCCACACAATCAGCTTACCGATCATCGGGTCATAGTAGATAGGTATTTCGTAGCTCTCATATACATAGCTGTCGATACGCACGCCTATCCCGTTCGGCTCAATCAACTGACGGATGACACCCGGTGAAGGCATGAAGTTGTTTTCCGAGTCCTCGGCACAGATACGGCATTCGATGGCATGCCCGCGCTGCTTCAAATCCTCCTGACGAAGATGAAGCGGCTCGTTGTTGGCGATGCGGAGCTGTTCCTTCACCAAATCCACGCCGACCACTTCTTCCGTAATCGGATGCTCCACCTGCAGGCGGGTATTCATTTCAAGGAAATAGAAATTGCGGTTCTTGTCGACCAGGAATTCAATCGTGCCCGCTCCCTTATAGCTCACCGCCTTCGCCGCAGCCACAGCCGCGTCACCCATTTTCTTTCTCAATTCGGGAGTCATGAAAGGCGAAGGAGTTTCCTCCACGATTTTCTGGTTGCGGCGCTGTATGGAACATTCGCGCTCGAACAGATGGATTGCATTTCCATAGTTGTCGCCGAGAATCTGGAATTCGATATGATGAGGTTCCTCGACAAACTTTTCAAGATAGACAGTATCGTCACCAAACGATGACATAGATTCAGAACGTGCGGTGTTGTATGCCTCTTCCACTTCGTCCTCGTTGTGAATCAGGCGCATACCCTTTCCTCCGCCTCCCATGGAAGCCTTCAGCATCACCGGATAGCCGATCTGGTTACAGATTTCCTTCGCTTCCTCCACACTTTTCAGAGGCTGTTCCGTACCGGGCACCACCGGCACGCCTGCCGCAATCATATGCTTGCGGGCGGAAATCTTGTCACCCATCGCATCCATCGTTTCCGGATCCGGGCCGATGAAAATGATTCCTTCACGGCGGCAACGGCGGGCGAACTCGGAATTTTCCGACAGGAATCCGTAGCCCGGATGAATGGCATCCACTCCATGACGTTTGGCCGCCATGATAATCTTATCAATGTTCAAGTAACTTTCACGCGATGCCGCCGGACCGATCAGGCAGGCTTCATCGGCATAAAGTACGTGGCGGGCGGTTCTGTCAGCCTCAGAGAAGACTGCGACGGTACGGATGCCCATTTCACGGCACGAACGCATCACGCGCACAGCAATCTCGCCACGGTTAGCGATCAATACTTTGTGTATCATGCTTTATGTTTTAATTATTACTCTCATTTCTGGTTCCGGCCGAACCCTCTCAGCCAGACCGGGTTTTCGGATCTGAAGATTCAGCACAACAACCCTAAATCTGTGCAAAAATACTAAAAAAAGGAACATTGGGCCAAAGAAAGGCCTTTTTTTTGCCTCTACAGGGCTTTTTTCCTGAAAAACACAAAGAAAAGCCAGTAAAGAAGAAGTACATGCTGAAAACGCAAAGTCCAGTTTGCAAAAAGGAAGAAAACAGGCCGTCATTCCGACAAAAACAACCCGCCAGACCGACCTGAATAACGGCTTGCTTTCACCGGGATGACGGCTTGACACCATAATCCTCAAAATGAAGATGAACTGCCCGATCACCGCAACCCATACGGCAACCGGGCAGTATCAAGGAAAAAAGGAATGTAAAAAAAAGTCCGTCAGGAAAATCAGAAGCTTATCTTCACACCGGCATTCACGCGCACCCCATAATATTCAGCCTGCATCGTACGGTCGGGAGTCCCCTGATAGTAACGCAGCGGCTGGTTCAACAGGTTGGTGGCTTCTGCATAGAACGTGGTCTTGAATCTGTCTCCGAACGTATAGCTCGCGTTCACGTCCATATAGTTCACCTTGTCGTAATAACGGTCTTCAAATGCCTCCTCACCCACTTCATCGATAAAGTCGCTTGCGAAGTTGTAACTCCAGCGCAGATTAAACCCTTTCTTCTCAAAATAGAGAGACAGGTTGGCCGTATGTTCCGGCGATCCGGGCATGCGCAGATCTTCATTTTCACGCCCCTCAAAATTGAAGTTGTCAACCTTGCTGTAAGTGTAAGTATAGTTTCCGTAAAGACCTACGCATTTCAAAGCCGGATGGATGAATCCGAAGTCACGCTGGTAAGCCACTTCCACACCGAGAATCTTAGCGTCGCCGGCATTGATCGGCATACTCATTTCGCTGTATTCGGTGCCGTTATACAGATAGTCATCCTGACGATAGTCTACGATGAAGTCATTGATTTTCTTATAGAAGATTCCCGCGCTCACCAGACCGATGCTCTCGAAATAGTATTCGGCACTCAAATCCAGGTTATAAGAAATGGTCGGTTCCAGATTCGGATTACCGAAAGCGATGTCCTCGTCATCAATGATCACATTGGGCACAAGGTTCGCATATTTCGGACGAGACAGAGTGTTGGTAAACGACGCACGCAACTTGAAATTGTCGTTTGCATTGTATCTGACCAGGAAAGCCGGAAGTACGTTCAAATAATGTTTGGTGCTTTCCCCTGTCGGAGTCAGCGTCTCGTCACCGTCAAAAACAAATCCGCTGTAGGTAACATGCGTGTTTTCCAGACGAAGCCCCGCCATCAGATTCCATTTCGTGCCCAACTGCTGGTCAAAACGCACATAACCGGCAGTCACAGTTTCCTGAGCTTTGTAGTTCTCGGCTTCCTCATCATATTTTTCTTCCTTATTGAACACGGAAGGGTCATTCACATCAAGGTTGCCCACATATTCTTTATCCACGAAATTGCCTGCCTGATAACGGTCGCCAGCCATATAGCCGTCACGGCTCTGCGAGCTCAAATGACCGAGTGCATCATCCGTAAACCCAGCTTCGTCAACCGGCGAATAATCATAAAAGTCAATATCCATTTTCTTGTGCTTGTCAACTATCTTCGCACCGAATTTCAGTCTATTGGCGTATTCACCCGAAACCAGAGGAATTTCAAAATTAAGTCCAAGCTTGAAGTCTTTCTCTTTGATATGCTCGAAGCTTTCGGTCAATTCGTCAAATTCATATCCATTGGTGTTGCCGCTGTTCAGAAGCAGGTCACCTTCATTCAAGGCTGACATATAAGGACGACGGATATCCGAGAAGTCCGTGCTCATCGCTATCCCTTTCTTTTCAAAGGCCAGATAACGTTCATGAGGACGCTCTTCACCCGCCTGCGAATAAGAGGCATTCCAGTCAAAGTGCAGACGGCCGAACAAATGGTCACCGCTCAGGGCATAATCCATCGTACGCTGACGCTCAAGACGCGCGTAACGTTCGTCCGGTCCTCCGGCTTTCACCTCATACTTCACATCGTACAGATTTGTCGGGTCGCCCGGATTTTCCGGTTTTGCATATTCATAAGTATGACGGTAACGGTTCTCCCAGTCATTGCGGTTATTGAAGATACCTTTGAACTCCAGCTTATGATTCGGATTGATCTGCCAGTCGAGAGCCAGTGAATAACTCTGACGCTCGCGAGTCACATAATACTGACGGACTTCGTATTCATCAATATATACATTTCCGTCATCATCCTTCTTATATGCCATTTCCACATCATCGCTTCCGGCAGGGTTGTTCTGATAAGAAGCAGAAAGCATGACACCCAACTTGTCGTTGAAGAAACGGTCGCCATAAGTGAATCCAAGATTCAGGTTCAGTTTGTCCTTCACCCAATTATATCCCGTTCCTGCGGTAGCACTGATAAAACGTTTGGAAGGTGAATTTTTCGTCACCAGATTGATGGAACCACCGATGGCATCAGCATCCATGTCCGGAGTAACCACTTTGTTCACCTCAATGGTCTGAATCATATCAGCCGGGATGAGGTCAAGCTGCACGTTACGCGTCTCACCTTCTGCCGAAGGGACACGGTTTCCGTTAATGGTCACGGAACTCAAATCCGCGCTTGTGCCACGAACCTGACCAAAACGCGCTTCACCCTGGTCATACTGCACGTTGATGCCGGGAATACGCTTCAATGCATCACCGATATTCGAGTCGGGGAATTTGCCCACCTGATCGGCCGACACCACGTTTTTCACGTTCATCGCATTCTTCTGCATGCTCAGTGCCTTCCGCTGTCCTCTGAACGCGCCTTTCACTTCCACTTCCTGCAGCACCAAACCTTCGCGCATCACAATGTCCTTTTCTACAGTCTTTCCGCCCGGGACTTCCAGAGTCATTGTCACCGGATCATATCCGACATAACTTATCTTGACCGTATAAGTGCCCGGCTTCAGGTTTGACAATGTGTAAAAACCGTCAATGTCGCTGATTGTACCGGTCTTCAGGTTTTCCACATAAACAGACGCACCCGGAAGAATGTTTTCCTGTCCGTCTACCACACGACCGCGAATTGTCGCCATTTCGGACAATGCTGTATCGTCCACTGCAAAGACATTCCCACAAAAGGCCGCCGAAGCCAACAACAAAGATGCTGTTTTAAAAACTTTTCTCATATTGTTCTAATAATTGTTTTTTTAGACGCTGCAAAGTTCTTTTGTTTTCGTTTCATTTTTTTTGCGGGAAATTAAAGAATATGCAACAAATCCGTTACAAAGCAATTACAGGCTATCGCAAAGTGTCCGTTCTTGAAATATTCTTGTTTTCTTTACACCGACAAATAAAAAATCAAACAAATACAAGCATGATTACTTTAAAAAGAAAATCGTTAATCTTACTTGCCGGTCTGGCCATGTGCAATCTGCAAGCGCAAGAAAACATGTTACGCTTCATCTACTGCTCCGACCTCCATTACGGAATCAAACGTGAGTTCAGAGGAAAACAGACGGATGCGGATGCAGTAAACAGAGAAATGCTGAAAGCGTTCGAACTTCTGAAAGACGCACGGCTTCCGGAAGACAGTGGAGTCAATGCAGGAAAGATTTACGGAGAGGCACAATTCATCGTATGTACGGGAGACATAGCGAACAGAATGCAGGATGGGGCATGGACCGCCAGACATTCATGGGAACAGTTTACAAAAGACTGGGATGATACCGTCGGCACACCGGTCTACCTGGTACCCGGGAACCATGACATATCAAATGCCATCGGACATCCGAAGGGACTGGATTCTCTGGCTGACGCTACCTGTGCGGCCGGCATATTCAACCGGACAATGCGCCCCAAAACAGCACGGACCTCCACAACTTTCCGCTATGACAGGGACAAGGTGAGATATTCTTTCGTAAAAGACAGCATCCGTTTTGCCTTTTCCGGAATGTGGATTGACAAAGAAGCACGTGAATGGCTGGACACCCTCATACAGAAAGATGGCGGAATGCCCACTTTCCTTTTCACTCATGATCCTGTTGAAGCAGAAGCCAAACATTTCACGAACCCCAACGGCAACCATTCAATCAACGCGACAGACAGATTTGAAAACCTCCTCACGGACACAGCCTGCGTCAGAAACGTGAAAGAATGCCCCAGACGCAACTGGCATCAACTGGAAATGTTCATTGCAGCCCATCCGCAAATCAAAGCATACTTTCATGGAGACTGCAATTACAATGAGTTCTATACGTGGAAAGGAACTGAAGGCAGTGTCTCGCTCCCGGTATTCAGGGTTGATTCCCCCATGAAAGGGGAAATCTCGTCCAAAGATGAAAGCAAACTGTCATTCATCGTTGTCTGCATAGACACCAAACAGCATCTGATGACCGCACGGGAATGTCTGTGGAATAAAGGAGGGAAAACGAGCATCAGCTGGGGAGAAACTTTAACCATACACTATAAATAAAAGATAACAGGCTGTATCAAAACAGGGGTCGACAGTCAAATCCCATTTTGATACAGCCTCATCGGACATTCTTCATCACAACCGTTCAATCATCTTCTTTTACATATTGCGGCAAGTCAATGGATGATATAAGTTCCGTCCAACATTTCTTCACATCCTTCCAATGATAATAGGGAGCCTTGTCGGTTCTGACGGGCAGAGTGACTTCACGCTCATTCAGAAGCGGTTTTACAAGAATGTCGTCGCTGTCTTTCTTGCGGTAAAATATCAGCTGCACGTTTCCACACATCGGAATGATGCGATATGTGCGGTAAGTGTCGGCTATTTTCTCCCAGTCCGTTGTGGCCGTAGTCAACCGGTCCATTCCCATCAACACCGCCAACGGAGCCAGATTCGTGTCATGTCCGAAGCGCAGTGAGACCGCGTTCTTTCCGGAAGCGATTACCGTATCGGCTGTTTCTATGAAATTGTCCAGCAGATTCCTTTCCAGCATGTACATGCATCCGTCACTCAAAGGCGAAGGCCCCTTCTCATAATACCACTCGAAGTTGTTGCGCTGCCACATGTCATACAGTTCATCTTCCGTGAACAGAAAGCCAAGGTCCGCCTGACTGTAGCTGCTCTGACTGATTCCATGCAATTCGAACAAGGCGGACATCAACTCTGCCGCATCAATGTTCTCCGCCACATATGCCGAGTCATTGAACAATTGCTTCATCAGGCGTTCCGGATGAATGAATACGCTGTCCGCCGCATGATACACCGAATCAATGTTCTCCAGATGCTGCGCCTCATAGAGCGGATTCTTATACTTTATATAATACGCGTCATGCTCGCTGGCCTCGGTCGTAATGTTCAATTCCGGATTCAGTCCCTTCAGCTCCACACAGGCGGCCGCCATAGAAAGGAAGGCCCGAGTCTTGTACGTGGAGCGCGCGTCTACATGAACACCGTTCTGAAACACCTGCGGATAGTTGGCATACATCCTGTCGACCAGCTTCCGGTGTTGTTCGGCCCCTTTGGGTGTCAGCTCACCATAACGCCCTTCGGCTTCCTGCGCCAACGAAGCCACCACCTTCAACGCACGCTTCCCGTCCGAAGTAAGTGCCCCCTCATCATCGGCTTCCAGGAGCAAGTTCAAGGGCTGGGAATATTTCTTCTCTTTAGTAAGATAACGCGAACCATGACGCGCAAAGGATGATATATAGAACGGCTCGTAGCCGGACGGGGCAGGTGTCAGCCGGGTTTGCGGTTCCCGGTATGCATAATACTTCCCGGCGGCCAGGTCCGGATTCTGACGGATTTCCTCACGCGCGCTCTGCCCCATCATTCCCAACGGGAAAACAAGCAACGACAAAATCAACAGTTGTCCTTTCATATAAATATTGTTTTAAATTGTGGCGAATTTATGTGTTTTCTTATATGCCTCACGACCAGTATATGACAAAAAAGAACAGCCGGACTTCAAATGAAGCGCAAATGAAATCCAGCTGTCACCAATCTGACACATTCTACATGCCAATGGCAAAAAATCATTTGGTTCTGGTTACGGAATGGATCACCTTTCCATCCTTATCAACCATGTGCAGGTTCAGTTCAGTCTTGTCTACCGTAATCAGTGAAAAACCTGTAGCACTGCTACAGAACTGCGTTCCCTCTATCGGTTTCACCTTGCGACTCAATGAGCCCGAAGTGTTCACCACGTAATCAATATTACTTCCCGGCTTACGGATGTGCTGAAAATTATGGATATGTCCGCAAAGATACATGTCCACATTGCCGTGCTTACGGAGAAGCGAATCCACACGTTTCTGCATGTCAACACGTTCCGATTCACTCTTGTCGGTATCGGCATAGATAGGATGGTGACCTACCACAAGCACCCAGTCTTCCTTCGCCGAGGTCAGTACCGAGTCAATCCAAGCCAGTTGCCGATCCATATCCTGTTTGCAGGCATCAGAATATTTCTCCGTATCCTCACGATACTTATCAAGCAAAGGAGCCGTATCAATCATCACCAGACGCAAAGTGGCCCCGTCTTCTTCCATCACCTTCGTATAATAACGGTCCGGCATCTGCCAGCGCGCGCTTACATTGCTGTAATCAATGACAGCCTGCGTATTTCCGCGATATTCATGGTTTCCAAGAACAGGATACCAGGGAAGCATAAGGTCCGGATGGCTGTAAATAAGTTCATAATTGGTCATCCACAAAGGGTCGTCCACACTCCGCACACCTTCAAAATGATGCACATCTCCCGCGGCCACCACAAACTCAATATCGATGGTTTCGGCCATCTTCCCCATCAGTTCGGCTATCGGTTTCTGATCGTAATACCCGTTGCGGCCGAGGTCGTTGGCCAGATAGAAGTTCAGCGGCTTTCCAAGCGGTTTCCATTCCGCCGGAGTCTGGGAAAAGGCAGACAATGCCAGCAAAGCAATGCCCAATGTGCCCAAAATTCTTTTCAATGAAATCATAATGAATCGTTTTTTCTTATTGTTAAGTTTGATGCGACAAAACTAGAGAAGAAAACTGAAATGAATCTGAAGTGTCAGTTTCAACGAAAAATTTTCTCAAAAAACCACACCGCTGCAATAAACACATTCTTCAGTTCCTCTTTTCATTCGTCCGCCGCAAAGGTAGACACAAACGTTTTCATCACAACTACAAGATTATTTCTTTCCTGTTACATTTTCACTGGGAAATGTCAGACAGGGAAAGGCCATACGACTCAAGCGGGGCATGCCTGCTCTTTTAGAAGAAATGCCGGACCCCAAATGTGAGAACCGGCATTTCTTCCTTATCAGAAAATTCAATGCGCGACTAATCAGAAAAAGAGTCTCCACTCATACTCACCATTTCCTGCAGAATAGCCACCGCATCCTTTACCGTGGTCACATGCTGCACCACCATACTCCGCTTCCCGTTCTGTTCCCGGAGATTGCAGTTGCGTGGATACTTCGACATATACTCTATGACCTTGCCGAACGACCTGCTCTGATAATACGGACTCTCCAGATTGCTCACGAAATAAAGAGTCATCCGACCGGCTTTCAGAAACACTTTTTCCGCGCCCAGACGTTTGGCCAGACGGCGCAGAGAAACGATACGGACAAGCTCTTCACCCTCGGGCGGAATCTGTCCGAAACGGTCGACCAGACGTGCCTTGAAAGCATCCACGTCCTTGTCCAGTTCCAGTTTGTCCAGTTCCCGGTAGACCAGCATACGTTCGCTGCTGCTCGGAATATATTCGTTCGGGAAGAGCAGTTCGAGATCACTCTCGACCGAACACTCATCCACAAATTCCTCACCGCTGATCTTTTCTTCTCCAGCCCTGATTTCATCCGCATAGAGATCGGCAAATTCATCATTCTTCAGTTCCGTCACAGCCTCAGCCAAGATCTTCTGGTACGTCTCATAACCCAAATCGGCGATAAATCCGCTCTGTTCCGCCCCCAGCATGTTTCCTGCTCCGCGGATATCCAGATCCTGCATGGCGATATGAATGCCGCTGCCCAGGTCGCTGAAATTCTCGATGGCCTGAAGACGACGTTTCGCCTCAGGAGTCAAACTTGACAACGGAGGAGCCAGCAGATAACAGAATGCTTTCTTGTTGCTCCGTCCCACACGCCCGCGCATCTGATGCAGGTCGCTCAGACCAAAGTTCTGTGCCTGGTTGATGATGATGGTATTGGCATTCGGTATATCAATTCCACTCTCAATAATGGTAGTGGCCAGCAGTACATCGTAATCATAGTTCACGAAATCAAAGACAATCTTCTCCAGTTCCTCCGGCTGCATCTGCCCATGTCCTATGCACACACGGCAATCAGGAATGTTGCGCTGGATCATTGCCTTCAGTTCGGGAAGGTTCTGGATGCGGTTGTTCACGAAGAAAACCTGCCCGTTACGGCTCATCTCAAAGTTGATGGCTTCGGTGATGATCTCTTCATTGAACGTATGCACCTCCGTCTGAATCGGATAACGGTTAGGAGGCGGAGTCTGGATGACCGACAGGTCGCGCGCCCCCATCAGCGAGAACTGCAACGTACGCGGAATGGGAGTAGCCGTCATGGTCAGCGTGTCAACGTTCACTTTCAACTGGCGCAGCTTCTCCTTCACGCTCACTCCGAATTTCTGCTCCTCATCAATAATCAGAAGGCCCAAATCCTTGAACTTTACGCTTTTACCTATTATCTTGTGCGTACCGATAAGTATGTTGACACTTCCGTCGGCCAGTCCTTTCAATATCCGGGACGTATCTTTCGCAGTACGCGCACGGCTCAGATACTCCACCGTACAAGGCATATCCTCCAGACGCTTTCTGAAAGTCTGGTAATGCTGGAAAGCAAGCACGGTGGTAGGTACGAGAACAGCCACCTGCTTGTTGTCGGCCACCGCCTTGAACGCCGCACGCACCGCCACCTCCGTCTTTCCGAAGCCCACATCACCGCATACCAGACGGTCCATCGGGCGGTCACTCTCCATGTCCGCCTTCACTTCCTGTGTGGCCTTCAACTGATCGGGAGTGTCCTCATACAAGAAACTGGCCTCCAGCTCATGCTGCAGAAAGCTGTCGGGACTGAAGTGGAAACCTTTCTCCTGTTTGCGCTGCGAATAAAGTTTGATGAGGTCGCGGGCAATATCCTTGATTTTCGTCTTCGTACGCTCCTTCATCTTCTCCCAGGCACCCGTACCCAACTTACTGATACGAGGCTGCTCGCCCTCTTTCCCTTTATATTTTGAGATTTTATGCAACGAATGAATGGAGACGAATACTACATCATCGTTCTGATACACCAGCTTGATGACCTCCTGAGTGGTATTTCCGTTCGGAATGCGGACCAGTCCGGCAAACTTCCCGATACCGTGGTCAATGTGCACCACATAATCCCCCGGCTCAAACATATTCAGTTCCTTGAGCGAAAGAGCCACTTTGCCGCTGCGTGCCTTGTCACTCCTCAGACTATATTTATGGAAACGGTCAAATATCTGATGGTCGGTAAAGATACATACCTTCATCGTATGGTCGACAAAGCCTTCATGCAACGTTCGGTCGACCGGTTCAAACACAATCTTGTCCCCCCGCTCCTGAAAAATATCCTTCAGACGATCGGTCTGTTTCACACTGTCAGAACAGATATAGATTCTGTAGCCACGCTGCAGATAATCAGTCAGCGAGCCCGACACCAAATCAAAATTCTTATGGAATATAGGCTGGATGGAAGTCTCGAACTTCAGCGATGCCTGGGGAGTGCCGACCGCCTTATGTCCAAAATCAATCCGGCGAAAATCCAACGCACGCACCATAAATTCTGCCCCGTCCACCAGTTTCCTTTCCAGACTCATACACTCTGTCTGCTCCCCTTCATATGCCACCAATGCCTGAGGAGAAAGAGCCTCGTCATGCACCGCCTGAATGCGTTCCTTCACCCAAGCCAGATCTTTTACCCATAGCACCGTATCTTTCGGGATGAAGTCAAGAAAACAAATGTCCCCGTCGCTCGCCGCCGAAAGCTCAGGCACAACGCTCACAGATGTCTTCTTTTCCCTCGAAAGCTGCGTTTCCACTTCAAACGTGCGGATGCTGTCTATTTCATCTCCGAAAAAATCGATACGGAAAGGATATTCAGAGGCAAAGGAATACACGTCAAGTATGCTTCCCCTAAGAGCCATCTGTCCCGGTTCATATACATAGTCCACATGCTCAAAGCCATACCCTGCCAGCTCTTCCATGATTTTTCCTGTGGTGACATGCTGTCCGACCTCCAATGTCAGTGTCTTGTCGCCCAACACTTCCCGTGAGACCACTTTTTCTGCCAGCGCATCAGGATAAGTGACCACCGCCACCGGCTCTTTCCGTTTCAGCACCCCCAACACCTCAGTGCGCAGGATTTCATTCGCCGCATCCTTCTGCCCGTATTTGACAGCCCTACGATATGATGAAGGGAAAAACAATGTATGTTCTTCCCCGTTCGCCTGTACAATGTCATGATAAAAATATCCGGCCTCTTCCAAATCATTCAACACAAACACATACACTCCGGGATTCTGTCTGACGAAAGCGGAAGCGAACAGTGAAGCGCACGATCCGTGCATTCCGTCAAGAAAGACAGTCCTTGTCTTTTCATTTTTTCCCAGCAATGACACCAGCCCCGCCACATTCGGATGTCCGGCATATAAGCTCTGAAGTTCCGTTATACTCATTGTTCTGCTCATAGATGCCGCAAAATTACAAAATCGCCGGAATAATCGAACAAAAACAACAAGCTAACGAAACAGAAATTGAGATTTTATTTCAATGCTCAGGGAGAATTACGAAAGAAAAACAGGCGTTCATCCCGACTGAAACAAACGCTTGTTCCAATCGAAATAAACGTCTGTTTCAGCCAGGACAAACGCTTGTTCCGGGCATTCCGCTCCGCCAGCCCACCACCAGAAACGGACCAGTCATTGTAATCACCTTGTTTTCAACGAGATATATTCCTTTTGCAGAATTACAAAACAATTGCTATTTTTGCACACATATAAAATTTGGCGAAGCCCACAATAAATTATCATTTTGAAAACAACTCATGTATAAAGACATCATTCAATTGCTCGACCAGAAAAGGCTGAAAGAAGCCTTCGCTCAGTTGAACTCACTGGCATCGGAAACAGGATACTGGGAACTCGTTTCAGAAGTGGAGACGCTGCAGACCACTTATGGATATATGCTGCAATATGCCGCACAGGGGATGCATGATCCCGAACGGGGGAAAGTGTATGCCAATCTGCGCCTCCGGGGGTATGAACTGGCCGACAAGGCCGGATTCCTGAAAGAACAGCAGGCCGCACAGGGGTACTTTCCTTCCAAGTTCCGCACCTTCAGACAAAACCCTCCCCACACTTTCCGGGAAATCGGCCTGGCCCTTGAAAGTATCGCAGAAGATATGGAGGTCACTCCGCTGATGGTTGCCGATGAAACAAAAAGAAACGCGGAGCTGAAGACACTCTACGAACGGAACGAGAGAACCGTCGACGAACTGTTCAACAAGATATGGACTTCTGTCCAATGGACGGACGAAGAGGCACGCGAAGCCTCTGCGCTGCTCGACTCCCCGCTTGTCTCGCCCAATGCGCTGGCGATAATGACAAGTGCAGTCACGCTGAACCTGATGAAGCTTTTCGACGCGCATAAGTTCCACTTCCTGCTCGAAGCCTACCACCGCCGCACAGAAGCAATCATCACCCAGCGTGCGCTTATCGGAATCATGCTGGCCGCATACTATCAGGAAAAGCGAATCGCCCTCTATCCAGAACTGACTTCCGCACTGGCTCTGCTGAACGAAAGTCCGGAAACCGTCGAGCAGCTTCACAACATACAGATTCTGTTCCTGCTATCGCGCGAAACGGAAAAGATAGAGAAGAAGATGCGTGAAGAAATCATCCCGCAGATGATGCGCAACACTTATCTGAAGAATCCTGACATGAAAATCATTGACATCGAGGATCTGGAGGACAAAAACCCCGAGTGGGAAAAGGAGATTGAGAAAATCAGCGATGAAATCCACCAGCTCGGCGATCTCCAGATGGAAGGTGCTGACACGTATATGAGTACATTCTCGCAACTGAAGAACTATCCGTTTTTCCGGGAAGCCGCACACTGGTTCTATCCCTTCAGCCAGCGGACCGAATGCACTGCCGGCTTTTTGCTCGGCGAAAAGGTTGGCGACAAATCGGTTGTCAGACTGCTGCTCGACTCTCCCATGTTCTGCAACTCCGACAAATATTCATTCGTCCTTACCATGAATTCGATTCCTCAGTCCCAACGCGACATACTGAATGCGCAGATAGGGGCGGGAAACGAAAGGATACTGGAAAATCTTGACAAGCTCAAGGGCGGCAATGACAGCCGTGGAATGAGTGTGGTGAGCCGGCAATATATACACGACCTCTACCGGTTCTTCAAGCTCTGGATGTACCGGAACGAACAGCATGACATATTCACCGACGGAATGGCTTTCTGGAAGTCTCCTTTCCTCCGCCCGCTGCTTTTGCAGAAGGAGCGCGGCACACAGATTGCCGACTATCTCTTCGCGAAAGATTATTTCCAGGAAGCTGCGGAGCTTTACAAAGAACAGACCGGAAACAATCCTGAGAATGCCGGCATCTGGCAGAAGCTGGGTTTCTCCTACCAGAAAATGAAACGCTATGAGGATGCGGCCGAAGCCTACCGGCAGGCGGATATTCTGAAGCCCGACCATGTATGGACACTCAAACATCTAGCGCAATGCTACAAACGGATGCACAATTACAGACAAGCACTGGATTACTTCTACCGGGTGGAGGCCATCCAGCCGGACAATCTGAATCTGCTGCTCCAGATAGGCCAATGTCTGGCCACCATGCGCGACTATACGAAAGCACTGCAGTATTTCTTCAAAGTGGAATATCTGGACAAGACCCCCGCCAATGCCCAGCGCGCTATCGGATGGTGCTATTTTATGACCGGCAAACACGAAGATGCACTCCGCTTCTTCCGGAAACTGCTCCAGAATTCCGACACCCAGACAAGCGACTGGCTGAACGCGGGACATGTGTATGCGGCCATGAACCAGATTCCCGAAGCACTGGAGTGTTACCGTGAGGCGGAAAAACGCACGGCTACCCACGATGAATTCCTGAAAATCTATCTGGCAGACAAAGAGGCCCTTCTGGAACAAGGCATCACGGAAGAAAACATTTATCTGATTCCGGACTTGCTGTAAACAAGCCTCTTTACAGACAGCGATTCTTTTTACAAAGCGGATTCCGGCAACTACTTCCGGAATCCGCTTTCTTCTTGAAGCATATGCTTCAACCTCTTGGAGAAATCCCAGACACATTCGTGAGCTGCCCGGCGGTTAATATAAATTAAGTGAGCGCAGTCCACTTATTAAACATTCTTTAAAATGTATGGACCTCTTTTTTCGCTCCTCTTTCCTATCTTTGAAAAACAACTTTTAAATCTGTCTGATTTTTATGGAAACATCCCTCTTCTGGATTGTGCCGGCATCGTCTGTGCTGGCACTGCTGCTCGCCTGGCACTTCTACCGGCAAATGAAAGCCGAAAGTGAAGGCACTCCTACAATGGAACGCATCGCATTGCATGTGCGGATGGGTGCCATGTCTTATCTGAAACAACAGTACAAGGTCGTAACCATGGTTTTCATCGGTCTGGTCATCTTCTTCGCCATCATGGCCTACGGATTCAACCTGCAGAACCATTGGGTGCCGGTCGCTTTCCTGACCGGAGGCTTCTTTTCCGGACTTTCGGGTTATCTGGGAATGAAAACCGCCACATACGCTTCGGCACGCACTGCCAACGCCGCACGCACCTCACTCAACAAAGGGCTGCGCATCGCATTCCGGAGCGGTGCCGTAATGGGGCTTGTTGTGGTCGGTCTCGGACTGCTGGACATCTCATTCTGGTATCTGCTTCTGGAATGGTGCATTCCGGAAGACGCGCTGAACCCGGCCTCCAAGCTCTGCATCATCACTACTACCATGCTGACCTTTGGAATGGGTGCGTCCACTCAGGCACTCTTCGCACGTGTGGGTGGAGGTATCTATACAAAAGCGGCCGATGTGGGTGCGGATCTGGTAGGGAAGGTGGAAGCGGGAATCCCGGAAGATGACCCGCGCAACCCTGCCACTATAGCCGACAATGTGGGTGACAATGTAGGAGATGTGGCCGGCATGGGAGCCGACCTGTATGAGTCCTACTGCGGTTCCATTCTGGCCACTGCCGCACTGGGTGCCGCTGCATACATCAGTACCGGTGACACGGCCATGCAGTTCAAGGCAGTCATTGCCCCGATGCTGATTGCCGCCGTAGGAATCATCCTGTCCATTCTGGGCATCTTCGCCGTACGCACAAAAGAAGACGCAAGCATGAAAGACCTGCTCAAAGCTTTGTCGTTCGGCACGAATCTGAGTTCCCTACTGATTGTGTTCGCCACTTTCCTGATCATGTGGCTGCTTGGAATCGACAATTGGCAGAACGTATCCGTTTCGGTCGTTGTGGGGCTGATTGTCGGAGTCATCATCGGACGCTCCACCGAATATTACACATCCCAGTCATACAAGCCGACACAGAAGCTGTCGGAAAGCGGAAAGACCGGCCCGGCCACGGTCATCATATCCGGTATCGGGCTGGGAATGATTTCAACCACCATTCCGGTCATCGCCGTAGTGATAGGGATTATCCTCTCTTACTGGTTTGCTGCCGGATTTGATTTCACCAATATCAGCATGGGACTCTACGGCATCGGAATCGCTGCCGTGGGAATGCTTTCCACTTTGGGCATCACTCTTGCCACAGACGCTTACGGACCGATTGCGGACAATGCGGGCGGAAACGCCGAGATGAGCGGTCTGGGCGAGGAAGTGCGCAAACGTACCGACGCGCTTGATTCGTTGGGAAACACCACCGCAGCCACCGGAAAGGGATTCGCCATCGGCTCGGCAGCTCTTACGGGATTGTCCCTGCTGGCTTCCTACATCGAGGAGATACGCATCGGACTTGACCGCATCGGAACGGCCATTCTGGAGCTTCCGAACGGCATCGAGGTGGCCATCCATGAAGCCAGCTTCACCGACTTCATGGTTTACTATGATGTAACGCTGATGAACCCGAAAGTGATTGCGGGCATGTTCATCGGAAGCATGATGGCCTTCCTGTTCTGCGGACTGACCATGAACGCCGTGGGACGCGCCGCTTCGCGCATGGTGGAGGAAGTGCGCCGCCAGTTCCGCGAGATTAAAGGCATATTGGAGGGCAAAGCCGAGCCAGACTATGCACGTTGCGTGCAGATTTCCACCAAGGGAGCGCAACACGAGATGGTATTCCCTTCATTGCTCGCCATCATTGCTCCGGTAGCTACGGGACTCATATTCGGTGTGCCGGGAGTGATTGGCCTGCTCATCGGAGGACTGTCATCGGGCTTTGTGCTCGCTGTCTTCATGGCGAATGCAGGCGGAGCGTGGGACAATGCGAAGAAGTATGTGGAGGAAGGCAACTTCGGCGGAAAGGGAAGCGAAGTGCATCGTGCCACCGTGGTAGGCGACACCGTGGGCGACCCGTTCAAGGATACGTCCGGACCGAGCCTCAACATTCTCGTAAAGCTGATGAGCATGGTTGCCATCGTCATGGCGGGTCTCACCGTTTCGTGGAGCTTGTTCTGACATCCAGATTCCAGTCCTGTACTTTCAAGTCATAGAAGATGAGAACATACCGTCGGGCATTACAGGAGCGGCATTACACCGCTCCTGTACTATTGTCACTTATAATAAATCATGCCGTCCTTCAACGTCAGTGTATGCAAGTCGGGTGGATTAATCGGCTCACTGCTATTCATATCCAAATATTCCAAGGTATTTGACTGTAATGTAAAGTTTATCTCCTCACCGTTCCTTTCAATTTTATTTATATAGGAAGGTTTGTTGAAAACCAATGCCGCATTGCCATTCTTCAAGATAACGACAGTCAAATAAGGAGGCTGACTCATTATATAAACACCAACAAAAAGCAAAGCAATTGTATTATCATCCAAATTCATTTTATAATAGAAAGATGTTTTCTCTACACCTTGAGGCTCATCAGCAATATTCTCCCACCCGCTGTTATTATTCACAAGGCTATAAATCACCTTATCCTGATATAAGACTTCAAGTACGTGCATATCACCCGGATCATTTTCCCAATTCCTATATTTCAGACACTTTATTAAATAGGTGCTTCCGTCAAGTGCCGTTTCATTCTTGCTTTGCTCCACAATATACGGAGTAATGTTTTTATAGTCGCCATTATGAAATGATTCTATATACTGAGGCTTCACAACGATATTCCCATCGTTACTTTTAGAAAATACCTGTTCTTGCCCGTAGCATAACACAGGCAAAAGAATCCAAGACAACAACAATACCTTTAACGTTTTCATTTGATTTCATATTCAAATATTGTGACAAAGGAAAATTAAAGACTTCAAACAACAAAAAAACGCTTTTCTTTTTGTTGACAATTTAACGCATGATAAATCATTTAAATTACATTAGAACACAGAATCACAATATTCACTAACCTCCACCTAAATAAATCTCTTCATTCCAGAGCCGGTTCATTAATAAAAGCAAAAAGCCAACCCCGTTTAGAAGCCTTGTGGAAGGGGTGAAATGACGGGGAAATCGCACAAAAACATGCCGACTTTCGCAGGAAAACATCGGCATATTCCATGGAAAACGTCCCGATGATTGCGCAGAAGTTCCCGGACATATCAAATGAGTACGGAAAATGAAAGTTTGAATGCGGGAGAAAAGGACTTTTCAGCACAGATTGTTTCTGCAAGAGGCCCTTCCACAAAAAGCACAAAGGAAGAAGAAAGCACAATCAATCTTCCATAAAGATTTTTATTTCCACTACAAAAAAAACAAAAGCGAACAATTATACACATACCAAAGCAATAAGGAAACCACCAAACGCTTTTCCTTGCGATTTTCCGAATCATACCTTCCTTGCCTTGGAAAACCGCATTCTCAAAGTGTCCCGATTGTCATTTTATCAAAGTGACAATCGGGGAAATTGACACAACAAGTCACTCCAATCTTCCGACGGCTTTCAGATACTCCGTTTCATAAATCTTGTATTGCGTCTGAGCCTCGATAAGATTGCTCTGGGCCTGCTGCCATTGCGACTGTGCGTCGAGCAAATCGGTCAGCGTACACATGGCGTTCCTGTAACGGTTCTGCATCACACGCAGATTCTCATCTGCCTGACGGGAAGCCAGTTCCGCGGTTTCCACCATACGGTATCCGTCTGTCACATTCTGTATGGCCTGACGCGCTTCGATGCTCAACAGACGGCGGTTCTTCTGAAGGTCAAGCCGGGCATTCTCCAAATCGAGCTTCGCCTTCTTCACCTTCTTCAACCCTTCTCCCCAATGAAAAAGAGGGAAGCTGACCGAGGCCATCACAAGGCCGAGTCCGTCATCAAACTTCTGGGTGAAAGGTATCGTATTCCCTCCGGCATCGTAATTCACCCCTTTCAGCTTGACATTGCCGTAATACAGATAACCTGCCGACAGACCGATTTGAGGAAGCACGTCCCCGCGTGCCACTTTCACCTGCTGTTCGCCCGCTTCAACCTGCTTCTCCAGCAAAGCCAGTTCCGGACGCGCGGCAATGTTCTCGTCCATTTCTCTTGGGGCCGAAACCACGATTGCCGTATCAAGCGGAACAAACTCCGTATCGAGCGACTGCCCCAGCACATTGCACAAGGCAAGCCGGCAAAGGTTCAGTCCGTTCTTCGCTTTCTGGTACTGATAATGAATCTCGCTCCGCTTGGTCTTGATGCGGAGCAAGTCGTTCTCCACCCCCATCCCGGCAGAAAGTGCCACTTCCACCTGCCGGAACACCGTATCCATCTGCGCCCTGTAACTGTCGAGCATCCGCACCTTCCTGCCCACGGAAATATAAGTCCAGTAGGCATTGTCGGCATCCGCTATCACCTGCATGCGGGTCTTCCTGCGGTTTTCCTCGGCAACCTCCCTGCCGATTTTCGCCAGCTTGTTTCCTGCAATGATTTTACCGCCCGCATACAAAGGCTGGACCAGACTGATTCCCGCCATATACATGCCCCTCATCTGAAGCTCCATGCCCATCATGTCCATGTCGGTCAGATAAGTTCCCGTGGCCGTCGCGTCAAATTTAGGCAGATAGGCACTGAAAGCAATCTTCTTGTCCAGTTCCGCCTGACGGAACGCATTGTCCGCACGCTGCAGGTCTTCGTTATGCGTCAGTGCCATTTCCCGGCACTTCTGCAAAGAAAGTTCAAGAGGTTTCTGGGCCTTTGCCGCCACACAGAAGACGGCGGCAAACAATATAATCAGCTTTTTCATATCCAATCAACGATTTAATGTTCAACTATTTTCTTCTGATACGGAACAAAGCCGTATAGAATAGCGGCAACAATATCAGCGTGATGATTGTCCCTATCGTAAGTCCCCCCATGATGGTGACGGCCATGGAGCCGTACATGGGGTCAGTCACCAGCGGAATCATGCCGACAATAGTGGTCAGTGAAGCCATCAGTACCGGACGCACACGCGAAACCGTAGCCTCAACCACCGACTCATACGGGTCGCGGTGTTCCTCAGTCTGCAGACGGTTGATTTCATCGACCAGCACAATCGCGTTCTTCACCATCATGCCGATAAGCCCCATCATGCCGATAACCGCCATGAACGTGAACGGCTGGCGGAACAGAAGCAAGGCAGGCGTGATGCCGCAGAACACGAAAGGAAAGCAGATGAGTATCAGAATCACCTTCTTCCAGTTGTTGAACAACAGAAGCAGGATACCCAGAATCAGGAAAATGGTGAGCGGCACAAACTTCAGGAGGTTGGAGATGGCATCATCACGAAGTTCATCCTCTCCCACCCATCTCATCTGATAACCTTCAGGAAGCGGAATCGCATTGATTTCCTTCTCTATGGATTCCCTGACCTTCGCAGGAGTCCCGGCATACAAGTCGGTGTTGGGGTCGCATTCAGCCTCAATGGCACGCCGTCCGTTTATCCTGTACACCACATCTTCCTCCCAGTCCATCCGCACAGGCTGCGACACGCTGCTCAAAGGCACGCTCCGGAACAGCCCGTCCTGAATGTCGGCGGCATTCTTGCTTCCTGTCAGAATCCCTTCCATGTCTTCATCCGTTAGCCGCATGTTCATCATGCTCCACACAGGAATATCGTTCAAGTCCGCAATCCGGCTTCCGTCCGCGTTGCGCACCATCAGATTGACCGTAACCATCCGGTCCTGATCGGTCAGCACACCGACCGGCATTCCGTCCGTCGCGGCCAGAAGCGCATTGGCCACATCCCCCCGTTCAATTCCCGACCGGAGCGCATTGGCACGCACATAATCCACCGCCAACGACTTTGCAGAAGGTTTCCAGTTGTTCTGCACCGAATAAGGGTCGGCATACGGACACCGGCGCATGATGTCTTCCGCCTGACGGCTCAAATCCCTGAGCACGGCAGGATCAGGACCCGAGAACTCCACTTCCACCGTATGCGATGTGGCGATGGAGAAATTATATTTACGCATACGGATATACGCGTCGGGATAACGTTGCCGCAACTCGTCACGGAGTCCGGGAAGAATCTTCATCACCGTGGCGTAATCCTTGCAGTCTATCATCAGTTCGCCGTAACAGTCACCTCCCGAAGTCATCGGACGTGCCAGACAATAGTATGCCGGCGCGCTTCCCATACTGGCCGCCACGCGCTCCACCTCCGGCTTCTCCTGAAGCCAGGCACTGATTTCAAGCAAATCATGACGCACACGGTCGGGAGTGGACTGGGACGGCAGATAATATTCCACCACCAACTGACGGTAATCAAAGTCCGGAAAGAACAGGTTCTTCACCTTCGTCATGCCCAGAATACATACGACAAGTACAACTCCAGCAATAGTCAAAGTGAGCTTCCGATGCCCGATCAACACACCGATAGTGCGGCGAACAAAACGATGCACAGGCGAGTTCAGCACTTCTTTCTTGCCGGCCTGTTTCCTGTCGCGCAGAGGAAGCCACGACTTTGCACACACCGGCACCTGAATCAAAGCCAGTACCCAGCTTGCCAGCAGACTGACACAAAGCACAAGGAAAAGGTCGCGGGCATATTCTCCGGCAGAGTCTGGAGATAGATAAACAGAAACGAAAGTAGATGCCGCTATGACGGTCGCCCCCAACAGAGGCAAAGCCGTATTCCGTCCGATACGGTAGAGATACGTCTTCGGTCCATACCCCCTCTGCTTGTCTATCAGAATACCGTCCATGATGACAATCGCATTGTCCACCAGCATACCCATCGCCACGATGAACGCTCCCAAGGAAATGCGCTGCAAGGTCGTGCCGCACACAAGCAGGATGGGGAAAGACACGGCAATGGTCAGAATCAGTCCGAACCCGATGATGATACCGCTCCTGACTCCCATCGTAAAGATAAGCACCAGAATCACAATGGCAACCGACTCCACCAGATTGACCATAAATGAACTGATGGCCTCGTTCACCTTGTCGGGCTGGAAGAAAATCTTTTCCGTTTCCATTCCGGCGGGCATCGACTTCATCACCTCAGCCAACTTCGCGTCCACCGCCTTGCCCACATCGGGCACGATGGCATCCGCTTCCATCGCGATGCAAACGGCAAGAGCAGGTTTCCCGTTGACAAAAAATCCGTTGCGCTGCGGTTCCGAGAAGGCACGCTCCACCTTCGCCACATCACCCAGACGCACCTGCTTCCCGTCGAACGTGCCTATCAGCAACCGACGGATATCCTCTTCATCCTTGAGGGCTTCCCCCACACGTATATGCAGGCGATCGCCCCCTGTCTGATAGTCACCGGAATTGACCGTTTTCCCTGCGTTCTGCAATGCCATCATAATCTGCGCCGGAAGTACCCCGTTACGAGCTATCCTGTCTTTTGAAAGCACAATATTAATGACCTCATCTCTGTTGCCCACAATGTTGACGCGCTTCACTCCCTTCACGTTCATCAGTTCACGCCGTAACACCCGGGCATACTGGTAGAGCTCGGGATACGAATACCCGTCGCCCGTGAAAGCGTAGAAGATGCCGTACACATCCATCATGTCATCCACCACCACCGGGTCGTAGCATCCTTGGGGAAGACGTACCTTCAGGTCGCTCACCTTCCGGCGAAGCAAGTCGAAATGCAGTTCCAGGTCCTTAAGCAACACCGTCATCTCAAACTCGACCGTCAGCATGGCCATCCCGTTCTGACATTCACTTTTCACCTTCTTCACATTCGGAAGGTTTCGCAATTCATCCTCCATCACCTGAGCCACTTCCAGCTCTACCTGATGGGCACTCGCACCGGGATAAGGCACTACCACCATCGCCTGCTTCACCGCCACCGCCGGGTCTTCCAGCTTCGGCATCTGAATGAAGGACAACACGCCCGCCAGCATGATGAACACCGCAAACGACCAGAACAGCGTCGGCCGCTTCATGAAAAACTCCGTTATCTTCATCAGAGCAGTCCTCCCACATTCGTTTTTTCCGGTTCGGCCATCACGCCCACCTTCTCATTCTCCTGAAGTGCGTTCACTCCGGCTCTGACCACCTGCTCGTCTCCCTTCAGTCCAGAAGAGATGACAGCATGTCCCTTTTCATCCATCCCGTCAAGCACAACCTGCCGCTTGTGCACTACAGAATCCGCGTCCACCGTCCAGACATATGCATTTTCCTTTTCCTTGAACACCGCATGGACCGGAAGTGTAAACTTCCCCTTCTCTCCACCGGAAGCCAGAAGGATGTCCACCCCCACACTCATTCCTGCAGTCAGTTTTCCAGGCACATTCCCACCGAAAGCCAGACACATCCGGTACAATTGCGTGCCGTCGGCCTTCGGTGTCACACTGACAAGCGTCATGGGCACCTTCCTCACTATTCCGCTCTCACAGAAGATTCCGGATATGCTGTCCTTCTGCCGATAAACCTCCACAGGAATGTCCAGTTCCACCTCCATCCGCTTCGTGTCAAGCAATGAAAACACCGGAGTGCCCGCATCCACCATCTCAGCAGGCTCGAAGTTCACGCTCTGGATGTATCCCGCAACGGGAGCATGAAGCCGGGTATAGTCGAGCTTGTTCCGGTTCAACTGCAACTGCACCTTAAGCTGGCGCAATCCGGCCACAGCCTTCTCATAATCATTGTCCGATATGCTTTTCGCCTCGTAAAGCTGCTTCATTCTCCGCACCTCATCCTCCAACTGGCCGGCCTGTATCTGCAAGGCTTCCACTCCAAGCCGATAATCCGCATCGTCCAGTTCGGCCACCAACTGACCTTCACGCACAAAATCGCCTTCCTTCACATGAATGCGCTCTATCTGTCCTGCCGTCTTGAACCCGAGACTGATTTCACGCGCTTCCTTCACCACTCCGGAAAACGACTTCACATATTCCCCTCCGGAAGAAAGCGGACGGACACACATCACATGACGCACCACCTCCTTTTCCGATTCTCCGCCCGCGCAGCCCATCAATGCAAGGCATCCGAGCGACAAAACGACCAATACTTTATTTCCCATCTTCAGAAACTTTTTATTTCAATACAAAGATGCGCCATTTACCGCTAACCGACACGAGCCAAGCTACGGAGAAAATGTTCCAAAGGATTGATTTTTTATAAATTTCATTTTAAAACGTCCCAATATCATTCCAAAAGGAATATATTTGCCGTATCAATAAAGACGCGCGTATGAAGAATAATCCCTCAAAGCTTTTCAACGAGCTGGAAATGGTGATGCTCCCCATATCGGAACAGGCCCTGAGCTTTGAAGACGAGCTGATGCTCGACGACAACTTCAATTCTCCTCCCATCGAACAAGAAGAAGTGGAACCGTACATCGCTCCTGCCCGCCCGTTCAAGATTATGTTTTCCATGATACAGATCTGCACGAAAGGGCACATGCGGATCCGCTACAATCTGCAGGAATATGAAATAAAAGAAAATACCGCAGCCATCATTCTGCCCAACTCGATAGGTGAATGCATAGAAATCAGCAAAGACTTCCAGATGGCCTTCATCACTTATAAAGAAGACAATTACATGAACGGCCACACGTCCTCCTACTCCGCCGAGTTCCGAAACACCCTGACCCGCCAGGCGGTCATAAACCTTCCCGAAGAAAAGACGGAAGAAATGTTGGCACTCTATCGCATGATGCGGAAAAGAATAGCGGAGCCTCATACCAAGTTCACTCATGAGGCACTGAAAGGATATATGCAGGTCATACTGGCCAGCTGCTACGAAGAACTGTCGAAAGAGCTGCAGATAACCGAAGTGAAAAACAGAGAAAACCGGCAAAAGCGTCTCTTCGACAGGTTTCTGACTCTGGTGCGGAAGAACTATACGAAAGAAAGAAGTGTCACGTTTTATGCGGACGAGATGTGCCTGACCCCCAAATACCTGTCGCAGGTCATCTTCCAGACAAGCGGACGGCACGCGGGAGAATGGATCAAGGACCAGGTCATCATGGAAGCCAAAATACTGCTGAAGAGCGGGAAATATACGGTGCAGCAGGTGAGCGACCAACTGAATTTCGCCAACCCTTCCTTCTTCGGGAAATACTTCAAGGCGGCCACCGGGCAGTCGCCGAAAAAATACCAGAAAGAATAGCCGCTTGTTTGTCCGATAACAAAAGGGCATTTCCGGACAAACAACCGCCTGCTTTATCCCGGACAGAGGATACTCCGAATTCCCCGCAATTCTTTTGAAGAATATCTGACGACAATAAAAAACATTCGTTATCTTTGCCATAATAAAACGAAAGCAGAAAACATGCAGACAAGCGACAGCATAGTAATCATTCCGACTTATAACGAGAAGGAAAACATCGAAAATATCATCCGGGCAGTGTTCGGACTGGAAAAGTGCTTCCACATTCTGGTCATCGAGGACAATTCGCCCGACGGGACGGCCGACATCGTGCGCCGTCTGCAGAAGGAATTTCCCGAACGGCTTTTCATGATTGAACGGAAAGGGAAACTGGGACTGGGCACGGCATACATCACGGGATTCAAATGGGCCGTCGGACACCAGTATGACTATGTGTTTGAAATGGATGCGGACTTCAGCCACAACCCCAACGACCTTCCGCGCCTCTATGAGGCCTGCCACGGTGAAGGGGCCGATGTTTCCATCGGGTCGCGCTACGTGAGCGGGGTGAATGTGGTCAACTGGCCAATGGGACGGGTGCTGATGTCATACTTCGCGTCGAAATACGTGCGGCTCATCACGCGGCTTCCGGTCCACGACACCACAGCCGGATTCGTGTGCTACCGGCGGAAGGTGTTGGAGACCATCAATCTCGACCGCATCCGCTTCAAAGGATACGCATTCCAGATAGAAATGAAGTTCACGGCATTCAAGTGCGGATTCAAGATAAAGGAGGTGCCGGTCATCTTCATCAACCGCGAACTGGGAACATCCAAAATGAACAGCAGCATCTTCGGAGAGGCGGTCTTCGGAGTCATCCAACTGAAATGGGACAGCTGGTTCAAGAAATATCCGAAAAACATTTAACGGACACGCATTATGAAACGAACCTGGATACATCACGCCACTATCGTGAACGAAGGAAAACGCTTCGTGGGATCGGTGGTGATTGAAGGCGAAAAAATCGGCGAAGTGTTGGTAGGAGACGCATTGCCCGCAGTGCCATGCGACGAGGAAATTGACGCGAAAGGACAGTTCCTGATACCGGGAGTGATTGACGACCATGTGCACTTCCGTGATCCCGGCCTGACCCACAAGGCGGACATGGCCACGGAAACATGGGCTGCCGCCGCGGGAGGTGTGACATCGTTCATGGACATGCCCAACTGCAGTCCGCAGACCACCACGCTCGAAACACTCGAAAACAAGTTTGCCGATGCGGAAAAGAAGTGCGTCGTGAACTATTCGTTCTATTTCGGCGCGACCAACAACAATGCGGATCTGCTCGCCCGACTTGACAGGACGCATGTATGTGGCATAAAGCTGTTCATGGGGGCCAGCACGGGAAACATGCTGGTAGACCGCATGGAAACGCTGAGAAGAATCTTCTCCGAAGCGGGAATGCTGATAGCCACGCATTGTGAGGACCAGCATATCATCCGGAGAAACACGGAACTTTTCAGAGAGAAATACGGTGAAGACCCCGATGTGCGCTTCCATCCGCTCATCCGGAGCGAGGAAGCCTGCTGGGAATCGTCTTCGCTTGCCGTGCGTCTGGCCAGAGAAACGGGGGCACGCCTGCATGTGCTTCATGTCAGTACGGCACGTGAACTGGAACTCTTTGAGGACAAGCCCATCGGTGAGAAGCACATCACGGCAGAAGCGTGTGTGTCGCATCTTTTCTTCTGCGACGAAGACTACAGTACACTGGGCACGCGCATCAAATGCAATCCCAGTATCAAGACCCGGAAGGACCGGGATGCCCTGCGCATGGCTCTGCGCACAGACCGCATCGATGTCATCGGCACAGACCATGCACCTCACTTGTTGAGCGAAAAGGAAGGTGGGGCATTGAAGGCCGTTTCGGGCATGCCCACGCTGCAGTTCTCCCTTGCAAGCATCTGCGAACTGGTGCATGAAAATGTAATCACCATGGAACAGCTGGTGCAGAAGATGTGTCATGTGCCCGCCGAACTTTTCCAAATAAAAGGCAGAGGATATATCCGTCCGGGCTATCAGGCCGATCTGGTTCTGCTGGACCCCACCCGTGAATGGACGGTAACGAAGGAGTGCATCGAAAGCAAATGCGGATGGAGTCCGATGGAAGGACGCACTTTCCATGCAAAAGTGGAAAAGACGTTCGTCAACGGTCATTTGGTGTATTCCGATGGGGAGGTCGACAAAACCCATAGAGGACAGGCATTGGTTTTTGAACGCTGAACAGGATATTTCTATGCGGACAGAAATCACCACACTCACCTATCGGATTCACGAACTGACGGACTATATCAACTGGATTTATTTCTTCCATGCCTGGGGATTCCAGCCGCGGTTCGCAGGTATAGCAGACATTCATGGCTGTGATGCCTGCCGTGCGGTATGGCTTGCCTCCTTTCCTCCTGAAGACCGTCTGAAGGCTTCAGAAGCGATGCAACTGCACAAAGAAGCGATGCGTATGCTCCGCTCGCTCGACGAGGACTTCCAGATGTATGGGGTCTATCGGCTGATGGATGCCAACTCCGAGGGGGACAATCTGATATTGGACGGTACTCTGTTCCCGCTGCTCCGCCAGCAGACCCATATCCGTCCGGACGAACCTTTCCTGTGTCTGGCCGACTTTGTCCGTCCGGCCTCATCAGGAATCAAGGACACCGTAGGCGGATTTGCCACGACCGTAGACCCGCAGATGGAAGAACACTGTCCGAATGACGACTATAAACGTCTGCTTGTGAAGACACTGGCGGAACGGCTTGCCGAAGCAGCCGCAGAAAAGATGCACGAAACCGTCCGAAAAGAGGTATGGGGTTATGCCAAGGACGAACGCCTGACCATGCGCCAGTTGCTTGACGGAGACTATCAGGGCATTCGCCCGGCAGTCGGCTATCCGTCGTTGCCGGACATGTCGGTCGCATTCCTGCTGGACGGGCTGATTGACATGAAGCGTATCGGAATCCATCTGACGGAGAACGGAATGATGAAGCCTCATGCGTCGGTGTGCGGACTGATGTTCGCCCATCCGGCATCAAAGTATTTCGCGGTAGGGAAAATCGGCAAAGACCAGCTGGAGGACTATGCCGCACGCAGGGGAATGAAGACGAAAACCATACGCAAGTTCCTGGCCGCCAATTTATGAAAACGATTTAATAACACAAGAATGATACTGTTGAGAGTTCTGATTATTTTCCTGGTTCTTCTTCTGCTGCCCGACTGGTACATCTGGCGGACATACGTCACACGCATGAAGAACCGGACGGCAAGACAGCTTTTCTGGCTTCCTTCCGTCATTCTGCTGCTGGGACTCGTCGTCTGCATGATGGCACGCGAAGCCCTGCAGGACAGTCTTGGCATTTATCTGGTGGTCATCCTGTGCGTGGCCGTGCCGAAAGCGGTGTTCTCCCTCTTCAGTCTGCTGCTGAGAGGGGCCGGAAAACTGTTCCGTCTGCACATGCCGTACGGATGGATTTCACTGCTTCCCACACTGGGAGTGCTCGGCTATCTGCTGTTCGGAGCCATCAAAGGGAAAGAGCATTTTCAGGTGAAAGAAGTGGCCTTTACCTCTCCCGACCTTCCGGACGCGTTCGACGGATACCGGATTCTGCAGCTTTCGGACATCCATTCGGGAAGCTGGAAAGGAAATGCCGAAGCCATACGGAAAGCGGTGGACATCTGCAACGGTCTGGACGCAGACTTGATTGCATTCACTGGCGATCTGGTGAACAGCCGCGCGTCGGAACTTCCGGAATTCATGTCCGTCCTTTCCCAGCTGAAGGCGAAAGACGGAGTGTTCTCCATCGTGGGGAACCATGATTACGGCACCTATGTGCACTGGGACTCGGAAGCGGACCGTCAAGCCAATTTCCGCAAACTGATTGAGGAAGAGAAACAGATGGGATGGGACATCCTTCTGAATGAGAACCGCATTCTGCATCGGGAAAACGATTCGATTGCGCTTGTCGGGGTGGAAAACAGCGGGAATCCTCCCTTTCCAGACTATGCCGACATGCCCAAAGCACTGAAAGGGACGGAAGGGATGTTCAAGGTGCTGCTCAGTCATGACCCTACCCACTGGAGACGGAGCGTGCTGCCCAACACCGACATCCAGCTGATGCTTGCCGGACATACCCACGACATGCAGGTAAGCGTGCTGGGCTTCTCCGCCTCGCAGTTCATCTATCCGGAACACAGAGGTATGTATCTCGAAGGAGACAGAGGGCTTTATGTCAATATAGGACTAGGCTTCGTGCTCTTCCCCTTCCGCCTTGGCGCATGGCCGGAAATCACAGTAATCACTTTAAAACAGAAATAATCAAACAAAAACATTTATGAGAATCTTATACATCATCTATCAAATCTGTATCGGGCTCCCCATTTTTCTGGTACTGACATTGCTGACCGCCCTCACCACCATGCTGGGATGCTGGCTGGGGAACGGACATTTCTGGGGATATTATCCTGGCAAAATCTGGTCGCAGCTCACCTGCTATCTGTTCCTGCTTCCCGTAAAGGTGGAGGGTCACGAGCACATTGACCATAACACTTCCTATGTATTCGTGGCAAACCATCAGGGGGCGTTCGACATATTCCTGATTTACGGCTTTCTGGGAAGAAACTTCAAATGGATGATGAAGCAAAGTCTGCGCAAGATTCCGTTCGTAGGGAAAGCATGTGAATCGGCAGGATTCATATTCGTCGACCGTTCCAGTCCCCGGCAGATTTACAAGACAATCAAATATGCGGAGAAAATCCTGCAGGGCGGCACTTCGCTGGTCGTGTTCCCCGAAGGACGGCGCACTTTCACCGGAAAGATGAACCCGTTCAAGAAAGGGGCATTCTTTCTTGCCGACCAGCTCCAGCTTCCGGTGGTGCCGATGACTATCGAAGGCTCGTTCAACATCCTGCCCCGCACGGGCAAGCTCCTGCACTGGCATCCGCTGAAACTGACCATCCACAAGCCTATCTACCCAACCGGAAAAGGGGACGAGAATCTGCAGATGCTCATGGATCAGTCGCGCGAAGCGATAGAATCGGCACTGCCCGAAAAATATCGGTAAAATAAAGAAAAGACATGCGGCTGGTCTGGTCGGAACAACGGCCTGCTTCCTCAAAAGCAACCCGTCATTCTCCGGCAGAAAAGCACAAAAGACAAGAGACTGCATCAAATATGCCTTTTAAACACGGAAGCACAAAGACACAAAGCTCTATTCATTGATAATCAACTGCAATCCCTATGTCGTTGTGATTCAGTGTCTGGCTTCTCAAATTTGACACAGCTTCAAAATAAAAAACCCGGAGCTGGGAACGGAAAAAACGTTTCCAACTCCGGGAGAATTTAAAAGCTCACTTGATTTTCGTCATCTTCTCTTCTTCATCCGCTGCATCATGCCGGCCATTTTTCCGCCGGTCACCATCTTCATCATCTTGCGGGTCTGGTCGAACTGTTTCAGAAGACGGTTCACATCCTGGATACTCGTACCGCTTCCTTTGGCGATACGGGTGCGGCGGGAACTGTTCAGGATTTCCGGACGGGTACGTTCCTCCGGTGTCATCGAATAAATGATGGCTTCAATACTCTTGAACGCATTGTCATCAATGTCAATGTCTTTAATAGCTTTTCCCACTCCCGGAATCATGGAGGCAAGGTCTTTCAGATTTCCCATCTTCTTGATTTGCTGAATCTGTCCGAGGAAGTCATTGAAATCAAACTGGTTCTTCTGGATTTTCTTCTGAAGACGTTTGGCCTCCGCCTCATCATACTGCTCCTGGGCACGCTCCACCAATGACACAATGTCACCCATTCCAAGAATACGGTCAGCCATACGGGCAGGGTGAAACACGTCAATCGCTTCCAGCTTCTCACCTGTTCCGATAAACATGATAGGCTTGCTGACTACCGTACGGATGGACAAAGCCGCACCGCCACGAGTGTCACCGTCAAGCTTGGTCAGCACTACACCTGTGAAATCCAGACGCTCGTTGAACTCACGGGCCGTATTCACTGCATCCTGACCTGTCATGGAATCCACTACAAACAAAGTCGCATCCGGGTTGATGGCACTCTTAATAGCAGCAATCTCATTCATCATCTGTTCGTCTACCGCAAGACGTCCAGCGGTATCAACTATAACCAAATCATACCCTTTCGCCTTCGCTTCCCGGACAGCATTCTGCGCTATTTCCACCGGATCTTTGCTATCCAGTTCGCTATAAACAGGCACTTGAATCTGTTCGCCAAGCACCTTCAGCTGCTCAATGGCCGCCGGACGGTACACGTCACACGCAACCAGCAAAGGTTTGCGGTTCTTCTTTGCCTTCAACATGCGGGCCAATTTTCCGGAGAAAGTCGTCTTTCCGGAACCTTGCAGACCCGACATCAGTATGATTGCCGGACGACCTTTCAATTCAAGTTCGGCCGTGTCACCTCCCATCAGAGAGGCCAGCTCATCATGCACAATCTTCACCATCAGCTGGCTCGGCTTCACAGCCGTAAGCACATTCTGTCCCAATGCCTTTTCCTTCACCGTATCGGTAAAGCTTTTTGCAACCTTATAGTTCACATCGGCGTCAAGCAAAGCGCGACGCACATCTTTCAAGGTCTCCGCCACATTGATTTCGGTGATTTTCCCTTCACCCTTCAATATCTTGAACGACCGTTCCAGTCTCTCACTTAAATTGTCGAACATAATTATATCGTATTGTTTTAATTATCAGAACCATAAACCAGACGAAGATGCACCGAGACACTTCAGGACACACCCTTCATCCGGATCAGAGCGCAAAATTACAAAAAAATCGGAACGCTCAAATCTTTTTGTTCTGCCATTTCGCTTTTTTCAGATAAACAAGGCTGATTATCAGCATCAGTGAATAGTAGACCAGCTCCGTAGTGAAACAGACATTGACCGGAGCCTGCACCACCATGCCGACCACAACGATATACAAAGCATAGAACACCAGCACAGACACTTCGACATAAAGAGCCGCCTGCGTGTTGCCCGTACCGGAAATGCCATTGAAATAAATATTGGCCACCGAAGCGATAAGCATCGCCGCACATACCACATAGAGGGAAGAGACCGACTCAATGAGCAGAGCCTCCTCATTGGTGTATACTGAAAGAATCGCACCAGGAAATACCGCACACAGTGCCACACAGGCCACCATGATAAAGAACGACATGCGGGCTATCCTTCCCAGCAACGACATCACCTGACTCACACCTCCGGCCCCGATCAGATTGCTTACCAGCGTGTTGGCGGTTGTTGACAACGCCTGTGCAGGAATCAGCAGCACCACATAAACGCTCCGCACGATATTGGCGATAGCAAGCTGACGCTGTCCCAAACGTTCCAAAGCCATGAAAAACACAAACCAGATGGCCATCGAAAAGAAATACTGGACCATCGTGAAACACGATATATGGAGAATGCGCAGCACCATCCCCCCGTCGAAGCGGGGAATCCGGTTCAGTCCATATTTCCGGCGGTCTATTCTGGCATAAGTGTACACAAGATAAAACACAAGCGACGAAGCCTCCGCAATGACCGAAGCCAAAGCTGCACCACGCACTCCCATTTCAGGCATTCCAAGACGGCCGAACACCAACGCATAATTGAACACCACATTCACAAGTGCCATCACTACAGCACTCATGGTCAGCACCTTTGTCTTTGTGATTCCGATATAAAGGGCACGGAACATGACATTAAGGAAGGCAAACAGAAAGCCCCACATGCGCCACACATAAAACTCATATGTGGCCTCGAATATCGCGTCGGAGGTAATCAGCAGACGGATAAGCGGTTCGGCCACGAAATACATCAGCACCAGCAAGGCCACAGCCATCAGAAGGCTGAAGGCCGACCCCTGCCACATGACAGGTCCCACCGCACGGTAATTTCCCTCTCCGTTGCGGCGTGCTATCAGAATCTGAGACCCTACGCTGAAGCCGAACGCCACGGTATAGAAACAGATATAAAGCAGACCGCCCATGGCTGCCGCACCCAACGCCACCTCGCTCACATGACCAAGGAAAGCCGTGTCCGTCACATTAATCACATTCTGGGCCACCAGTCCCAGAAGAATCGGATAAGTTATATGCCAAATCTCCTTATTTGAGTATGCCGACATAAAATGAAACTTTTATGAATGAAAATACGCTGCAAAGATACGGTTTTTACTTTTCACCACAAAACTCCCCACCGGCGATGCCTCCTTTCAGCACCGCCCGCCAATCGTTTCATCTGAAACGGTTACATTTAAAATAATTCATCGGAAAGCTTGGTTCATATGAGTTATACCACTAATTTTGCGCCCCATAATTACAAACTAACAGAACTATAACGAATGAAAAAGATTCTTTTGGCCGGAACGGCAATCCTGCTCTTCCCGGCATCCATCCTTGCCGGAGACTATCTGACCAACACGAACCAGCATGCAGCCTTTCTGCGAATGATGGCACGCGGAGCGTCCGTTGACATCGACGGAGTGTACAGCAATCCGGCAGGACTTGCCTTCCTTCCCGAGGACGGATTCCATCTCTCGCTTACGGGGCAGAGTGCGTTCCAGACGCGTGAAATCAATGCCACCACCGGACTCTGGACAATGGACGGCAAACAGACCACACGCCTTTATGAAGGCAAGGCTTCTGCCCCACTCGTCCCGTCGTTCCAAGGAGCGTACAAAAAAGACAATTGGGTGATTTCTGCCGGATTCGCCATCACGGGAGGAGGAGGAAAAGCGTCATTCGACCGGGGACTTCCGATGTTCGACGCACTGGCCACAGGCCTGATTTCTTCCGCTTCACAGGGAAAACTCACTCCCGACATGTATGACATCAATACAGCCATGAACGGCAAGCAGTACATTTATGGTGTGCAGCTGGGACTGAGCTACAGAATCGCCGACTGGGTGTCGGTGTTCGTGGGCGGACGCATGAACTATTTTTCCGGAGGCTATGAAGGCTTCCTGACTGCAGGCCTGAACGAAAAGTATGCCCCGATGGCACCGGCTCTCGGACTGGAGGACGAGCGTCTGGCAAGCATCGAGCTCGACTGCGGACAGAGCGGATGGGGAATGACTCCGATTATCGGGGCTGACTTCAAGCTGGGGAAATGGAACATCGGCATGAAATATGAATTCAAGACCAACCTGAACATCGAGAACAAGACGCGCAAGATGGAGCTTTACCGGGTGAGCGAAAGCTACCTGGCCGCCTATCAGGACGGAGTGAACACTCCCAACGACCTTCCAGCCATGCTCTCACTGGCCGCCGGATACGAAATCCTGCCCAACCTGAGAGCTTCGGTGGAATATCATTTTTTTGATGACAAACATGCAGGAATGGCACCCGTAACTCTGGCAGACGGAACCACTGCCGGCAAACAGAAGACACTGAAACACGGCACGCACGAATATCTGGCAGGAGTGGAATGGGACATCACGAAGCGTCTTACGGTGAGCGGTGGCTTCCAGAAAACGAACTATGGACTGAGCGATGACTTCCAGACCGACACCAGCTTCTACTGCGACTCTTATTCGCTGGGATTCGGGGCGCGCCTCAACCTGAACGAGGCATGGAGCATGGACATCGCCTACTTCTGGACAAACTACAGCGACTACACAAAAGAAACCGCCAGCTATAACGGAACCGGAATGGCGGGAAGCGACACTTATTCGCGCACGAACAAGGTATTCGGACTGAGTCTGAACTATCATTTCTGATCACACTCCACCACGGGGAAAAACAGGCTGGCATTCACATGAAAGTGCCAGCCTGTTCCATATAAAACAACAGGGTATTTTCAGCCGGGTATCCGCATGCCCCTCCACAAACGGAAAACGGCAGACATCCGGCCAGTCCCCATCCGGGACCCGCCGTCCGTTTTAAAACAAAATAACAAACCTGCAGAAAATAATCCCACTTAATTCTACTCCGTAATTTTTTTTTCTTAACTTTGCGGTGCGTCAACAGGAAACACTTTAAACAAAAAATATTGAGACTATGATGACAATTGACAAATTCAACTTTGCCGGAAAGAAGGCAATCGTCCGCGTGGACTTCAATGTACCTTTGGACGAAAATGGTAAAATTACCGATGACACCCGTATCCGCGGCGCACTGCCCACTCTGAAAAAAATCCTGACCGACGGCGGTGCCTTGATTATCATGTCGCACATGGGCAAGCCCAAAGGCAAAGTAAATGCAAAATACTCTTTGAGCCAGATTGTAGACGCTGTATCCGCCGCATTGGGCACACCGGTACAGTTCGCTCCCGACTGCGCCAAAGCTCAGGAAGCTGCCGCTGCCCTGAAACCGGGCGAGGTGCTGCTGCTTGAAAACCTCCGCTTCTATCCGGAAGAAGAAGGCAAGCCGGTAGGCATTGACAAGGAAGACCCTGCCTACGAAGCTGCAAAGAAAGAAATGAAAGCCCGTCAGAAAGACTTCGCGAAAACATTGGCTTCATATGCCGACTGCTACGTGATGGACGCGTTCGGAACAGCTCACCGCAAACATGCTTCCACAGCTGTCATCGCAGACTATTTCGACGCTGACCACAAGATGCTGGGCTATCTGATGGAGAAAGAAGTGAAAGCTGTAGACAGCGTGCTGAAAGACATCAAGCGTCCGTTTACCGCCATCATGGGAGGCTCCAAGGTATCCACAAAGATCGGTATCATCGAAAATCTGATGGACAAGGTGGACAACCTGATTCTCTGCGGTGGCATGACATTCACTTTCGCAAAAGCTCAGGGAGGCAAAATCGGAAAGTCTATCTGCGAAGATGACAAGCTTAATCTGGCTCTCGACATCATCAAGAAGGCAAAAGACAAAGGCGTGAATCTGGTATTGGGCACGGACTGCATCGCTGCCGATGATTTCTCCAACGACGCTCACACCCAGACTTGTCCGGCCAATGACATTCCTGACGGATGGGAAGGTCTGGACGCAGGTCCTGAAAGCCGTGAAGCATTCAAGGCTGCCATCGTGAACGCCAAGACAATCCTTTGGAACGGTCCTGCCGGCGTATTCGAATTCGACAACTTTACAGGCGGTTCGAAAGCGATTGCTGAAGCCATTGCAGAAGCAACCAAGAACGGCGCGTTCTCTCTGATTGGCGGCGGCGACTCTGTAGCCTGCATCAACAAGTTCGGTATGGCCGACCAGGTTTCTTACATCTCAACCGGTGGTGGTGCCCTGCTGGAAGCTATCGAAGGCAAAGTATTGCCGGGTATCGCTGCAATCCGCGGTGAAGAATAATCATATTTCTCACTATACCCAGCCGCTTCAGGATGTTTCTTGAAGCGGCTTTTTTTCTATTGCTCCCGGCAAAAAGTGAAAGAAGTCTTTTGACAAGCCGTTATTTTTTCGGAACTTTGTAGAACACAATACGAACGACATCATGCACAAACTCCTGACCCTGCTTTTCCTGCTTGCCAGCTTCATGACGACACAAGCTCAGATATTCCGGTACATCGACATGGAAGATGGTCTGAGCAGTCGGCGCGTATTCTCTATCCAGCAGGATATGCACGACTATATATGGATTCTCACCCATAAAGGAGTGGACCGCTATGACGGACGCCGTTTCACTTTCTACCCTCTTCTGAACAACGGAAACACCGCATATTGTTACCCTAACCAGAACATATTAAGGACAGACAGCCGGAACGTGCTCTGGGAAATAGGGGAAGACGGTCTGGCATTCTTCTACAACGAACTGAAAGATTCGTTCCAATTGGCTTTCGACTTGAGGTCATCTTTTCCGGAAACGAAAGACATGGCGGTCAGCGGCACTTATCTGGACAGGGACGGAAACATCTGGTTCTGTACCGCACGGAAACAGTTTGTCTTTCAAACCGCCGACGGAAAAAGCAATCCGCTGGAAAATTCCATCGGCGAAGAAATAGTCTGTGTCACACAGGCGGAAGGCAACCGTTACTTTCTGGCATCAGAACGTCATCTCTATTCGGCCCGACTTTCAGGCAATGCACTGACAGACATACACACAATGCAAGTCAGGAGCATCGACTTCTTCGACTATATCTACTACCACCAGCCGAGCGGCCTGCTGGTAATCAACTCACCGCTCGAAAAAAGCGTGCTGTACAATCCGGAGAACGGACATGTCACCGACCTTGAGAATTATCTGGAGGACATCAACATCAACAACATCATCGAAGACCGGAACAATCCTGACAGACTTCTGATAGCGACCGACGGCGGCGGTGTGCTGTGTCTGGACATGACCGCAAAGAAAATGTCGCAATTCCTTGAGGAAGACCGGAAAAGCCTGAACAAGATGAACGGCAACATCATCAAGGACATCTGCATGGACAAGTCCGGACGCATCTGGAACGTGGTCTATCCTATCGGCATCACCGTTTATTCAGAAAAATATCCTGCATACGAATGGATAAGACATGCAACCGGAACACCCAACTCGCTGTCACACAACTGTGTCAATTATATCATGGAGGACAGGGATGGAGACATCTGGTTCGCCACGAACGACGGAGTAAGCTGTTACCACACTGAAGACCGGAAATGGACCACCTACTGCACGGCTGAGAAACAGCCGCAATATGAGAATCATGTCTTCTCGTCGCTATGCCAGACAGAATCAGGCAACATACTGGCAGGAGGATACATGAGCGGCATTTATGTAATCAACAAAAACACAGGTGAGGCAACCCTTTATCAGCAGGAAAACAAGATCAAGGCCGGCGAGGCACCCGACAAGTATATCCGGAGCATCATATGCGATTCCGACAATACCGTCTGGACAGGAGGCTTCTACAGTCTGAAAAGCTACGTTATAAAAAACGGAGAGAAAAAAGAATACACAGCCCCTTATCCGATAACCTACATCGCCCAGCGTGACAGGGAGCAACTCTGGATAGGCACGACAAACGGACTTTACTCGCTCGACAAGAAAAACGGAATGCTGACAGCCGTCTCTACTGCAGAAGAGATCGGGTCCGTCAACATGATGTATTCTTCTGAAGGAAAGACATTCATAGGAACACATGAAAACGGACTTTTTGTGATAGACAATCTCACAGAACAGGCCGTACGTTACCATTCGGAAAACAGTGGACTGAGAACAAACAACATTTACTGCATCGCGCCTGCCAGTCACAAGAATCTCATTCTCGGTACAGAAAACGGCATCTGCATCTATAATCCGCAGAAGAACGAATTTGCCAATTGGACAAAGGAGCAAGGGTTGATGACCGCCAATTTCAATCCGGCCGCCGCTGCCCACACACGAAACGGACAAATCATTCTTGGAAGCAATGACGGATTCGTCATGTTCTCTGATTCCATACAGGTCCCGACTGCCTTCAAAAGCCGGATGGTATTGTCCAATCTCAATATCATGTACCGTACGGTACACCCGCAGGAGAAGAATTCCCCTCTCGTCAAAACGCTTGACGAGACCAGCCGTATCGACCTGAAATACAACCAGAACACTTTCTCGCTGAATGTATCGTCCATCAACTACGAGATACAAGAAAGCATCTTCTACAGCTGGAAGTTGGAAGGCTTCTTCGACCAATGGTCGGCCCCCACCAGAAACGGACTGATTCGCTATACAAACCTTTCACCCGGAAACTACAGACTGAAGGTACGCAGCATCTTCCTCGACAACCATGAAATCATAGAAGAACGCGAACTGCAAATCATCGTGGGTCGTCCTTTCTGGCTGACATTCTGGGCTTTCCTGATTTATGCGGCCATATTGGTCATTGCCGCCTGTATAGCCATAAAATACCTCAACATACGTCGCGAGAAAAAAATATCAGAAGAAAAAATCAATTTCTTCACACAAGCGGCACATGACATCAGAACTCCACTGACGCTTATAAAAGCACCGCTAGATGAAATAGTGCAGAAAGAGAAACTGAGTGAACAAGGAACCGAAAACCTCAAACTGGCCATACAAGGTACAAACACTCTCTCTGAACTGGCCGAAAATCTGATCAACTTTCAGAAAGAAGAACTCTACACATCGGAAATCAATGTCACAGAGGTGGAACTGAACCAATATCTGAGCAACTATGTGCATCAGTTTGACAACTATGCAGAACAGAAGAACATTGCATTGAGCTATGAATCTTCCTTCAACAGACTGACGGCATGGATTGATACCCGAAAAATTGAATCCATCCTTCGTAACCTGCTGTCAAACGCATTCAAATACACTCCACAGGGAGGAAGTGTGTCTGTGAAAGTGGAAACAGGAAAAAACACATGGACAATTACCATCAAGGATACAGGCATCGGAATACCGAAAGAAGACCAGAAAAAGCTTTTCAAATATCTTTTCCGAGGGCACAACACTGCCAATCAGGGTGAATCCGGTTCGGGAGTGGGCATGCTGCTTACTTACAAGCTGATTGAAAAGCATGGAGGAAAAATTTCTTTTGAAAGTGCGGAAAACGAAGGGACAAGTTTCCGGCTGACCTTCCCGGTCAGAAGCAAACTGTATCGGTTCAAGGAGGGAATGACGGATGCAACGATGCCGCAACAGCAAGTGAAAGGAGAAAAAATGCAGGCGGAAGCCTCTCTTCCCCCACAAACATATGGAGACAAGGCAGACATGCCACACGTACTGGTGGTCGAAGACAATGAAGCACTCCGGAGATTCATCATGCAGAACCTTGCGGATACATATTATACGGAAGGGGCGGAGAACGGAGAAGACGGCATCAGAAAGACAAAGGCCCACCAGCCCGACCTGATTATCTCGGACATCATGATGCCCGTCATGGACGGACGCGAAATGTGCCGCACCCTGAAAAGTGACGTGGAAACAAGCCACATTCCTATCATTCTGCTGACGGCACTAAGCGGGAACGACCAGATTCTGCAGGGGCTGGAGACACGCGCCGACCAGTATCTGACAAAGCCGTTCGATGTAAAAATATTGAAGGCAACCATACATAACCTGCTTGAAAACAGACAACTGATGCGCCAGCGGTTCCAGAAGGCCGTGACCACGCTTCCGAACGGAGAGACGGATGTGGAATTGCCGAGCAGTCTGGATGATGAATTCATAAGGCGCGTCGTGCAGTTCATCAAGGAAAATCTTGGAAAGGAACTGAACGTAGACATTCTCTGCGCCGCCATGAACATGAGCCGAACCAGCTTCTACAACAAGATAAAGGCACTGACAGGCACCGCTCCCGCCGAATTCATCCGCAACATCCGCATGCAGGAAGCTGCTCTGCTACTGAAAAGCCAACGGTACACCGTGGCGGAAGTGTCCGACAGGATGGGGTTCGCCGACCCGAAATATTTTGCCGACACGTTCAAGAAATTCTACGGAGTTCCTCCGAGCATTTATATGAAAAATCAAAAAAGACAAGAATAAAATGAATTTCTATTTAAAGTCATTTCTCATCTTCACGCGCATCGGCCTCTTCACCATCGGTGGAGGATATGCCATGGTGCCGCTGATAGAAGCCGACCTGGTAGACAAACGGAAATGGATCAGCAAGGAAGATTTTCTCGACCTGATGGCACTGGCCCAGACCGTACCGGGCATCTTTGCCGTGAACATCGCCATCTTCATCGGATACAAACTGAGGAGATTCTGGGGGGCATTCTGGATGGCAGCGGGAACGATTCTGCCTTCCTTCGTCATCATGCTGGGCATCGCTCTGTTCTTCAGACAGTTCCAGCACATTGAGGCGGTAGAGAACATCTTCAAGGGTATCCGCCCGGCCGTGGTGGCACTGATAGCCGCCCCCACCTTCAAGATGGCGAAATCGGCACGCATCAGCCGATACAACATATGGATACCCGTCGTGTCCGCTCTGCTCATATGGCTGCTGGGCTTTTCTCCCATCTATGTCATCATCCTCAGCGGGGCGGGAGGATACTTGTACGGAAGATACCGGCACAGACAAGACAGAAAGGAGGAGAAAAAATGATCATACTTTTTCTGAAACTGTTCTACACGTTCTTCAAAATCGGCCTGTTCGGGTTTGGAGGCGGATATGCCATGATTTCCATGATTCAGGGAGAAGTGGTCACGAGATACGGATGGCTCAGCACGTCCGACTTTACAGACATCATCGCTCTCAGCCAGATGACCCCGGGACCGATCGGGATAAATTCAGCCACTTATGTCGGATATGTGGCCGTCGTCAACGGAGGCTACTCGCACGCGATGGGGATACTGGGGTCGGCCATCGCCACATTTTCAGTCGTGCTCCCGTCTTTCATACTCATGATACTGATCAGCCGTTTTTTCCTGAAATATCAGCGGCATCCGGCAGTCGAAGCGGTTTTCAGCGGTCTCCGTCCGGGAGTGGTCGGCCTGTTGGCCGCCGCCGCACTGGTACTGATGAATGGAGAGAATTTCGGAACGGAACATACCCAACAGATTGTCAGTGCCATTCTGTTCATTGCGGTATTCATCGCTTCCTACCGCTACAAGGCCAACCCCATCATGCTGATAATCGGCTGCGGGATACTGGGCTATCTGATTTACTGAGAAAAGCGTTTCCGGCATACACATCCTTTTCCTCTTCAGAAAACAGCGGGATATTCCATAAAAAATGTCCGCCTGCTCCAACCGGAACAAGCGGACATTTTTTATGCAGTCTCCCGCTGCCTCAATCATCATCCCGCGGAGCCGGAATCATCGGCTCCGGTATCGAGAAATCCTTGTCAGCAAACAAAGACGCCAGGCCGGAAATCTGTTTCAGACGAAGCAGCTCATCCCTGTCCATCCCGATATTCTTCATGATCCACTGGTCAGACATGCCCGCCTTCGTCAGCTCGGCCACGATATTGGTCATAAGCTCCACCACATGCGTACCGCGCGCACGGTTGTGACGGATGGTCGACCCCATCCTGTTCGACAAGTCCTTGTCGATGACGACAACCGGAAGCATTCCCTTCTCCCTCTCATAAATCCGTTTTGAAGTCAGCATCACACGATAACGATGAAAACCGTCCACAAGAATATACTTGTCCTGCTCCTTGTCATGATAACAGACACAAGGCATCGTGAAGCCGTCTTCCCAGATGGAAAGTTCCAGCAGCTTCATCTCAGGAGGAGCCACCACATTCGGATTATAGTCGTTGGCGCACACCTTCTCCACCGGCACCGCCAGCACATCATACACCGGACTCTTAAACTTTTTCATGTCCATATATCTTTATATTGTTGCAATATGTAATTCTTCATCTTCACCTCTTCCTTCGTCAGAGCGAACCCCATATACTTGCAGGCATAATCGTTGCGCAGAATGCACAGGCACACCCGTTTGTATGTGGGTATTTCCCTGAACTCCGGAATGTCAATGTCATCCAGATATTCCATCAGAACAGGATGCTTGGTTGTCTTATAGTTCGATTTGCTGCGCACTTCGATGGGGATATTCAGTTCCCGGAGTCTCTGAATCGTCTCGTCCCCCAGACAGCCCCCTTTCGTGCGCCAGAACTTGATACTGGTCTGCAACTTCGACAAATAGCCGCGCTTTGTCTCATCCGGCAAGGTGGACAACAGAAATTCCATAAACGATTTCCATGTATGTCCGGGCGGCAGTTTCATGGAGTTGCGCCCCATAGCCTTGGTTCCCCCGTAAAGTCCGGAAAAACTGACTCCGTTCACCCGTCCGATCATCTTTCCCCACGTGTCAGGGTCAATCATTTTATACAGGCGCAGACTTTCAATCGCCTCACAGATAAACGGGCTCGCCACCCGCTGACGCTCAAGGTTAACCCCAGCCTGGTAATACAAATCATACAGTCTGTTGTAGTTCCATCCGAACTTGCCGTTAGCAATCCATATGTCGGTCGTTTTCCAGTCGTATATCGGGTACAGATTGAACACGTCGTTCGCGATCTTCGAACTCCACTGGTAATTATGATAAAGTTGCTGCTTCAGTCCGCCATAAATGGTCCGCCACCGATTATAGCTTTCCTGCGTCCTGATTCCCACGAGACAGGCCGTCCTCACAGCTCCGTTCTTTTTGTGCAGCCATGCCGCAAAACGCAACTGAAACTCATAATCCCACATGTCATCCCGGAAAAAAGGGAAATCTTCGGCGGTCAGCACATTTTTCGGCATTTTCCTCACCCACATTTCCTGCTTGTCCGGCTCCCAAGGACGCCAGTAGTTCTGATACATCGAAGTGCAGGTACGCACTTTGAAGGGCACACATATGCGATAAACATCAAAAATATCCTTGTTCTCCTCCAGCATCTGGTCGACATACTCAATCGTCATCTTATACTGCACCTCATAATCCATATGAAAGACACCGATTTTCCTCTTCAGCTTATGCCGGCGGATATAATCCACACACAAGTTCAACAGCACACCGCTGTCTTTCCCTCCGGAAAAAGAGACATAAATATTGTCGAACTCCTTAAACAGCATGTCCAACCTCTCCTGAGCCAGTTCATACACATTCTTCACGCTCTTCATGGCCTCTCCATTTTCAAATAAAGTTTCCAGTTTTTCAGGGTCTTGAATCCTTCCGCTTCAAAATATCCCGCGTGGCGGACCATCACCACGGCATGAAGCACTTCAGCGTCATCCAGTTTCCTGACCACCGTTTTCAGAAGCTGCGGAAAAAGCTTCGCCTCCAACGAGGGGTCTACATAATAATTGTTTATGGTCATAACTTTCCCTTTCACTTCCACAGGCATAAACCCGACGACGCATTCATCCTTCACTGCCACGAACCACACAAATGAATCATCCGTCTTGAAAGGGTAGCGGTTGTTGTATTTGATGACAGCAGGATTCATCACTAACGGAGCCACCAGCTCATACAGCTTCGGTTCCGTACCTCTCAGCCGAATTATTTTTGTCATAAATGATGATTTTCCATTAAATTCCAGTCACAAATGTAGTTATTTATTCAAAATTCTCAAAATGTGACAGAGCAATCATTGAGAGCATCAAAAAGTGCATCGAAAGAAGAACATACGATTTCATTTCCTCCGGCAAAAAGAATCAACCGGCAGGAAGACAAGACTTTCAGTACAGGGCAACCGGAAGAATCAGTCTGAGACGAGTTTATACAGAAATAGCCATGACGGCTCAACGCATTCTGAGCCCAGTGTCGCAACACTTCATCCGAGGCAATCAGACAGATGCGCCTCTTCCCTTCCGCCACCGGAGAAAATCCCCCGTGCATCAAATCGAAACGGACATGCGGTTGAGATTCAAAAAGAGTGTCAATCCGGCCGGACAATATCAAGTCTTCCGTACACCCGCATTCTAGGCCGTACTTGTCCGTCATCAGCCAAAGCCGGTCGGACAGAACCAATGCCTGCTCGATGTCATGGGTAGAGAGCAACACCGCCTTCCTTTCTTCCACCGCCAGCCGACGCAGGAGTGACATAATCTCTATCCGGCTCACGACATCGAGAAAAGCCGTCGGTTCGTCAAGAAGAATCAAAGGACACTCCTGCACCAGCACTTTGGCTATCATCGTTTTCTGACGCTCCCCATCGGAAAGCCGGGCCACATATGAATCGGCTTTATGGGTCATTCCTACCGCCCGCAAAGCATAATCAACCATCTCGCGGTCATGCGCATCCAGCCGGCCAAAAAATCCGGTATGCGGATAACGTCCCAAGGCAACCAGTTCACGCACCGTCAGCCCTCCGGCCTGAGTCTTGTCGGTCAGCACTATGCCTATCAGACGCGAACGCTCTTTCACCGAAAAACTTCCAACCGGCCTTCCCATCAAGTCCAATCCGCCGGACAAGAAAGGCTGGGCGGCGGCCAGCGTACGAAGCAAAGTAGACTTTCCTGCCCCGTTCGCGCCGAGCAGACATGTCAACTCCCCGCCATACAAGCGAAAGTTCAGACGCTCATGCACAATCTTCTTTTGCGTGCCTTCATATCCCACAGAAAGGTTCTTTCCTTCCACAATCACTTCACGAGCCTTCATCAGTTGAAATATTGAAGTTTACGCCGGTTGATGATTACATAGATAACTACAGGAGCACCCAGTACAGGAGTAACTGCATTGAGCGGAATGACTCCCACGCTACCCCCCGGAAGCACACAGAGCAGGTTGCAAAGCAAAGCCATCGCCGCACCACAAAGCAAAGTGACGGGCATCAGCGAATGATGGTTTGACGTGCCCAGCAGAAGGCGCGCCACATGAGGGACAGCCAGTCCGATAAAAGATATGGGACCACAGAACGCTGTTGTGACAGCGGTCAACATTCCGGTTGACAATAACAACAGATTGCGCACACGGCGGACGGAGATGCCCAGATTTTCCGCATAACGCGGCCCCAGAAGCAGCGCATTCAACGGTTTCACCAGCAGAATGGCCATCAACAGCCCTGCCGCTATGCAAAAACTGAAGGCAGGAAGCTGTTCAAGCGACACTCCACCGAAGTCTCCAAGTCCCCACACTACAAACGAATGCACATTGTCTGAAGCAGAAAAGAAACTAAGCAGCGAAATCACCGATGACACCACATAGCCTATCATGATTCCGGCAATAAGCAACATCACGCCGCTCTTTATCAAAGATGACAGAAAAAGAATCAGAAGAAGAACCAATACGGCACCAGCCAATGCACCGAACACCACAGAAAAGAAACCGGATATGCTGAAAGCACCTGCTGCCATACCTCCTCCGGCCATCACCACCAGAGCCACACCAAGACTGGCTCCTGAACTGATTCCCAAAATAGACGAATCAGCCAAAGGATTGTTGAACACGGTCTGCAACATCAGTCCGGAAACAGACAATGCCGCCCCACAAAGCAGGGCTGTAATACACTGGGGAAAGCGTGATTCCCAGATAATATACGCCCAACTGGACTTCTCCACTTCTTCACCCCTCAAAATATGCCACACCGCCTCAACCGGAATCTCAACCGAGCCGAAAAGCAGATTCGCCGCCACCAGAAACACAACACCCAATGACAGCACGATTCCAAAAGTCACTCCCCGACACTCTCTCATTCTTCCAGCTTCATAAAATATCTTGTCTGATAGTCACCCAGAAGTTCAGGATGAAAAATCTTCACCATGTCTTTCAGCAACCGGTCAGGATGAAAAGGTGTCTCTTCATAATAAGGGATTCTGTAAGTATTGCAGCCGTAAATCCGCCGCTCCCGGAAAGCCTGAAAACGGGAATAAGGCGCATATTCCGCAGCCAACGCACGATAAGTCTTGTCTTCAGGGTGATTGTATTTGATAAGCCAACAGTCTGCAAGCTGGCCTTTGTCGAACACCGTCTCAAAAGCCATCGGTACCGAGCCGCTGTTTTTCACGTCTGAAAACACATAATCAGCACCCGCATCGGCAAACAGTTTCCCCGTAGTACTCCCGCCTCCCGATATATACCATACGGAACCATATTTCAAGTCACTGATGACAGTAGGACGTTTTTCCGAACGGGCCGCCAGTTCCTTTATGCGGAGATATTCCTTCTCCACCTCCCGAAAAAGCGAATCCGCACGGCCAGATGTCCCCGTCAGAAGTCCATAAAACCGCATCCATTCCGCACGCCCCAACGGAGAAATTTCCATATAATCCGCACATTCCACCAATGGTATGCCGAGTTTTCCCAATTTTCCATATCCGTCGTTATTTTCAAAAGGAGAAAGAAGAATGGCATCGGGATGCAAATCAATAATCCTCTCCACATCCGGATTCAAGCTATTTCCACAATCCACAATCGACCCGTTTCTGCACCCTTCTTTTATTTCGGGTACATTCATATACTCCAATCCACAAATCCCAGCAATCCGGCGCAAAGCCCCCAACTCATTGAACAAACTGCAATGAACGGACGAATAAACCATACATCGTTCCAGCGGAATTCTGACTACCATTGCATTCTCCGGCATCCTCTCCGGAAGAGAATCCTGCCTGTCAACCAGCACATAGGTACGGAGCGTCTTCAATGTGTCCCACGGATTGCGCAAAACAGCCACCGTATAATCCGAATATCTGACGACACGAAGATTTTCCGCATATTTCATACACAAGGTATCGCCGCCGGCACGCACAAAAGAAACTTTTCCCCCATTACCACAGGCAATGAAAGAAAAAGCCAGAATCACCACACACACAGACGACTGGAAATATTTCATCACTTTCAGTCAATGAATACAATAGAATTAGGATTGATGCCTCCTGCATCAAATCTGTCCTTCAACATCCCATTTTGTCCGAAACGATAAATTTTCCCTTCTGACACATAATCACTCGTACCGACATAAATGTCCCCGGTTTCCCCGTCCACCTCAAACAGATAGATTTCCGCATTGGAAAGGGCTGAAAGGATTTCAGGGTCATCATTCAAAAAAGACGAGTGCGGAGGATCCACCTCTCCAGTATTCATGTCATAAACAAAAAATCTGTTCGATGGAGTATAGCTGCTGTCATATTCCGTATTGATGAGATACAATCTATCATTCCACTCAGCCAGTTTCGTAGCTTCCGCAATATGCTTCACACTTCCAGTATAAGGATTTATCTCCTGCAACTGATTCTTCACCTGCCCATAGTCACCGCGGGAAATCAGATAAATCCGATCATTCTCTTCCCACAAACGTTCGGGGTTCACCGTCACATCCGTGATTTTCTTCTCAAGCTCCATCGTACCGGCATTGACGACCAATACTTCCTTATTATATTCTATCTCTCCCGTGGCAGTGTAATGCCATGCGTTAGCCACATAAAGTTTTCCTTCATGTTCCACAATGCCTTCCCAGTTTCCGTCGCCTTCCTGAAAGACATCCACCTCTTCCAGCGTACGGGCATCCAGTTTGCTCACACGTCCACCATACTGGGTTACATACACGAATCCGTCTTCAGCCGCGATATAGCGGGGAGTATTCTCAAACATATGGCGGCACTGCTCCACTCCGGCCGCATTCAGCCGCACCACATATTTCGACCCCGACACTACCACATAGACACTGCCGTCATGTTCCACCATAGACAATCCCGTATCACCCAGTTTCCTGAGATTCTGCAACTGATAGATGTCTTCTATAAAATCTGCATTCCCGTCCGGAGCGTAAAAGGCCAGACCGGAATTTTCCATACCCATGCCCCCCTCATACAGGATATAAGCGCGATGTGCCGGAAGACTCACTTTCGAGCCAGTATCATCCAGTGCCTCATCGTCTTCATCACAGGCGACGAAAAACAGTCCTGCCACCAACATGCAGCATATACCCAGCAAATACCTCTTCAGTTTCATATTCATGATACCCCATTTTATTAATATCATTGCAAATATAAGGATTTTTTATTTTTTCTTGCTATTTTTGCGAAGGAAAAAGACAAATGCCTGTAATTTCCCGACAAAAAGACGCATCTGGAAGACAAATGAAAAAAACGTCTCGCAGCAGGCTATGTCTGTTTTTCCACCCAAACAAAAAGCGAACAAAACAAAACTTATTAAAATGCCTATGATTTTTACTGCCGAAAACATTCTCCTCATCGGGTCCGTCCTGATTCTTTCCAGCATTCTCATCAGCAAAACCGGATACCGGTTCGGAATCCCCACCCTTCTGCTTTTCCTTATGGTGGGCATGTTTTTCGGCAGCGACGGACTAGGACTTCAGTTCCACAGCGCATCCGACGCCCAGTTCATCGGAATGATTGCGTTGAGCATCATTCTGTTTTCCGGAGGAATGGACACCAAGTATTCCGACATCCGTCCCGTGCTCAAGCCCGGAATCGTGCTGTCTACCCTCGGCGTGCTGCTGACCACCCTGCTCACAGGAGTTTTCATCTTCTGGATTTCAGGATGGGATCAAACCAACATCCAGCTTCCTCTGCTTACATCAATGCTGCTCGCCGCCACCATGTCATCCACCGATTCAGCGTCTGTGTTCAATCTGCTCCGTTCGCAGCGCATGAATCTGAAGCAGAATCTCCGGCCCATGCTGGAACTGGAAAGCGGAAGTAACGACCCGATGGCCTACATGCTGACCATCGTACTCATACAAGTCATTTCAAGCGGGAACGACCCCAACTTTCTCCTCATCGGAAGAGACCTGCTCATCCAGTTCTTCTTCGGCGGAGTGATAGGTTATGCCGCCGGACGCTTCGCCGTATGGCTGGTGAACCGCATCAGTCTTTCAAACAGCTCACTCTATCCCATCCTTCTGTTGAGCATCGTGTTCATCACGTTCACCATAACCGACCAGCTGAAAGGCAACGGTTATCTGGCAGTCTACATCATGGGAGTAATCGTGGGTAACTCAAGACTGGCTTTCCGCAAGGAAATCAACACGTTCATGAACGGACTTACATGGCTGTTCCAGATAATCGTATTCCTTACTCTGGGCTTGCTGGTAAACCCTCACGAGATGCTCGACATCGCGGCAGTCGCCATGCTCATCGGAGTCTTCATGATTCTTGTGGCGCGTCCGGTCAGCGTGTTCCTCTGCCTGCTCCCGTTCCGCGGACTGACCCATCGGGCACGCCTGTTCGTGTCATGGGTAGGACTTCGCGGAGCTGTGCCCATCATCTTTGCCACCTATCCTGTATTGGCCCAGATTGAAGGTTCCCAACAATTGTTCAACATCGTATTCTTCATCACTCTGCTTTCCCTGATCATTCAGGGAATGACCATCGCCCGGGCCGCACGCCTGCTCCATCTTGACCTCCCGGCGGAGAAAGAAGGCAACGAGTTCGGAGTGGAACTTCCCGACGAGATAGACACCGACCTCAACGACCTGACCCTCACCAAGGAAATGTTGCGCCACGGGAACCGTCTGGCCGACATGAAGCTTCCGCAGGGCACGCTGGTGATGCTCGTGAAACGCGACAACGAGTTCATCATCCCCAACGGGCAGATAGAACTCCATCCCGGCGACAAACTGCTTCTCATCTCTGAAAACAAAAAGGAACGGACATGAAAAGAATAGGACTTCTGTCGGACACCCACGGATATTGGGACGACCGATACCTGAAATACTTTGAAAGCTGCGATGAAATCTGGCACGCCGGCGACATAGGCTCATCCGAGCTGGCCGAACGGCTTGCCGCATTCCGCCCGTTCCGGGCCGTTTATGGAAACATCGACGGACAGGACATCCGTATCCAGTATCCGGAAATCAACCGCTTCACCATTGAAGGGACGGAGGTGCTGATGAAACACATCGGAGGCTATCCGGGCAAATATGACCCGTCAATACGGGCGCAACTCTTTGTGCGCCCGCCCAAACTTTTCATCAGCGGACATTCGCATATTCTGAAAGTAAAATACGACAAGACACTCGGAATGCTCCACATCAATCCCGGAGCTGCCGGAAAATACGGATTCCACAAAGTACGTACACTGGTGCGCTTTTCCATTGACAGGGGAAATTTCTCCGACCTGGAAGTGATTGAGCTGAGCGACTGATTCACACACCTTCCACAGGTCTCTCCAAGCCGGAGACCATCCCTCAAGGCAGCACCACGACTCCCAGCTTTTTCCGTCCGTCCATCTTCACGGCAAGCGGCTTCTCGAAACGCACCCAACGGATGAACTTGGTCTCCTCCACGGCAGGCATACTGTCCAGAATCTGCTGGTTATAGATGCCGTCATTGATATAGGCATTTATGGTGAAATAACCTACCCCGAATGAAGTCAGATTCTGGAAAAAGTGTGTTCCCTGACTGGGGTCCACACGATAATTCGTAAGCCCCGCCTCTACGATGACACGCGCAGCCGATATGTTGGGCCACTTCACCGGAATGCCCAGCCATGTGTCGCTGCTTCCCCAGCGTCCGGGTCCTATGAGCACATAATGCTTTCCTTCGTCCAGGAACCGACGGTTAAGTTTTTCAATGTCATAAGCAATGAGCTGGTTGTTGGAGGCCGAATATCCTTCCGTCTTCACATAAATCACATCCTGCATGTCCTCCATAATACCATGGCCCAGCGAATTTTCACTTTTCAGCAACAGTCTTTCGTCAGGAATCAGCGTAAGGTCTTCCTCCAGGTCAGCCTTCACGTCCACCATCGGACGAATCTGAAGCAGATAGAAAATGCCGGTCTTGGTCTTCGGGTCAAAGTTCACGGCAAACTCAATCTCCACAGGACGCCTCATCTCTCCTTGTCCATACTTCTGCACCAACTGAAGGATGCGCGCCAGCGGGAACACATCGTGCTGCAGGATATTGGCGAAAGTGATAAGCTTGCGTCCGCCCGGATAAAGCCCGTCACGGATCACCATATCATAAGGGTCGTAAGTCGAAGCGATAAAATTGAGCGAACCGTCGGCCTCGGCATCCTTCACACTCAGCTTGAGCAGATTGAATCCGTCATCGAGCGAGAAGTTCTGTCCTCCCATGTTCTTCAGGTCGAGAGCATAAAATCGGGTCTGCGTCTCGCGCAGAGCGATTTCCATCTCGCTGGTCTGCAGCACCTGGGTAGGGTGATAAGGACAGACGCGCAGCGTGAGTCCTCCGTCCACAATATATTTTCCCAGACCGAGAGCCAGGCTCACAATGCCCTCCTCGGCCTGTTCATCATTGATGGGATAATAGTTGATGGAACGGGCCACCCCCGAAATGGACGGATAATAGCGGTCGCCATACTGGGTTCCGACCACCTCCTGAAGAATGACAGCCATCTTTTCCTGGTCGATGACATTGCTCGTGGCCTGCATGTATGCCTTGCTGTCCCTATAAAACACCGAAGCATAAACCCCCTTGATGGCATCACTCAACATGCGGAGCATCTCATACTTGTCGTCCAGATAAGGAATCATATAAGTGGAATAAATGCCGGCAAAAGGCTGGTAGTGCGAATCTTCCAGCAAACTGGACGAGCGGATCGCTATGGGCGACTTCACCGCATCGAAGAAAGTGAAGAAGTCCTCCACCAGACGGTCGGGCAGCTTGGCACGGAGAAAGGCACGCAGAATAGTCCCGTCATCCGCATCGCTCAACGCCACCTGATAGAGCTGGTTCGTATCCATAAACTCATCGAACACGTCCGTACAGAGCACCACCGTCTTCGGTATCATCACCGAAGCGTTCTCAAGTTCGTCAAACTCGCCGTGACGCTTCAGCATGTGGTCAATGAAAGCCAGACCTCTTCCTTTCCCCCCCAACGATCCTTCACCGATACGGGCAAAATTGGAGTAGCGGTCGAAACGGTCGCGCTGGAACACGGCCACCACTCCCTGATTCTTCATCTTGCGGTATTTCACGATGGCGTCGAAGATTATCTGCCGGTGCGCGTCGATATCCTGAAGCGACTCCCACGTAATCTGCTTCAGAAACTCGGCCACCGGAAAGATGGCACGCGAATACAGCCAGCGCGAAATGTGATTATGGCTGATATGGTAGAAGAACGATTCGGAAGGAATGGAGAACAACACATTCTGAAGTTCCTTGAGGTTGTGCACACGGGCCACTTCGCGCATAGTCTTCGGGTCGCGGAAGATGAAGTCGCCGAAGCCGAAATTCTGCGACACCGCCTCGCGCAAATCCACGTCCATCTTCTTTGAGTTCTTGTCGATGAAATGCGCGTCAAGTTCATGCACATACCTGTGGTTCTCCTCTTCCGACGACTCCAATATAAGCGGCACGAAAGGATCTTTCCTGCGGATTTCCCTGAGCAACTGCACACCGGCCAGAGGGTCCTGCACCCCTCCGCGAGGGAAACGTGCGTCGGAAATCACGCCAAGCACATTGTTCCGGTACTTCTCATACAGCGACCATGCCTCCTCATACGAACGCGCCAGCACAATCTTGGGGCGTCCGCGCATACGGAGCGTGCGCTGGTGGGCGTTCAAGGCTTCCGTAGCGAACAACTGGCTCTGCTGGAGCACAAACTTATAGAGGTTGGGAAGCACCGACGAATAGAAACGGATGGAATCCTCCACCAGCAGAATCATCTGCACCCCCACCTCCTCAATGTCGTGTTCCAGATTCATCTTGTCTTCAATCAGCTTGATGATGGACACCAGCAGGTCGTTGTTGCCCAGCCAGCAGAACACATACTGGAAAATGCTCAGGTCTTCATGCTCCATACGCTCGCGGATGCCGTGCGAGAAAGGGGTGAGCACCACAAGAGGAATGTGCGGATGTTTTTCGCGGATGGCACGCGCGATTCCGAACGAATCGCTGTTGTCCGAACCGGGCATACAGATTGCAAGGTCGAACATGGTGTTGTCAAGCTGCTCCCATGCCTCCTCCAAAGTGGAAACCTGGGTGAACCGGGGCGGATAGCGCAGACTCAGGTTCATATACTCGTTGAAAATCTTCTCGTCGATGCGCCCGTCGTCCTCCAGCATGAAGGCATCATAAGGGTTGGCCACCAGCAGGACGTTGAAAATGCGTTTGGTCATCAGATTGGCAAACTGCGTGTCCTTGAAGTACAGCTGGTTGAGTTTTATACGCAAAGCGTTGAGCATGTCGTTTTCGGTTAGTAGGTTAATGAAACGCAAATATAATGAATTCCGACAGAAAACACGCGCCTATTCGGGGAAAAATATGCGGCTATTCGGACATGAACAGACGCACAAAATGAAAAGGCGGGCAAGAGTTTCATTTTATCATATTTTAATCGAATTTACACGAGATGCATATTGCATGATTCAAACTATTCACTAACTTTGTAAGAGTGAAACTTTCAAAATGTCACACCTTTAAAAATCTAAATTATGGACATCAACAGAATTATGTCATCGCTGGAGGCCAAGCATCCAGGTGAATCCGAGTATTTGCAGGCTGTCAGAGAAGTGCTGCTCTCTATTGAAGATATCTACAACCAACATCCTGAATTTGAAAAGGCTAAAATCATTGAACGACTGGTGGAACCCGACCGGATATTCACGTTCCGCGTCACATGGGTGGACGACAATGGCGAAGTGCAGACCAATCTGGGCTACCGTGTACAGTTCAACAATGCCATCGGTCCTTACAAGGGGGGCATCCGTTTCCATGCATCGGTCAACCTGTCTATCCTGAAGTTCCTGGGATTCGAACAGACTTTCAAAAACGCACTGACCTCTCTGCCGATGGGCGGCGGAAAGGGCGGTTCCGACTTCTCCCCGCGTGGAAAGAGCGACGCTGAAATCATGCGCTTCTGCCAGGCGTACATACTTGAACTGTGGAGGCATCTGGGTCCGAATATGGACGTTCCGGCGGGTGACATCGGCGTGGGCGGACGTGAAGTGGGCTATATGTTCGGCATGTACAAGAAACTGACACGTGAATTTACCGGCACGTTCACCGGCAAGGGACTGGAATTCGGCGGGTCGCTGATACGTCCTGAAGCTACCGGGTTCGGAGGACTGTACTTCGTGAAGCACATGCTCGACAAGAAGGGCATCGACATCAAGGGGAAGACTGTCGCCATCTCCGGATTCGGAAACGTGGCATGGGGTGCGGCCACCAAAGCCACACAACTGGGGGCGAAAGTGGTGACTCTGTCAGGTCCCGACGGCTATGTGTATGACCCGGAAGGAATCAGCGGAGAGAAAATCGACTACATGCTCGAACTGAGGGCATCAGGAAACGACATTGTGGCTCCGTTCGCGGAAAGATTCCCGAGCGCGACGTTCGTGCCGGGCAAACGTCCGTGGGAAGTGAAAGCCGACATCGCTCTTCCGTGTGCTACACAAAATGAACTGAACGGTGAAGATGCAGCCAATCTGATCAAGAACAATGTAATCTGTATAGGCGAGATTTCCAATATGGGATGTACACCGGAAGCCATCGACGCATTCATTGAACACAAAATGATGTATGCGCCGGGCAAGGCGGTCAATGCGGGAGGCGTGGCCACCTCCGGACTCGAGATGAGCCAGAATGCCATGCACATCAGTTGGTCGGCACAGGAAGTGGACGAAAAACTGCATCACATCATGCACAACATCCACGAACAGTGCGTGAAATACGGCACGGAACCCAACGGATACATCAACTATGTGAAGGGTGCCAACATTGCCGGATTCATGAAAGTGGCACACGCCATGATGGCCCAAGGAATTGTTTAAAAACATAAAAAGAGAAAAAAGAGGAAAAAGTTTGCCTCTGTGGAAATTTAAATCTTTATCTTTACACTCACTTAAAGATAATCTCGTTTAGTTGTATTTGTATTTTGTATTGTAGCTTGCGCTATCAGCCTGTGAAGGTGCGATAGCGCATTTTTTTGGAAGTCCCCCTGCCAGAAGAAGTACTCCAATAAAAATTATCGGGAAAACAAGCATACTATATAGCATATTTGTTATTTTTGCGCCATTTAAATATCAAATCAAAACACTATGGTAACATTCAGCATTGCATTGGTTCTCTTGCTGGTGGGGTATTGGACCTACGGAAAGTTCATCGACCGCATCTTCGCCCCCGACCCTGCGCGCAAGACTCCGGCCGTCACCAAGGCCGACGGAGTGGACTATATTCCTCTCCCCACATGGAAAATATTCATGATTCAGTTTCTCAACATCGCCGGACTTGGCCCTATCTTCGGTGCCATCATGGGTGCGCAGTTCGGTACAGCATCCTATATCTGGATTGTAGTGGGAACAATATTCGCGGGAGCGGTACACGACTTTCTTTCAGGAACGCTCTCGCTCCGGCACGACGGAGAAAGTCTTCCGGAACAGATAGGCCGCTTCTTGGGACAACGTACCAAGAAAGTGGCATGTGTGTTCACCATGATTCTGATGGTGCTGGTCGGAGCGGTATTCGTTTCAGGCCCCGCAGAACTGCTGGCAGGAATGACTCCCGAATATCTTGACGTGTATTTCTGGATGGCGGTCATCTTCCTCTATTATGTACTGGCCACCATGCTGCCCATCGACCAAATCATCGGACGCATTTATCCGCTTTTCGCCGTTGCCCTCCTCTTCATGGCAATGGGCATTCTGGTAATGCTTTACGTAAAAGCTCCCGACCTGCCTGAGATGTGGAACGGATTCGGCACCAAATACGAAAAAAGCCCTATCTTCCCGATGATGTTCATCTCCATCGCCTGCGGTGCCATCAGCGGCTTCCATGCCACACAGTCACCTCTCATGGCACGGTGCATCACCAACGAGAAGCATTGCCGTCCTGTATTCTATGGAGCGATGGTGACGGAGGGCATCGTGGCACTCATCTGGGCGGCGGCAGCTACCTGGTTTTTCCAGGAAAACGGAATTGTGGACAAAGCCACCGGAATCGCTTACTCCGGAGCAAAGGTGGCCACCGACATCTCGATTGAATGGTTGGGTAGTTTCGGAGGCATATTGGCCATTCTCGGCATTGTGGCCGCTCCGATTACCAGCGGAGACACGGCACTGCGTTCCGCACGGTTGATTGTAGCCGACTTTTTCCACATCGAACAACGAAGCATCCGCAAACGCCTGCTGATATGTATTCCTATCTTCCTTACGACCATCGGGCTGCTGGTGTACAGTTTCAGCGATGCGGAGGGATTCAAAATTATCTGGAGATACTTTGCATGGTGCAACCAGACACTGGCCGTATTCACCTTATGGGCAATTACTGTATGGATGGTGCAGGCCAAGAAGAACTATTGGATTACGCTCATCCCGGCACTGTTCATGACGAGCGTGTGCAGCACCTACATCGTGATTGCTCCCGAAGGACTGAATCTGTCTCCTGCAGTCTCCTATCCCGTCGGCATCGCCTGCACGATAATAGCCGCTGTCTGGTTTACCGTATGGTTCAAGAAACGAACAAAATGACAGGAACCGTTTCCTGACGACACAAACAGGCCCGCAGAGTCTTCCCCCCGGGAAAACACTCTACGGGCCTGTTATATCTTGCAGTGCAAAGAAGGACAAGCCTAGAACTCGCTTGTGAAGTGGAACTTGATATGCTTGAAATCGTTCTGGGCCATCTGCAATACATAGTTGCTGTCGGCAAGAAATACATCACGGCCTTCACGGTCCTTTGCCATGTACTGATACTTACGCTTCTTGAAAGCTTCCAGCTCCTCTGGGTCATCGCTCTCTATCCAGCAAGCTTTGTAAAGGCTGACGGGTTCCCAACGGCATTTGGCATTATACTCATTTTCCAGACGATACTGAATCACCTCAAACTGGAGCTGCCCTACCGTACCGATAATCTTGCGCCCATTGAACTGATTGACAAACAACTGTGCCACACCTTCGTCCATCAACTGATCGATACCCTTATTCAACTGCTTTGTCTTCATCGGGTCGGCATTCTCAATATACTTGAACATCTCCGGAGAGAAACTGGGCAATCCCTTGAAATGCAACACTTCGCCTTCGGTCAGTGTATCTCCAATCTTGAACACTCCGTTGTCGGGAAGACCGATGATGTCACCTGCCCAAGCCTCATCAACCGTAGTCTTGCGCTGGGCCATGAACTGAGTGGGCGAAGAGAAACGCATGGTCTTGTTGTGCCGCACATGAAGATAAGGCGTATTACGGGCAAACTTTCCCGAACATACCTTGCAAAAAGCCACACAGGAGCGGTGATTCGGGTCGATATTTGCCGTTATCTTGAATATGAATCCCGTAAACTTGGGTTCCTCCGGCATCACGACGCGCTCTTCCGCCTGCACCGGACGCGGACTGGGAGCAATCTCCACAAAACAGTCGAGCAGTTCCTGTACACCGAAATTATTCAACGCCGAACCAAAGAAGACAGGCGCGAGCTCTCCCTTCAGATAATCCTCCACATCAAATTCTGGATATACTCCTTCTATCAGTTCCAGCTCATTACGCAACCTTTCAGCCAGCGGCGCACCGATATGATTGTCCAAATCTTCCGTATGAATGTCCACTTCCACTTTCTCCGTCACCACCTGTTTGGAAGGCTGGAAAAGATTCAGTTTCTTCTCATAAATGTTATATACACCCTTGAAGCGCGGTCCGCTTTCGATAGGCCACGTGAGCGGACGCACACCGATAACCAGTTCATTCTCCAGCTCATCAAGCAAATCGAACGGATCTTTCGCCTCACGGTCCATCTTGTTGACGAAGATGATAACAGGAGTGTTGCGCATACGGCAGACTTCCATCAGCTTGCGCGTCTGCGTTTCCACACCCTTCGCACCGTCCACCACGATAATCACACTGTCCACTGCAGTCAGCGTACGATAAGTGTCCTCCGCAAAATCCTGGTGACCCGGCGTGTCAAGTATGTTCACCTTATAATCGCGGTAATCAAATTCCATCACAGAAGTGGTCACTGAAATACCGCGCTGCTTCTCGATGTCCATCCAGTCGGAAGTGGCCGTCTTTCTGATCTTGTTCGACTTTACCGCTCCCGCTACCTGAATCTGCCCGCCGAAAAGCAGCAGCTTTTCCGTCAATGAGGTTTTACCGGCATCCGGATGTGCAATGATAGCAAACGTTCTTCTTCTTTCTATTTCATTCATAAATCACTTGTTATTTTCCATTTTCAAACTTCAGTCTCCGCACACATTCCTCCAGACTGTCCACCCAATATGGCACTTCAACTCCATACACCTGCTTTATCTTTGCCTTGTCGAGCACAGAGTAATGGGGACGGACGGCACGGGTGGGATAGTCCTCCGTATGAATCGGACGGACATCACAGGCAGTAATTCCGGCCAGCCTGTGAATCATCTTTGTAAAGTCATACCAGGAGCACACACCTTCATTGCTGAAATGATAGATGCCCGGAACAACCCCTTTGTTCAATGCCACAAAGATGACAGATGCCAGATCGCGTGCATAAGTAGGCGTGCCAATCTGGTCGGAAACCACTCCCAGCGTTTCCCTTTCACGGCCCAGACGGAGCATCGTCTTCACGAAATTGTTTCCGAACGTAGAATAGAGCCATGCCGTGCGGATGACCATCGTATCAGGGCAATACTCCATCGCTTCCCGCTCGCCCGCCAGTTTTGTGACTCCATAGACAGAAGCCGGACAGGCAGGATGGTCTTCCCGATAGGGTACATGCGCCATTCCGTCGAACACATAATCGGTAGAAATCTGCACCAGGCATCCGCCGCGCGACCGGACCGCTTTGGCCAGATACCCCGGAGCCACGTGGTTCAGACGGTCGCACAGTTCCGGATTGTCTTCTGCCTTGTCGACCGCCGTATAGGCCGCACAATTCACGACGGCATCAATCTCATGCCCGGTCACATAACGCATGACCGCCTCTTCATCACAAATGTCAAGTTCGGCCACATCCGTAAAGAAATAATTGAAGGCTCCGTTCTCCCCCGCCTGCAGGCGCATCTCGTTGCCCAACTGTCCGTTGGCACCGGTTATCAATATGTTCTTTATGTCATTCAAAATCAAGTTCTCCTTTCTTGTCCTTTATATAATAACCTGCCAGCATGGCCAGCAAATCACCTATCACCTTGATAGCCTTCTGGGTGGCTTCGCTCACCTCTTTTTTCTGGAGCCTGAGCATCAGCACCCCATACATGGCTTCAAAACAGGTTTCCAGTTCCGGCTCGTCTTTGTCGGCTCCCTTCGCACGCAGTTCCACGATGAAAGGCAGAGCCTTATAATAAGCCGCACTATAATAAGGGAACTTGGGCGAACGGAGCAAACGCAAATGCAGGTCGGTCAGCCAGATAATGATGTTTCTGTTTATCTGAAGATGACCTTTCTCCGCCACCCCCTCGTCACGCATCATCTGAATCAGGTCGGCATACCACTGCGACAGCTCCTTCTTCTGCTCGTCCGGAATGGGATACGGCTCAATGATGGTTTTCCTTATCTTTTCCATGTCGAAGCCGTTGGCCCGTATCAGGTCTTCTATCTGCCACATGTAAAGCAGATACTCCGCAATGTTCTTCTGTTTCAGTTGTTGAGAAATATACATAAGCGAAAATATTACGAAAATGATTTGCCTGTGGCCGCCAGCACAAATCCCACAAGCGCGGCGATGACCACCACGACACCGATAATCCGGTTCAGCACCCAGATGCCGCGCAAATTGAAACGCGCCCGCACCTTGTTGACAAAATAAGTGATGCTGAACCACCAGCTCACGGCACCCAGAATGATGGCCAGATAACCCACAAGCTGGAAGCCTATCGGACTGCCCGGCATCACGAAAGAAAACCGCGCGAAGAGTCCGATGAACAGGAAGATAATCAGCGGATTGGAAAAGGTGACCAGAAAGGCGGTGACAAAATTGTGCAGATAAGTGCCCCGCTTGCCCGATGAAGGACGGAGCGCACGCACCGGATTGCTCCGGAACGTATAGATACCAAACGCGAACAGCATGACGCTTCCCACCACCTGCAGGAATATCTGGTGCTTCAGAATAAGCTCATCCATGAAACTCATGCCGTATCCGGTGAGCAACGCATAGCAGATGTCACTCAATGCGGCACCCAGCCCGGTCACGAAACCGAACCAGCGTCCTTTGTTCAGTGTCCGCTGGATACAAAGCACCCCCACCGGACCCAGCGGAGCGGAAACGACCACCCCCACGATAAGCCCTTTTATCAATAATTCCAATACGGTTACGTGTTCAATCCAATTCATAGTGCAAAGATGCTACTTTTTTACGAAAGTACCTACAAATTCATCCGTGAAATGGATGAAAAAGCTTGTCTGCGGACACCCGGGGATGTCTCATTCCGTTCCGGACAAGACAAAAGGACATCCCGTCTAAAACAAGTGTCTGTTTTCCCGAAAGCAAACGCTTGTCCGGCTTCAGGCAAAGGCTTGTTCTTGCCATCCCGAAACGGTTCTCCATGAACAGCGGCCGGAACGGGCGCGCAAACCCGGCATTCCGTCATACATCCGCCCCACAAAAAACACTTGCTGCAGCAAGTACGGACTCATTTACCGCAAGCTGGATTTGGCAGATAAAATAAATAGACTTATATTTGGAGTGCAAGAAAAAATCAAGCTGAAACAGATGAAAAAAGTAAAAGAACTGACCACCGACTATAAAACACAAAATCTGCTTGCAGGCATTGACATGACAGGCAGCTTCAAGGAACTTTTCCGGCAAGCCGCCATATCTCCGCGCAGCATCTTTCTGTTATGCCTTCGCGGCACATGCAAGATTTCCATCCACCTCACCCAATACGAAATGGAAGCCAGTTCACTGGCTATCATCCTGCCGGGAATGTATTTCCAGATTCTGAACCAGACATCCGACTGCCGCTTCATGTATGTCGGCATCGCCCAGCGCACCATAGAAAATTCGCACCTGTTTTCGCAGACCATCGAATATACTCCGTCCATACTCGACCAGCCGGTGCTGAAACTCACTCCCGAGGTCAGCAAAATATTCCAGGAGGCATTCATGGCCATCATCCGGACAACGCGCCTGAAACAGGAACTCCTCAATGACATGCAAATCGGTCTGCTCTATACCCAGTTGCTGATAACGGCCTATAACGCCAACGCCGCCAACACGCCCGGAAAGACCAACCACTACAACCGTAATCAGGAAATCGTGAAAGAGCTGGTGCGCTACATCATACAATATTACAAGAAGGAGCGCAACGTGGCCTTCTATGCCGACAAGATGCACCTGTCGCCACAGCATCTGAGCACCACGGTGAAAAAGGTCACGAACAAGACACTGACCGACCTTATCTCATCATTCATCATCCGTGATGCCCAGGCCAAACTGCGCTCCACTGAAATGACAATACAGGAAATAGCCTATTCGCTCAATTTCTCTGACATCTCTTTCTTCGGAAAATACTTCAAACGATACACTGGCATGTCTCCGAAACAATACCGCAATTCCGGGACTGTGTGAGACATGCTCATTCTTTCGTCTCTTCAATCGGCGTAACGTCCTGAATATCGGGAACAGCCGTTTTCCTGCGGAAGCGGACCAGCCGCACGATGTCAATCAGCGAATATACGATGAAAGAAACTCCCAGAACCATAAAGGGGAGCATCGCCGCCTCAAAGGGATTGAAAAGCACCACCAGCCCGGCTGCCATCACCAGCACCGGAAACACATACATCCCAGCCGGCACACGCACATAGCTCCTGGCTGCCACAAATTCCGAAAGCTGGCTCAACCCTCCAAGCAGAAGCAGCACACCCAGTACATACATAAAAATGGTCACAAAAAATGCAGGCATCAGAACAAGCCATATACCGAACAATGCACTTCCTAAAGCAACGACCGGAAATATGGCTCTCACTCCCTCTCTACGCCGCTTCTGCACGGAAGAAAAATAAGAGAACACACCCACCAGTCCGGGAATAAGGAACAACACACCGACGGTTATCACCAGATAATTGACAGCCATATCCGGCCATACAACAAGCAAGACCCCTATCACCAGCGCACACAAGGAGCTGACAAGGGCATAATTCAATGATTTCATACAATTTCCGTTTTTCAATGATTTTACACCACGAATTTAAGAAAGAACCACGAGACGGCAAAGAAGCTGCCTCAAAATAAAAACCAGCTTTCATTTTGAGGCAGCCCCTTCTTCTTCTCACACACTTCCTGCCTGTCAGAATATCACACCCAGACGGAATCCAACATTACTCTGGCCGTCGATGTTCATCGTCAATGTCCGGGTCTGGTTGGTCGCATAGCTGTAGTAGCCAGCCACATGGATACCCCAATGCTTTCCGGTAGGATAAATCTTCAGACCGATTTCGGGCGACACGTAAAATCCCCAAGCCTTGTCGTACAATCCTCTTGAAGCATAATAGGTGGTGTTCCTCGCAAACATCACACCGGCTTTCACTCCGATATAAGGCTGGCAATGTTTATTGGTGGACAGATTGAAAGCTCCCATCACACCGAACGGCACCTGAAAAGCAGAACGCTGCTGGTCGGTGGTCAGCGACTCGGTGGGCGAAATCTCCAACGTCTGACGGCCTATATACTTGTGGTTGGTATGGAACGAAGCGAACACCCCGACATCCCAACGGGGAGTGATGCTATAAGTCAGTTCATAGTTCATACCCCATCCGCTCAGTTTGTCTGCAAAATCAGTCGACAAAGGAGCGTTCATCTGCCAGTCAATCTTCAGATCAACCTTGCTGGCATCCCATTGCGCAAAACCCTGTGCGGAAACTCCCAACAGCAGCATACAAGCGAAAACCGCTTTTTTGAATATCTTTTTCATAATAACCTTCCTCCTATCGTTTAATTAGCTTTAATATAAGGTGACTGTTCAAAAGCCTGGTCTACCGCATCCTCAAGCAACCGCAGATTATATTGTCCGCCAAAGTCGAAGCCCGAAGCGTTGGCATACCACACCACCGGCAGTCTGTTGTCCGAAGCATCCGAAGCCGTCAGGTCGACCATTTCCATCACCAGCGTGTTCGTGTCATACGAATAGCTCACCGGATACGGATAATACCATCCGCTCCACGGACCCCAGAAACCATAGTTCCACCATCCGCCGAAATAGCCGCCGGTAACCACATGAGTGGTCTGGGCTATATACGACAACTGCACGCCGACACTCGCCTCATCTTTCTTTTCCGGATCGGTGATGCGTGTATATCCCCGGCTGTTCATCTGGGCCTCAACTTTTCCGATAATCGCCAGCGCGTTCTCATCTTTCCAATAATAGGCATGATGACTGCCCGGTTCCAGAATGCTGTCCGGCAAGAAATAAGTCCGGTAAGCACCGAAGTCCGCCCCTGTGTCATAGTCCGTATAAACGGCCAGATTCGCGTCCAGTTCTCCCATATCGGGATCTTTTTCACATGCCGACATCACCAATGCCACGCATGCCAATAACAATAACTTTTTCATTTCAAATTCTCCTTTTTTATTCTACAAATGCCATGTCCTTCTTCCGCATCTTCCCATTCTCAAAACATGAGGATACTTCAATCAAAACAACGGGATGTTCAGATGAAAACAGCGGGATATTTCCGCACAAAGACCGCGGAACAAGAAACACGACCTACCAATGTTTCACAATCAGATAGAACGCCCCTTGAACACACTGCTCCGTTCCGCCGGAAGAATCACTCCGTTAAGCGTCAGACGGTTCGAGTTGAAATTGGGTGAAATCGTCACGGAAGCCCGGTTAGTGCCTTTCGGCATATAAATATCAATCCGTGCCGAAATTCCCGTTCCCATCACGTTCAGCGACAACGACAGGTTGCCTTTCTTGTCGATCTTAGGCTCATAGCTGGAAACTGTTCCGTCGACCGTCACGCCTCCCAGTCCGTTAGGACCGGAAACCGGGATGTTGAAAGCCACCTGCACCACGGCATCTTCACCCGTCACCGACACAAAGTTCGTATTGGAAGACACATAGGCCGTCTGCCCGTACTTGAACACCACCTGGTCGGCCTCCAGCGTAAACTCTTTCGCGTTGACTGCCTTCACCGCCTCTTCATACTGCAGGCTGTCCAGCCTTTCCTGCAAAGCCTTCCTCTCTTCCTTTGTCAGCTCTCTCGTTTCCTGAGCGCATATATTGCCCGCCAGAGCCAGCAGGGCAAGCATCATAAACATCATTCTTTTCATTGCTTTCTAGTTTTTAGTTTTCAACAAATAAACAAACAAAAGCCCTTTTTGCTGCATGGTTTCCAATTAAAAAAGGCTAAGAGATGTTATGTTCCCGATTTTTTTCTTATCTTTAAGGTCTGAAGAATACAGACAACCTTTTGTTTCACCAACCAAAACACCAGACATCATGACAAACATCAGTGAAATCACCCTTCTGATAGCCGTTGTGGCACTGGCCTTATGGCCCGTCATACTTTTTGCACTCCGGTTTCTGAACATCCGCCGCAGGCGTCTGGAACACATTGAACGCCTCACAAAGAATGAGCTGGACGATGTGAGCACAAACGAACTGGTCATCAGCACGCTGAAGAAAATAGGATGCCAGCCTGCAATGAACGAGGAACAGCAAATCTGCTTCAAGTATCAGGGAGAGGACTTCTATATCGCCGCAGAAGAAGAGAACCGGTTCATAATGATATGGAACCCGTGGTGGGGATGCATCAATGCGGACAACGAAGCGTTCCCGATTCTGAAGGAAATCATCAATCTCTCCAACGTAAAGTCTATCGTGACCACAGTATATATGGCAGATGAGGACGGAAAAACCATCGGACTCCACTCCCACTGCCACACCTATTTTTCACCGAACGAAGGCGAACTGGAGGAACACATGAAGATGCTGCTCGACTTTTTCTTCGACATCCACAACTTCATAAAGGACAACATGAATCAGATCGGCACAGAAGAAATCGGTGAGGAGGAGAAAAAGGAACGCGTCAAAGTGAAAGGTTTCGCCGCATACAAAGAAAACACCGTTCCGCTGAAATCGGACACGGCAACGGCCGCCCAGACAGGCACCGGAAAAGAACAGCCTGCGGCCCGCCATACGGCACATGCGGAATAGCGGAGAAATCACTCATCCGTCTTCCGCATACTGAACTCACAGCCGCAATATTGCTGGTTATAGAAATTATACTCCTGGATGATAGCCGCCCGACGTTCGCTCAGTCCCCCTTTCCGCCAGTTCTGATCCCACCAGACCACATCCGGATAGGAAGAAACGGCAAAGCGTCCGGCCTCATTGATCTGGTCAAGACTTTTCCATCGGGAAGAAGCGAGCGTGGTAGTAATCACACGGAATCCATGCTCATGGGCATAACGCGCCGTATCAAGCAGACGCATTCTGAAACACTGCAGACAACGTCCGCCACGCTCCGGTTCCCTTTCCAGTCCGACCATCCGGCAACGCCAGGCTTCATGGTCGTAATCGGCATCCACTATATCCAATCCCAGCGAATGAGCATAACGCGTGCACTCGTCCTTCCGTATCAGATATTCCTTTTCCGGATAAATGTTCGGATTACAATAATAAATGGTAGGACGCACACCATGAGACATCATCCACTCGACAATGGCCGAAGAACAAGGTGCACAACAGGTGTGGAGCAACACTTCGTCCGCCCCTTCAGGTACAATCCATTCTTTCTTTCTCTTCATACCCAATACCAGCTAAAACGTCGGATGGTATTCCGACACCACATAATTCTTGAATAGCGGAAGCGACTGTTCAGGAATTTCACTCTCGTCCGCTCCACAACAGTGCCTGCAGGCACAATCTTGTTTCCGATGCCGCACAGCACCACAGCCTCATTCGGCGACATGCCATGTGCCTCCACCAAACAGGCTTCAAGTTCCGAGAAAGCCTTGAAAAGCTCTCTCACCACACAAATACATTTTATCTTTTCCATTCTTCAAACAAACATATTGACATTCGAGGTTTCGGCACGGTCCATATAAACGGCCACTCCTCCTATGAAACGTATTCACCTCTTCCAAACAATACAATCCCGGCTTTCTCCGTATTCCTGCGAATCCGGACCGCAGCGGCAGCACCCTCGGTACCGGAAACTTATGCAAACAAGAACAATTGCCTTTACGAAACACGTTATGAAGGGCTTACCCTCCCTTCTGATAAGCTATGCGCGGCGAACCATTTTTAAGATAAATGATTCCACAACGCACAAAACCGTTTCTGGCCAGCAGTCCCTGCATCACTTTGTTGTCGGCATGCGTATCTACGCGAAGACAAGGACAGCGGGAAAAGCACCAGTCGAGGCAGAAAGAACCGACACCCCTACAAGTGCCGTCAGAAGCCAGACGATGAATCACATAATAAGGCCGGTCATCAGGCCAGGCTCCGTCTTCAATATAGGAATAAGTGAGGTCGGGTCCCGGAATGAGACAGAAGGTAGCCACCACTCTCCCCTCTTCCGTTTCACACACATAACACCAGGAAGACGCTATCTCACCGGCCATCAGTTCACGCTGAGGGTAACCGGCCACCCACTGCCCCGGATTGCCGGTGTCAGCCATAAAACGCTTGGCCGCGGCGAAGATTTCCATCAGACGGTCCAAATCGTCCATGACGGCTTTTCGAACATTCAACTTCATAAATTTCTATTTTAAAACTTCTTTCCTGCTCCCAAAAAACACCAGGGTATTCCGGTCAAAACAACCTTGTACTTCAAACGGAACAAGCGGTCATTTTGTATCCGCATATGATTTTCACGACAAAAATAACGATTGGAATTGATTTAAGAGGCCGAAAAATTGAAAATATAAAAATTTAATCTTACATTTGCACAAACGTTCGGGGCATTAGCTCATCTGGCTAGAGCGCGACACTGGCAGTGTCGAGGTGACCGGTTCGAGTCCGGTATGCTCCACTCCTTAGTGACCTTGAATCTTATCAAAACATTTCAATTTACTAAATTTATAGCTTATGGATGTACAAAGTATCGGAGAAAGCGCAGGTATCATCTGGAGGCTGCTTCAAGGTGAACACCGGAAATGGGATTACAATGAAGTCAAGAAAGCGACCGGACTTCCGGACAGGCAAATCAATGCAGCAATCGGTTGGCTCGCCCGGGAAGGAAAACTCAACATTGACGACACGACCGTCGGAAGAAAGCATGTGCTGTATATTGAGTTGAACTATTATATCGGGTAAGCACATGAAGACAAACATTTGAGAAGCAATCCTCTTTCCGAACATATTCTACAGGAGGATTGCTTTTTTATTTCCCCGCACTCACTCCTCCCCCGAACACTCTCCTTCATCTCCACATAACTTTCTCCGGCTTTTCCGCTTCCAACAATTAACATTCCGTAATTTCCCGCATACCGGCCTCACGTTTCCCGGGAATTATGTATTTTTGCAAATTAATATCATCCGTATGAATATGCAAACAAACGATACAGACCACACCGGGCTGCCCGACCTGTCTCATTCTATGGGAGAGCATCTGGGCATACGCTTCACAGAAATGAAAGAAGGCTATGTAAAGGCTGTCATGCCGGTAGACGAACGGACTTGCCAGCCTTTCGGCATCCTGAACGGAGGAGCTTCGCTGGCTCTGGCAGAAATCGTGGCCGGACACGGTTCCATTCCTCTATGCGCCGAAAGCCAGATGTCATGCGGCATACAAGTCAGTGCCAACCACGTCAGCATGGTACCATGCGGAAGCTGGGTGGAAGCCACCGGAACACTTATCCACAGAGGAAGGACCACCCACATCTGGAACATCGACATCACCAGCCCGGAAGGGAAGCTGGTATCAACAGCACGCATAACTAACCAAATCGTAAAAAAGCATTTATGAATATACCAGAAACAACTGTCCATCAACTGATAGACAATCTGACACGGAGCAACAGGAGCTTTGCACTCTACCGGCTTCCCTGGACGGACGAGCCAATCCTGATTCTGCAAAAGGAAGGAAATCCGGAAATCGTGGAGACATTGGCCGGTCTGAACGGAAAGGAAGGATTCATCATGGCACCGTTCCAGACATCCGGACCGCACCCGATAGTGATTATCCGTCCGGACAAGACGGCACACGGGTGGGATGAAATATCCGGTGTAATGAAAGACGAGACAGGACTGCAGACAAGTTCCGTCCCCGCCTTGCCCAACGTTCTTGAAGCCGCAGACGAGAAGCAGAAGTACACCGAAACATTCGACCTCTTCATCACCCCACTGAAAAAAGGCGAGTTCCGGAAACTTGTGCTTTCACGCCAGAGCCCGCATTCCCTCACACCCGGATTCTCCCCGCTGAATGCATTCGTCAAAGCCTGCAACAGTTATCCGAGAATGATGATTTCACTCTGCCATACCCCCGTCAGCGGTACATGGACAGGCAGTACACCCGAAATCATCCTCAGCGGAAGCGGAACGGAATGGCACACCGTAGCCTTGGCCGGAACCATGCAGATGGACGGAGAAAACATGCCTACCGAATGGGACAGAAAGAACAAGGAAGAGCAGGAATTCGTAAGCGAATACATCCGCAAGACTGTCAAGAAGTTCGGCTCCAAGCTGAAAGAAAAAGGGCCTTATACGGCACGCGCGGGACAGTTGGTCCATCTGAAAACGGATTTTCACTTCACGCTGAAAGACACGCTCCATCTGGGAGACATCCTTCAGGAACTGCATCCCACTCCTGCCGTATGCGGTCTTCCAAAAGAAGAAGCGTACCGCTTTATCCTAAACTCGGAAGGATATGACCGAAGCTACTACTCGGGAATCATCGGATGGCTTTCCCCAAAAGGGGAAACCACGCTCTATGTCAATCTGCGCTGCATGCAAACCAGAGAGGACAAAGCTCTCCTGTATGCCGGCGGAGGGATTCTCCCCACTTCCGAGGCTGAACCGGAATGGGAAGAGACTCAGCACAAAATGGACACCATGCGGAACATCCTATAAACGAACTTTTATTGACTGCATGTACAATGTATACAGACAAAAAAAACATATTGCAACTGGCAGCCCTGCTTGAAGCACACGGCATAAGACAAATCGTGCTCTGCCCGGGAAGCAGAGACATTCCTGTCGTGCAGACACTGGCCAGCATTCCTGCATTCACCTGTTATCCGGTAACTGACGAACGGAGTGCGGGATTCTTCGCACTGGGACTTGCATTGAACGGGAACGCACCTGCGGCTGTATGCTGCACTTCAGGCTCGGCACTGCTCAACCTCCATCCGGCTGTGGCGGAAGCTTTCTATCAGCAGATACCGCTGTTGGTCATCTCGGCCGACCGACCCGGCGCATGGATTGGACAGATGGACGGACAGACCCTTCCACAACCCGGCGTATTCGGAAAGCTCGTAAAAAAATCTGTAGACCTGCCAGAAATAAAGGACAGAGAAGATGACTGGCATTGCAACCGCCTCATCAATGAGGCTCTGCTTGAACTTGATCATCACGGGAAAGGTCCGGTTCACATCAATGTCCCCGTCAACCAGCCGTTTTTCGACTTTCCCGTAAACAAACTTCCTGAAGTACGTGTCATCAGAAGGTATGAAGGGAATGAGGCCATACAGGTCTTTATGGAGAGATTCCACCGTTATTCACGAAGGATGGCGGTAGCAGGACAGAACACTCCTGCCTGCTCCCTCACTCCATCAACCGCCTGCCACATCGAATCTCATTTCGTATGGATGGCTGAAAACATCAGCAACCAGAGTGCACCCGTGAAAGCAATCCGCCGCATCGAACCTCTGCTTGCCTCAACGGACAAAGACACGCTGGAAAACATGCGTCCGGAATTGCTCGTCACTTACGGAGGACACATCATTTCAGGACGGCTGAAGAAATTTCTGCGCCGCTATCCTCCTGTCGAACATTGGCACATTGCGTCCGACGGACAAGTGGCCGATGTCTTTCAGTCGCTCACTTCAACAGTAGAAATGAATCCGCTCGAATTCTGGGAAAGGATTGCGGCACAGACAACGGCAGAAGAAAAGTTGTCCGAATATCCGGAAAAATGGAAAGCATTGGCGCAACCAGAACCCGATTTCCCGTTTTCTGAAATGGGAGCGGTAGGGAAAGTCATGCACCGGCTTCCTTCATCCAGTGTATTGCATCTGGCAAACAGTTCTGTCGTGCGTTATGCCCAACTGTTCGACCTCCCTGCCGGCATCGAAGTGTTTTCCAACCGAGGGACAAACGGCATCGAGGGTTCGCTCTCCACTGCCGTAGGTTATGCATCCGCTTCCCTAAAATTGAATTTCGTGTTCATAGGCGACTTAAGTTTCTTTTATGACATGAACGCGCTCTGGAATCCCAACTACGGAAGCAATCTACGCATCATGCTCCTGAACAACAGCGGAGGAGAGATATTCCATGCCCTGCCGGGACTGGAAGTTCACCCCATAACCACCCGGTTTGTCATCGCAAGCCACCAGACATCGGCACGGGCCTGGGCGGAAGACAGAGGCTTCCTTTACCTTTCGGCCCGCAATGAAGAAGAACTGGAAGCCGCCGTCATCCGGTTCACGAAAGAAGAGACTTCCTCCCAGCCGCTTTTCCTTGAGGTGTTTACCGAGAAAGAAAGCGATGTGGAACTGCTGAAAAGCTATTATCATAACCTCAAAAAATAGAAAGATATGTCACAAACAAGAGAATGGAAAACCATCAAGACTTATCAGGACATCCTGTTTGAGTTCTATAACGGAATCGCAAAAATCACCATCAACCGCCCGCGCTACCGGAATGCATTCACTCCGGACACGACAAAGGAACTGAGCGATGCCTTCTACTATTGCCGGGACTGCCGGGACATCAATGTCGTGGTCCTGACCGGAGCAGGAGACAAGGCATTCTGTTCGGGCGGCGACATGCATGTAAAGGGGCACGGAGGCTATGTAGGGACCGACGGAGTGCCCCGCCTGAACATCCTTGATGTGCAGAAGCAGATACGCTCTCTCCCGAAACCCGTGATTGCCATGGTCAACGGATATGCCATCGGAGGAGGACACGTGCTCCATGTAGTCTGCGACCTGAGCATCGCTTCAGAGAATGCCATCTTCGGACAGACCGGGCCACGCGTGGGAAGTTTCGACGCCGGATTCGGTTCGTCTTATCTGGCTCGTGTCGTGGGCCAGAAGAAAGCACGTGAAATCTGGTTCCTCTGCCGCCAGTATTCCGCTCAGGAGGCCCTCGAAATGGGACTGGTGAACAAAGTGGTTCCGTTCGACCGTCTGGAAGACGAAGTGGTGGAATGGGCAGAAACCATGATGCAGCACAGTCCGCTTGCCCTCCGCATGATCAAGGCCGGACTGAACGCGGAGCTTGACGGACAGGCTGGAATCCAGGAACTGGCCGGAGACGCGACCATGCTCTATTACATGACAGAGGAAGCTCAGGAAGGCGGGAAGGCATTCCTTGAAAAACGGAAACCCGACTGGTCGAAATATCCTAAACTTCCCTAAAAGAAAACATCCCGTTGTTCCGGTTGGAACAGGCTGCTGTCTTAACCGGAACAACGGGGTAATCGAACACGAACAAACGCCACCCCGGAAAGATGAAATATATGGCATGCCTACTTATGATTCTCTGCCTGTCCGCGACATGCATCCGTCTGTCCGCCCAGAAACAGACCGCAAGAGATTCTGTGGTGTATCATCTTTCCGACACATTGCATCTGGACGAAGTCACGGTAACCGCCCCTATCCTTCCGATGGAACAGAAAGGCGACACCGTCGTATTCAACCCCGGTGCCTTCAAGATGCCGGACGACGCTTATCTGGAAGCACTGGTACGCCGCATTCCGGGACTGAACTATGACCCGAAAACATACTCTCTGTCGTTCAACGGCTATCCCATCAAGGAAATCACGGTAAACGGAAAAGAATTTTTCAAAGGAAACAATAAAATAGCACTTGAGAATATCCCGGCATCGTTTGTAAGCCGCCTGAAAGTGTATGACAAGGAAACCGACAAGGAGAAAAGCACGGGAATGAAAGACACGGAAAAGAACTACGTGCTTGACTTGCAGACAAAGAAGAAGCTGAACGAAACGCTGACCGCATCAGCCGAAGCTGGCTATGGCAACCACAAAAGGAGAAACATGAACGGACAAGTGTTCCGGTTTGAAGAAGGGGGTGACAACTTCAGTGTCATCGGACGCTCAGGGAACAGGGAATTCACCACACCTGACGAACGGAACGTGTCGCATTCGCTGGCGGCAAGCTTCAGCCGGAACATCACGGAGGAACTGGAAATCTCGGGAGGAGCAGGCTACTCATACAACCGCAACGGAGCGACTGGCTCCGGCTATAATGAAAACTATCTGACTGAGGAGACCCAATATGGCATCAACACGAACAATTCCCTGAGCAAAGACCGAAACGCAAGCGGAAACCTGAACATCAAGTGGGAAATAGACAGCATGACCACCTTTTCCATCGGAGGGAATGCGCGATACTTGCCTTCCACCAACCGGAACGACACGCACAGTTCCGTCTTCAGCGAGAATCCGCATGTGGATCTGAAGAATCCTTTCGCCAACCCGGAAAAGATTGTCACGCAAAGCCGCATAAACGACCATCTGCGCCAGACACAAGACAAACGTGACTCGTGGGGGTATGACATCAACGCATTGTTCACCAGAAAGTTGGGGAAGAGGGGAAACAATCTGACATTAAGTTATCTGGGCAGCCGGAACAAGACAAGCAACGAATCGTTCACACTGGCTCAGGTCACTTATTTCCGGCTGAAGGACCATCTGGGAAATGATTCGGTAAGCCTCCAGAATCAGTTTCAGGAATCACCTTATAATACTCAAAGTCATGAAATGGAGCTGGCTTATACCGATGTTTTCGGCGGCAAGTCGCACCTGCAACTGGCATATGCGTTCCGAAACGAACACGAAACAAACTTTCAGGACACTTATGACCTTTCTTCTTTTCCGCAAGAAGGGCAACAAGTGTTCGGACATCTCCCACAAGGATATGAAACAGGACACATAGACAGCCTCAGCAACCGAAGCGAGAGCAACACCGCAAGCCATCGGTTCACCCTCACATACAGTTTCCAGGGAAAGATATGGAGCATACAGACAAGGATGTCCGTAATTCCCCAGCGACGCTCACTGAAACAAACGGATGCGAAAGCACGGATTGACACGGCCTCCGCCAGCGTTGAGTGGAATCCGTCGCTGGTCATTACCAGACAAAAGAACGACTGGTACACGATGCTCAACTATTCGGGTTATACGCGCCAACCTTCATTGAACAACCTGCTGGCTCCTACAGAATATGTCTCTCCCCTGCTTGTCATACGGAGTAATCCGAACCTGAAAGCATCATACAACCATTCCGTCTATTTCATGACCAACAATTTCACAAAAGGGATGAATGTTTCCCTTGTCTTCAACCAAGAATTCAACAGCATGTCACAAGCCACATCATACGAACCGGAGACAGGGAAAAGGGAGACATGTCCCACAAACATAAACGGCAACTGGGGGGTGAGCGGAAACGCAGGATACAACAAAAGCATAAGATTGTTCCGCATCTTTGCCAATGCCTCAGGCGATTACGCGCACCGCATTAGCCTGATTGACGACGGACATTCGGCACAAATGACACGAAGCCGGACACGTGCATTGGGGCTTAACTCAAGCTTCCGCATCTCATATGTCCCCGTCTGGGGAAACATCGACTTGAACGGAAGGTGGGAATATCAGCAGTCGAAGAACTCGCTCCAAGGAAACAACACCTATGCGCGTCATTACGTTGCAGGCATCACAGCAAACGTACAGCTTCCGCTAAACCTGAACTTCTATACAGACGCTGAATACAATATCAGAAACGGGACAGCCATGCAAGGGAAAGACAACAACGAGATACTCTGGAATATCCGGCTGGGATGGAAATTCTTAAAAGAAAAGCAGGCCGAACTTTCGCTTTACTGGGCCGATATACTCAGCCAAAAGAAAAGTTACAGCCGGTATGCCTCGGCCACCCGCTTCAGCGAAATTTATTCCGAACAGTTAAGAGGATACTTCATGGTATCACTGAAATATCAGTTCAACAAGATGAATTAAAAAACTTGACAAACTATGTATAAGATTCAAATCATTCCTAAAACCCTGCACTTCAAACAGCCTGCAGGGACTTCACGCGGCGTGTACACGACACGCAAAGTCTGGTATCTGCGCATAACGGAACCGGAAACGGGACATTACGGCATCGGTGAATGTGCTCCTCTCCCTGCACTGAGCTGTGATGATCTGCCCGACTACGAAAACCTTCTTGCCACACAGTGCAAGAAGGTCGAAGAAAGTGGAATCATCGATTACGACACCCTCCGTCCCTATCCGTCCATGCTTTTCGGACTTGAAACTGCCCTGCAGCATCTTCATGCCGGAAGCATACGGCTTTGGGAGACTCCCTTCTCGGAGGGCCGGCAGGGAATCCCCATCAACGGACTGATATGGATGGGAAACTTTGATGAAATGTATCGCCGCATCGAAGAGAAGATGCGGCTGGGATTCCGCTGCATCAAAGTGAAAATCGGTGCGATTGAATTTGAAAAGGAGCTGAAGCTGCTCGCGCACATCCGGGAGCATTTCTCCCCCGAACAGATTGAGCTGCGGGTGGACGCCAACGGAGCCTTCTCACCTTCCGATGCACCCGAAAAGCTGGATGCCCTCAGCCGGTTCTGTCTCCACTCCATCGAACAGCCTATCCGTGCCGGACAATGGACCGCCATGGGAAGGCTCTGCGCCCATACACCCTTTCCCATCGCTCTTGATGAAGAGCTTATCGGCATAAACACTGTCGCACGGAAAATCGAACTGCTCGAAACAATCCGGCCGCAATACATCATCCTGAAGCCTTCCCTGCATGGAGGAATGAAAGGGGCGGCCGAATGGATTACCTTGGCTTCACAACGCGGCATAGGCTACTGGATCACTTCGGCACTTGAGTCTAACGTTGGACTGAATGCCATCGCACAATGGTGCGCCACTCTCAACCCCACCCTTCCGCAGGGACTGGGAACCGGACTGCTCTTTACGAACAACATCGACTATCCACTCCATATCAAAGGAGACTGTCTGTGGTTCAACCCCAAAAGTCCGGCACCTGATTTCACCACTATCCAACCAAACGCTGAAAACAAATGACATATACGACCGACATATTCCAGCAGACAATCACAATAGACGGAACGACCTATCCAGCCTCCGAAGCCACCGCAAAACACGACAAGCCGAGCCGGCTGCAAGTCCTATTCCGCCAGCAGTACGGTCCGGAAAGTTTTCATGTCCTTCTCGCCGATTTCCTGACAGAATGGTTCAACGGTTCCGACACGTTGAAAGTCCATACATCAGGGTCTACCGGCAACCCGAAAGAGCTGTGGGTGGAGAAGAGGCGCATGATGGACAGTGCCATAATGACCGTCTCTTTCCTCAACCTCCGGCGGCATGACACCGCCCTGCTCTGCATGCCGCTTCAATATATAGCAGGAAAAATGGTCGTGGTACGCGCGCTCGTGGCCGGACTGGACCTCATTCCCGTCGCTCCTTGCGGACATCCCCTCAGGAACCTCACCCAATCTCTTATCTTTGCCGCCATGATTCCGATGCAGGTGTTCAATTCGCTTTCCACAACGGAAGAAAAAGAGAGCCTGCAGAAAATCGCCCATCTGATTATCGGAGGAGGAGCCATCGACGCGGCAATGGAAGAAACGCTGAAAGATTTTCCGAATGCGGTATGGAGCACCTACGGAATGACCGAAACCCTGTCGCACATTGCCCTGCGCCGCCTCAACGGAAAAGACGCTTCGCACTGGTACACTCCTTTCCATGACGTGAATGTCAGTCTGTCTGAATCCGGCACACTGACAATCCACGCACCGCGTGTGAACAAGGAGATTCTGGAAACAAACGACATCGCTGAACTGAATGAAAAAGGCCAGTTCCGCATCATCGGGCGAAAAGACAACACCATCAACACAGGAGGAGTAAAAGTGCAGACGGAGCAAGTGGAGAATGCACTCCGTCCGCTTCTGCCGGTCCCGTTCATGATCACATCCGTACCTGACCCCAAATTCGGAGAACGCATAGTGATGCTGACCGAAGGAGAACTGACCTCCGAACAGACAGAAAAGGCATTCGCCGCGCTCCCTCCCTACTGGCGGCCCAAACAAACATTCAATGCAGGAAAACTTCCGCAGACAGGTACCGGCAAGCCCGACCGCGCCACAGCCCGTCGCATAGCCGTCCGGAAATCCTCCGGAAAAGCATAGGAGCATCCTGCAGAACAATCCCTTAACCCCTCACCGGAACGCAAAGGAATCATCTTCAAGCACATTTTCCTGTTCCTGTGTGCAGAATAGCCCGTTATTCTGCACACAGGAACAGGGAAACAAGCATGAAACAAAAGCCTGTTTCCGGAACGAAATCAGACAATTCTGATGAAAAGGCAGGATATGCCCGTTCTCCTCATAAATTAGGATTGCGGAATCCAAAAAGAAACCGTTATTTTGCAGCCGAAAAAACGCAAGGACAGAATGAAGAAATACCAACTGACAGCCGTACTGATGATGGCCGCCTGCACGGCGGCGGCACACAACGGAGACACAAACGGCGGCCTGCCCAACGACACCACAAAAGTGATTGACATCGAGGAGGTGATTGTCATCGCCACACCCAAAGAGAACAGCCGCCTCAGACAACAGCCGGCATCGTCGACCTCTCTCTCGCAAGAAGACATGCGAAACAATTCCGTGACCTCGGTCAAGTCTCTTTCGGCCATCGTGCCCAACCTGTTCATTCCCGACTACGGATCGAAACTGACCACATCGGTCTACATCCGCGGAATCGGGTCGCGAATCAACACTCCGGCCATCGGACTTTATGTGGACAACATCCCCTTCATCGACAAATCAGCGTTCGACTTCAACTATGCCGACGTAGAGCGGATTGATGTGATGCGGGGACCGCAGGGCACACTTTACGGACGCAACACCATGGGCGGACTCATACGCGTGTTCACCAAATCACCTTTCACCTACCAGGGGACCGATGTCCGGCTGGGAGCGGCCACCTACAACGACTGGCGGATTTCCACCACACACTACCACCGCATCAGTCCCCGGTTCGCCTTCTCGGCCGGAATCTTCTACAGCCACAAGGGAGGATTTTTCAAGAACGGATTCAACGGACAGCGGATTGACACAAACGATGAATTCGGCGGACGCATCCGCTCCATCTGGCTCCCTTCCGAAAATCTGAAAGTGGACCTCACGCTCAATTATGAATACACGGATCAGGGAGGGTATCCCTACGAATATGCCGGACGGACAGACGGACAGACGGAGGACCGCACGGAATATATCGGCAGAATCTGCTACAACAATCCCTACGGATACAGACGGAATCTCATCAATTCGGGACTGAATCTGGAATATCAGGGAGGAAATTTCATTCTGAGCAGCGCGACGGGATTCCAATATCTGCACGACCGGATGAACCTGGACCAGGACTTCACGGAACGCGACATTTATACCATGATGCAGAAGCAGGACTCCAAGACGCTCAGTCAGGAAATCGTGATGAAGTCGAAGCCGGGAAACCGTTGGCAATGGACTACGGGAGCAAGTGGCTTCTATCAGTGGCTGGACACTGAAGCTCCGGTCACATTCCAGCGGGAAGGAGTGAAAACGATGATTGAAGACAACGTGAACTCCATCTTCCCGAGCGGAAATCCGGAGGCTCCCACCCTGCGTCTCACTGTAAACAACCCCACGCTCACCGTGCCGGGCATTTTCAGCACTCCCACACTCAATGGTGCCGTCTATCACCAGTCCACGATAAATGACTTGTTCATAGAAGGGCTTTCGCTCACCGCCGGTCTGCGTCTGGACTATGAAAAAATCAAGATGGACTACAACTCCAGTGCCGACATGGACTTTGACTTCCTGTTTGGCATGGGACCAGTACAGATTACCAGCCAGAATCTTCATGCCGTGACCTCATTCATCGGAAAGGAATCGGCCGACTATGTGCAGCTTCTGCCAAAATTCGCCCTGCAATATACCTGGAACGCACAGAACAACGTCTATGCCACGGTGAGCAAAGGTTACCGCTCCGGAGGATACAACATACAGATGTTTTCAGACCTTATCCAGGGTTCGCTGAAGAACGGCATGATTGACGCGCTTGCCGCCGACCCGAACTTCAGCCGTTTCGCCTCCATGTTTGAAGGATTCAAAAGCCCTTCGGCATCCATCAGAGAGGCCACGCTTTACAAACCGGAGTATTCATGGAATTATGAAATCGGCACACATCTGACATTGTTCGGCGGAAAGCTCCAGGCAGATATGGCCGCCTTCTATATGGACACGCACGACCAGCAGATTTCCCGCTTTGCAGAAAGCGGTCTGGGACGCATCACCGTCAATGCGGGAAAAAGCCGGAGCATGGGAGCGGAAGCCAGTCTGCGTACCCAAATCACCCGTGCGTTCAGTCTGTACGGCAACTACGGATACACTTATGCCACATTCACCGACTATGCCCTGAGCGACACGGAAGACTACGACGGGAATTATGTGCCCTTCGTGCCCAAGCACACGTTCACCCTAGGCGGGCAATACTCGTTCAACCTGCACAAAAGAGCATGGATTGACCGCATCACGCTCAATACCGGCTACCGGGCTGCCGGACGGGTCTACTGGACCGAACAGAATGACGCAAGCCAGCCGCTCTACGGGACACTCAACGGACGGGTAAATCTGGAAAAAGGCAACGGCCAGATTGGAATCTGGATCAACAATGCGCTGAACAAAGACTATCAGGCTTTCTATTTTGAAACCATGAGCCGGGGGTTCGTGCAGAAAGGATGTCCGCTGCAGATGGGAATCGAGTTCAGATGCAAGTTCTGATTCCGGTCCGCAGTTTCTCCATACAACCTCAACGATACAAAGAAGTCACACTGCATCCGGTCTTCACCCCGTCGGGCAACAGACCATATGCAGTGTGACAATTACTTTTGAGCCGCTCCGGCTTAGCGCGACACCCCGTGCAAAGTAAAGGCTTTCCGCTTAGCGGAGAGTCTCCAGAAATTCGATTTCAATAATCCGGAGATTGTGTTTGCCTTTGCTTGCTTTCGCCTTTCTTTCCATGTCGTTTGCCGCACCTCCGGCAACCTCCACAATCTGACCGAAAGCATCCTTATCCGACGTGCTTCCTTTCAGGCGGATAGTAATCTGGTCCGAACGCACCGGCTTGTCAGTTTCCAGATGAATGTAGCCCAAGCTCTTTGCTGTATTTCCGCTCCATATCAGTTGATCGCCCGCATAGACCTCCAAAGGATAGCTGCGTGAACGCCAGCCGTTCAGTTTCACGCAAATATCATCTATCTCCGCTTCACGAGCCAAGGTATAAGTAATCCATGCCGTGCTCAACTGACCGTCATTCGCCCATTCGCTCAGTTCATTGTCATCATAGCTGGCTCCGGCTTTTTCGCCATTGGCACCAGCCTCAGCAGACACGACAGCTACATCCCGTTTGGTATCCACATAACTTGGAGTGAAAGAAGTTTCACCCTTGTCCAAATGACCTTTCAAGGTATATTGCGGAAGATATTCACTCAACCCGCCTTTCACTTCAACCGGCACCGTTTCCAACGCTAACCGGGCTTCGGGAAGCCCTTCGGCACGAGCCGTCACCCTTACCTTCCCGGCTTTCGTGGTGCTGCGGATCAACGCACGGTTGACACCACACTCTACCGGCAAGCTCTTGCTCAAGATATAATTGTCCGGTCCTTGCGCCAGTCCTCCCCGCCATTCGGCTTCACCTTCCAACGTAAACGACACCATGCGGTTGTCCAACGGGCATCGCCTGCCCGCACTGTCTACCACTTCAAACTGTAGCAATGCCATATCCGCGCCGTCGGCATGGAACCCTTCGGGGTTCTGCATGGCAGTCAACACCAACCGTGCCGGTTCGCCAGCCGTTTCCACTGCATAGCGGCTCACTTCCTTTCCTTGCGCGTCATAGCTTACCGCTTCTAACTTACCCGGCTGATACACCACTTCATCAAAGATGAACAGGAAATGACAATCACGTCTGCCTTTGCCTAACGACCGACCGTTCAGCAACAATTCCACCTGTTCGGCATTCGACACCACATATACCGGTTTCACAGTATTCTCCGGATAGTTCCAGTGTCCGATGATATACGTCTGATACCGGTCAGTGTCCACCCAACCGTTCCACATCACCTGATGGGCATAGAAAGCGTCTTTCGGGATTCGCATCGCATCGGTCACACCACTCCGGCGATAATTCTCCTCACCCCGATAATGGGTATTCGAGTCGGAGAAGATAATCTTTGCCCCACCGCTGCTCACACGCAAACCCGTCCCCGGACGTTCACGCCAATAATCGTACCAACGACGCACGATTTCTACCGCCAGCATATCCTGATTATGGTTATAGTCAGAAGCCGGCTGACCTTTATACAACGGTCCGTCACCTTCTTTATGGAACGGATAACTGTATTCATCCCAATACTTGCGCAAGCCCTCATCGCGACAATACTCAGTCGCCCACATCGGGTGTTTCTTGCTCTTGTTGATATACAACATCTCGCCTCCATACTCAGCTTCGTTGATGTCGAGCATTTCGCGCGAACCGATGGCTCTGCCCCCATAAGGGTCAAAACGGTCGCGGATAGCTTTCATCTCAATCATGTGCTCGCGACTGATGGATTCGTTTCCGCACTCATAGAACAGGATGCTCGGGTTGTTACGGTTATAGATAATGGCATCACGCATCACCTCTGTACGTTGTTCCCACTGACGTCCCTGGCGGTCTTTTTCCGAATCACCGGCAGGCATCGCCTGAATCAATCCCACACGGTCGCACGACTCCACGTCTTGCTTCCAAGGGGTAACATGCATCCAGCGCACCAGATTAGCGTTACTTTCCACCATCAGTCCGTTCGAATAATCGCTCAACCAAGCAGGTACAGACATGCCGACCGAAGGCCATTCGTTGCTGGTGCGCTGCGCATACCCCTTCATCTGAATCACCCGGTCGTTCAGCCAGATCTTCCCCTCTCCGAAACGAGTCTTGCGAAAACCGGTGCGGGTAAGCACTTCATCAAAGACCTGTCCTTTTCCGTCCACCAAAGCCGTCTTTACAGTATACAGATACCCGTATCCCCAACTCCAGAAATGCAATCCGCTTACGTCCGACATAGCCTTTACCATACCTGTCTCACCCGGCTGTAAAGTCAACTTATCACCGGTAAAAGTTTTCACCGGCTTTCCCTCGGCATCGGTCAAAGTCACCCGGTAACTGAAACTGCGCGGTTCATCACTGTCGTTCCTGATTTCCGATTCGGCATGAATCGTCGCTTTCTTCCCTTTAATATCAAAATCGGTTGCATATACATATACACCGGTTGTTTTCAGGGAGCTATATAGCGGCAAAGTCTGGTACACCTCGTCCGTCACATGCAAATACACATTCTTAGGAATGCCGCCATAATTGGCGTTGAAGTTGCGGTCGTTCCATTGGAACTTGGTATTTGTATGCTTTTCACGATAAAACCAGTTATTGTCCGTACGCACGGCGATAACATTCTCCCCCTCTTTCAGATAAGGAGTCAAGTCGAAACCGACAGCCATCACACCGTTCTCGTGCAACCCCAGATACTGTCCGTTCAGATAGAATTCACCCGCCTGGCGCACACCCTCAAATTCCACAAACACCTTTTTGCCTTTTATCTTTTCCAGTTTGAAGTGCTTGCGATACCATACTACCGTATCAGTATGCCGATCAATGGAAAGCCGGAAAGCCTCGTCTTCATTGAAAGCATGAGGCAACGTGACTCGCTTCCATGCCTTATCATCGAAACCGGGATTTTTGGCAGCAGGCGTATCGCCCACCTGCAAACACCAATCACTGTTAAAATTGTACTTTTTGCGTTCAGTGGCATGAATGTTCAAGGTGAACACCATAGCCAACAACATTGTAAAAAAGAAATACTTGTTTTTCATGCTATCTGCCTTTTAGTTCATATTTTCATTACTCGTCGACTTCCGCAAAAGTAACCCTATTTGTCAGATTGCACTTATCATTTATGTACACATTCCATGTAGAATTATCCCATCCGCCTTCTTCTCATCCGTCATGCCTTTATCTGTACAAAAATACAGGTTTCTGTACAAATATACATTCCCACCTGTTTCAAGACTATCTCACAACCTAATCATAGCCATCAGTTTTCTTCCAGTTTTCCGCCTATCACCCCTTTGCATTTCTGATAAGCCGTGGGAGATATGCCAAACTGAGCCTTGAAACATCGACTGAAATAGAAAGGATCGTTGATACCCACCAGATAGGTAATCTCAGAAACAGTCTTATCAGTAGTCAACAATAATTCGGCCGCTTTCTTCATGCGTACTACCCGCAAATATTCTTTCGGTGCATAGCCCGTCACTCCTTTTACCTTACGGAAAAACACCGAACGCCCCATCGCCATTTCCGAAGCGAAATCGTCTGCCGTAAATTCCGGATTCGTAAGCTGTTCTTCAATTATGCGATTCAGCGCATCGACAAATGCTCTGTCCTGTTCTGTAGTGCAAAGCACCGACTGTACGGCAGAACTTTCACGCGTGAATTTCTCTCGCAACCTGTTGCGCTGCTCTATCAGCTTAAAGATACGTGCCAACAACAAGTTGACACTAAACGGCTTCGTAATGTAAGCATCAGCTCCACTTTCTATCCCTTCCAAATGCCCTTCAGGCGAATCCACTGCCGTCAAGAGAACGACAGGAATATGACTCGTATTGAAATTGCTCTTCAATCTTCTGGTCACCTCAAAACCCGACAGACCGGGCATCATGACATCGCACACGATAAGATCAGCATCACACGAACCGGCATGCGCCAATCCCGCTTGTCCGTTAGCTTCCGTTTCCACCTCGAAATAAACCGACAATTCTTCCTTCAGCAGTTCACGGATGTCTGTATCGTCCTCGATTACCAGAATCTTCTGGCGGTTTATCGGGACAGATGCTTCGGATAGCGCACTTGCCTGCACTTCCGTTTCATGTGCCTCGGCATCATATACGTCTCTGTCGGCACGTACTTGCCGACATACCTTTTCCTCCTCTTCATGAAGCAAGACATTGCCGGGAATCAAAAAATCTGTTTCTTCATAAACAGACGGGTCAGCAGAAAGCGTCACCATAAACACGGAACCTCCACCGGGATTGTCGGCATACGTGACGGTACCCTTATGCACACATACCAGCTCGTGAGTCAAATGGAGTCCCACCCCTACACTGTTTCCCGAAAAGCTGCTTTGCATAAAACGCTTGAAAAGCTGGCCACGCTTCTCTTCCGGTATGCCTACCCCCGTATCCGCCACTTTGATAACCAATTTACGGGAAGCATCGTCCATACAGATGGAGAAATCAATCCTTCCGTTCGACGGGGTGTACTTAAAAGCATTCGACAGCAAATTATATACAATTTTATCCAACTTCCCCTTGTCAACAAACATCTTATACGATGCCGCAAAAGGAATAAACCGAAAATCCATCTTCTTCGATTCGGACACATCCTTAAAGCTCAGATAGATTTCGTAAAAAAAAGCGATGACATCCACTTCCTCAAGAGAAAGTGCCAGCTTCTTGTTCTGCATTTTCCGAAACTCAAGCAACTGATTGACGAGCCGTAACATGCGCTGTGTGCTCTTATCCATCATGTGAACGGACGACAACATTTCCTTCGGCACTGATTTGACACGGTGCATCTTATCCAACGCTGCCTGAATCAACGTGAGCGGCGTGCGAAACTCATGCGATATATTGGTGAAAAACATTAACTTGTACTCAGTTAATTCCTCTTCCACCTTTATCTTGTTACGCAAATCTTCTATGCGGCGGACAACGCGCCAGGCCGCATAAAGTATCAAGGCAAGCAACAAAGCATAAATCAGACAGGCCCACACAGTAAGCCAGAAAGGTGGAGCAATCACAATCTCCAACGTAGAACAGGCATCATCATTCCATTGCCCTAACGCATTGCACGCCTTCACCTTCAACCGGTAAGTGCCCGGACTGAGATTCTTATAAGTAGCGTACGGCTGTTCGGAAGGCACGCTCCATGTCTTGTCAAACCCTTCCAACAGATAACTGAACCGGGTAGGCACAATGGCGGCATAATCGAACGTAGAAAAATAAACAGAGAACGAATGCTGGTCGTAACCCAATGAAACCGCATCGGCATAAGGCAACGACTGCTCATGAGAGACATCCGAAGGAAACGCATCCGCCGAAGTGTCATTCAGTTTCAAGGCTGTAAACGTCACGGCAGGAACATGCAGGTCGGTCTTGACCTCTGCCGGATTGACCACTGTCACCCCTTGATTGGAGCCCATCAATACTCTTCCGTCCACTAACGTCAAGACAGCCGTTTCATTATATACATTACGCAACATACGTGCAGAAAAGAAATAATTCAGGAATGTCTCCGACGCAGGGTCAAAACAAGACACTCCATATTCGGTCGTAATCCATATCTGTCCTCTGGCATCCTCGGCAAACCCCTGCACCATATCATTGACCAGTCCGTCCGCCACACCATAATGCGTAAACTCCAACCGGCCGTAATCTTCCCCGGGCATGCAGACACAGAAACCGCTTCCGGTTTCGGAAATCCAAATATTTCCTTTGCCATCTTGCATGACATGACGGATTTCATTGCTCCGCAACGAGCCGTCCCTGCGGTGATAATGATAATAGTTGGCGGCATCTTCCAGCAGCCTGTCGGGATGAAATACAAAAACGCCATCGCTCGTACCTGCCCAAATCCATCCGTTACGGTCTTCCACCAACACACGGATGCGCTTCTGCCCGTAAGATTCATTAAAGAAATGGCGGAATGTATAACTTCCTTTCCCGTCGGGTATAGCCAAGTCAAGCCCTTCGCCGAAAGTACCTATCCACATCCGCCCTTTCCGGTCGCGGAGCAGGGAGAATATCTCATCGGATGCCAACGAAGTGTCATCGCCAGCCCGATGGGTCAAATGCATGTTATCTACGTAAAGCCCACCTCCGCGAGTCCCCAACCAAAGTTTTCCCATCATATCCTCACATATAGCATATACGTTGCGCGCATAGCTTTTTCCCTCTTTCCGGATGGAGAAAGCCGAATCATACACATAGAGTTTCCCGTCGCGTGTGCTTAAACAAACATCACCATTGGCAAGCGAAGCCAGCGCACGGACATTATTTTTATGCAGGTCACCGTTTCCCTCCTGAGATTCGGGCAAAAATTGAACGGACACCTCACCTGCAAGCCTCAGATGAGAAACGCCGGTATAATCAGAACCGATCCAGACACTGCCCGAACGGTCTTCCATCACATATTGCAACGCATTCGAGAACACCACAGAAGTACGTTTGTCGTTTGCCGTAAAGTGACGCAAGCGGTCTTTACGCAGATCATACGTGAAAAGCCCGTTCCCATAAGTAGATATCCAAAGAATATTGCGCGAATCATGTACCACGTGGTATCGTTCACGGTCAATGAAACCGACCTTTTCTTCAGGCATCAGTTGGAAAGTCTTTGTCACGCCGGTTTCAGCCAACACATAATGCAGTTTGCCCGTTTTATTATATATCCAGTAATTTCCCCTGTTATCAGTAAACACTTCTGCCCCCGGAATATCCCATTCAGCAGAAGCTGGCCGCAAGTCACGGGTATCGGCAGAATAAACAAAGCCTCCATTCCGAGTAAAAATGACCCATTGATTCCTTACCGCCATGTTGCCGGGCAAATCCTTTCCTGACACCACTCCCGGCAGTCTGGCAACCTTAATCAGTGAATCCTTTCCGCTGTCTGTGCTCCATATATCACCATCATCAGTGACGAAACACACATAGCCAGACAGACAACGCGCCCGCTGGAAACTCCCAGAACGTTCCGCACACCGCAATACGCCATCCCGCCAGCTGTAAAGTCCTTTCTCCGTACCTATCCACACACGCCCGTTTAGATCCTGCATGACAAACGAAACGGTATCGGAAGCCAATCCGTCATTCTCCACGCAAAACACTTCAGAGGCAAAATCTCCTCCGCTGTAACTGATACGTCGGCATCCTTTGCCACGCCCCCATAACCAGACTTCATTTTCCAATATGGTAATGTATCCGTATTCCTCCTCCTGTTCTCCACATCCGGTGAAATCAACAAAACAGTCTCGCTTCAAATCGTAGCAACTGAAACGGCCGGCAGAAGTAGAAATCCACAAAAAGCCATGACTGTCTTCATCAATACTCTTCACACGCCCATCTGCCAATGACAGTTCACCCGGAACATCGCCAGGCAAAAAAGTACGGAAAGTATTGCCGTCGTATCGGTTCAGTCCGTTCAGCGTACTAAACCATATAAATCCTTTACTGTCCTGATAAATATAACGCACCGTATTATTAGACAACCCATTGGCAGTGGTAAGGTGTTCGATGTGCGCTGTAAACGAGTCCTGAGCCTGTAAACCCACGACCTGCCCGAAGATATATAATATAATAAGGAGTAGCCTCTGCTGTCTATAGTCCATCCGTTCCATATAACTAAAGGTTTCAAGTTACTAGCATAAAACAAAAATAGAAAATTCCAGCGTAGCGGCAAAGCAATCCTTGATTTTCCCACGTGCTTCCGTCAGGATACATTCGCGCCCGTCATAATGCAAAAAGAGGACTTTCATCACTGAAAATCCTCTTCCTGACGGGTGACTAGTGGGACTCGAACCCACGACATTCAGAACCACAATCTGACGCTCTAACCAACTGAACTATAGTCACCGTGTTGGGGTAAATTATGAATGCTTGGAAAGGAGGGTGACTAGTGGGACTCGAACCCACGACATTCAGAACCACAATCTGACGCTCTAACCAACTGAACTATAG
>CALUIZ010000009.1 GCA_944320815.1 uncultured Phocaeicola sp. | reverse complement strand
ACTAAATTTCCAGACATCGGCCGAGTGCTTTTTCAAAAATATTTCGTAATGTTGCACTTGCTGGTTGACTCTGCCCACTCATCATTGGATAGCGTTCCCCATTGTTGACGGTTACCGTATCCTTTCCGTCAATAATGACCGCCACACCCACCCGGGCACGTTTCCCCTCAATTATGCGGGCGATATCTTGATGCAACGTTTCTTTTGCCACACACTGTCCGCAGCACAAGGCCAAACAGGCCAACAATCCCCCAAATACGCCTTTCATATCCATAAGCTACTGAAAACAAAAAAGAAACAGACCCGATGCGTATCACGAATCCGGGCCTGCCTGCAAAAATAGGGATTTCACCCACTTATTTCAAATAAGTGCGGTAAAAACTTTCAATCTTGTCAAAAGGAATCTTTTCAAAATTGTCGTAAAGGTCTGTATGGCTTGCGCCCGGAACAATAAGCAGTTCCTTGTTGTCGCCTTTCAGCTTCTTGAAAGCGTCCTCGCTGAAATAGCGTGAATGAGCCTTCTCGCCATGAACCACAAGCACAGCACTGCGGATTTCATCACTGTAAGCCAGAATAGGCATGTTGAGGAACGACAGAGCAGAAGTCTTGTTCCAGCCACCGTTCGAGTTGAGCGAACGCTTGTGATAGCCGCGCGGTGTCTTGTAATATGCGTGATAGTCCTTCACGAACTGGGGAGCATCAGCGGGCAACGGATCGACCACACCTCCGGCAAGCGCATATGTGCCGTTTCTGTAATCTTCCGTGCGCTGGGCATTGAGCTGCCTGCGAAGCTCGTAACGTCCCTCAGCGTCCATAGCGTCAAAATAACCGTTTGCAGTGACACGGCTCATATCATACATCGTAGAAGCCACCGTTGCCTTGATGCGTGTGTCGATTCCGGCCGCATTGAGTGCCATGCCTCCCCATCCGCAGATACCGAGAATACCGATGCGTGTTGCGTCCACATCCTCACGAGCGGAAAGATAGTCGACCGCCGCACAGAAGTCCTCCGTGTTAATGTCGGGCGAAGCCACATAACGAGGCTGCCCTCCGCTCTCACCCGTAAACGAAGGGTCGAAGGCGATAGTCAGGAAGCCACGTTCCGCAAGCTCCTGCGCATACAGTCCCGATGCCTGCTCCTTCACCGCTCCAAACGGACCGCAAACGGCAATTGCCGCCAGTTTTCCTTCCGCATTTTTCGGCATATACAGGTCGGCTGCCAATGTAATTCCATAACGGTTGTGGAAAATCACCTTGCTGTGATTCACTTTGTCGCTCTTCGGGAACACCTTGTCCCATTCCTGAGCCAGATTCAATTTTTCCTCCATCGTTTCATTTTCATTAAGTTGTTTTCCTTGCGCAGAAAGACTTGCCGTTCCACACACGCAGAACAGCGAAGCCGCACATAAAATTCCAAACAGATTTTTCATACCCTTACCTTTAAAAAAATCGGAAAGAATGACGCACCCACACGGAGTTTCCACCGATACGCTCGGTCATGTCGTAATCACATGCTCAATACTTTCAGATTTACAGAAGCAAAAGTAGCGCAAAGAATCCACAGCCACATTGCTGTAAGGCTCAAATATAGTTTCTGAAAAGTTCACCTTTCAGACGGAAACGGCGGTGGGAGGAACACCGTACCGTTTCTTGAAGGCGGTTGAAAAGTGCGAAGGATTCTTGAACCCCACTTCCGCATACACATCCACCACCTTCTTCCCTCCTTCCTTTATCAGCTCGTATGCCACCTCCAGACGCTTGCGAATCAGCCATTTTTCCGGTGTAAGGTCGCTCAGTTTCTTGAAGTCGCGCTTGAAAGTGGCAAGGCTTCGCCCTGTGTAATGGGCCAGATCTTCCACCGTAAACTCATACATGTAATTCTTGTTCATGAAGTCCAGAATATCTATTTTCCACGACTCGTTGAAGTCGAAAAGCAAGGCAGCGAACCGCCTGTCGATATGCAGCAGGGCCAGCAGCCCCTCCTGCAGCTTCAGATGCATGAAATCGTCCTGCGGTTTCACGCCGGAATCAAAATAAGGAGTCATGGAAGCGAACAGACTGGCAATTTCCGGAGTCTTCGGAAGCTTCACGGCACGCACCTCCGGTTTCGGCATTCCCGCCGCTTCCTGATAGCGGTCAAGCTTGCCATACATCTCACGAAGAAAATTGCGCGTAAAGCTCAGGAATATGCCACAATAGCGTTCCCCGCCACAAGACTTCTTGTACATCGTGATATGATGGTCGCGAGGGATGAAGACGCATTCTCCCTTCCCCACGCGTATCTGCTCATGGCCGTTGTCGAGCACCATCTCACCCGAATACACATAATTCATCGCATACTCATGGGAACGGTGTATGCAGGCACTCGCATCGTCATAAAAGAAACTGAAAAACACATTGTTGTAATTGAAAATCACCTTCAACGGGTCAGTCTGTTCATCTGTCTGTCTCATAAAGCCGGCGTTTTCTGCAAAAGTAGAGATTTAAAATCTGAACGAATCTTCGGCAAAGTTAAATTATCCTATGCCAATAAACCAATCCCGATTCCGGCTGTCAAAAGTTCAAAAGCGCGCTGGAAAAGCAAAAACAAGTATCAACTTTTAAAATTTTGAAGACATGAAAACAAACCGTTTATTTTTAGCCCTCACCTTCGCCTTTGCATTGGGCGCAAGCAATGTATTCGCACAGCCGGAACCCGGAAATGAGAACCGTCCGGAGGAAAGACAGCGCAAGCGTCCCACTCCTGAACAGCTTATGGATTTCCACGTAAAACAAATGGAGTCGAAACTGATGCTCGATGAAGAGACTGCAGCGAAATTCTCTCCGCTCTACAAGGAATATCTGGAGGCGATGAAAGAGTGCCGCCAACCTATTGAAAGAGGAAAAGACATAAAGAAAGGCGAACGCACGGACAAGGAAATAATGGACGAACTGGAAGGGCGTCTCGACAGACAGCAGAAAGTGCTTGACACGAAAAAGAAATACTTCAATTCGTTCAAGAAAATCCTGACTCCCCGACAACTGGAAAAGGTTTTCGCTCCGGCTCCCGGAAAGTTCGGACCGAAAGCATGGCAAGGACCGAAAGCGCACTGGAAAAACAACAAAAGGGGACATTACCCGTTGCACCACAGGGGATGTGCACCCTATGCATGTCCGCACTGCCATGAATGAACATGATTTTCCCGCTTATTAAAATGTAGATGTAGGACAGACTACATTATTGCCTCATAAAAGCACCCCGGTATTTTCATCAAAATATCTCATTATTTTAATGGAAATACCGGGGTGTTCTGTTTGAAGAAAACTAAATGAAGGTCCAAGATATTATACAAACATGCACGGATCTTTCATTTAATCGTAGGGGCAGACCCGTGTGTCTGCCCAATGACATCATGCCAATATGTCCGGGCGGACACACGGGTCCGCCCCTACGAGCCAATGGTGTATTGAAAAATAACATGTTAAATGAAAGGACTGTGCACAAAACTACAAAAAAACACTTATTTGCTTTGAATTCCTTCAATATATATTTATATTTGTCACAACACAAACAAATTGTAAACCATTCACTAAAATCATGAAAAGAATTTATTTACCGATACTCCTCGCCTTTGTCGCGGCAGGAGCAAACGGACAGGAAAAGACAGACAGTGAAAAGTTTGACATTTCCGTCGCGGCAGGTTACGGAGGACTGCTCAACTCAAACCTTTCTCCTCACGGACTGCATTACCGCAACAATTATAACGGAGGAATTATCGGAAAAGCAGATGCTTTTTACAGATTCACCCGCTACTTCAGCATGGGAGTTTCCTTCTCCGGCCTTTCCACATCCGGAAACTACACCGTGGCAGACGACCAGATAGCGGAAGACATCCAGGTTAATTATATCGGCCCTCAGATACGATATGGCGGGAGAGTATCTGAACACTGGGGAATATCGGTCAATGTAGGAGCAGGGTATTTATGGTACACCAACAACGGCTGGCAGAACGAAACAGACTATAAGGTCACGGCCCACTCACTGGGTATAAACGGAGACCTTGTCGTTTCCTACCGTGTGCTCCGCCATCTGGACATTTTCGCAGACGTTTCAATCCTGGGGGCAAATGACATGAAAGAAGAGGAAATGGACATGAACGGCCAGATTACGGGAATAGGCAGAGACGATCCTTACAAGCTGAGTTTCAAGAGCGTAGGACTGACAGCCGGAATACGGGCCGTGTTCTAAAAGAATAAGGCGGGAATCCGCGTGAGAAACAATCTTCACCGCGGACTTCCGCCTCCATATCATCTGTCTGCACAAACCTATTTCCGGCAGTTCATTGCATAACGGGCGAAAAACCATACCACCACATAACCTGCAAGCGGAACGACAAACGCCAGATGCATGGCTGCATGGTCACCCACCCAGCCCATCAGCAACGGACCTACCGCCCCACCCACCGGAGACATCATCAGAAAGGAAGAGGCGCGTTTGGTGTGACTTCCCAGACCTTTCAGTGAAAGAGCAAAAATTGTCGGAAACATGATTGCCTCGAAAGCATAACCGCACAACAAAGCGACAAGAGACACATACCCCATGTCAAGCAACACCAGGGAAGTGGTGCACAGGGTACCGGTGGCACAACAGAAAAGCATTTTCTCGGCACGCACGCGGCCCATAATCCAGCTTCCCGCAAAACGTCCCACCATGAACAGCCCCAGTCCCCCGAACGAAAGGATGGCCGCAGCGTCGCGGGCGTTCATCCAGTTCTTTTCGGTCACGTAATTGATAAAGAAACTGTTGATGGATATTTCCGAAATCTCATAAAAGAACAGAGCGGCCAGCCCGAACACGAAAAGTCTGTGCGACCATAATCCCACCTTCCGGCCCGCAGCGTCCACTTCCATCTCGTGCCTGATTTCAGGCAGTCTCACTTTTGAAAAGACAGCAGCCACCAACAGGACGACAATCCCCATCACCGTATATGGAAGAGCCACATTGCCAGCCTCTGACGCATCATCTTCCGAAAAAAGAAGAAACCCTGTAAGAATGGGCGCAAAGATACATCCCATCCCGTTGAACGACTGGGCGAAGTTCAGACGGCTCGCCGCGGTCTCCCTGGCTCCCAGTTCCGTGACATAAGGATTGGCGGAGGTTTCAAGAAACACCAGTCCGCAACCGATGACAAACAAAGAAAAAAGGAAGAAATTGAACGACATCCAATACTGTCCGGGAATAAACAGCAAAGCCCCGACACCATACAGCAACAATCCGGACACTACACCCCTGCGATACCCGAACCGGGTGATGAACATCCCGGCAGGAATGGCCATGATGAAATACCCCATATACATTGTGGCCTGAATCAGTGCCGAATGGGTCTTTGTGATATGAAGCAACTCCTGAAAATGCTTGTTCAGCACATCCAGAATGGCATGTGCGAATCCCCAAAGGAAAAAAAGCGAAGTCAACAGAATGAACGGCAAAAGATATTGCCGGTCGACCAGTGCGATACGTCGTTTCTCCATACCGTCCTCCCTCACAACAGCCAAGGCAACAGTTCCGGCAGATCTGTAATCACGACATCCGGCAATGAATCATCCGTCTCTTCATTTCCCCAGCCTTCACCCTTGAGCCAGGCCACCTTGCATCCCACCTTCTTCGCGGGAACCACATCTTTCGAGAACGAATCACCCACTACCAGCACATTCTCCGCAGGAAATCCCATCGCCTCAACCCCCAGATGATAAATGGCAGGGTCGGGCTTGCGCACTCCCACCACCGACGACTCAATGATGTCGGAGAAGAACCCGAACAAACCGAAATCCTTCAGAATGGTCTGTATGTTTCCATAGAAATTGGACACCAGCACCAGTCTGTAATGTTCCGAAAGTGTCTTCACCACCGGACGCGTCCGCTTCAGGACTTCAAGCACATACTCATAGCAACTGTCGGCCACCTTCGAAGCATACGCTTCCTTCTCCGCCTCCTCACGGGAAAGCTTTCCCTCACGCACCAGATAATCCATCTGGATGCGTACCTTTATGCGGAGCACATCGTGAAAATCATGTTCCGGCTTTATCAGAGGTTCACGTGCCAGAGTGCGCTCGCCATGCACATACGCTTCGCGGAAATCCAGTTTGCCGACCGGCACATGAAACGCTTCATACTTGCTCCATAACACTTCCGCCCAGTGACGGCTGTTGGTGTCAATCGTGCCGCCATAATCAAAAATCACGCCTCGAATATCAGTCAGTCTTCTATTCATTTTTTCTTATCATCTTTTCCGGTGCCATTGCCGACCTTCATCAGCAGCACACCGACTATTATCCAAAACAATTCGCGCAAACGGGTTATCAGACTTGTATAAATTCCGAATGCACTCGGTATGGCAAGCCCGCCTGTCGCCAGAGCGAATCCTCCTTCACGCGCCCCAAGCTGCATGGGCGAGAAGAAAAGCAGATTGGCAAACAGAGAAGTGAAAGCCATAATCAAAATACAAGCCACAAAACTCACATCCGTTGTCAGGATGTTCAGAATGAAATACACCTCAAGGCAACCCACGATACGCGCAGCATACTCCAGTCCCAGTGAAATGTAAAAAGTACTCCTGCGCTGTTTGTGAAGTTCCGCTATCTGCGAATCAATGCGTTCCAGAGTCTCCTTTTTCTCTATGCTGAAACGTTTCGCCCAGTTCTTGATAAACGGGAAATGAGTGAGCATCCGTAAAGCTTTCACTGCCATGCCGTTCCTGTAGCCTTTCATGAAGAAATAGATGGCAAGCAGACAAAACCCCACCACCACGGCAAGCATAACCCCCATTCCCCAGTTCAACGGTCCGACAAACACATACAGGACAGAGGATGTCAGCCAGAACCAGAAATGCGAAAAGATATGCATCATCACATAAAGAATGACCGATGAAGTGGCCTTGCTGACCCCGACATAAGGACTGAGTTCCATAATGCGGTAAGGTTCTCCCCCCATCAGTCCGGAGGGAGTGGCATAGTTCAGGGCAAATCCGGATATGGTGAGCTTGTAAACTTTCCAGAAAGACACCTTCGCACTCTTCCCGTCACGGATAATCACATACCATGACCATGCATTGAGATAATAGATAAACACCCACAGCAGAATCACTGCCGGAAGCCATCCCCCTGCCCGGCGGATATTCGTCCAAAGCTCTTCATAGTCCATGTCGAAGGTGAAGAGCATCACGATGATAGCAAAGATTCCGAAGAACCAGAATATATTACGGAATTTTTCCTTCATTGCCCCGCGTATTTATGATAAAGGTACGCACACATTGCCTCATGACGATGACGCATATAAACGAATATGGATGTCATTACAATAATCTCGAACACGAAATATGCCCAGGGTTCACCCGCAAGCAACGATATATAAAGTGCAATGGCACGTGTGTTGAAAGTCAGGATATTGGTATATTTCATCAGCGGCAAGCTCAGACTGCGGAATTCATCACGAAGTTCCTGCGGAATGTTGTCGCCATATTTTTCCTGCACAAAGGCATAGAAACGCTGAAAGTTCGGAGTCATGCGCTCCTGTTTACGCGTATAGTTCCCATAAGAATACAGGAAAAGCTTCCACCAGAAATTTCCTTTCCATGGAAGACTGTGGAAAAGTTCACGCTGCTGCTTGAAGTTGTCGAGTTCACTCCCCGACTTTCCCTTCAGAAAGAAAAGATGGATATTGCGGTAATAATCAGCCAATGTACATTGCTGGCTATGGCAGAATATCCCTGAAATATATGCCAAAATCCAAATATACAGTCCCCAAATAGTCCCATGCTCCTCTCCTATTCCGAAAGGCAACGGCTGGAAAGTAAGACGCAGACAAATGGCGGCATAAATGGTTATGAACCAAAGGTCTCCGGCGAATCCGTCCAGCATACGGCCCCAGCGTGTTTTTTTTCCCGTCATGCGCGCCAATTGCCCGTCACAACTGTCATAATGGTTGGCCCATACCAACAATATGATACCGACAACAGTATGTTTCATGTCGGGAAAATAAAACATCACTCCCGCCGCCACTCCAAGGACAATCGAAAGGATGGTCACCACATTGGGGTGTACTCCAAAATGCTTGAAGAACAAAGCCCACACATATCCGACAGGACGATTAAAATGAATATCCAAAAACTCCTCAGTATCCATCGACTTGAAGGATGCCTCAAGCCCCTTTTTCTCTGCACTCATCTTATTTGCTGTTCAATTTAGAAATGATACGATTGTAAATGCACTCGGCTATTTTAGGAGCAGCCTCTTTACGGCAACGGGCAAAGCTCGGCCAGTCATTAAAGTCGATGATACGGATTTCGCCTGCAGCAGAGACCACACAATCCCCTCCGTACACAGGAACATTCAAGATTTCCGCCGCACGGCTGGCATATTTCTCCAACATTCCCACATTAAAAGGAAACCCTCTCGCCTCCCCGTTGATGGCCTCCAGCCCGAACTTGCTGTGAGACTGTTCGGTGGGATAAAAGGCATAAAAGAAATCCGTGCCCTGCACACCGTAGAACTTCACCAGATCACCTACAAGATGTTCGTTCACCACAGCTACCGGAATGCCGCGTCTGCGGAAATCGGACATCACCACTTCGGCTTCCTCCTTACATTCCACATAAACCACATCCTCTTTCACCATGGCATGCGAGTCCCCTCTTTTAATCCAACATGGCAAAACCTCCGGCGTAAAGCTTCCGTCAGTCGGAATGATGAAGCTTTCCGGATGGGGCACACCATTGGCTACCAGAAGTTCTGTCATGGGCCGACGGACACAGTTGTCAATTCCATACCCCGAATTGATGACCAACGTACCTTCATCCTCCATCTCTTTCAGCCGGGAAACAGTCGCCCTGTCGCGGGCCATATCAAAAACAAAATCCGACTGAACGCACTGAGACACAAATTCCTTTTCAGGGAACAACTCCACTTCACATCCTCTCTTCCTCAATTCTTCCGCCGTTTCCATGAAGATGGCCGCATCGTTCCCTACATGATTCGGTGAAAACTCATTGCCACGGCTCACGCCGACAACCCGAATCTTTTTCTTGCTTTCCTGCATGATTTCTTCTCTATCTTTCCTTTTTTCTGTTTCAAGTCTGTCAAATCTTTCCACTCAAGAACTGTTCCGCCTTCACTATATCGCCGGCATGATCCACATCCAGAATCTTTGAAAACGGATAAGCCTCCAGTTTCAGCCCGTCGGCAACAAGCTGCCGCTGGAAATTGCGCATACGCGACATCCCGCTCCCGATACAACGTTCCAGCGTGTCTATCGCCCTGGAAGTCAGACAATAGATTCCACCGGAAATATATTTCGCGTCCGGCATGGCCGAATCATAAAAACCGGTAATGCCCAGATTCTCATCCGTCCCGACATACAAGGGCTTCTCATCATCCACATAATCAGTAACGGCCATCACCCCGTCCTTGTCCGACGCCTTGAAAGCCTCTATGAAACGGGAGAACTCATCCTCATGAAAAATCGTGTCCACCGTAGTCAGACAGAAACGGTCCCCCTTCAGATACGGGCTCAACTCATAAAAGCTGTGCATGGAACTCGGCGTTGTCTTGACGACCACCCGCAGAGGCACCTCCACGCTCTTCTTGAGTTCGGCCAGATGCGCTTTTGTCTGAGGCACTTCATTGTTAATGATGACCACCACCTCGTCCGCACCGTTCCGTATAAAGATTTGAATCAGGCGGTCTATCATTGCCTTGCCTCCCAACTCCACGAGCGGCTTGGGCAACCTGACACCCTCCTGTGAAAGCCGTGATCCTTCTCCGGCCGATATTATCGCAAACTTCATAATCAATCCTCTTCAGGCGTATTCAAATGTTTCAATTTGTCACTGTCATCTTTCTTCTCATAATATTGTCTGCGCAGCGGATGTGCCGAAATTTCCTTTTCAACACAACGGTTACGATACACGTCGATGGCCAGATAGATGGCCTGACGGAACGAATTCTCCGAAGCCACTCCCTGTCCGGCTATGTCGTAAGCCGTACCATGCACAGGCGCAGCATGCACAATCGGCAAACCGGCCGTAAAGCCCACTCCGTCTTCCATCGCCACCATCCTGAACGGAATCATGCCCTGGTCGTAATACATGGCCAGCACACCGTCAAAACGAGCAAGATTGCCCGAAGCGATGAGACTGTCGGCCGAATACGGGCCGAAACATTGAATGCCCTTGGCTATCATCTCTTTCATGGCAGGAATTATAGCCTGCTGTTCCTCCATTCCCGTCAGACCGTTTTCCCCCGCATGAGGATTCAGGCCAAGCACGGCAATACGAGGATTGTCTATGCCGAAATCCACTTTCAGGGAACGGAAAAACGCAGCAATCTTTTCCGACACCATCTCCTTTGTCAGCAGTTCCGAAACTTCATGGAGCGGAACCATCCCTGTAGCCAACGCTATCCGGAAATCATTTCTTACCAGCACGGACAAAGCCTTTTCCCCCTCCCCGGCACGTTCCTGCAGATACTCTGCATGTCCAGAAAAACGGGATGCATCCGACTGGACAGTCTGGTTGTTCACGGGTGCAGTGACCAGCACATCAAAAAGGCCCTCCTGATATTCCTTCACAGCCCTGTCGAGCGCGAGCAATGCCGCTTTTCCTGCCTCTGCAGTCGGTTTTGAAAGCTCCACTTTCAGCTCGTCGCTGATGCAGTTCACCACATTCACCTTCCCGTCCTGCATGTCCGCCGCAGTGTTCACAATACTGAAATTGGCGGAAATATCCATTGCCTTCCTATGGTATGCGGCCACTTTCGGCGAGCCATAGATGACCGGCGTGCACAATTCCAGCATCACGGGGTCAGAAAATGTTTTCAGAATCACCTCGTAGCCGATTCCATTAATATCACCATGAGTGATGCCCACTCTTATTTTCTTACTTTCCATATTTTATCCCTTTTTTATTCTGACATCAATTCTTTTCCGTCTGCTGCCGGGCCGTTGACAGCATTCCACAGGCGGCAAAAATATCCTCTCCCCTCGAAGCACGGATTGTAGAGAACAGCCCGTGTCCGGTCAGATAATTCCGGAACGCCAGCATAGTCTCCTCATCACTGCCCTCCAAGTCCACATCCGGAATGGCATGGAAACGGATCAGATTCATGCGGCAGTCAAGCCCATGAAGCAGTCGGACCAGTTCCTTCGCATAAATCAGGCTGTCGTTCACTCCCTTGAACATGATATACTCGAACGAAAGGCGGCGTTGCTTGCTGAAATCATACCGTCTGAGCACTTCAACTATATCCCTAATCGAATAAGCCTTCTCTGCCGGCATCAGCGTCTTTCTCTGCTCAGGAAAAGGAGAATGAAGACTGATAGCCAGATGACAGTCGCTCAACGAAAGGAAACGCTCCAGTCCCTTGCGCAGACCGACAGACGAAACGGTTATCCGCTTCGGACTCCACCCGTAGCCATAATCTGAAGTAAGCACGTCCAGCGCACGGAGCACCTCATCAAGATTGTCGAACGGCTCGCCCATGCCCATGAAGACAACATTCGTCAGCGTGTCGCGCTCAGGCACAGAATAAATCTGGTTCAGTATCTGGGCGGCGGTCAGGTCGGCCGCGAACCCCTGCTTCCCGGTCATGCAGAACTTGCAGTTCATCTTGCACCCCACCTGCGAAGAAACGCACAAGGTCGCTCTGTCATCTTCGGGTATATAGACTGTCTCCACGTAATTCCCTTCCGGAGTGCGGAACAGATACTTTACCGTCCCGTCCACCGAACGCATTTCATGCACGGGAGCACTGCACCCTATCTCGTAGGACGCCTCAAGCAGCTCGCGGTTCTTCAGCGAAAGATTGGTCATCTCGTCAATCGAAGCCACCTTCTTGCCGTATATCCACGATGCAATCTGTCCCGCCGTAAACTTGGGCATGCCCAAATCGGCCACAATATCCTTCAGTTCGTCCAATGTTCTTCCTAACAGAGGAGTCTTCGTCATAGTAATTCCGTTTTATGAATGTCCGAAACCTCCGGCACCGCCCGCAGAAGCCCTTCCAGCCCCCTTTCGCGACTCCGGAAAAACAGGCGTTTATTTCAATCAGAACAGACGTTCATTTTGTATCAAACAAGCGTTCATTCTGGCGGAGACATCAGGCCATGCGGACATTCAGATTCTGTTTCAATCCAATAATTAGCGTACAAAGTTAGAGAAAAATAAGATAAATCCCTATCTTTGTCCATATAAAAATGCATTTGACATGAGAGAAACGATTACTTGCTTCCTTTTCTACCACGCTGACAGACAGGAGGACAGACTGATAGAAGAACTTTCATCACACCCTTATACAGACCATATATATCTACTGACAGGACAGCGGGAGGAGACGGCCCTTCCCGCTTCCAGATGCAGTTTTCTTCCACTTGACTCATTCGGCAAGACGGAAACCTTCCGCGAGATTGTCCGTCTGACCAAGACTCCCTATACATTACTATATACGACATCCCAGCCCTTTGAACTGGGCAGACGGGCAATCGAACGGATGTGCGACTATCTGGAAGCTCCGGAGAGCGTCATGGCCTATGCCGACCATTACCTGCTTGCGGACGGGGACATGCAGCCTCATCCGGTCATCGACTACCAGCCGGGGAGCGTGCGGGACGACTTTGACTTCGGCCCGCTGATGCTCGTCAAAACCGATGCGCTCCGGAAGGCTTACGAAAGGATTCTCGCCCAGCCCGAATACCAATACTCTGCACTCTATGCATGGCGGCTGGCCCTGTCGGAACAAGGCGAACTGACACACATCAGGGAATATCTCTACACCCGTGCGGAGGAAGACCTGAGAAAGTCGGGAGAAAAGCAATTCGATTATGTCGACCCGCGAAACCGGGCCGTCCAACTGGAACGGGAAACGGCTTTCACTTATTATCTGAAGAATGTCGGAGCATATCTGCCTCCTGCCGGACGGCTGATTTTTCCGGAAGAGGAGGCTTTCAGTTACGAAGCGTCTGTCATCATACCCGTGCGCAACCGGGTGCGTACAATCAGGGATGCCATCCGTTCGGCCATCGGACAGGAAACGGATTTTCCCTATAACATCATCATAGTGGACAACCATTCGACGGACGGCACCACCGAATGCATCGATGAGTTTGCGGCAAATCCGAAAGTGCTCCATCTGATTCCTTCACGTCATGACTTGGGTATAGGCGGATGCTGGGACATGGCCGTCAGCCACCCCTTGTGCGGACGCTTTGCCGTGCAACTGGACAGCGACGACCTGTACAGCGGTCCGGACACCCTGCAACGCATCGTCGACAAATTCCATAAGGAACGTTGCGCCATGGTCATCGGCTCCTACCGCATGACCGACTTCAATCTGGAGACCCTGCCTCCCGGTGTCATTGACCACAGAGAATGGACCGACACCAACGGCCACAACAACGCTCTCCGCATCAACGGGCTGGGCGCGCCTCGGGCCTTCTACACTCCCCTGCTCAGACAAATCCGTGTGCCGAACACGAGCTACGGAGAAGACTATGCGCTGGGGCTGGCATTCTCGCGCGATTACCGCATCGGGCGCATCTTCGACGTGCTTTATCTCTGCCGCCGGTGGGAAGGGAATTCTGACGCGGCGTTAAGCATAGACAGAATCAACAGGAACAACAGCTACAAGGACAGTCTGCGCACACTCGAAATCCGCAGGAGACAGAACAAAGTGAACCGCCCTCTGTCGTATAGCTATCCGTCAGGCGACATCTCGGGCAGAGCATTCCTCGCCTCCCAGCTCGACAAGTGGGAACTGGCGCGCAGGAACCACGAAGCCCTCAACAATATCAGGGTCCGCCGCTTCAAACTGGACGGCAATGAGATTCAGGTGCAGTTCAACCCGGCCAGAACAGTTTCCACTTGCGCCAAAGTGGACAAGGCATCCATCGAGGCACGGCCCTGTTTTCTTTGTCTCAGCAACAAGCCAGCCGAACAGGAGACCATACGCATCGAACTGGACGAACCGTTCAGTCTGCGCGTCAACCCTTATCCCATTCTGCCGGGACACCTCACCATCTCAAGTGAACGGCATGAAGCCCAGACTTTGGCCGGCAAAGAGTCACGCCAGCTTCCCGGAAGACTGGTAGACTGGCTGGAGAAGCATTTCGAAAAAGGCTATACCATATTCTACAACGGGGCCAGATGCGGTGCCTCCGCTCCCGACCATTTCCACTTCCAGGCCGTCCGGCAAGCGGATGTGCCTTTCATACGCCAATGGGACAGACTGATGTCAGAAGCCACCCAATGCGGATACGAACGGCTGGAAGACGGAAGCTCCTGTATAGCTTATGACATAGACAAATATGTATCTCCTGTCCGCGCCTTCGTCACCGACAAGGGAACGGCCTCCAGTGTCCGTCTCATTTCAGACTACCTGCGCAAACTGCCCTTGCACGAAGGAGAGTCCGAACCGCGTTACAACCTCTTCGCGTGGAAAAACGAAGCACACGGATTCACCCTTGCCTATTTTCCCCGCACCGCCCACCGTCCGGAATGTTATTTTGCGGAAGACGAGACAAGACTTCTGGTCAGCCCGGGTGCACTGGACATGGGGGGAATCCTCGTCACTGCAAGGGAAGAGGATTTCGAGAAAATCACGGAAGACACTCTGCGGAAAATTTATCATGAAGTAGCATTTTAACGAACAATGAAAGAACCGGAAATAAATGTGGGCATCGTCAATGCCCTCGAAATAAACTTTACACTGAATGCCAAGTTTCTGGCCAAAGGAGAGACTGTCTGCGGAGAGCAGAAGGTGGCCTTTGATGAAGGGGGAATCCTCTGGAACGGGAATGTCTATCAGGAACTCTCGTTCACCCCGCTTGAAGAAAACGCTTCATTCTCACTGCATGACGTGACCATCGGAATCAATTTCCATTGGGAGCAGAAGGAAACCCAGACTTTCCGGGGAGCGTTGCGTCTGGTTGTCTATGAAGGAAAGATTACAGCCATCAACCAGATCCCGGCAGAAGAATACCTGACCAGTGTGATTTCATCAGAGATGAACGCCACCTCCACATTGGAGTTTCTGAAAGCCCATGCCGTAATATCGCGAAGCTGGCTTCTGGCCCAGATAGAAAAAAGGAAATCCCTGCACAAGCGCAAGGACGACTTTTTTTCATTCATCAAGACTGAAACGGAATACATGCGCTGGTATGACCGTGAAGACCACACCATATTTGATGTCTGCGCCGATGACCACTGCCAACGGTATCAGGGCATCACCCGTGCGACAAACCAAAGTGTGGCCGATGCGGTCAAGGCTACACGGGGGCAAGTGCTGATGTACAGGAATGCAATCTGTGACTCCCGATTCTCGAAATGCTGTGGAGGTATGACCGAAGAGTTCAACTATTGCTGGGAGGACAAAAGCTATCCTTACCTTACCGCTGTCCGCGATACGGACAACGGGAAACGTCTTCCGAACCTTACAGACGAGAAAGAAGCGGAACAGTGGATCAGAAGTGAACCCGACTCGTTCTGCCATACTCACGACAAAAGAATCATCTCCCAGATACTCAACAATTATGACCGGCAGACAAACGACTTTTATCGGTGGAAAGTCCATTACACACAAGAGGAACTGACTGAACTGGTACGCAAAAACACCAAATGCGACTATGGCTGTATCATTGACCTCATTCCGATGGAAAGAGGAAAGTCCGGAAGAATCAGCAAACTGAAAATTGTCGGTACGGAAAAAGTTCTGACCATAGGGAAAGAGCTGGAAATCCGACGGGTACTTTCTGAAACCCATCTGTTCAGTTCCGCATTCGTCATCGACAAAGGGCCGGAAAAAGGCGGAGTCCCCGAATGGTTTGAACTGACTGGAGCCGGCTGGGGACACGGTGTCGGACTCTGCCAGATAGGAGCGGCTGTAATGGGTGAACAAGGATATAACTACAACGAGATTCTGCTCCATTATTACAAGGGAGCGGACATCAGAAAACTTTATTAAAGAATGGATACACGCATAAAAAAGACTTCCCCCTGGGCCTGGGTCCCTACCCTGTACTTCGCAGAAGGACTTCCGTATGTGGCTGTCATGACACTGTCAGTGGTCATGTATAAAAGGATGGGCATATCAAATACCGAGATTGCACTCTACACAAGCTGGCTCAACCTTCCCTGGGTCATAAAGCCACTCTGGAGTCCCTTCATCGATTTGCTGAAGACCAAACGCTGGTGGATTGTCACCATGCAGATGTTGCTGGGAGCGGGACTTGCCGGAATTGCCTTCACCATCCCGACCGACCATTTCTTCCAAATCACTCTGGCCATCTTCTGGCTGGTCGCCTTCAGTTCGGCCACCCATGACATTGCTGCAGACGGATTCTATATGCTTGGTCTGAACAGTCACCAGCAAGCGTTGTTCGTGGGTATCCGAAGTACATTCTACCGCTTCGCCACTATCGCCGGACAGGGAGTGCTCATCATGCTTGCCGGTTTCCTTGAGAAGTCAAGCGGGAAAATAGATTATGCATGGAGCGTCACGTTCTTTATTCTTGCCGGAGTGATACTGGCACTCTGGCTATACCATTCGTTCCTTCTCCCCCGTCCGTCGGACGATTGCCCGGTGCGGTCTGACATCCATACCCGGAACATACTGCACGGATTCGCAGAGACAGTCGCTTCATTTTTCCGCAAGAAGCAGGTGTCCGTGGCCATTCTGTTCATGCTACTCTACCGTCTGCCCGAAGCGCAGCTCGCGAAGATGAGCATCCCTTTCCTGCTCGACCCTGCCGAAAAAGGAGGTCTTGGAATGACCACCGCCCAAATCGGACTGTCACAGGGAACAATCGGAATTATCGGACTGACTCTGGGAGGGATTCTCGGCGGCATCGCCATTGCAAGACATGGACTCCGCCGCTGGCTCTGGCCGATGGTGTGGGCCATCTCTCTTCCGGACATCGTATATGTGTATATGAGCTATGCCCTTCCCTCTAACCTATGGCTCATCAACAGTTGCATTTTCGTGGAGCAGTTCGGTTATGGATTCGGATTTACCGCTTATATGCTCTATCTCATCTATTTCTCCCAAGAAGGGAAACACAAGACAGCCCATTACGCTATCTGCACTGCTTTCATGGCACTGGGCATGATGCTTCCCGGAATGATAGCCGGATGGATGCAGGAAACCTTGGGCTACCAGCTTTTCTTCATCTGGATCATGATTTGTACGCTGGCAACGTTCGGTGTGACCGCCTTACTGAAGATTGACCCCGAGTTCGGAAAGAAATGAGCGACCCGCAGACAACAACCCGGAAAAGAGACATTCAGACATGAGACAGGACAGCGTCAGTACTGGAGCAGGAAGCTTTCCGCACACGGAAGAAAGCGGTCATGGCCTTTCGCGTTCAAATGGGCTGTGTCATTCACTCCGGCATTCTGAAAGAAAATTTTCCTGAACGCATCGCTCTGCGCAAAGACATTACCCTTTCGGGCCGCGTCAAAGACAGGAATGCTGTACCGTCCACAGACTTCCAACGTAGCGTCCACAACCTTTTCAGCGTTGCTTCCCGGGAAGTTTTTCCGTGTCCAGCATGTAAAGAAAAATATCTTTGCAGCAGGATATTTCTCTATCAGTCCTTCACATAAAATGGCCAGCTTCTCCCTATAATTGTCAATTCCGATGGAATCAAGCAACGTAGCGTCATTATGTCCGGCTATCACCACAACATAGTCCAGCGAATCCCTCATTTCCTTGTAACGCTTGTACATGGGTTCACCAAAACGAGCGCGGGGGATGGACACACAGTTGCCGTTGCGGCCATAATTGAAATACTCCATCCCGTGCTTTCTGGCAAACTTATAATGCCAGGTGTTTTCAACCGGCTCCCGATGATTCCTCACATAACTGTCGCCCAACACTCCGATGCTTTTTCCTTCCAACGGGTCCTTGTCCGTCAGCGGTGTTACGGCATACATTCCACCGGCAAAGACCAAAGACAAGACGACCAGAATCAATCTTAAACTGTTTTTCTTCATATTCCATTCAAATTTAAAAACATTCACCATTTCTACCGGCCTCCCGATGAAACGACTTCTTTACAAGAGATTTTCTCTTTCACGAAATGCATAAAATTCAATGCGACATCAGCTTCCTGCCCCTGGGCCGAGACGAAACAGAAATGACGTTTGAACTGAAGCCCTTCCACGTCGACCACCCGGAACTCCCCTGCACGCAGTTCATGGTCGACGGAAAAAACTGAGACAATGCCCATGCAGTCACTGTAACGGAGAAACGACTTGATGCTTTCCGTACTGCCCAGATACATGCGCACGTTCAGCGAAGAAAGTTTCAGCCCTTTTTCCGACAAAGCCATTTCGATGGCATCCAGCGTACCCGAACCGCGTTCGCGCAACACCAGCGGCATACGGACAAATTCGTCCAGCGTCATCTCTTCCAGGTTTCCCCACCGTCCGGAACTGCAGACCACAGGCACCAGCTCATCACACAGAAACGGTTCATAACGGAGACTGGGAACACGGAACACACCTTCCACCATTCCCACGTCTATGCGATTGTCCTGAAGTGCTTTTTCGATATGACGGGAATTCATGTCGATGAGAGACACCCTGATTTTAGGAAACCGCTCGGTAAACCTCGCCAGCACAGGCGGAAGCACATAACGCGATATAGTGGTGCTCGCCCCCAGCCTCAACTCGCCCACATCTTCATTGTTCAGCTGGTGCATGTCGTACTCCAGCTTACGGTATTCCGCAAGAATCCGTTCACAATGCTCCATCAATACACGGCCCGCTTCGGTAAGCGAAATCGAATTCCCCTTCCGGTCGAACAGTCTCACCTGATACAGACTTTCCAGTTCCCGGACATGCCGGGTAACGGCCGGCTGGCTTACAAACAACTCCTGGGAAGCCTTCGTGAAACTCAAGTTCCTCGCCACACTGTAGAATGCTTTCAGTCGGAAATCGGACATGGCGGCCACAGATTAAAGTTCATCGGCCCGGATACCCAAAGACTGCAGGACGGCAAAGCCGAGCATCTCGAACCGGAAACCCCTGCACGGACCCGCCGGAGGATTCATTCCGAAGACCGTCACTCCGTCCTTTTTTTTCCATTCTCCGACCGCTTCCGTCATTCTCTCCCTGCCGGCTTCTTCATCGGCTACCACTGCGATGCGCCCTGCCTCCTTCGATTCTCCAAGAAGACGGAGGGACTCGACGAACAAGTCTTCACGCGAGGCCATCCCCGACGGCTGGAAACTATAGACGGAGAACTCCCCCAGACGACTTCTGAAAGCCACATCATTCAGTTCCTTCTCCATATCGGAAGGTTTGCAGAAATCCATCCGCCTCACAGAAGAATCGTAAATGAATATCACCTGTATGTCATTTTCTCCCGCCGATATTCCGGCATCGAGAGCCAGACACTCCAGCAGCAACGGCAAATCCGCTTCAGGAAGCTCCCTGCCCAGTATCGGCGCGAAATGGGCAGCCATATCTTTCCCCACCCGGTTCAAATAGACTGCATCAATCAGAAAGACATTCGGAGCAAAGGTCATCTTTTTTTCCATAAATCAGTCGACAATAAATTTCCGGTAAAGATACAACTATTCTCCCAACTTCCAACTTCCGGAGTCACGCTTTTCTCCATCCGGCACACGGCTTCTTTCATTTTCATCTAACCGTAGGGGCAATAGTATACTGAAAAGAACAGCATGTGAAATGAAAGGGCCGTGCATCCGGCAAATCCCGGGGAGAGGACACATCAAACAAATGACCCGGACCTCTATCGGACGGGGAATATGACAGGTGAAGTGAACGGCTTCTGAAACAAGCTGGTACTTTTGCCGGAACAGGCGGCTATTCGGAGACAGACAGCCGCCTGTTTCATTTCAAGCAAAACAACAGACATGCATGCCCCCCAAAAACCATGCAGACACATATTAACGGATAGCGACACATTTTACATGCTTTTTGTTTGAATATTTAAGACAAAAGGGTATCTTTGCTCAAAAGAACCTAATTTGTGCATTTTATCAAATCCGTTTTTATGGAAAAGAGTTTTCTGGCCTTTGTGGAGGACAGCATAAAGAAAAACTGGAACATGGATGCCCTGACAGACTACAAAGGCGCCACACTGCAATATAAAGATGTAGCCCGCAAGATAGAGAAGCTGCACATCCTGCTTGCCGAGAGTGGAATCAAACCGGGTGACAAGGTGGCACTCTGCGGACGCAACAGTTCACATTGGGGAGTCGCGTTTCTGGCCATCCTGACCTACGGGGCAGTGGCCGTTCCTATCCTGCATGAGTTCAAGGCAGACAATATCCAGAACATCGTGAACCACTCCGACGCCCGTCTGCTTTTCGTGGGCGACGTAGTGTGGGAGTCGCTCAACGAAGCGGAAATGCCGCTGCTCGAAGGAATCATCCTCATGACCGACTTCACCCTGCTGGTCTGCCGCAGCAAGCAACTGGAATATGCGCGTGAACACCTCAACGAAATGTTCGGCAGAAAATTCCCCCGGAATTTCCGCAAGGAACATGTGGGCTACCGGCGCGACAACCCGGAAGAACTTGCCGTCATCAACTACACTTCCGGAACCACCAGCTTCTCCAAGGGTGTGATGCTGCCCTACCGTTCACTCTGGTCGAACACGCAGTTCGCATTTGAGGTGCTCAACCTTCAGGCGGGGAGCAGGGTCATCTCTATCCTTCCGATGGCGCACATGTACGGGCTTGCCTTTGAATTCATCTACGAAATCTGCGCCGGATGTCACGTGTATTTCCTCACCCGCATGCCCAGCCCGAAAATCATTTTCCAGGCTTTCACGGAGGTCAAACCCCACATCGTCATATCCGTACCGCTCATCATAGAGAAAATCATCAAGAAGAGTGTGCTCCCGAAACTGGAAACGCTCAAGATGAAAATCCTTCTCAAACTGCCCATCATCAACGAAAAAATCGAATCGACCGTACGCGACTATATGGTACAGGCCTTCGGCGGGAACTTCTATGAGGTGATTATCGGCGGAGCGGCCTTCAATCAAGACGTGGAACGGCTGCTGAGAAATCTCGATTTCCCCTATACGGTGGGGTACGGGATGACCGAATGCGGCCCGATTATCTGCTATGAAGACTGGCGGCGTTACAAGCCGGGGTCATGCGGAAAAGCGGCACCCCGCATGGAAGTGAAGATAGACAGTCCCGATCCTGAAAACGTGGTGGGTGAAATCCTGACCCGCGGTGACAACGTGATGCTGGGATATTACAAGAATCCGGAATCAACCGCCCAAGCTATCGACAAGGAAGGATGGCTGCACACCGGAGACTTGGGAGTCATGGACGGAAACGGAAACGTGACGATAAAAGGACGAAGCAAAAACATGCTTCTGGGACCATCAGGCCAAAACATTTATCCGGAAGAGATAGAAGAAAAAATCAGCAACCTGCCCTATGTAAGTGAGAATATCGTCATCCAACAAAATGACAACAAGCTGGCCGCACTGATTTATCCGGACTTTGAGGAAGCGTATGCCAACGGACTGACCGACGCTGACATCGAAAAAATCATGGAAGAGAACAGAACGGCAGTCAATGCGGAACTACCGGCCTATTCGCAGATTGCACGCATTAAAATTTACCCGGAAGAGTTTGAAAAGACACCCAAGAAGAGCATCAAACGTTTCCTGTATCAGGATGTAAAATGATATAACGAATGAAAATCAGAATCATATCCGCATTGTTCATAGGGTATGTCCTCATGGGAGGACATACCTTTCTCTATGCACAAAAGACTACAACGAAAGGACTTAAAAAAGGAGCCAACGTATCACTGAACATCACGGACAAGAAAAAGACTCCGCCACGCACATACTTCAACCTCGGACTGTTCAGCAACTACACCTGCCTCAACGGTGCAGGAATCAATGTCATTTCCAGTCTGCAGCATTATAACGCCTATGGCATGCAGGTGGCAGGGTTTGCCAACATCACAGGACTGAAATCAACGGGACTGCAGATTGCAGGAATCACAAACGTGACAGGACGACGGGCCTGTGGAGCCATCTTCTCCGGCCTGATGAATGTGAGCGGACACTCAACATACGGTCTTGCCGTTTCCGGATTAGGAAACGTGTCGGGAGGCGACATCAAAGGAATGGGAGTTTCCGGCCTCATCAATCTGGGAGGAAGGGACACGAGAGGACTCATGATAGCAGGACTGGGAAACATCTCCGGCAAAGTACAGGGAGGACTGTCCGTCGGAGGACTCATGAACGTAGCGGGGAAATCCTCGCGGGGAGTACAGGTCACCTCTCTGCTCAACGTAGCAGCCGAGACGAACGACGGATGGCAACTGGCCGGACTGGGAAACGTGAGTGTCAGCAACAAGGGCCTACAGACGGCATTCATCAACTACAGTGTCGAGAACAACGGATTGCAGTTAGGTGTAAGCAATGTGAACATCAAAGGCAGGAAGGGATTTCAGGTGGGCATCGTCAATATCAGCGCCGACAGTTGCGCACATCAGATAGGGTGCATCAATCTCAAGCCACAGACAAAAGTGCAGATGATTGTCGCAGGAGGAAATGCCAATAAAGGCAGTCTGTCCGTACGCTTCAAGAACAAGCACACATACACGCAAATCGGAACGGGAGCTTATTATCTGGGGACAGACAGGGATTTCTCGCTCAGTGCCTTCTACCGTGCGGGGGTCTATTTCCGGCTGACACCGAAACTTGACATAAGCGCAGACATAGGATATTGTCACATTGAAAGTCTGGACAACAAAAACTCATATGGCTATCCCGCCCGTCTGTACGCTCTCGAACCACGGATGAATCTGGAATACAGCATCACCCGAAGATTCGGCATATTCGCATCAGGAGGATACGGATGGACACGCACCTACAAAGGAAACCATGCATTCGAAAACAAAGGAATATTTGAAGTGGGCATGATACTGTTCTGACAAGCAAGGTCCGCCCATCATAAGCAGCGGAAAGGAGGATGCGTCATCCGTTCAGACTTGCGGAGCGTACACGGCTCAAAGTCTCCGGACTCATCTGAAGCAGAGAGGCGATATACACTAAAGGCGCACGCTTCAGGATTTCCGGATGCAACTGCATCAGTTTCGTGTAACGCTCGTGGGCAGGCTCAAAACGCAACGTATCCGCCTTTATCTGCGATTCTATCAGAGACTCTTCGAACACCTTCCGGTACCAGGCTCCGATTTCCGCGTCTTCCAGCGACAGTTTCTCGATCTTCTCCTTAGGCATCTCCCACAAGACCGTAGGTTCCAAAGTTTCAATCATCAGACGGGTAGGTTCCGACTTCAGATAGCTTTCCAGACAGATGACGATTCCCCCCTCATAGGCAATGTGTTCGGTCAGGTCCTTGTCGTACTTGAAATAGAATTGCCTTGTCATCCCCTTCTCAATGTAGCGGAGACAGGTGCACACATCATTCTCATCCAGAATACGTTCACCTTTCTTATATTTCCTGCATTCAATCGCATCGGCCAAACGATGCAACTGCTCCCGTGACAACAGACATCCACGGGAACCGGCCAATATACGGGCTATTTCTATATTCGTATGCGTCATAAAGAATCCTCCTTCCTGTCATTTAACTTTAATGCGGTCAAAACCTTCACCGAACACACCGATCACTGCACTCTGCGACACGAATGCCTTCGGGTCGATGTCTTTAATCAGATGAAAGATCGTGTTCGATTCACGTTTCTTGGCGAGGACGAACATCATCTTCACCCCATTGTGAGTGTAACATCCCACTCCGTCGATGAAAGTGACTCCACGGTGCAGGTCCTTGTTGATGCGATGCCCGATTTCTTCGTATTTGCTCGAGATGATGAAAAACTGCACCGACTGGCGGGCACTGTTCACCACCTGGTCGAGCACGAAGCTGGAAATGAAAAGCACCACATAGCCATATACCACCTTCTCCCAGTCATGCAGCACCAGATAGCTGGACGTAATGATGATAAGGTCGCAAATCTGAATCACTCTTCCCAATGAAATATCGCGATACTTGTTGACGATTGCCGCTATAATATCCGTCCCCCCCGTACTCCCGTTGGCGGAAAAAGCGATACCGATGCCACCCCCGCAGAAGAAAGCTCCCAGCACGCACGACATGAAAGGCTGGTCATGAATCAGCGGACCGGAAACAAACTTCTGGATGATTTCCAGAATGAAGGTAAGCACAAGAACCGCGAAAATGGTCTTCAGGCAGAATTTCAGCCCCAAAATCTTCAATGCCAGCAAAAGCAGGGCAAGATTCACTATCAGATAAGTGTACTGCACAGGGAATCCCGTGGCCCAGAAGATGATAGAAGCGATGCCCGGAACCGCCGTGGAAGGGATGTCGCTTGGCAGCAAAAACACGGTCCACCCGATGCCGTACATAACCATACCCAAAGCTATGAACAGATAATCCTTAATCTCTCTCAACAGACGTTGCGTCCGCGTAGCAGGTAAAACTGAGTTCATCGTCAAAATCAAATTTAAAATTCCGTGCAAAAGTACAAAAAAAATCTTTCACTTGATTTATATCAATTTCAAATAGCATGAAAAATGCATAACGGGAACGATTTTTCCCGCCCCGTCCGTCTTCCCCGAAAAAAGTGCATGTATTCCATATAAAAACAACGGCGTATTCCAGACAAGACAAGCGGCTGCTCCCTACAAAACAGGCGGATGTTTTAGTCCGCCATACACGGAACCGGAAAATCAGGGGATTCAAAAAAAATAAGAGAGCCTGTTTCTTAAAGTTGCACGATTTTCGTAATTTTGCACCCAAAACAGAACGAACAAATGGCATTAGTCAACGAACATCTGCTCAAACTGCCCGAAAACTACTTGTTCACGGACATCGCAAAGAGGGTCAATGCTTTCAAGGTAACCCATCCGAAAAGCAATGTCATCAATTTGGGCATCGGCGATGTGACACGACCCATCCCGCAGGTATGCGTCGAAGCCATGCAGAAGGCCGCCGCCGACTTGGGACGGGCGGAAACCTTCCACGGATACGGACCAGAACATGGATACGATTTCCTGATCAATGCCATCATCAAACACGACTACGCAGCGAGGGGCATCAGCCTGGAACCGAGCGAAGTGTTCATCAGCGACGGAGCGAAATCGGACACGGGCAATGTCGGCGACATTCTCCGGCATGACAACAGTATCGGTGTGACAGACCCCATCTATCCGGCCTACGTGGATTCGAATGTGTCATCAGGAAGAGCCGGAACGCTGGAGAACGAAAACGAATGGAGCAATGTCGTATATCTGCCCTGCAGGATAGAGAACGGATTCATCCCCGACATTCCCAAACAGCGCATCGACATCATTTATCTGTGCTACCCCAACAATCCCACAGGTGCCGTACTCCCCAAGAACGAACTGAGGAAATGGGTCAACTATGCCATTGAGAACGACGCGCTCATCATTTTCGACGGAGCATACGAAGCTTACATACAGGACCCGGACATCCCCCACTCCATCTACGAAATCAAAGGAGCCAGAAAAGTGGCGATTGAATCCAGAAGTTTCTCAAAGACGGCCGGATTCACGGGAGTGCGGTGCGGATACATGGTGATTCCAAAGGAAGTGACGGCGGCCACGCTGGACGGAAAGCGGATTTCCCTCAACAAGCTCTGGCTGCGGCGTCAGTCCACAAAATTCAACGGAGTCTCTTACATCACGCAAAGAGGTGCCGAAGCCATATACACTCCCCAAGGGAAGAAACAGGTAAAGGCCATGATTGACTATTATATGGAGAATGCACGGCTGATGAAGCGCATGTTCAGCAAGACGGGGCTTCGTTTCTTTGGAGGAGACAACGCTCCCTATCTCTGGCTGAAAGCGCCGGAAGACATGACCGCATGGAAATTCTTCGACAAACTGCTGTATGAGGCACATGTGGTAAGTACACCGGGCATCGGATTCGGCCCCAGCGGAGAAGGCTACGTAAGAATCACCTCATTCGGCGACAAAAGCGACTGCGAAGAAGGAGCTGAAAGAATATGCAGATGCTTATAAACAGAGAGAAACAGAATTTCACTATATATATACATTCAAACAACTAAGAACATGTCTAAACTAAGATTCAGAGTGGTAGAAAAGGCATTCCACAAGAAGCCGGTAGAAGTGAACGCTCCGACAGAGCGGCCAAGTGAATATTTCGCCAAATATGTGTTCAACCGCGAAAAGATGTTCAAGTACCTGCCGAGCGGAGTGTATGCCAAACTGGTTGATGTAATCGACAACGGCGCAACCCTCGACCGGAGCATCGCGAACGCTGTGGCCGACGGAATGAAGAAATGGGCCGTCGAAATGGGAGTTACGCATTACACTCACTGGTTCCAGCCTCTGACCGAAGGGACTGCCGAAAAGCATGACGCTTTTGTGGAGCACGACGGCAAAGGAGGAATGCTGGAAGAATTCTCCGGAAAGCTGCTCGTGCAGCAGGAATCAGACGGTTCGTCATTCCCGAACGGAGGTATCCGCAACACTTTTGAAGCCCGCGGCTATAGCGCATGGGATCCTTCGTCGCCCGTATTCATCGTAGACGACACACTGTGCATCCCGACCGTGTTCATCGCATACACGGGTGAATCGCTCGACTACAAGGCTCCTCTGCTGAAAGCACTGACAGCCGTCAACAAGGCCGCTCTAGACGTGATGCATTATTTTGACCCTTCTGTAAAGAAAATCATTTCTTATCTGGGATGGGAACAGGAATATTTTCTGGTGGACGAAGGTCTGTATGCAGCCCGTCCTGACCTGCTGCTGACCGGACGCACGCTGATGGGACACGAAGCGTCGAAGAACCAGCAGCTAGAAGACCATTATTTCGGGGCGATACCGAGCCGGGTGGCCGCATTCATGAAAGATCTGGAGGTGCAGGCACTCGAACTGGGTATTCCTGTAAAGACACGACACAACGAAGTGGCACCGAACCAGTTTGAGCTGGCCCCCATCTATGAGGAATGCAATCTGGCCGTTGACCACAACATGCTCATCATGTCGCTCATGCGCAAAGTGGCCCGCAACCACGGATTCCGTGTCCTGCTCCACGAAAAGCCTTTCAAAGGTGTCAACGGTTCGGGCAAGCACAACAACTGGTCGCTGGGTGCGGACAATGGCACGCTCCTGATGGCACCGGGAAAGACTTCCGAAGAGAATCTCCGTTTCATCACTTTTGTCGTAAATACGCTGATGGCTGTCTACCGCCACAACGGGCTGCTGAAAGCTTCCATCATGAGTGCGACCAACGCACATCGTCTGGGAGCACACGAAGCACCTCCGGCTATCATCTCATCATTCCTCGGCACCCAACTGAGCAAGGTGCTCGACCATCTGGAGGCCAGCACGAACGATGACCTGCTGTCGCTGGGAGGGAAACAGGGCATGAAACTGGACATTCCGCAGATTCCGGAACTGCTCATCGACAATACCGACCGCAACCGCACCTCGCCGTTCGCCTTCACGGGAAACCGTTTCGAATTCCGTGCGCCGGGTTCGGAAGCCAACTGCGCCAGTGCCATGATTGCACTCAACTCGGCCGTCGCCGAACAGTTGATTGAGTTCAAGAAAGAAGTAGACAACCTCATCGAACAGGGCGAACCGAAAATTTCGGCCATTCTCCAAGTTGTGCGCAAATGCATCAAGGAATGCAAGCCTATCCGCTTCGACGGAAACGGATACAGTGAAGCATGGAAAGAGGAAGCCATGCGCCGCGGCCTGGACTGCGAAACCAGTTGTCCGGTCATCTTCGACAATTACCTGAAACCGGAAAGCATCCGCATGTTCGAATCGACAGGAGTAATGAACCGCAAGGAACTGGAGGCACGCAACGAAGTGAAATGGGATATGTACACGAAAAAGATTCAGATAGAGGCGCGCGTGCTGGGCGACCTGGTCATGAACCATGTGGTTCCGGTAGCCATCGAATACCAGACCAAACTGATAGACAACGTGTACAAGACAAAGTCTATTTTCCCGGAAGAAGAAGCCCGACAGCTCTCGGCGGAAAACATAGCCATCATCCGTGAAATATCCACACACACATCTTATATAAAGAAACATGTGGACGAAATGATTGAAGCGCGCAAAGTGGCCAACCGCGTCGCCAGCGAACGCGAAAAGGCTATCGCCTACCATGACACGGTAGCTCCGATGCTTGAGCAGATCCGTTATCACATCGACAAGCTGGAACTGATTGTCGATGACCAGATGTGGACACTGCCGAAATACCGCGAACTGCTCTTCGTGCGCTAACCCTCAGAAACCAGAAAGGATTTGCTTTTCCAGAAACGATTTCTGGAGGGCAGATCCTTTTTTAAAGAACAGACAAAGACTTTTGCGACATGGAATGGTTACACGACCTTTTTTTTGAACATACCGCCCTACAGGCGGTCATCATCTTGTCACTCATCACCGCCATCGGCCTCGGATTGGGAAAGCTGCGCGCGTTCGGAATTTCACTTGGAGTGACGTTTGTATTCTTCACAGGCATTCTTGCCGGACATCTGGGCTTCTCCATCGACCCGCAAATGCTGGGCTATGCCGAAACGTTCGGTCTGGTTCTCTTTGTCTATTCGCTGGGACTGCAGGTCGGCCCCGGATTCTTCAGCTCGTTCAAGTACGGCGGATTCCAGCTCAACATGCTCGGCATAGGAGTCATACTGCTGGGAACACTGGTGGCCCTGGGACTGACTCTGGTCACTCCCATCGGACTGCCTGACATGGTAGGCATTCTGTGTGGTGCCACGACAAATACTCCGGCTCTCGGAGCCGCCCAACAGACATTGAAACAGTTGGGTGAACCGACAAGCGGAGCCGCATTGAGCTGCGCCGTCACTTATCCGCTGGGAGTTGTCGGTGTAATCATAGCCATCGTACTGATACGGAAATTGTTTGTCCGTCCGGCCGACATGGAGGTACACGAGCATGATGACCCCAACCACACTTACATCGCAACCTTTCAGGTGCACAACCCTGCCATATTCAACAAAAGCATACACGACATCGCCCATGCGGGATATCCGAAGTTTGTCATCTCCCGTCTGTGGAGAGACGGCAATGTGTCCATTCCCACTTCCGAAAAGATATTGAAGGAAAACGACCGTCTGCTGGTCATCACGACGGAAAAGGACGCGCCCTCACTCACCATTCTTTTCGGTGAACAAGAGAACCGTGACTGGAACAAGGAAGACATCGACTGGAATGCCATCGACAGCAAACTCATCTCCAAACATATCGTGATTTCACGCCCTGAAATCAACGGAAAGAAACTGGGAGCACTGCGTCTGCGCAACACCTATGGAATAAACATCAGCCGTGTGCTCCGCAGTGGAGTGCAGCTTCTCGCCACTCCGGGACTGGTGCTCCAACTGGGCGACCGGCTGACCGTCGTGGGCGAAGCAGCTGCCATACAGAATGTGGAAAAAGTGCTCGGCAATACGGTCAAGACACTGAAAGACCCGAATCTGGCCTCCATCTTCATCGGAATTATCCTCGGACTGATTATCGGGGCCATTCCCATAGCCATACCGGGAATAAGCACTCCTGTAAAACTGGGCATGGCCGGCGGACCTATCGTGATGGGTATTCTGATAGGGGCTTATGGACCTCGCCTGCATCTTGTCACCTATACCACACGCAGTGCCAACCTGATGCTCCGCGGCATCGGTCTGTCGCTCTACCTAGCCTGTCTGGGACTTGATGCGGGTGCACATTTTTTTGAGACCGTCATGCGGCCGGAAGGAGCCTTATGGGTAGGAGTCGGTTTCGTCATCACCTTCATTCCGGTAGTCATCATGGCACTCATCTCCCTGCGCGTCTGCCACCTGGATTTCGGGAACACCTGCGGAATGCTCTGCGGAAGCATGGCCAACCCGATGGCTCTCAACTACGCGAATGACATCATCACCAACGACAACCCATCGGTCAGCTATGCCACGGTCTACCCGCTCGGAATGTTCCTCCGCGTCATCATCGCCCAACTCATTCTCATGCTGTTTCTTTAAACTCAACATGAAAGATATGCAGACATAACCATAATCACGGCCTGCTTTCCTTTTTTTCGGAGGTCATTGCTGTGTTCATTATTTTTTTGTACATTTGTGAATGTATAGTGTTTGTTAATCTGAAAAAACTATTCGGGAATGATGAAACATTGTTTCATTCTGTTATTGCTTATATTTGCATTGGGTGGAGAAGTAAAAATGAATGCTCAGGATTCTTCTCCCGTCAGTTTCACGCATGTATCCATTAATGACGGCCTTTCACAGAGCACGGTCTTCGCCATCACTCAGGACCTGAAAGGAAATATGTGGTTTGCCACTTACGATGGACTTAATAAGTATGACGGGTATGAGTTTACGGTGTATCGCCATTCCACAGACAGGCCGGAATACAGTCTGTCGGATGACATTGTCCGTGCTTTGGCCGTTGATTCAAAGGGTAAGGTCTGGGTCGGTACGGAGAACGGACTCTCCTGTTACGATGAAGAACTGGACCGCTTCCGGAATTTCCGGAAAGAGACGGGGGATGCGGGAATGTCGGTTTCCGATATTGTAGAATTGTCCGAAGGGAAACTTCTGCTCAATATAAATCACCGCTTGTGTGTCTTTGATTCGGAAGCATCAGTGTTTCTTGAGAACGAACTGCCTGCGGAAGTTGATGGACTGAAGGTCTCGTCAGTAGCGGAGACGGAAGGAAGTGTATATATAGGTACGTTTTCGCAGGGACTATATGTTTATCAGGCTGGAGAAAAGTCAGTTTCCCGTTTTCCTTTTTATCGGGGCAAAGCCCCAGTGCAGGATGTGTTGCAGCAGAGTCCTGCGAAAATATGGATAGCCACTGAAGGTGACGGACTGTATGCCGTGAATCCCGTGACCGGAGAATCTCGTCATTACATGCATGGCGTGGGGGCAAGAGGCAGACTGAGCTCGAATTATGTCCGTTCGCTGGCCGTTGACGTTTCCGGACGTTTGTGGGTCGGTACTTTCAATGATTTGAATCTGTATGTTGACAAGACGGACACTTTCGTTTCTTATACCAGTAATTCCGTTGATCCCGGCAGCCTGAGCCAGCGTTCGGTACGGTGCATTTTCAATGACTCGCAGGGAGGAATGTGGCTGGGCACCTATTTCGGAGGCCTTAACTATTACCATCCGCTAAAAAATCGTTTCTATAACATCCGCCATGTTCCATATCAGAACTCGTTGAGTGACAATGTCGTGAGCTGCATTGTAGAGGATGAGGAACGGAATCTGTGGATAGGTACCAATGACGGCGGCGTGAATCATTATAATCCACGGACAGGAAAGTTCGTTTACTATCCGTTGAACGAGGATGCGTCTGTGCGGTTGAATATGGAATCGAACAACGTGAAAGCCATTTATGTCGATGAAAAGAACGGAAAGGTTTATATCGGGATGCACGCCGGTGGACTGAAGATTCTTCATCGGTCTACCGGATATATAGACCATTGCAATCTGACCCCCGATTCTCCTGGAAATGTCTATTCGATTCTCCCGTGTAATGAAACCAGGCTGTGGTTGGGTACGCTTGAGGGAATCAGGCTTTTTGATACGGTAAGCGGGACATTTATGCCTTTAACGGTTGATTCTTCCGATGAACGCCTGCCGGTCTTCTCGGCATATGTGCTGTTCAGAGATTCTTCCGGCCTTTTGTGGGTCGGAGGGGAAGAAGGGCTTTCCCTTTTCAGTGCAGATGAGGAGAGCGGGCGGATACGCGCGTTGCCTCTGCCTTCTTCCGGATTGTCATCGGTTACGGAAGTGCAGTGTATGCATGAAACGCGTGACGGGAAAATCTGGATCGCTACACGGATGGGACTTTTCTGTTGGAATGTCGCGGAGAAAAAGCTGAAGCATCTTACCACGGACAACGGACTGCCGAACAATGTGGTGTATGGCATTGAAGAGGATTCGTCCGGACATATCTGGGTGAGCACGAACAAAGGGTTGAGCCGTCTGAATCCGGATACGGGCAGATTCCGTAATTTTACGGTCAACGATGGGTTGCAGAGCAATCAGTTCAATACATATTCGCATTGCCGCACCGCCGACGGAACATTCTACTTCGGAGGAATAGACGGCATTACGGTTTTCCGCCCCGAACTGCTGTCGGACAACCCTTATGCTCCATCGCCGCTCATTACCGAACTCCTCGTGTCAGGCAAGAGGGTGGTTCCGGGCGATGAAAGCGGCATCCTTTCCAAAAACATCTGTGATACGGAACGTATTGTCCTGAACCATTCACAGCGTACATTCTCATTGTCTTTCGTCGTGTCGAACTATATTTCCGGACGGCACAATACGTTTGCCTACTGTCTGGAGGGCTACGATGACGCATGGTATTACCAGCAGGATTCACGCAGCGTTTCATATACGAACCTGCCTGCCGGGAAATACCGTTTTCTGGTGAAAGCGGCAAACAGTGACGGCAAGTGGTGTCCTGAGCCGACGGCTCTGGATATTACCATACTTCCCGTATGGTATCGTACCTGGTGGGCATATCTGTTGTTCGTATCCGTCGGTCTGCTGCTGTTTTATTGGTTGTTCCGTTATTGGGAGGAACGGAAAAACATGCAGATGAAGCTGGAAATGGAGCGTCAGGAAAAACACCATCAGGAAGAAATCAGCCAGATGAAATTCCGCTTCTTCATCAATATCTCTCATGAGTTGCGCACTCCTCTGACACTGATTGTCGCTCCGGTTCAGGAGATGATCGCCCGTACAACGGACAAATGGTTCCGGTCCCAACTGAAATATGTGGAGAAGAACACCAACCGTCTGCTGTATCTGGTGAATCAGCTGATGGATTATCGCAGGGCGGAACTGGGTGTGTTCAAGTTGAAAGTCGGCATGGAGGATGTCTACCAACTGGTGAAGGATAATTTCCAGAACTACGAGAAGCTGGCAAGGAGTCGGGGGCTGGATTATACGTTGCAGTCGGATGTGGAAGGAAAGAGATTGCTTGTGGATTCACAATATCTGGAACTGATAGAAAACAATCTGTTGTCGAATGCGTTCAAGTATACGGAAACGGGAAGCATAACCGTGCGTCTTACCGTAGAGGGGACAGACATGCTTCTGCAGGTCATCGACACGGGAGTGGGAATCCCGGAGGAACAACACGGCCGGATTTTCGAGCGTTTCTTCCAACTGGAGAATTCGCATATGGGCAGCGGTATCGGTCTTTCCTTGGTGCATCGTCTGGTTGAGCTGCACCATGGACGTATCGAACTGAAAAGTAAGGAAGGGGAAGGCAGTACTTTCTCCGTTTATATTCCTCAGGATTCAAGTGTGTATTCACCGGAAGAACGGAAGACAGAGGGAGAGCCGGATGTTCCTCAGCAGGTTTATTCGGTCAACTCCAAAGCAATGTATTTTGTGGATACGAACGGGAAGAATGATGTTCCGGAGGAGGATGAGGAAGGAAAGAAATGCGGGAAAGTGATGGTGGTGGAAGACAATGAGGAAATCAGGCGGTATCTGCACGACGGGCTGGCGGAAATGTTTGCGGTCGTTGAGGCGGAGAATGGCGAGGACGCGCTCCGGAAGTTGAAGGAAACGGAGGTGGATTTGGTGATTACAGATGTAATGATGCCTGTGATGGATGGCATCAAGTTGTGTCGTCACATCAAACAGGATCTGTCAACCAGTCATATCCCGGTAATCATGTTGTCGGCGAAAAGCGATATCGGCGACCAGATGGAAGGATTCCAGATAGGGGCGGACGACTATATAGCCAAGCCGTTTTCGTTGTCGTTGCTCGTGTCGAAGATTCAGAACATGATGCGGACCCGGCTTCGCACGAAAGAATATTATCGGAAGTCCACGGAAATAGAGCCTCAGAAGGTCACGTTCAATGCGATGGACGAAGAACTGCTGACCAAGGCGATGGATGTGGTGAAGAAAAACATGGACAATTCGGATTTTTCCGTAGAGGATTTCGCCCGGTCGATGAACATGAGCCGTTCCAATCTGCATCTGAAGCTGAAAGCGATTACGGGCGAGTCAGCGGTTGAATTTATCCGTAAGATCCGTATGAACGAAGCTGTCCGCCTGTTGAAAAATGGAAAATATTCCGTTGCGGAAGTCAGTGCCATGGTCGGTTACAACACACCGTCATATTTCGCACAGTCGTTCAAGAAATATTTCGGCTATATGCCAAGTGAATATTTCAAGCGAAGAAAATAAGAGCCTGTTTAACTTGAATTCAAATGATATTATCCGGGGGTTAAAGGAGTTAGAAGGAGTTAGAGGAAGTCAGAAGCCAATATTGGCCCAGCGAATCAAGCAAAGGCATCAGCCTCTAACTTCTTGTAACTCCTTATAACTACCACAGGTAAACCAAACGAATTAGATTCGATTTCTTCCAGCTTTTTGAATACGGCATTTCGTACTTTAAAAGGCAGTCTTCATAAAGTTTCCATATTTTTTGTGCACAAATATAGTGATTCTCGGTGAATTGTTTCTTTCTCCGGTCGTTCACCTTCTTCTTCATTTATCACGGTTCTTCGTTTAAAATGCCATCCGTCATTGTTATAGAGGCGTTTCGCCTGCTGACATTGCGCTGGATTGGAACTTTTTCCCAGTCTTTTTAAAAGGACGGAATGAATGATTTGTGCGGTTCCTATGTATAAAAATGTAGTGTTCGCCGGCTTTATTCAACAAAACTAACAATAACAAAAACAAAACTGACAATTAAAATACAAGCCTTATTGAAAAGAGAACAAACATCATCAATTGGCAGAAATAGTTTATCTAGTTTTGTATCACGAATAAAATGATTTATTAACCGTAATAAAACTATTATGAAAAAACAGTTTTTGTATCTGTTCGGGTTTCTGGCCTTAATGGCCTGTACCGATGACGAGACGGTTTTCAGTGGCGGAGAGATTGCGGAACCGACGCTTCCTCTTCCTGAAAACAAGCCTAATGATGTGGTGACGGGCGATGTCTTTGCCAAACTTAACCTTGATTATCCGGGATTGGAAAAAGTGAAACAGCATTATGAAGCGGACGAACAATATTATGCTGCACTTGCTTTGTTAGATTATTACCGTAGCCGGAACGTCTCTAATCCGAATGTGGATGTGATAACTACTGTAGTGTCGGACGGTGAACAGCGGATTGCCGACCAAGCATTAGGAAATGGAAAAGACGGTTATCGTTTCTGTGTGGCGAAGTACACGGAAAGCGGAACGTACAATACGGCCGATGCTGTGTATTGGTCTGTAGAAAATAGTGACGGGACAATTAATTGGAGCCCGGAGGAGCCGGAAGGTACCGGACGTGAATACAGCTATCAACTGCACCGCTGGCAGTGGATGGAGGCACAGGCCAAAACGTATTGGGCTTCCCGTAACGAAACTTATATCCAGTCGTGGATTGAGGTTTTCAACAGTTGGCTGACAGCTTTCCCTTGTCCGAATGCAGCTTTGGATGAATGGAAGGTGGATGACATCAACTATGCGAATAAGAATATTTATCAGTGGCAAGGGCTTCAGACAGCATCGCGTGTGCTGGTAATGGTCAATATTCTGCCTTATTATATTCAGTCGGGCAATTTCACTCCTGAACTGCTGACCACATTCCTTAATTCGCTGGCCGAACATGTGGAAATGGTGCGCATGAACTATTATAAGGAAGAGGGGAACATTCTCATCACACAGTCGCAGGCGGTTGCGTCCGCAGGTATCCTGATGCCGGAATTCAAGAATGCGACAGACTGGAGGGACGAAGGCTGCACGAAGTTGAATGAATCGGTCGACAAGCAATGGCTGGCCGACGGCGTGCATTGCGAGCTGGATCCGTCGTATCACATCTCTGCCATTTCTGATTATCTGGATGTTATCGAGCTGGCGGAAGCTGCGAAGTCAAACGGTATATCCACTCCTTTGCGTTCGGACATCGTGAACCGTCTGAAGGGAGCCATGCAGTTCGTGTTCGACTTGGCTTATCCGGACTATCAGGTGGATAACTGGAACGATACGCGTGCCAGCTCTTATACTAGTGCATGGAGAAATCGCATGAGAGATTATGCCGAACTTTTTCCGGAAAACAGTGAATGGCTTTATGTGTCATGGAATGGTTCTAAGGGTGGAACAGTACCTACTTGGACAAGCAAGACTTATACCACCAGCGGCTGGTATATGTTGCGCAATTGGACCAGTGACCCGATTATGATGGTGCTGAAGAACAACTATAATCCCAAAGCAACATGGCATTGCCAGCCGGACAACGGTACGTTCAGCCTGTGGTACAAGGGGCGTAATTTCTTCCCGGATGCAGGAAGCTATTCATACGACGAAGGAAATGACCGCAAGAAATACCGTCAGTCCATGATTCACAATACGGTGTCTATTCAGAATAACAATTTCCCGGAAAGTCAGCAGTTGGGAGAATTTTTGAAGCAGGAGTCCACCGATGTGTATGATGCCATTGTGACAGAGAACTTCTCTTATCCGCAAGGAATGTCAATTGGGAAAAACACAATGGCCGGAAACTTCTATCACCGCCGCACGGCATTCTTCGTAAAGAGCGCATCAACGCCGTTCTTCGTGTTGTTGGACGAGATGCACGGTGAAAGAGGAGAAACGAATGTCAACAACAAGTTCAATATTAATTTCCATCTGTATGCGGAAGACGGACACAGAGTGAGCATCGACAATAATCCGGCAGCGAGTGATGTTACGATAGACGATGCGAAGTATGCACAGGCACATACAACGTTTGACGACGGGAATAACCTGCTTATCAAAGCGTTTGCCTATAATGAACTGGATTTCCAGATGGTAACTCAAAGCGGTGATGTGGCCGTATCCAATACGCAAGGCCAGACCATCGGTGAAGTGCGCGACTGGATTCGTATCAACGGACGGAAATCGGAAGGTGCTGCCAACCGCGTCATCACTATCCTTTATCCGTATAACGGAACAAGCGTGCCGACTACCGAGATAAAGGCGAAATTTACCGATACGTTGGCCGACCCGACTTATCCTGAAAGCGCAGCCTTCCAGGTAACGGTGGGCGAAGAGACTTTCGATCTTTCATATTCATTGAACTAATTCATTAACTAAATATTAATACAATGAGACTAAAACAAAAACATGTCCCGTCGGGATTTCTTGCAATCCTGATGTGGGTCCTAACAATGGTGGGCTTCACCTCCTGTGAGGACACGGAAACCGTCGACACGTCGGGTTTCAAGCTGTTTTATACCAGCATGACTGACATTGCGCCGGGTATGGAGAATAAGGTTATTGCTCAACCTTCCTACAAAGGGTTGGCTCCTTCCGACTTCAGTATTTACAACATTACTTTCGGTGAGGAAAATACACCTTATACAGACGAAAGCGAATGTTTTCGGATTGATTCCTCCGTGGGTTCGATAGAACTGCGGAACACGGCAAATCTGGCCGTAGGCGTGTACAAGATTTCTATCAGATGTGTATCGGGCGGAACGACATATTCGTTTCCCGATATTGTGGAAGTGAACTTCCTGAAACCTGTTCCAGACGGAATCATTGTGGAACCGAATCCATTGACCGCTGATTACAATGACATTCTTGATGCGAATAGCGATGTGGAACTGCCTACGGCGCAAGTAACCACGGAAGAATCCGCCAGCCATATTACGATTAAAGGTTATGCCATCTCGAATGTGCGCCGAGGAGACGTGATTTACGACAATGAGAAGAATCCACTTTTTACCATCTCTTCGACCGGAGAAATCTCTATCGTAAGAGGACATAATGAGGCGGAAGAACCGGATTTTGTGCCGGGTGTATATACGCTCGACCTGAAACTGAGCACGGATGCGGCAGACAGCAACAGCGAATTGGGTTTGTTTATGGATGCCGTAAACATCAATGTCATCTCTGCTCCACGCGGACTGACTTACGAGGACGGTTACATTGAAACAGGGATTGTGGGCAACCCGGATAGACCGGCACGCGGGTTCACCAGTGCGGCTCCCGTGTTGCGCGGTTCTACAGAAGGTACGAATTATACTATCACTGCCGTGAAGAAGAATGGAGTGAAAGATGATGCAGCCTTTGCCAAATTTGCTATTGACGCTTCTACCGGTATTGTGACGGTGGGAGCTGACCACGGGTTTACGTTGGGCGATGTCTATACGTTGGATATTAGTGTGACCAATGCTTATTCGGCTGAAGGGGAAGTGCTGGAGGTGGAAGATGCACTGAAGGTGACGGTGGTAGATTGGATCAGCGCGCCCGAATCGTTGATTTATGCACCGACCACGGGAATGCGTTCCGTTGCGTTTGAAGTGATTCCGGAATATGAAGGAGGTACAACGGCTCTGACTTATTCGTTCGTTAATCTGCCTGAAAGCCTGAGCGGTTATTTGCAGATTGATCCGGCCACGGGAAGGATTTATGCGGAAGAAGGACATGACATTGCGCCAAATACTTATTCTGTTACCGTAAAAGCGACCAACCTAAGCGGTGAACTTGAGTCAACTTTGAGCCTGACTATTGATGAGAATCCGTGCTATTTTACTTATATTCATTACGGAACAAACTTGAATGGTGACGCGACCGCGTGCGAAAACCAATATCGCTTCCATAGTCTTGCCGAATTGCAGGGAGTGGGACAACTGACTCCGGAGACAGACCTTAATATGGATGCAGGAATAACCGTTAAGTGGAGTGCTCGTCAGGTTGTGCACAGTGCAGGTATAGAGATAGATACCAATACAGGTGTGCTGAAGCTTGGAACAACTGAAGCCAATTGGAAGGATAGACAGCTCCCAGTAGTATTCGTAACGGCAACGGCCACTTTGGGCGAGCTTTCTTATTCGCGCACAGTGCCTGTGTTCTTCCATTTCTCTAAAGCATTTACTGATGGGAAATATGGCATAGAGAATGTTGTCGTTGAATACACACCGATTGCGTTCCGTGTCAGTCCGAGATTGGGAGGACGTTCGTCCGTGCCGGTAATTACGGGTATCAGTGATTATACGAATTTCTATATGGACTACCGCCGCACGTTCAACTATTATAACTTGAACGGAGTGGATAGTGAAGGCAATGCCTTTGTAGATGGAGCGACAAACGCCGCGGGCGGTTCGTTCATGCAGGAAATGTGGATAAAATGCAACAACGGAAGCAATTTGAGCCAGAAAACTCCTGTTTCGTATTTCCAGTCAAATGGTAGAACTCCGAAGACTGACCTGCTCACTAATACTCTGCTTTATGTGGATAATACAGCGGGAAGCTCGAACAGATACTCCATTGTGGTGAATCCGAATATGTGGCAGCTTAACGGCGGATGGGCAGACGGTGTGTTCCACGGTCAGATTACCATCACCAATATCGGAATAAGTGAGGCAGGTAATTTGAACAATGCCGTTCAGACCTTCCCGATAGCTATCTGGTTCGACAAGAGCCTGAATTGACAAAGGCTTTCTCCGGCACTCTTTCCAAAGGTTTTTAATAGGTAAAGAGATATGATTAGAGGATATCGGAAAGAAGCCAGAGAGCTTTTAAAAAATGCCGCGATGTTCTGACCGGAACATCGGGCTGATTTAACCGAAACACCGGAACGTTTTTCAGAAACATGCCGGCGTTTTAAAAGGGGAGTGTTTCCCCGCATTGTAAACAGCTTAAAAAGAAACAAATATGGAACATTACATACATTTATCAAACGAGGTGGGCCGAAAGTGCGTGCTTACGCTGTGTGCGTTGCTCTTGTCGGTTTGCATGTATGCCCAGAAAACGTTGAACGGTACTGTGCTTGACGAGCAGGACATGCCGTTGATCGGGGCTACAGTCGCATTTTCCGGAAAATCCGGAGGTACAGTTACAGACTTGGACGGAAAGTTTTCTCTGAAAGTGAAGCAAGGCGACAAGCTGACTTTCTCTTATATCGGTTATAAAACTCAGACACTGACTTTTAAAGGACAGAACAACATCACTGTCCGTCTGGAGCCGGACAATGAATTGCTTGACGAAGTGGTTGTAGTAGGTTACGGTTCGATGAAACGCAGCGACCTGACCGGTTCGGTGAGTTCCGTGCGTGGAGAAGATCTGGTAGGCTATCAGAGCAGTTCGGTGGCTGGAGCATTGGCCGGTCAGGTAGCAGGTGTGCAGATCACTCAGACCGACGGTACGCCGGGTGCAGGCTTCAATATCAATATCCGCGGTGTCGGTACGTTGACGGGCGATGCTTCTCCGCTTTACATTGTCGACGGTTTCCAGGTGGATGACATCGAGTATCTTTCGGATGCCGACATTGAATCCATTGAAGTGTTGAAAGACGCTTCAGCTTCGGCTATCTACGGTGCACGTGCAGCAAACGGTGTGGTATTGATTACCACCAAGCAGGGAGCGGTAGGCAAGCCGGTGATTACTTACAACGGTTCTGCCACTTACCGTCATATTTCGAAGAAAATGGATCTGCTCAGTCCGTATGAATTTGTAAAACTTCAGAGCGAGATCAATTCGCAGTACACCGGAACCTATTATAAAGAAGGCAATGACGAGAACGGTGTTCCTTACAGATACCAGAGTCTGGAAGATTACCGCAACGCGGAACCGGTGGATTGGCAGGACGAAACGTTCAACCCCACCTGGTCCCAATCGCACAACGTGTCAATTACGGGTGGTACAGACCAAAGCAAGTATTCCGGAAACATCTCGCGCTATGTAGAAGAAGGTATCTTCAACAACAGCGGTTTCGACAAAACTACATTCAAGCTCCGTTTTGACCAGAAACTGTCAAAATCGATTTCGTTCAATGCACAGATAAACTATGCAATGACCAACCGCAAAGGTCAGGGAACATCAGGCGACAGCGGACGTTTCAACATGTTGGCGCAGATTCTGACGGCACGTCCTACTGCCGGATTGCGCATGACGAACGAAGAGTTCCTCGCCACCGCCATCGACCCGGAATTGCTGGAAAGCGGTGAAAGCCTTGCGCAGGTGAACCCTGTAATGCAGACCGAAAACGTGACAAATGAGAAACGTGCGGAAATGTGGTCGGGAAACGGAACATTCAAGTGGGAAATCATCAAGGGCCTGAACCTTAATGTGGCAGGTACTTACCGTACAACTAATACACGTGCTGACGTGTTCTATCATGACGGTTCTAAAGAGGCTTACCGTAACGGCCAGAGTCCTTACGGCCAAAGCCAGATGACTCGTGAAGTAAGCTGGACAAACAGCAACACGCTGACATGGAAACAGAAGATCAAGAAGCACAGCTACGATGTGATGTTGGGACATGAAATCGTGTATAGAAGTACAGAATACGTGTTGGGACAGTCTATGGATTTCCCGTTTGATGATCTGGGAGTAGATAATCTTGGTGTGGGCGCAACTCCGAGTAAGGTAAATTCCAGCCGTTCGGACAACAAACTGCTTTCGTTCTTTGCGCGTGCGAACTATAACTACAACGACCGTTACCTGTTGACTGCCACAATGCGTGCCGACGGTTCTACCCGGTTCTCTTCAAAGAACAAGTGGGGATACTTCCCGTCGTTCTCCGCGGCATGGCGTATCTCGGAAGAAGATTTCATGAAAAATATCGACTGGCTTTCGAACATGAAGTTCCGTGTGGGATGGGGTCTGGTCGGTAATGACCGTATTTCCAACTACCTGTCACTCGACCTTTACCAGACATCAAAATATGGTGTGGGCAATCAGGTGGTGACAGTGCTGACTCCGAAACAGTTGAGAAACGCTAATCTGAAATGGGAAGCCTCTTCAACGGTCAATCTCGGTGTTGATCTCGGTTTCTTTGACAACCGTCTGAACGTTACAGCCGATTTCTTTATCAAGAACACGAAAGACTTGTTGCTTGCGCAGTCGTTGGCCCACGTAACAGGATTTGAATCTCAGATGCAGAACATCGGTAAAATCCAGAACAAGGGTATTGAGTTGAGTCTTACCAGCTCGAACATTGAAAGAAAGAACTTTACCTGGCAGACTAATTTCAATATCTCGTTCATCCGCAACGAGTTGAAGGCCCTTGCCGACGGAGTAAGTTCCATGTATGCCCGTTCCGGATTCGACAGCAACTTCACCGCATACGACTATATCGCTACAGTGGGCGAATCGCTCGGTCTGATTTACGGTTACGAGTTTGACGGAGTCTATCAGTACGATGACTTCTATACCAGCGCATCGACTGGAGAATTGATTTTGAAGCCGGGTGTTACGGATAACCAGCGTTACACCGGAGGTGTGAAACCGGGTGTGGTAAAATACAAAGACCAGGACGGTGACGGAGTGATCACGACAAATGACCGTACCGTAATCGGTAACGCGCTTCCAAAATGGTATGGAGGTATCACCAACACCTTCAATTTCTATGGAGTAGACTTCAGCTTCATGTTTCAGTTCAATTATGGAAACGATGTGTATAATGCGACCCGTCTGTTTGCTACCCAGTCACGTCTGGGACGCAAGAACATGATGGCTGAAGTGGCTGACCGCTGGACTCCAACCAATGCTTCTAACAATGTGCCGGCATATGACGGCTACATCACGAACGATGTGTATTCCCGTTTCGTGGAAGACGGCTCGTTCCTCCGTCTGAAAACCATGACATTGGGTTATACTTTTCCGCGCGACTGGACGAAGAAGTTCAAGGTTTCCAAACTGCGTGTGTATGCACAGGCACAGAACCTGTTCTGCATAACCGGTTACAGCGGTTATGATCCGGAAGTGAGTATGGCGGCAAGCAATCCGATGACTCCCGGACTGGATTGGGGAGCTTATCCGAAGAGCCGTATCTTTACAGTGGGACTTGATTTACAATTCTAAAAAACAAATAGAACGATGAAAAAGAAATATTTCTATACCATGTTGTTCTCGGCGGCATGTCTGACCGCTGCCATGACATCCTGTTCGTTGGATGAGACGGATTATGTGGACATTGAGAAGAACAACTATATGAACGACGCGAGTGAAGCGGAAATTGTGTTGCTCGGCGTATATCAGGCAGGAATATCGGATGGTGCCTACAGTATGAACCTGTCTTTCTATCTGAACATGGGTACAGACTGCGAACAGGTGGAAGGAAGCACTACAGAAAACTGGCGTATCGTTCCGACAAACGCTTATCCGACCACGCAGGCTGATATTCAGGATACATGGGAGGCTTTGTACACGGGCATTTACCGTGCGAATGATTTTCTTGAACGTCTTTCCGTAAAGATGAACAGCTTTGAGTCGGATGATGACAAAAATCTTGCAGCTATTTATTTGGCTGAAGCCCGTTCGCTGAGAGCATTGTATTATTTCGAACTGGTACGTCGTTTCGGAAACATTCCGTTGATGACAAGTACGGCGATGGCCGATCAACATCCGTCGACTTTCGTACAGGTGGACCCGGTCAAAGTCTATGAGTTTATAGAAGCCGACCTGAAGTATGCGGTCGAAACACTTCCGTATGCCACAGAAGATGAATATCGCAGCAGCAATGATTTCCGTTTTTCGAAAGGTGCGGCAATGGGATTGTTGGCTAAGGTGTATGCCACTTGGGCAGGTTATCCCGTTCAAGACGAATTGAAGTGGGAGCAGGCCGCCAATATCGCCGGTCAGTTGATAAAATCCGGGAAGCATGATTTGCTTGCCGATTATGAGGACTTGTGGTATAACACCTGCAACGGCATTTGGGATCCGACGGAAAGCCTGATCGAAATATCTTTCTATTCTCCTACGGCCAGCGCATCGAGCGACCCGGTAGGACGTATCGGCAGGTGGAATGGTGTTAGGACTTCTCAGATAGCCGGTGTGAGGGGACGTTGTGCAGCAAATGAGAAAGTGGTGCATGCGTTTGTGCTTGATTGGAGGGATGAAGACGGTATAGGTGTGGAGACAGATAATACAGGAACAGTAACGGCTTATCATTATGAGCCGGAAGCCGGAACTCCGGGATACGACTGCCGCCGTCCGCTTTCAATCGCTAATTTTCAATATGATGAAGACGGAAAAAAACTGTATGCACGCGGAAGCAGCGATACAGACGAAACAGCTAGAAACAATGATGTAGACCCGAACAAACGCCAGAAAGAAAAACAAAACTATACGCCTGCAAAATGGGATATCGAGAAATATGTCCAGCCAGCCAATGCGCTTATAAACGATGACAAATCGAACGTGAACTGGTATGTGCTCCGTTATGCAGATGTACTGTTGCTTTATGCAGAAGCTTTGAACGAATGGAAAGGCGGACCTACAGATGAGGCCTATTCTGCTGTAAATAAAGTGCGCCGCCGTGCTTATAATGATACGAACCATGATCTTGCCCCCGGAATGGATCAAGAAGCATTCCGTGAAGCAGTCCGTAAGGAACGCAAGTATGAGCTGGCTTTCGAAGGACACCGTCGTATGGATCTGGTGCGCTGGGGAATCTATTACGAAACCATTCAGGAAACGTATAACAAACAAATGAACTGGTGGCCGGATGCTAACTATGTGGTCTATCAGTACACGGAGAAAGGCAAACACGAGCTTTGTCCGATTCCGCAACGTGATATGGACTTGTGCAAGCAGTTCAAGCAGAATCCGAAATGGTAAACTAAAGTAATATTTGTTTCAACAAAATTGAAGATTCTCGTCGCTTTTTGATACTTGTTCTGACAATTGAAATGAAACTTTAGCCTGCTAAAGCCTATCTTTGCAGTAATTGAAAAGGAACGGGAATCTTCAATTTAAACAATAAAATAAAGATAAATGAAAAGACATCTTATTATTCTTGCTTCTGCAGCATTGGCTTTTTCTGCCTGCCAGAAGTCTCCCGAAGAGGACTACAGTTGGATAAAAAACAGTCTGGACGTGGCTTCCGCACAGCTCCTTCTTGCAGCGGACAAGGCGGACGGAACCGGAATGCTCCCCCGCTCTACGTGGACGGGATATGACAAGGACTTCCTGTGCCGTCAGTTGGAGAGAGACTCTGCAACGTTCAAGGATTCTCTGCGTGCGCAGCCTGCACCGGAAAAGGTGGGGAAAATCCGTCTCTGCAATGTCTATGACTGGACAAGCGGATTCTTTCCCGGTACATTATGGTACACCTATGAGCTGACGGGCAATGACTCGTTGAAGACGGAGGCCGTGAAATATACCAACCTGCTGAATCCGGTACGTTACTATGGAGGTACGCATGACCTGGGATTCATGGTCAATTGCAGCTATGGCAATGCCCTCCGTGTGTCTCCTTCCGATACCATCAAGGCGGTGATGACTGAAACTGCGGAAAATCTTTCCAAGCGTTATAAAGATTCGACAGGCTGCATCCGCTCGTGGGATTTCGGCACATGGAACTTCCCGGTTATCATCGACAACATGATGAATCTGGACCTGCTGTTTACCGTGAGCAAGATGACGGGCGACCCCAAATACAAGGATATTGCGGTGAAACATGCCAATACGACGATGAACAACCACTTCCGCCCCGACTACACTTGCTGGCACGTGGTGAGCTATAACGATGACGGTACGGTGGAAAGGAAGCAGACGCATCAGGGAAAGAACGATGACTCTTCGTGGGCGAGAGGACAGGCCTGGGCTGTTTATGGTTATACCTCCTGTTTCCGTGAGACGGGTGATTCCACTTATCTCGACTTTGCCTGCCATGTGGCCGACATGATTATGGACAGAGTGAAAACGGACGATGCGATTCCTTATTGGGATTACGATGCGCCTGTAACTCCGGAGACTCCGAGAGACGCTTCCGCCGCTGCAGTAACCGCTTCCGGCCTGTTGGAACTGAGTACGATGGCTGCCGACGGACAGAAATATTTCGATTATGCCGAGAAGATTCTGAAAAGTCTGTCTTCTCCCGCCTATCTGGCGAAGCCGGGCGAAAATGAAGGATTCATCCTTATGCATTCCACCGGTTCGCTTCCCAACGGTTCGGAGATTGACACTCCGTTGAACTATGCCGACTATTATTATATGGAGGCATTGAAACGGTACATGGATTTGAAGAAAATAACTTATAAAGACCTTTAATGATTATGAGAATAAATTTGAAATCCGTTGCGCTTGTATGTCTGTCCTGTTTTGCGTTGGAACAGGCAAGGGCGCAGGAACTGAAACCCGAAGTCTTTTCTCTGCTCAACCTGGACTATCCCGGGCTGGAGAAGGTGAAATCATTGCATGCGGAAGGTCAGGATGCCGATGCAGCCAAAGCCCTGTTGGATTATTACCGGGCGCGGACCGACGTGAAGACACCGGATGTCAATCTGGAGAATATCAAGATCAGCAAGACGGAACAACAATGGGCGGACGATGCACTGAAGCATACTTTTTTCGTGCATAAAGGTTATCAGCCTTCTTTCAATTATGGTGAGGACATCAACTGGCAGTACTGGCCCGTAAAAGACAACGAGCTTCGTTGGCAGCTCCATCGCCATAAATGGTTCACTCCGATGGGTAAAGCCTACCGGGTTTCGGGTGATGAGAAATATGCCGAGGAATGGGCGAAGCAGTATATCGACTGGATAAAGAAGAATCCGTTGGTGAAGATAGACAAGAGCGAATACGAAATGGCGGATGACAAGCTGAAGGGAGATGCCGAGAACGTGCGTTTCGCATGGCGTCCGCTGGAGGTGAGCAACCGCCTGCAGGACCAGACAAGCCAGTTCCAGCTGTTCCTGCCGTCGCCTTCGTTCACTCCGGAGTTCCTCACCGAGTTTCTGGTGAACTATCACAAGCACGCTGTGCATATCCTGAACAACTATTCCGACCAGGGAAACCATCTGTTGTTCGAGGCCCAGCGTATGATCTATGCGGGAGCTTTCTTCCCGGAATTCAAGGATGCGCAGACATGGAGGAAGAGCGGAATCGATATTCTGAACCGTGAAATCAACGTGCAGGTATATCCTGACGGCGGACAGTTTGAACTTGACCCGCACTATCATCTGGCGGCTATCAATATATTCTGCAAGGCTTTGCGTATAGCCGACATGAACGGGTTCCGCAACGAGTTCCCGCAGAGCTATCTTGACACGGTGGAGAATATGATCGTGTTCTACATGAACATCAGCTTCCCGGACTATACGAATCCTTGTTTCAGTGATGCGAAGCTGACTACAAAGCGTGAGATGATAAAGAACTATAAGGACTGGAGCAAGCTTTTCCCAGAGAATAAGGCTATCCTTTATTTCGCTACCGAAGGAAAGAAAGGCGAACTTCCCGCTTATCTGTCGAAAGGTTTCCTGAAGTCAGGCTTCTTCGTGTTCCGCAACTCATGGGGAACGGACGCAACTCAGATGGTGGTGAAGGCCGGTCCGAAAGGTTTCTGGCATTGCCAGCCCGACAACGGAACGTTCGAGCTCTGGTTCAACGGAAAGAATCTGTTCGCGGATTCCGGTTCGTATGTATATGCCGGAAAAGGTGAGGTGATGGAATGGCGCAACTGGTTCCGTCAGACCCGCGTACACAATACACTCACCTTGAGCGACAAGAATCTGGAAACGACAGAGTCTGTAACCAAGCTTTGGCAGCCGGAAGGGAACGTACAGACGTTGGTAACGGAAAATCCAAGCTACAAGAATCTGAAGCACCGCCGTTCTGTATTTTTTGTCGACAACGCTTATTTCGTGATTGTGGATGAGGCTGTAGGCAGTGCCAAAGGTGTAGTGAATCTGCATTATCAGATGCCGAAAGGAAAGATTGCCAACAGCCGTGAGGACATGACTTTTGTCACCCAGTTTGAAAACGGAAGCAACATGAAACTGCAATGTTTCGGTCCGGACGGAATGACTATGAAGAAGGAAGAGGGCTGGATGTCCACCGCATACCGCAAGAAAGCGAAACGCATGAACGTGTCGTTCAATGTGAGAAAAGAAGGAGAAGACGCGGTGCGCTATATTACAGTTATCTGTCCGGTGAAGGACAGTGCCGACGCTCCTGCCATTTCCGCCAAATTCAAGAACAAGAAGTTCAGTGAGAACGGGCTTGAAGTGGAAGTGAAAGTGGACGGAAAGAAGCAAATCTTAAAGTATAGTTTATAATAGGCCAATATGTTGTTAATGTGCCAATCTGAGAAGAAGCCAATGTGCTAATATACCAATGTGCTAATGTGCGGTGTCAATCTATTTACACTTTCATTGGCGCATTGGCTTCTTCTCAGATTGGCACATTAGCACATTCTTTATTAAATCGGTAGTTATGAGAAACATTTCAGGCGGCCTTTGTGTGGCTGCGTTCGGTTTAATGGGGTGCACTTCGCATCAGAAGGAAGACTCGGAGCGTCCCAACATTATTTTTATTATGACAGATGACCATACGACGCAAGCCATGTCGTGCTATGGAGGGAATCTTATCCGGACTCCGAATATGGACCGTATAGCGGCTGAGGGAATTCGTTTTAACAATTGCTATGCAGTGAACGCGTTGTCGGGACCTTCGCGTGCCTGTATATTGACCGGAAAGTTCAGCCACAAGAACGGGTTCACCGACAATGCCTGCACGTTTGACGGAGATCAGCAGACTTTCCCGAAACTGCTTCAGAAGGCCGGCTATCAGACGGCCATTGTGGGCAAATGGCATCTTATCTCCGAGCCGCAGGGCTTCGACCATTGGAGTATCCTTATAGGACAGGAGGAACAGGGTGATTATTATGACCCGGAGTTCGACGAGAACGGGAAACGGATAACGGAGAAAGGGTATGTGACAGATATCATTACTGACAAGGCGATAAGTTTTCTGGATGACAGAGACAAATCAAAACCGTTTTGTCTGATGTTCCATCACAAGGCTCCGCACCGGAACTGGATGCCTGCGCCGCGTCATCTTGGCATGTTCAATGACACGTTTTTCCAGGAGCCTTCCACTTTGTTCGACGATTATTCCGGCAGAGGGCGCGCTTCGGCGGAACAGGACATGTCACTTGCGAAGACATTCACGGAAGACTGGGACTTGAAGCTGATGACGCGTGAAGAGTTGCTCAAGGACACGGCCAACCGACTGTCGAAGGTTTACAAGAGGATGCCGGAAGACGTGCAGCGCAAATGGGATTCCGTTTACGCGAAACGGATAGCGGAGTACCGGAAAGGCAATCTGAAAGGGAAGGAACTGGTGAGCTGGAAATACCAGCAGTATATGCGCGACTATCTGGCAACGGTGGTCTCTGTAGATGAAAGTATCGGGCGACTGATGAAATATCTGGAAGATACGGGCCAGCTGGACAATACGATAATTGTCTATACGTCCGATCAGGGTTTCTTCCTCGGCGAGCATGGCTGGTTTGACAAACGCTTTATGTATGAAGAGTGCCAGCGTATGCCTTTGATTGTGCGTTATCCGAAAGCGGTAAAGGCCGGCTCGGTCAGTTCCGCCATTTGTATGAATGTGGACTTCGCTCCCACTTTCCTCGATTTCGCGGGCGCGGACATTCCGCAGGACATACAGGGAGAATCATTGAAACCGGTCATGGAGAACGGAGGGAAAACACCGGAGGGCTGGCGGAAGGCCGCCTATTACCATTATTATGAGTATCCGGCGGAGCATAGCGTGAAACGTCATTACGGAATCCGTACGCAGGATTTCAAGCTGATACATTTCTACAACGACATCGATGAATGGGAGATGTATGACATGGCGAAAGATCCGGACGAGCTGGACAACGTGTTCGGCGACCCCGCCTATGCGGAAAAGCAAGAAGAGATGATGACGCTTCTGAAAGAGACACAACAGAAATATGGAGACACGGATCCGGACGAAAAGGTGAAGGTGCTTTTCAAAGGTGACAGAAGATTCCAACATAGAAAATAAAATCGAATATCATGGACAGAAGACATTTTTTGGAGATTTCAGGCTGGTCGTTTTTGGGACTGGCAGCTTCGGGCAGTCTGCTCGGCTCGTGTATGCCGGGAAGCAAGGAAGCGAAAAAGATAATGCCGTCGCCTACAGGCATGAAACTGTTCTGGGGTGACCTGCACAATCATTGTAACATCACTTACGGCCACGGTGACATGCGCGACGCGTTCGAGGCGGCCAAAGGACAGCTTGACTTTGTGAGCGTTACGCCTCACGCCATGTGGCCGGACATACCGGGAAGGAACGATCCGCGTTTGTCATGGGTCATCGACTATCATACCAGTGCGTTCAAACGCTTGAGGGCAGGAGGCTATGACAAATATGTGAGGATGACGAACGAATATAACAAGGAAGGGGAGTTCCTGACTTTCATCGGATATGAGGCGCACAGTATGGAACATGGCGATCATGTGGCGTTGAATTATGACCTGGATGCTCCGCTTGTGGAGTGTACTTCGATTGAAGACTGGAAGAGGAAGGCGAAAGGGCATAAGGTGTTCATAACTCCTCATCACATGGGGTATCAGACAGGGTATCGCGGCTATAACTGGAAGTTTTTTACTGAGGGGGACCAGACTCCTTTCGTGGAGATGTATTCCCGTCATGGGCTGGCGGAGACCGACCAGGGAGATTATCCTTATCTGCATGACATGGGACCCCGCCAGTGGGAAGGTACAATCCTGTACGGACTGGAACAGGGACACAAGTTCGGTCTGATAGGTTCGACCGACCAGCATTCAGGTTATCCGGGAAGTTACGGTGACGGGCGTGTGGGTGTGCTCGCCCCCTTTTTGACCCGTGATGCGGTTTGGGAGGCCTTGCGCACTCGTCACGTGTGCTGCGCTACAGGCGACAACATCAAGATTGATTTCCGTGTGAACGACGCGATGATGGGTGATGTGGTACGTGGAAACAGCCGCCGTATCTATCTGAACGTGGAGGGACAGAGCTGCATCGACTATATCGACATCATCAAGAACGGCAGGCTGCTTGCGCGGATGAACGGGCCGATGACTCCGGTCATGCCGGAAGGTGATACCGTACATTGCAAAGTGAAGGTTGAGTTCGGCTGGAACCGTGAAGAGCGTTATGTTACCTGGAAGGGCAACCTCTCAATCAACAAGGGACGCATACTGAAGGTGACTCCCTGCTTCCGCGGCGCGGCTTTCACTTCTCCGCAGGAAGGTGAAACGGAGTTCCATACTCATGTAAACAAGATTATCTCGTCATCGGAGCGTCAGACGGAACTTTTGCTTTATACGTCGAAAAACCCGAATACGCTTACTCCGGCTACACAGGCTGTCATTCTCGAACTGGAGATGCCGAAGGACGGAGTTATAACGGCAGATTTTAACGGCAAGCAGTTCAAGCATTCGCTGGGTGAGTTGCTGGAAGGCTCACGCTCGCATTTCATGATCGGATGGCTGAGCGAGGCGATTCTGTTCAATCGTGCCATGCCGGAAAGCTGTTATATGATTGAGCATTACATGGAGGACAAGGAACCGGAGCGTGATACGGATTATTATTATGTGCGTGTCCGTCAGCGCGACCAGCAATGGGCTTTCAGCTCACCTATTTGGGCTGAACGTATTTGACATCTGTGGACATGAAAGAAAGATATGTAATCGGAGTTGACTTGGGAGGTACTTCTGTGAAGTATGCTCTGGTGGACAATGAGGGGGCATTTCACGCCCAAGGTCGGTTGCCCTCTCACGCCGATGTGTCCGCTGATGCAATCATAGCCCAGCTCCGCAAGGCGGTGGAAGAAATGAAGGCCGCTGCGAACGCTCTTGGCGTAAAGGCGGAAGGTATCGGTGTCGGCACTCCGGGCATTGTGGACGTGACCGGACGGATTGTTCTTGGCGGAGCCGAGAATCTGGCGGGCTGGGAGAACTTGGCTCTGGCAGACCGTATGGAGTCGTTCACTGGCCTTCCGGTGCGTCTCGGCAATGACGCGAACATGATGGGTCTTGGCGAAATGATGTTCGGAGCGGGTGAGGGTTATAGAAATATCGTGTTCGTCACCGTAGGGACAGGAATAGGAGGTGCGGTGCTGATTGACGGAAAGCTGTTCAGCGGCTTTGCGAACCGCGGAACAGAGTTGGGTCATGTGCCTCTGATTGCTGACGGTGAACGTTGCGCCTGCGGTTCGGTGGGATGTCTGGAACATTACGCTTCCGCTTCCGCGCTGGTGCGCAGGTTCTGCGAACGGGCGGAGAAAGCCGGTGTTTACTTTCCTTCTGATGAGGTGAACGGTGAGTTTATCGTGCGTCTTTATAAGGAGAACAATGCCTTGGCCATAGAGAGTCTGGACGAACATTGCGATTTCCTCGGACATGGAATAGCCGGTTTCATCAACATATTCAGTCCCCAGCTAATCATTATCGGCGGGGGATTGTCCGAGTCGGGCGAGTTCTACATAAAGAAGGTCAGCGAGCGTACGTTCCGTTATGCCATTCCCGACTGTGCGGTCAACACACGTATCGTTGCGGCCGCTTTGGGAAACCGGGCGGGATGTCTGGGTGCGGCATCGCTTTTCTTGAGTAAGTAAAATCTCCCGTAAAGCATGAAAAGCACAGAAAGACGAGGAGGATTCTTTATCTCTAACCTGGAGATACAGATTCTCTCCCATTGTTTTTGAGAATATCGTCAGAAAGATTGTTTTTATAATGGAGAGTGAAGGATGGAGAACAGGGAGATGAACTGGTGCGTATCCGTTCTTCGTCCGCCATTCTTCGTTTGTCGTTTTTAAAAAGCTTTTGATTCATTGTCGTTTATGAGAAGATTTGTGTACTGTATATTGGTGTGTCTGCTAGCGGATGTCGGATTTGTTCAGGCACAGTTGCCGGACTGTTTGTATGAAGAATGGCGCAAGACACCTTATCCTCAGAAGGGAATAGCTGTTTCGGTCAACCCCACTCCTTTACTGTGGCCTTCCGTGAAATATTGGGAAAAGAAGGATGTGACCTATAATGTTTTTCTCAGCAGGGACTCTACTTTCTCAGAGAAAGGGACGATGCGGAGCATGGGGCAGCGGTATTGTTTCTTCAACCCTCACCGGAAGCTTGAACCGGGTGTCTGGTATTGGACCTATGAAATTGTGGAGAACGGTAAAGCCATTCCGCAGGGAGTCTTTTCTTTCGAGGTGAAGAAAGGAACGGAAGGAATTGACACACCTGATTTTGAATCGTTTGTCCGTAATGTGTCTTCCACTCACCCGAGGGTGATGAATTATGGAAGAGATATGGAGACAATACGGAAAGAGGCCCCTTCGCATCCGCTTTACAAACGTATTCTCCGTGAGGCGGAAAAAGCTTCCGAGGCGGAAATCTATCGCGGACCGGTGGAAAGTGCGAATCCGGCGGAGGCGCGCCGCCTGAATCAGGTGGCCGGAAAAGAGACTAAAATCTATAGGACCCTGCTGGAGGGATATGTCTTGTCCGGAAAACAAGAACTGCTGGATGCCTTGCTTGAACGGACGGATGTGCTTTTGCAATGGCCTACATATGATTTGCTCGGCTCAAAAGTGCTTACATCGCTTTCGTTGGGCTATGACATGCTTTATGACCAACTGGACGAGTCGGTCAGGGAGGCTATTCTTTCGGTGGTGGACCGACAATTGAAAGAGGGATTGGAACGCTGGCCCGGATATACCGAAGCCCGTCAGGTGGAAAATCATTTCTGGCAGATGGAGATTACGGGGAACTTTACGGCGGCTTTAGCCACATTGGGCCATCTGAAGTCTGCTGAAGAGATGCTGCGTTACACTTACGGATTGTTTGTGGCGCGTTTCCCGAATCTTGCCACGCAGGACGGCGGATGGGCGGAAGGCGAAGGTTATTACAGTGTAAACCAGAGTGCAATTGTAGATATGGCACTCCTGTTGAAGAAAATAGGGAAGATTGATGTTTTCCGTTCCGGATGGTATCGTAACCTGCCGGACTATTTCATTTACTTCTCTCCTGTGGCGGCTCCCGTTTCCGGATTCGGGGATATGCACGAGCGGGTGGCTACCGGAAGTTTGAAAGGCCGTTCGGAAATGCTGGTGCTCGGCTGTGAGGAAAACGACCCGAAGGCGGTGTATCGTCTTTTCAGTTCGTTGAAACCCACAGGGAGTTTCTTCGGTGATGAACTTGGAGAGGATTACTGGAAGAAACCACTAGCGAAGATAGAGCCATGGTACCAGATTGTGAATGATGTCTGCCTTACGGAAGCCGATGCCGTGGAGCCGGAGTCATTGCCGCAGGACAAGGTCTTTACAGGTGTAGGTACAATGGCCATGCATACTGATGTACTGTATCCGGAACGGGATGCCACCGTGTTTTTCCGTTCTTCGCCTTTCGGCGCGAAAGGACATATGCATGCGAACCAGAACAGTTTCAACATCTCGCGCAAGGGGGAACGTCTGTTTTATTCTACAGGATACTACACTTCATTCGCCGACCCGCATTCACTGACTTCTTATCGGCATACGCGTGCGCATAATACAATTCTGCTCAACGGATGTGGACAGGCTTTCGGTCACGAAGGCTACGGATGGATAAAACGGCATCTGGAGGGAAGTGCGCTGTCGTATGTATGCGGTGACGCGAGCCATGCGTATCGTTCCGTTACGGATAGTCAGTTCCGGGAACTTCTGAAGAAGAACGGAATTTCCCAGGACTCTCACTTCGGTTTCGGCGATTCGGGCATGAAAAAATACGAGCGTCATCTGGTGTTTGTGCGTCCGGACGTTGTGGTGATTTATGACGTGCTTCAGGCAAACCGGGAGTCAGAATGGAACCTGCTGCTCCATACGGTAGCCAAAAGCGTCCTGTCTGGCTCTCAGACTCTAGACCTGCATACGGAGCGCAGTGTGGCCTGTGCCGATGTGTTCGGAAGTGTCCCTCTGCAGGCGGACCAGACTGACCGGTTCTTTTCGCCTGCCGTTGATTTCAAGAAAAAGTATAAAGACGGTACGCCTCCTGAATATCATGCTACGTTCACAAACCGGACGAAAGTGAAGGACATGCGTTTCCTGACGGTTATCAGAATGGGCGACAAGGGGCAGGAGCTGATTCCGTTGGAACGAACCGGCGAAGGAACGTGGAAAGCGGGCAATGTGGAAATCCATGCCGAACTTCGAACCGACAGGCCTGCCTGGCTTTCGGTGGACTATGGCAGCTCGTCCTTGACAGTGGGTTTGAAAGAAAGTGTGCTGGTGGAGGACGGGAAAAAACAATCTTGTGTAGATTTGACTCCTGAAGGAAATTATGTATATTAGTAAAAATTTATTGGATATGAATGCAAAGTCTTTCTTATTGGCCGGTACGGTCGCTCCCGCCGCTTTGTTTGCGCAGGACCGTCCGAACATCATTTACATTATGACCGACCAGCAATGCGCTACGGCCATGAGCTGTGCGGGTAACACAGAACTGAAAACTCCGAACATGGACCGCCTGGCTGCACATGGTGTCCGGTTCGAGAACGCTTATTGCGGAATGCCGTTGAGCGGTCCTACGCGCTCTTCCATGTTTACAGGCTATATGCCAAGCGAAATAGGAACGGTGGAGAACGATTTGCCTATTCCTGATTCGCTGAAAGAACGCACATTGGGAACATTGATGACGAACGGAGGGTATTATTGCGCTTATGCGGGCAAGTGGCATGCGCATACCGTTTCTCTTCCGTCCGAGTTCTCCTTCGGCTTTCATCGGATAAGTATGAATGGGGACATCGGCTTGGCGGAATCATGTGTGAAGTTTCTGAAGGACAGGCCACAGTCTCCGTTCTTTCTGGTAGCATCTTTTACCAATCCGCACAACATATGCGAATATGCCCGTCATCAGAATACACCGTATGCGGAAGTTGAAGAGCCGGAATCAGTGGAGAAGTGTCCTAATCTTCCCGTCAATTTCGCGGTGAATCCTTACGATGCGAGCGTGCTCGCTTTTGAAAAAAAGCAGAGTTATGCGCTCTATCCGACCCAGGATTTCTCGCCCGATGACTGGCGGCGTTACCGCAACGCTTACTTTCGTCTTGTGGAGGCTGTGGATGCGGAGATAGGGAAAATTGTCGATGAAATAGACAGGCAGGATTTGTGGAAGAATACGGTCATCGTGTTTACCAGCGACCATGGCGACGGGTGCGGCGCGCATCAGTGGAACCAGAAAACCGTGCTTTATGAAGAAGTGGCGAACATTCCCCTGATTGTTTGCCTTCCGGGAGGGAGGAATGCCGGAAAGGTGCTGCCGCAGCTGGTGAACAATGCGGTGGATTTTATGCCAAGCGTGTGCGACTGGGCAGGGATTGACGTACCTTCCGGTCGCCAGGGAGTCAGTTTCCGCGAAATAGCCGAGGCAGGTATTCCGGAAAGAGCGCATCAGCCGTATGTGGTGACAGAGACAAATTTCAACCAGACAAGCGGTACGCTGGGCTGGATGCTCCGTACGCCCCGTTACAAATATGTACTTTACGATAAAGGGAAATACCGTGAACAGCTGTTTGATATGGAAACGGACCGGGGAGAGATGAGGAATCTTGCGGTTGAATCCGCTTATGCGGAAGTGTTGGATCAGCACAGAGCATTGTTGAAGGAGTGGATGAAGAAACATCCGGCTCCGAGAAGAGAGAAGCACATCGGTCTCATACCGGAATAAATGAAGAATAAAATGAAGAGTGAAGATTCTGGCTGTGCTTTCAGTGCATAGACGATTCTTCACTCTCCACAGGACAAACAAAAGGAAGCGACAGATATTGTTTTATTAACTAAAGTCCTTATCTTTGTAGCATAAAATGACAAAAAGACATGCTATGAAAGATTATAAACAAATAACTCCGGAAATAATAAAGCAGGACAGCCGCTATCTCGACTTACTGTCGCACAATTTCCCCACTATCGCCGATGCCAGCACCGAAATCATCAATCTGGAAGCGATACTGAATCTCCCCAAAGGAACTGAACACTTTCTGGCCGACCTTCACGGGGAATATGAAGCATTCCAGCATGTGTTGCGGAACGCATCGGGTGCCATCAAACGGAAAGTGAACGAAATATTCGGGAACACGCTGCGCGAGATGGAAAAAAAGGAGCTCTGCACTCTGATTTATTATCCGGAACAGAAACTCCAGCTTGTCAAGGAAAAGGAAACGGAACTGGAAGACTGGTATGTGATTACCCTGAACCAACTGGTAAAAGTGTGCCAGAACGTATCATCGAAATATACCCGTTCCAAAGTGCGCAAGGCTCTCCCGAAAGAGTTTTCCTACATCATCCAGGAGCTGCTCCACGAAAGCAGCATGGACCCGAACAAGCAGGCATACATCAATGTCATTATCAGTACAATCATCGACACGTACCGGGCGGATGACTTCATCATTGCTCTCTGCAATCTGATACAGCGTCTCACCATTGATTCACTTCATATCCTGGGCGACATTTTCGACCGCGGCCCCGGCCCACATGCCATTATGGACATTCTGTGTGACTACCATAATTTCGACATACAATGGGGAAACCATGACATCCTCTGGATGGGTGCCGCAGCAGGAAACGACTGCAACATCGCCAACGTGCTGCGCATGGCTATGCGCTACGGCAACCTTTCTGCAATCGAGGACGGATACGGCATCAATCTGCTGCCCCTCGCCACTTTCGCCATGGAAACATATGCCGATGACCCATGCGAATTTTTCCTGCCGAAAATAGACCAGACATCAAGTGCATACAATGAAAAGACCATCCGGCTGATTGCCCAGATGCACAAGGCTATCACCGTCATCCAGCTCAAACTGGAAGCCGGGACTATCCGACGCCGTCCGGAATTCGAGATGGAAGACCGTCTGCTGCTGCATCACATCGACTTCAACCGGAAAGTGTTTACCCTGGACGGAAAAGAATACGAAATGCGCGACTGCCATTTCCCGACTATCGATCCAGCCGACCCCTACCGACTGACCGATGAAGAAAAGGAGATTGTTTCAAAGCTCCACTATTCATTCGTGAGCAGTGAAAAGCTGAAAAAACACATGAAGTGCCTGTTCCGCTACGGATGCATGTATAATGTATGCAATTCAAATCTGCTGTTCCATGCCTCCATGCCACTCAACGCAGACGGTACGCTGAAAGAAGTGGATATATTGGGAGAAAAGTTCAAGGGGAAAAATCTCCTCGACCGTGTGGGACAACTCATCCGCACCGCCTATTTTGCGGAAAACGACAACCCGGAAAAGGCATTCGCCGTAGATTTCGTGTGGTATCTATGGTGCGGAAAGAATTCTCCGGCATTCGACAAAAGCAAGATGGCCACATTCGAACGATACTTCCTCACCGACAAGGAGATTCAAAAGGAAACGAAAGGCCACTATTACGAACTGCGTGACCGCGAAGACATCTGCGACATGATTATGGACGAGTTCGGAGTGGAAGGGGAACACCGGCACATCATCAACGGACACGTGCCCGTGAAAGCCGTGAAAGGAGAAAAGCCCATCAAAGCCAACGGCAAACTGATGGTCATCGACGGAGGGTTCTCGAAAGCCTATCAGCCTGAAACGGGGATTGCGGGATATACGCTGGTTTATCATTCACGCGGGTTTGAACTGGTGCAGCATGAACCGTTCACTTCCACACAAAGAGCCATCGAAGAAGGTATCGACATCAAATCGACCACACAGATAGTGGAACTCAGCAGCAAGCGCATGATGGTGAAGGACACCGACAAGGGACGTGAACTGATAGTCCAGATCAAGGACTTGAAGAAGTTGCTCGTGGCTTACCAGAACGGACTGATGAAAGAAAGAGCCGTCTGAGCAAGAAAAGCGGGAAAACCTTTCCGCTTCAATAAAGACGGGGTGTCCCGGAGTGAATGCTGATTCTCACTCCGGGACACCCCGTCTTTTTATATCATGACTTTTCAGACCAGTCTGTTGGTAACCGCATCCGGAAAGACCACCGTCGGCTTGAAACGCTTCGCCTCTTCGAAATCCATCAGCGCATACGACATTATTATCACCACATCGCCCACCTGCACCTTGCGGGCAGCAGCCCCGTTCAGACAGATACAGCCGGAACCGCGTCTTCCCTTGATGATGTATGTCTCGAAACGTTCGCCGTTGTTGTTGTCGACTATCTGCACCTTCTCGCCCGCAATCATGTTCGCGGCATCCATCAGGTCCTCATCGATGGTGATGCTCCCCATGTAATTCAGATTGGCTTCGGTCACCGTCACACAGTGCAGCTTCGATTTCAATACTTCAATCATCATGACCCTTATTCCTTACACTTGTATTTGATGTTGTCTATCAGGCGGACATCACCGCAGAACACGGTAATGCAGCCCACGATGTAGCCGCTTTCATCCCACGCATGCACGGGCTGCAGCGTGTTGCCGTCCACGATTTCAAAGTATTCCAGACGAAGTCCCTCGGCACGGCCGATACAATCTTCCACAAAACGCTTCGTTTCAGACAGCACATGCGTCTTCCCGTAATCGACACTCGTGAACAATGCCTTCGAAATCTGCAGTGCCTGTCTGCGCTGCTCAGGAGTGAGACGTGCGTTACGGCTGCTCAAAGCCAGTCCATCATCTTCGCGCACAATCGGACACCCTACAATCTGCAGGTCGAACGGGTACTTGCGCACCATCTCACGCACGATGGCCAGCTGCTGGAAATCTTTTTCACCGAAATAAGCCCGCGTAGGCTCCACAATCATAAACAGCTTGCTCACAATCTGGCAGACTCCGTTGAAGTGTCCCGGACGATACTTCCCCTCCATCACCGTGTCAAGAGGAGGATAGCTGAACATGCGCGTGTCCGGTTCGGGATAGATTTCCTCCACGGAGGGAGCGAACACGAAATCCGCCCCAAACTCTTCAAGCAGCTTGCAGTCTGCATCAAGCGTACGGGGATATTTCAACAAATCATTCTTGTCATTGAACTGTGTAGGGTTGACAAAATCACTGACCACCACCACATCATTTTCGGCTACGGCGCGTTTCACCAATGAAGCGTGACCTGCATGCAAAGCTCCCATCGTCGGAACCAGCCCGACAGTCTTGCCTTCCTCGCGCAGAGGTTCCAGCTCGGCACGGAGCTCTTTAATCGTTTGAACTAACTTCATTTTATTCCTCAGTTTTTAATCGATTCTAAAAACGGGTGCAAAGTAACTATTTATTTGGCAGATAATGAAACGGAAACAGAATTTTCTTTCGGATGTGCATGCAATCAGGCATCCGGAAATCCGCAGGCAGACACATGCCGGACATGCCGCATGCCTTCTCCGAAACAGCCGCTTGTCTGAAAGAAAACAGCCGCATGTCTTGTCTGAAACAAGCCGATATTTCAGGGCATCGAAGCCAAGCGGCCGGAAATCCTGTCGTCTTCATAAAAAAATGTATCTTGAACACGCATTTACCGCGCTATAAATCAACATGTTAACATACTATAAGGAATAATAAACGAGGGAACAGGCGCATTTTACACCATTTTTTAGTAATTTTGCACAACCTATTTTGAGTAAGTAGAAACAAATATGAGCGCAAAAAAAGTTTTATTCATTACACAAGAAATCACTCCGTACGTACCAGAAAGCGAACTTGCATTAATCGGACAAAACCTTCCCCAGGCCATTCAGGAAAAGGGATGCGAAATCAGAACTTTCATGCCGAAATGGGGAATCATCAACGAACGCCGCAACCAGCTGCATGAAGTCATCCGCCTGTCGGGGATGAATCTCATCATTGACGACACGGACCATCCGCTGATCATCAAGGTTGCTTCCATACAGGCTGCACGTCGTCAGGTGTATTTCATTGACAATGACGACTATTTCCAGCACCGGCTGATGACAACCGATGAAAACGGAAAAGACTACGAAGACAACGGCGAACGGGCCATCTTCTATGCGCGGGGCGTATTGGAAACGGTAAAGAAGCTACGCTGGTGTCCCGATGTGATTCACTGTCATGGATGGATGACCGCAATGGTGCCGCTCTATATAAAGAAAGCCTACTACGATGAGCCCTCTTTCCGCGACTCCAAAGTCGTCTATTCTGTCTATGGAGAAGGGTTCAAGTCGGCATTGGCTCCCAACTTCACGAAACAGCTCCTTCTCAAGGAGATTACTTCAAAGGATGTAAAGATGATCCACTCTCCGGTGGATTTTGAAAACCTGAACAAGCTGGCGGTCACCTACTCCGACGGAGTTGTTCAGAACAGTGAGACCGTAAACCAGAATGTGATGGACTATGCCCGCAGTCTGAACATTCCTGTATTAGACTATCAGCAGGCAGACACTTTTGCCGACGCATGCAACGCGTTCTATGACGAGGTTCTTGCCGCCGCAAACAAATAAAAACTTATCTGAAATGAAATTCAAGTTCCTGGCAGCCGCAGGATTGGCTGCCGTCCTCTATAGCTGTGACGATGCCACAACGGGAGTAGGCGACTTCTTGGCAAACACTGATGAAATCAATGCCTACTCCATGACTTTTGAAGCCAGCACAAAGACTATCAAATATACGGACATCAACGAAAGCGGTGTATATTCACGCACCAAGAGTGCTTATCTGGGAAAATTCACCGATGCAGATTTCGGAACGTTCAGCGCAGACTTCATCACCCAGATCAACTGTCCGGAAGAATTCAGTTTTCCGGAAACGATCAAGGGAATCGAAGAAACCAGTCTGGAACTTTACTATTCCGGCTACTACGGTGACTCGCTGGCCCCGATGCGGGTAAGAGTGGACATGCTGACCCAGCCGATAAACAATGACGATGGCACAGACCCGTCTATCTATTACACCTCGTATGACTGGAGCGACTATTACAGGAATGACGACGGATCCGCACTCACTCTTGCGGAAAAAGACTATTCGGCCTTCGACAATGTGGAAGGGGACACGCTCTTCAACGAAACGGGCTATCACTCTGTGGTCATCAACCTCGACAAGCACAGACTTGACTATGGGGAAGGAGAAAAAACTTTCAGCGAACACCTCTTCAACAAATATCAGGAAGACAAAAACAACTTCAAGGACGCGTATTCATTCATCCAGAATGTCCTTCCAGGATTTTACGTCCACAACACCTATGGAGAAGGTGCCGTGCTGTACATCCAGGACATCTGGCTGCGTACAAAGGTGGAATATACCGTCAAAGGGTCTCAAGGACAAGACTCAACCGTCTACACGCAAATCCCGTTCTCTGCCACACAGGAAGTGTTCATGTCCACCCATCTTGAAAATTCAGAAGACAAGCTGGACAATCTGATAAGCAAGAACGACTATACATACCTGAAAACTCCGATCGGACTTCTGACCGAAGTGACGCTCCCGGTGGAGGATATGTACGAAAAACTGAACGGGGACACGCTTAACTCCGTTTCCATCTCCTTCACCAAAATGAAAGAGGTGAGCGAAAACGCCGGAAACAATCCATACAAGATGGGAATGCCGCAATATCTGCTGCTGCTCCGGAAGAGTGAGGTCAATGATTTCTTCGAACAGAACAAGACATATGACAGCCGGACTTCTTTTCTGGCTTCATACAACAGCACGACCAATTCCTACGAGTTTTCCCAGCTGAACCGACTCATCAGCCAGATATTCAGCGATATGAGATCACAGCAGAAGCCGGCAGGAGAATGGGACAAGGAAAACAGCCTGGTTCTGATACCCGTAAAAACGGAAACGGACTCGCAGGAAAACATTATCGGTCTCTCGCACGACCTGGAAGTGAATTCAGCCAGACTGGTGGGCGGAGAGAACGGAGAAAAGCTGAAGGTGGAAGTGATTTATACACGACCGGCTATATCCGAATAAAAAAGCAAGACAAACATAATAAAGCCGGATCTGCTCTCCTGCAGACCCGGCTTATTTGTTATACCCGAGCACTCACACTAACTGACAGTCAGAAACTTAACCCTGCCACGAAATAGACACCTTCGGTAGAAGGGTTCCAGACAATCTGGGCAAAAAGCGGCAACTGCCACGAAGAAGTTACCCGTATCTCCTTCTGTGCCTTCACTCCCACTTCACACACGGCAAACCCATCAATCATCTCCTTGCTGTAGGTAGAATTTTCACCGCCTCCATAAAAATCATTTTCCCAAGGAGTGACTCCAACGGTAGACGTCCAGTCAATTCCTCCCAACCTAAAGGGAGCCGAAACGGCAGCATACGAAGCGTAAGCTTTCTTTCCATCCGACCTGTACCCCACATTACCAGCAAAATTCGTATACCAGTCCACTGCAACCGGACCGAAATCATATCCTATCTGGGCTTCAAACGTATGACTGGTATTGTGGGTGTCATAATGGAAATAAGCCGGCCCTCCATCGAACCAATAATCAGTTACGGAAACACTGAATCCGCCGGTTTCATACCCTAACGTCAAATCAAGTTCTTTGGTGTCTGACTTCTCAAATCCGACCGACCCCCAAGCGGAAAGCGAAAAGCCTTTATAGGCCACAGACAAGGAAGGCTGCACACTCACATTACCAAGATCCTGCCCTCTCCAGATATAACTGCTTACCAAATCAAGCCCTATATCTGACTCCACTTTTTCTTGCGCAGAAATTGTCGCGGGAAAAGCCACCGCCAATGCCAATGGCACCCATCGTTTCTGAAATAATTTTTTCATAATCCTTCTCTAAAAACAATCAATGAATGACGTGTTCTTTGAATACCGTCTTCAAATCCGACGGCAAAATTATCGCATTATAAATTATTCCGACGCAAAAAATCATTCTTTTTCAAAAGGAAAAGTATCTTATCCCATCAAAAAAAACGAAAAGCCATACCAAGGTCTACACAAAGTCCAATAGTCCAGACACAAAAAACTCCCTGTTTATCTTCCTTTGAAAAGGAGACAAACAGGGAGTTCCCGTCAAAAAATATCAACAGTATGATTATTCTTCTTTCTTCGCAGCTTTAGACGCGGTTCTTCTTGTGGTAGTTTTCTTTGCCGCCGGCTTTTCCTTTACATCCTTTTTCAGTTCTTCCTGAAGCTTCTTCACCTCATCTGTCAACTGAACCAGTTCCTGCTCCTGATTGTGGATTGTAGTCAACAAGGAATTCAGTTCCTCATCATCCATATCCACAGGATACAGCGCATTCACACGTCCGATAAAGTCACCCAGGATGTTCATGTAGTTTGTAAAGGCATCATACGGAGAATCATAGATTCCGCGGTTGAAGCCAACTTCCATGTTCTTTGTCGTCATGAAACGGAAATTGTTACTTGCCTGAAGATAGTCCCAATCCTGTTTGATACGGCGGTCTGAGCACAGATAAACACGTTCAGCCACGCTGTACAGTTTATTGAAAGCCTCTCTCTGCATTACATTTCCCAACCATGGACTGATATCGCGCTCCTCATCAACCCACGACAGAGGATAAGCGACATCAATCATATCAACTGACTTCAGTTTCGTGACGATTTCCGAAGGAGTTGAGAAAGTGATGCCTCTTTGCTTTGCACACGCCGGCAAAGCTTTCAAGAATTCCAATATATTGGAAGACAACGGCTGATAAATGCCCAGAGCCGAAAGCTCCATAAAGATATTGATAACCTGTTCGTTCTCAGGCAAAGCCGCAATCCAATCAATATACTTATCCGCAAACAACGGGTATTCGCTCCATTCACTGTTGGAGAAACGGAGACTGATGTCGTCAGAAAGCTTGAAATCACGCAACAACAATTTCAGATTCGGATTTTCTGCACAATGGTACAAATAATGAGGACTCTTCCAGCCCAGCACATGTTTTGCACCTTCGGCCAGCATTCCCTTGAATCCCATACTTGCCACGATACCGCCGATTTCATTGTCATAAATCAAGCTGGAATTACGGAATACTTTCGGTTCCTGTCCGAAATAGTCTTTAATCTTCTGGCGCATACGGTTCACTTCTTCACGGAAACAGTCCTCATTCTTCAATGAAGACAAGCCATGAGAATAAGGTTCACACAAGAATTCACAGCAACCAGTATTGTTCAACTCATGCAAGAGTTCAATGACAGCCGGAGCGTGGATTTCCAACTGTTCCAAAGCCACACCCGAAATGGAAAGAGCCACCTTGAAGGCACCTTCATTGGCTTTCGCCATTTCAATCAACGTTTTCAGAGCCGGGATATAAGAACGTTCAGCCACATCGTTCATTCCCTGCTCGTTTGCATAATCATCATAGTAATAATGATCCGTACCGATTTCAAAGAAACGATAACGTTTCAGATGGATTATCTGATGTATTTCAAAGTAAAGACAGATTGTTTTCATACTGATTCAGTTGTTTTTTTATTTTCCATAATTTTTTAAAACCTGTTCGTAAAGATTGCGGATTCTCACGCCGACTTTCTCCCAAACGATGCCGTCAACTTCTTTCTTTCCCTCATCACGCAAATACTCATACAAAGATTCATTGGTACAGATTGAATGAATGGCATCAGCCATAGCGTGTATGTCCCAATAGTCGGTCTTGATACACTTAGTAAGGATTTCGGCACAGCCGGACTGTTTGGATATGATAGTCGGCACACTGCACTGCATCGCCTCAAGCGGCGAAATGCCGAAAGGTTCTGAAACCGACGGCATGATATATACATCACTCGCCTTCAAGACTTCATACACCTGCTTTCCTTTCATGAAACCGGGGAAATGGAAGTGGTCTGCTATACCACGTTCTGCAGCCAAACGAATCATTGCGTTCATCATATCACCGCTACCTGCCATCACAAAACGGATATGGCGCGCACGGTTCAGCACCATCGCTGCAGCTTCCACAAAATATTCCGGTCCTTTCTGCATTGTAATACGTCCCAAGAACGTAACAATCTTTTCTTTCGGATTCTTCTTGGGAACAATCTCCTGAATCTCTTTCGACAACGGAGAAACAGCATTGTGCACTGTAAATACTTTACGCGGATCCTGATAATATTTATTGATTACGGTCTGCCTCGTCAATTCACTCACACACATGATACAGTCTGCATGGTCCATACCGTTCTTTTCGATAGAATAGACTGTCGGATTCACATTGCCACGGCTCCGGTCAAAATCTGTAGCATGCACATGGATAACCAACGGTTTTCCGGACACCTGCTTTGCATGGATTCCAGCCGGGTAAGTCAGCCAGTCATGTGAATGGATAATATCAAAACTCTGCTGACGAGCAACAACCCCTGCCACTATCGAATAATTGTTTATCTCTTCGTGCAGATTGTCAGGATATCTCCCCGAAAACTCCATACAACCGAGATCGTTCGTATGCATATAATTGAAATCGGCATAAATATGATCACGCAAGTCATAATAAAGCTGAGGATCCATGTAATTCCCCACACGACTTTTCACATAATCCCACTGCACGTCACGCCATACGATAGGCACACTGTTCATACCGATAATCTTCAAGAAACTCTGGTCTTCATCGCCCCACGGTTTCGGAATACAGAATGTGATTTCCATATCCGACTGCTGTGCAAGCCCATGGGTGAGACCATAACTTGCGGTACCCAAACCTCCTAAGATATGAGGAGGAAATTCCCAACCAAACATTAATACTTTCATATAGATTCCTCCTTCCTTATTGGTTATTGTATCTGTCAAGTAAATTCAACGTGCGCAATATCTCCGCCACATTCATTGCAAACGAAACGGCACCTCTGCCCTGGAAAGGAGGATTGCCATCAAACAATTCCGGGATGGAAGATATGCAATGACAAGTCATCTGGTCTTCATAACTAATCATCTGACGTTCCACAAACGACACTGCGCTCCGCTTGTAAATACGCAAATAAGCCTCAAGATAGAATCCTTCAAGCCAAGGCCATGCTGTTCCCTGATGATATGCATAGTCACGCTGAATCTGCGGCCCTACATAATTCGGATTATATCCTCCGCTCTTCGGACTCAAGGAACGTATTCCCTTAGGAGTAAGAAGTTCTTTCGTCACAATGTCAACGACCCCTTTCTTCTGTTTTGCATCCAGAGGAGAATAATCCAGAGCCGCAGCAAAAATCATGTTCGGACGAACACTCCAGTCCATCATATTGCCGTCAACATAGTCCAAAAGATAACCATACTCATTCAGGAATGTATTGACGAATGAAGGCGCAGCCTTTTCATAAACCTCCTGCAAGGAAGCGACGAACTCCTGATCGTCAGCCAACAAATCAGCCGCAAAACGAAGAGCATTGTACCAAAGCGCATTGAACTCCACGATATAGCCCGTACGCGGAACTACCGGACGACCATTTGCCGTTGAATTCATCCACGTAATCGCCTTGTCGCGTCCATTCGCATAAACCAGTCCATTGTCATGAAGCTGCAGATTCGGATGTTTACCTGCCAACAGATAATTCATCACGTCCTTCACCAACTGTCCGTACTTGCCCTTCGCGGCTTCCTTCGAAGTAAACTTCGCATATTGCTGAACAGTCCACATCATCCACAGCAGCACATCCGGATGTTCTATTTCAGTCATCTTCAGCGAAGGCAGTTCTCCGTTCATAAACTCATAGACACATTTTACCGCCGTGTCCATTATCATCTCGAACTTCTCAGTCTCACCGATTGAAAGAGTCAGACCCGGCAATGAAATGAACTCATCACGCGCACGGCACTTGAACCACGGATAACCGGCCAACAGATAAGACTCGCCGCCCTGCTTGTTCAAGAACTGATGGGCCGAATTCACCAGACAGTTCTTGAAATTGTCACGCGGAGTTCTTCTTTCCGCTTCTTTAGCGAACAAGTCGTTCAACGAAACAGTATCAATAGAAGAAATGCCTCCAGAGAATGTGATGCACTCCCCTTTCTTGATACTCATTTCAAAATATCCCGGCACATACAGATCTTCGTTGAAATCATATCCCCGCTCCTGTTCTTTCGGATATTCGAGTCCCCGATACCAGTCCGGCTCAAAATGGAAAGCCACTTCTTTGCTGAACTGCATGTAAAGTTCCGGATACCCCGGATACATACAAGTCTTGATGCCGTTCTCCACCTCATCGTAATGACGGCTTGCCTGAGAATTTTCATGCGTGTACTGCCGCACGCTCCGGAAAGCCAGATAAGGGCGCAAACGGAGAGTCGTATCCGAATGAGCGTCAACCAGAGTATAACGAATCAGGATACGGTTTTCATGGTGCACGAAAACCTTCTCCTTTTTCAGAATCACCCCTCCCACACGATAGATCGTTGTAGGAACTTTCTCACAGTCGAATTCACGAATGTATTTATGACCACGAGGACTGAAAGTACCGCCACCATATTTATGGACACCTAAATTAAATTCAGCACCGTGTTGTATCACAGTTTCATCCAATGAAGACAACAGCACATGGTTCTCGTCATCCAACTCAGGAACCGGAATGACCAGCAGACCATGATATTTGCGCGTGTTGCAGTCCACAATTGTAGAACAGTGATAAGCCCCGGAACGGTTCGTTCGGAGAATCTCCCTCGTCAAAGATTCTTCCAGATTTGTCATCAGAGTTTTATCAAAACGTAAATAACTCATAGCTGTTTATTAAGGTTATTAATTAATGTTCGGTTATTAAAGGATATTATTTCTATTTCAACCCCAAAATTAGCAATTATATGTAAACATCAAAACCAAAAACGTTTTTTTTTCGGGCTCAAATGACTTTTTAATCAGAATGCAACACAGAAACTGACAAAATCATGCTGTACAACATATCAGTGTGTCAAATCAACAAATGGTACACTTCTCTTAGCGCAATGCACAGAGGAACAGTCTCCACTCTCCATAATTCTGCCATCCCTGTAAAAACAATGCGTCCCGCCACTTTTCCAGCGGCAGGACGCACTTCACAAATCCACAATTTATTGTCGGGAGAATATCAGATTTCCATCAGTCAATCATGTCAAATCCACAGTATGGAACCAAAACCTTCGGAATGCGGATACCCTCCGGTGTCTGGTTATTTTCAAGCAGAGCAGCCACAATGCGCGGCAATGCCAGAGCGGAACCGTTCAATGTATGACAATATTCTGTCTTCTTGTCGGCCGTACGGTAGCGGCACTTCAGGCGGTTGGCCTGATAAGTATCGAAATTAGACACAGAACTTACCTCCAGCCAACGCTTCTGGGCTTCCGAATAAACCTCAAAGTCAAAACACAAGGCAGCCGTAAAACTCATGTCACCGCCGCACAGACGGAGAATGCGGTACGGAAGTTCCAGTTTCTTGAGCAAGCCTTCCACATGGTCAAGCATTTCCTGATGAGACTGCGCGGAATGTTCCGGCTTGTCAATCCGCACCAGTTCCACTTTCGAAAATTCATGCAGACGGTTCAACCCACGCACATCCTTGCCATATGAACCTGCTTCACGGCGGAAACACTCCGTATAGGCACAATTCTTTATCGGCAACTGCTTCTCGTCAAGAATCACATCCCGATAAATGTTTGTGACAGGAACTTCGGCCGTAGGAATCAGGTACAGGTCATCAAGATCGCAATGATACATCTGTCCTTCCTTGTCAGGAAGCTGACCCGTCCCATAACCCGAAGCGGCGTTCACCACAGTAGGAGGCATGATTTCAGTGTATCCTGACGCACGGGCCTCATCAAGGAAGAAATTAATCATCGCACGCTGCAGACGCGCCCCCTTACCTTTATACACCGGGAACCCCGCGCCTGTAATCTTTACGCCCAGATCAAAATCAATGATATCATATTTTTTTGCCAGTTCCCAATGAGGAAGGGCATCTTTAGGCAGTTCAGTCTCCATCCCGCCCATTTTTTCAACCACATTATCTTCCGCTCCGAAGCCCTCCGGAACGCTCTCATAAGGCACATTCGGAATGGTATAGAGCAAGTTCTGCAAATCTTCGGCAGCCTTGTCCATCTCTCCCTGCAAGATTTTGTTCGCTTCCTTCACCTGCGCCACACGAGCCTTTGCCGCTTCAGCCTCAGCCGTTTTACCTTCCTTCATCAGCGCGCCGATGCTTCTTGAAGTCGAATTCACCTCTGCCAGATTATTATCTAATTGACTCTGAGTCTTTTTTCTTTTTTCATTCAGTTCAAGCACCCGGTCAATCGTTTCCTTTGCATTGGCAAAGTGCTTCTTTTCAAGTCCACGGACCACCTTGCCGGTATCTTCCGTAATCTGTTTAATAGTAAGCATATCTTTCTCTATTTTAAACTATTGTCGTCATTTTAATTCGTGCAAAGATATATTTTTTTATTGACATTATATCCACAAGCCTCAAAGACTTTGACGGATACGCACCAATTTTTCCAGCAGTCCTTCCAGCAAATCCAGCTTGAGCATATTAGCCCCGTCGCTCTTGGCCTCCGAAGGGTTCTCGTGGGTTTCCATGAACAGACCATCCACCCCCACGGCCACTCCGGCCTTCGCAACGGTTTCAATCATCTGGGGCATCCCGCCCGTCACTCCTGAAGTCTGGTTGGGACGCTGCAAGGAATGGGTCACATCCAGAATCACCGGATGGCCGAACGACTGCATCACCGGAATCCCGCGATAGTCCACTATCAAGTCCTGATAACCGAACGTCGTCCCCCGTTCCGTAAGCATCATCTGGTCATTTCCGGCCTCAACCACTTTGTCCGCCGCAAATTTCATAGCTTCAGGCGAAAGGAACTGTCCTTTCTTTATGTTGACGATTTTGCCCGTCCTTGCGGCCGCCACCAGCAAATCGGTCTGACGGCACAAGAATGCCGGAATCTGAAGCACATCCACATATGCGGCAGCCATTTCCGCTTCATCCGCCGCATGGATGTCTGTCACGACCGGTATGCCAAACGTGCTGCGGACTTTCGCAAGCACCTCCAAGGCCTTCTCATCGCCGATGCCTGTAAAAGAATCCAGACGCGAGCGGTTCGCCTTACGGTACGAACCTTTAAACACATACGGAATCCCCAGCCGGTCCGTTATCTTTACCACTTTTTCCGCAATGCGGAGAGCCATGTCTTCACCTTCAATCACACAAGGTCCGGCCAGAAGGAAAAAATTATCTTTCCGCCACAAATCAGCTACTGACTTTATCATAACAGTTAACAATAAATAATTAGCAATGGAAACGATTCACGAATCAAATTTTCAATTCGGAATTATTAAAGTTATCGCTTCAGGAACAATGGCCACCTCTATCGGGAAATGACGGTCGAGCCACAGACGTCCGTCAAGACTGACCTCCGCGTTCTGCGCCCTCAAAATCTTCACACACCGCGTGCGGTAGGGCTTCACCGTCTTATGGTTCAGAAGTCGGCCCTGCTGAAGCATCCACAGACCGGATATCAACTCCCGGAGTTCCGGACGATAAACGACCGACACATCCAGCCACCCGTTGTAAGGCACCGCGCTCGGAGTCAGCCCGTAGCCATACGCACTCCCGATGGCCACAGCCATGATGCGTCCCCGAATATGTTCGTCATTCACCCGAAGATGCATACGGTACAGCTTGCGCTCAAAAGCCACAAGAAAGAGAGACGACAAATAAGAAAACAGCGGAATCCCCCAGAAACGGCGCGTCTCGTTCGTTATACGCACAATCCGTGCGCCGAGCCCCATATACACGGCATTCAGGAAATACCGGGTCTGATGCTTTTCACCGTCAAAATAGGAAAAAGTGCCTACGTCCACCTTACGCAGACGCCGGTTGATGAGCACATCCACCGAATGCCGGTAATCATCCGAGCTCAGCCCCCAATATTTGGCGAAGTCATTGCCTATGCCATTCGGAATGACCCCAAGGGCGATTGCAGACTTGTTTTCCGCATCAGAACCCATGATGCCGTTCACCGCGTCATTGATGGCCCCGTCTCCTCCCACCACCACGATTGTCCGGTAGCCATTGTTCGCCAGCGTCCGGGTCAGACGTTCAATCGAGCCGAATCCCTCCGACTGCACATAATCGTACTCCACGCCACGCTCATCCATGTATTCACGGATATTCTTCCATCGGCGCTGCGCTTTCCGTGTACCAGCTTTGGGATTATAAACTATGCCCCATCTGTTCGGTTCTACTGCCATAATCATTCTTGTTTTAATAAATTCTCTATCTGCTCCAATTTCTTCTCCATCGGCAAGGCTGCGTCTATCCAGTGGACAGAAAGCCCTCTCCGCTCCATGCCCCGGAACCATGTCATCTGTCTTTTTGCAAACTGATGGATAGCCGTCTCCAGTTGGGAGAACATCTCTTCATATGTCAACCGTCCGATTGCATACAGTGTCAGGTATTTGTATTCAAGGCCATAATAAATCAAGCTGTCCGGACTTATGCCGGAGTCCAACAAACCTTTCACCTCATCAACCATTCCCTCTTCAAGACGCTGCTTCAGTCTTCGGGTGATTTTTTCTCTCCGCTGCTCGCGGCTGATTTCCACTCCTATGATCAGACTCTTAATTTCAGGGAATACCCTCGTCTGCACATCCTGTTCCTTATAATACTCTTCTATCTCAATGGCACGGACGGCACGCTTCACCGTATCCACGTCTGTTGAATTATGAAGTTTCTTATAGGAGGAGAGTATACTGGTCAGTTCTTCCAGCGACTTTCCCGCCAGCTCCCGGCGCAGTTCCGGATTCTCCGGCACAGGAAGCAACCGATAACCTTTCAGTACAGCCTCAAGATACATCCCCGTACCGCCACACAGCACAGGAATCATACCTCTCCGCCTTATATCCCCATAAGCTTTCAGGAAATCGCGCTGATACTCAAATACATTGTATTTATATCCCGGCTCCACAATGTCTATCAGATGATAGGGGACCGGATGCCCGCCGACCACATAATCGGCCAAATCCTTTCCTGTTCCCAAATCCATCCGTCTGTACACCTGCCGGCTGTCCGCACTGATAATTTCCGTATCCAGCCGATGAGCGAGCGCTGCGGCCAGCGGAGTTTTCCCCGATGCCGTAGGGCCTAATATCGTTATCAAATCATAATTCATACAAGCCTTTCAAAAGGTTCCGATGGCAAAGATAAACTTTTCTGCGCATTCCGCACATATATGTGCAAAAAAAGCCGCCTGAAAAATCAGGCGGCTTTCGCTGTATGGTCGTTTATAACTGATTAGCAGTTTACAGAAGCCATGTGAGCAATCAGATCCAACACTTTGTTAGAGTAACCGATTTCGTTGTCATACCAAGAAACCACCTTAACGAAAGTGTCAGTCAAAGCGATACCTGCTTTTGCGTCGAAGATAGAAGTGTGAGTGTCACCCAAGAAGTCAGAAGAAACAACTGCATCTTCAGTGTAACCCAGGATACCCTTCAATTCGCCTTCAGAAGCTTCCTTCATAGCTGCACAGATTTCAGCGTAAGTAGCCGGTTTAGCCAAGTTAACTGTCAGGTCAACTACAGAAACGTCCAGAGTCGGAACACGCATAGACATACCAGTCAGTTTGCCGTTCAAAGCCGGGATAACTTTACCTACAGCCTTAGCAGCACCAGTAGAAGACGGGATGATGTTGCCAGAAGCGGCACGACCACCTCTCCAGTCCTTCATTGACGGACCGTCAACAGTCTTCTGAGTAGCAGTAGTAGAGTGAACTGTAGTCATCAAACCGTCAGTGATACCCCATTTGTCGTTCAGCACCTTTGCGATCGGAGCCAAGCAGTTAGTAGTACAAGAAGCGTTAGAAACGAACTGAGTACCCTTTACATAAGTCTTTTCGTTTACACCGCAAACGAACATCGGAGTGTCATCCTTAGAAGGAGCTGACATAACTACATATTTAGCACCAGCCTGGATGTGAGCCTGAGCTTTTTCCTTAGTCAGGAACAAACCTGTTGATTCAACAACATATTCAGCACCTACAGCATCCCATTTCAGGTCAGCCGGATTCTTTTCTGCAGTTACACGGATTTCCTTGCCGTTAACGATCAGCTTGCTATTTTCAACGTCAGCTTCGATAGTACCGTTGAACTTGCCGTGCATAGTATCATACTTCAACATGTAAGCCAAGTAATCTACCGGGCACAAGTCGTTAATACCTACGATCTGGATGTCGTTTCTGCTCTGAGCAGCACGGAATACGAAACGGCCGATACGACCGAAACCGTTAATACCTACTTTAATCATTTCGTTTAACTTTTAAAGGTTTTATAATAAACTTTATAAACACTCGCTTTTCCGTCAGCCGACCTTCTTTTCTCTCGACTGCGTTGCAAAAATAAGGAATTCTTTTCAAAGTCGGGCACGAAAACAATAAAAATTGATTAAAACATTGCATATTCCCTACCTTATTATATTATAAAACAAGAAAAACCGCAACGTGTTTGAAACGCACTTGTCAAATTGCAATCTCCGCATTTCAAATCAGACATATGTCTTCATCCGTTCTTCCCGTCTTTTGCCATTTTCTTCATGCCATGCAAGCGGCTCCAAGCTTTCTTGTCGCCTCTTCTGTATAAAAGGACACCTGCATCATTCAAGCTCTTGCCGGGCAACAGACACCAGAGGCCAACATCCCACACCACTGACATTTACACCCATACAGCCACCTTCCCAGAAAACACCCCGGTATTCCAGCCGAAGCAGGCGGCTATTTTAAACAAAACAACCGCCTGCTTCAATTCAAACAAAAGTTTTCAGTCAACACACGCAAACAAAACCAATTTTCCGGTTCATATCAGGCCATTTCCAAAAAATATTCTGTAATGCCGCATTTCCGCCAAGCCCCGTCATCCGAAAAAGGCACGCTCCCAGCAAAAAAACAGGACAAAATCATTTGTTTATAGAAAAATGTTGTTATATTTGCCGTCGAGAAAACAATAATCCATGATTGAACGCTATCCACATATCATCTTGACGGGAACAGGGCGTATGCCCTTCGTCACATCTGCAACCGGGATGACCCCTCGGGGGTAAGGATAGTACATTTGTGTGTTTCTACGTGAAACACGCCTGTGGACGCAGGCATTTTTCATTATCATTAATCAGAATTTTATCAGTTTAATTTGCCGTACGGATATTTTTCTTCAAACGGCACAAACGGAAAACAAACACATGAAAGTTTTGAAATTCGGCGGAACATCCGTAGGTTCCGTCAACAGCATGTTGAGTGTAAAGAAAATCGTTGAAGCAATAGACGACAAGGTAATAGTGGTGGTGTCAGCACTGGGAGGCATAACCGACAAGCTGATAAACACATCCAGAATGGCGGCGGAAGGAAATGAAGAATATGAAAAAGGGATGAAAGAAATCGTGAACCGCCACATCGAAATGGTGTACACGGTTATTCCCGCCGGACGTGAACGCGAACTGCTGCTCGACCTGGTGAATGAGCTGCTGAACGAGCTGAAGGACATCTTTCAGGGTATTTATCTCATCCGTGACCTCTCACCGAAAACTTCCGCCACGATTGTCAGCTACGGCGAACGGCTTTCGTCCATCATAGTGGCCACACTGATTGATGGAGCCGTATGGTATGACTCACGCCAGTTCATAAAAACCGAAAAGAAACACAACAAGCATATTCTTGATTCAGACCTGACGTACCGCCTTGTCCGCGAGACATTCAAGGACATCCCCGATGTGTCGCTGGTGCCGGGATTCATCTCCACAGACAAGAACACGGGCGAAGTGACCAATCTGGGACGGGGAGGTTCGGACTATACGGCCTCTATCATCGCAGCCGCACTCGACGCGGACATTCTGGAGATCTGGACGGACGTGGACGGGTTCATGACCGCCGACCCGCGGGTAATCAGCACAGCCTATCCGATTGCGGAACTGAGTTATGTGGAAGCGATGGAGCTTTGCAATTTCGGGGCGAAAGTGGTTTATCCGCCTACTATCTATCCGGTATGCCACAAGAACATCCCTATCCTCATCAAGAACACGTTCAATCCTGATGCGCCGGGCACAATCATCAGACAGGAAGCCGACCATTCGTCAAAGGCTATCAAAGGAATCTCATCCATCAACGACACGTGCCTGATTACAATGACAGGACTGGGCATGGTAGGGGTTATCGGCGTGAACTACCGGATTTTCAGGGCATTGGCCGAAAATGGTATCAGCGTTTTCCTCGTGTCACAAGCTTCATCTGAAAACTCCACTTCCATCGGTGTGCGCAACGAAGACGCTCCGCTGGCTTGTGAAGTGCTGAACAAGGAATTTGCGAAAGAGATTGAAATGGGTGAGATTTTCCCGATGAAGGCGGAAGGAGGGCTCGCCACCATAGCCATCGTCGGTGAAAACATGAAACATACGCCGGGAATCGCCGGAAAGCTTTTCGGCACACTGGGACGAAACGGAATCAATGTCATTGCATGCGCACAGGGGGCCTCGGAAACAAACATCTCGTTTGTAGTGGACGGAGGCTCGCTCCGCAAGTCCCTGAATGTCATCCACGACTCTTTTTTCCTGTCTGAGTACCAAGTCCTCAATCTGTTTATCTGCGGGATTGGTACGGTAGGGGGAAGCCTCCTGGAGCAGATACACGGCCAGCAGGAAAAACTGAAGCAGGAACGTGGGCTGAACCTGAAGGTAGTAGGGATAGCCAACGGACATAAGGCTTTGTTCACTCGCTCGGGCATTGATCTGAGCAATTTCCGTCAGGAACTGGAGGAAAAGGGAATGCCGTCCTCACCGCAGGTGCTTCATGACGAGATTATCGGAATGAACATATTCAATTCGGTGTTCGTGGACTGTACGGCAAGTGAAGAGATTGCCGGATTGTACAAGGATTTCCTGAGCCATAACATTTCGGTGGTAGCCGCCAACAAAGTGGCTGCCTCGTCGGCATATGATGTATATGCAGAACTGAAGCACATTGCCCGGCAGAGGGGAGTGAAATTTCTCTTTGAGACGAATGTAGGAGCCGGACTTCCGGTCATCAACACCATCAACGACCTGATCAACAGCGGCGACAAGATTCTGAAGATTGAAGCCGTGGTAAGCGGCACACTGAACTATATATTCAACGAGCTCAGTGCGGATATGCCGTTGAGCGCGACCATCCGCAAAGCGAAAGAGGAAGGCTATTCCGAACCCGACCCACGCATTGACCTGAGCGGAAAGGACGTGATTCGCAAACTGGTGATTCTGGCACGCGAGGCTGGATACCGGATTGAACAGGAGGATGTGGAAAAACATCTGTTCATTCCTGACACCTATTTCACTGGCACGCTCGATGATTTCTGGAGAAACATCCCAAGACTGGATGCCGAGTTTGAAGCGCGCCGCAAAAAGCTGGAAGCGGAAGGTAAGCACTGGCGGTTCGTGGCACGCCTTGAAAACGGGAAAGGCATGGTCTCTCTACAGGAAGTGGACAGCCGCCATCCGTTCTACAATCTGGAAGGAAGCAACAACATCATCCTGCTCACAACTGAACGATACAATGAATATCCGATGCTGATACAAGGATACGGCGCAGGAGCAAGCGTGACTGCCGCCGGTGTGTTTGCCGACATTATGAGCATCGCCAACATTTAGAATTATGAAACATCTGATTATCTTAGGAGACGGCATGGCCGACTGGGCCGTACCATCTTTGGAGGGAAAGACCCTGCTGCAATATGCCGACACTCCCTATATGGACAGACTGGCACGGATGGGACGCACCGGTATCCTGAAAACCGTGGCCGACGGATTCCATCCGGGAAGCGAAGTGGCCAATATGTCGGTAATGGGATATGACTTACCGAAGGTCTACGAAGGCCGGGGAGTTCTTGAAGCCGCCAGTATCGGTGTCGACTTGCAGCCCGGAGACATGGTCATGCGGTGCAACATCGTGTGCGTAGAAGGGGATATGCTGAAGAATCATTCTGCGGGACATATCACCACCGAAGAAGCCGACGTGCTTATCAAGTATCTGGAAAAGGAGCTTGGCTCGGAACGTATTCATTTTTATACGGGTGTGCAATACCGTCACTTGCTGGTGGTAAAGGGAGGTGACAAACGGATAGCCTGCATTCCGCCACATGACATTCCGCTACAGCCTTTCCGCCCGAACATGGTGAAAGCGATTTGCCCTGAAGCGCAAGAGACAGCCGACCTGCTGAATGACCTGATTATTAAATCACAGGAACTTCTGGCAAAGCATCCGGTCAATCTGAAACGAATAGCGGAGGGGAAAGACCCCGCCAACAGTATCTGGCCATGGAGTCCGGGGTATCGCCCGAAAATGGAGCCGCTGGCAGAGAAATATCCTTCCATCAGAAAAGGCTCGGTGATTACGGCGGTCGACCTGATTCGGGGAATCGGACGTTATGCGGGTCTGCGCTGCATTGATGTGGAAGGAGCTACAGGACTCTACAACACGAACTATGAAGGGAAAGCTCAGGCTGCCATCGAAGCATTGAAGACCGACGACTTCGTCTACCTGCATATCGAGGCAAGCGACGAGGCGGGACATGAAGGCGACGTGCCACTGAAACTGAAGACCATCGAATATCTGGACAAGCGCGTGGTAGGACCGATTTATGAGACGATAAAGGACTGGGAGGAACCGGTGGCAATCGCCGTACTACCCGACCACCCTACCCCCTGCGAACTGCGGACCCACACCAGTGAGCCGGTTCCTTTCCTTATATATTATCCGGGCATCGAACCGGACGAGACACTGGCATATGATGAAGTGTCATGCAGAAAAGGCGGCTACGGACAACTTGAAAAAGATGAATTCATGAACCTGTTCATGAACATCAATTAATGAAGAATCGTCATGCGGCATAGATGCCGGTGAACTTCTTCATGTTTATTTCTTACTTTAATTAGAAAACTGAAAATGAAATACTACAGTACAAACAAGAAAGCAGGCGACGCTACGCTGGAGGAAGCAGTAGTGAAAGGACTTGCATCAGACAAAGGCTTGTTCATGCCTTACGAAATCAAACCGCTTCCCGCATTGTTCTACAAGGAAATCGAGCAATTGAATTTTCAGGAAATCGCCTACCGTGTGGCGGATGCCTTCTTCGGAGAAGACGTGCCTGCCAACACGCTGAAGGAGATAGTATATGACACACTGAGTTTTGATGTGCCAGCCGTGAAGGTGAAGAACAACATCTATTCACTGGAACTGTTTCACGGGCCGACGTTGGCTTTCAAGGACGTAGGCGCACGTTTCATGGCCCGTCTTCTGGGATATTTCATCCGCAAGGAAGGAAAGAAGCAGGTAAATGTGCTGGTGGCTACATCGGGTGATACAGGAAGCGCAGTGGCAAACGGCTTTCTGGGTGTGGAAGGCATTCATGTATATGTGCTTTACCCCAAAGGAAAGGTAAGCGAAATACAGGAAAAGCAGTTCACGACGCTGGGACAGAACATTACGGCTCTGGAGGTGGACGGCACTTTCGACGATTGTCAGGCACTGGTGAAGAATGCTTTCATGGACAAGGAGCTGAACACACACATGCAGCTCACGTCGGCCAACTCCATCAATGTGGCCCGTTTCCTCCCTCAGGCGTTCTATTATTTCTATGCATATGCACAGATGAAGAAGCTGGGCAAGGCAGACAGCCTCGTAGTCTGCGTGCCGAGCGGAAATTTCGGGAACATCACCGCCGGACTTTTCGGCAAACGAATGGGACTCCCTGTCAAACGTTTCATCGCGGCAAACAACCGCAATGACATCTTCTACCAATACCTGAAAACGGGAGAATACAATCCACGACCGTCCGTAGCTACCATAGCCAACGCAATGGATGTGGGCGACCCCAGCAATTTCGCACGCATTCTGGATCTGTACGGGGGAAGCCACGAGGCTATCTGTGCCGAAATCAGTGGAGCCACCTATACGGACGGACAGATACGGGAGACCGTAAAACAGGTGTATGACGAAACGGGATACCTGCTCGACCCGCATGGAGCGTGCGGCTACCGTGCACTGGAGGAAGGTCTGGAAGCGGATGAAACTGGCATATTCCTCGAAACGGCCCATCCCGCCAAATTCCTCCAGACAGTAGAAAGCATCATTGGCGCGGAAGTGGAGATTCCCGGAAAGCTTCAGGCTTTCATGCGCGGCACAAAACAGAGTGTGCCAATGGAAAAAGATTTTGCTTCGTTCAAAGCCTATCTGACAGCACAATGAGCATCTGCAAGACAGATGCGACAAATATCCTGTCATCCAAAGAATAGGGCGAAGAATCCCCTGCGTCATTAACGCTTCCGGGATTCTTCGCCCTATTTTTCTCTTTACACATTACTGCCGGGACTGGATTCCGTCTTGGATGCGGCTCCTCCCCTTTTTCAGCCCTCTTCACAGCTTCAGTTTCAGCGTGACAAACTGCCTGATGAAGTCCACCGTCCCGTCAATGCCCAGCACAGACGAGTCGATGCAGAGATGGTAGGTTGCCGCCGCACCCCATGTCTTGTAACTGTAATAATTGTAATAGGACGAACGTTTCTTGTCAGCCTTTTCCATCAGTTCCTCCGCCTCATCCGCACTGATATGGTGCAGTTTCATCAAACGCTCGATACGCGCTTCGGGCGAAGCCGAAACAAACACGTTCGCACATCTCGGATGGTCGCGCAGGATATAGTCGGCACAGCGTCCCACAAACAGACACGACTTTTCCTCGGCCAGCTTGCGTATCACATCGCTCTGAATCTTGAACAGCGAGTCGTTGCTCAAATATGAATTATAGGGATAGGCACCTTCCGTAATGAATGGGAACCGAGTGCCGAACAGTCCACCCAGAATGGTCTGCGAAGCTTTCTCGTCCGCCTTCTCGAAAAACTCCTTACAGAGTCCGCTCTCCTTGGAAGCCAGATTGATAAGTTCCTTGTCATAGAAAGAGATGCCCAACTGCTTTGCCAGTTTTTCTCCTATTTCTTTTCCGCCGCTGCCCAGCTGGCGTCCCAAATTAATCACATAGTGTTCGCTCATAGTGCGTCAGTATTTTAGTTACAAAGCAAAAATAGAATTTTTTTCCGCACGAGAGACATTTCAGGAAATATTTTTTCGGCGCGCACAAAAAAACAAGCGGCTGTCCTCTCCAGAACAACCGCTCATCATGATTAAATCAGACGCTTGGCTCAATGAAGACAACCGCCTGTCTTCGCCGGCTTTATTGATGTTGTTCGCGCAACAGGTCGTTCACCGTCTTCACCGGATTGAACGTGCTCAGAGGAACTTCCACGAATATCGTGTTCCAGTCGCTCATCGAACCGTTCCACAGACCCGGAAGTTCAAGAGCCTTCAGGTCCTTTCCATTCTTCGACTTATAGGAAATGAAGCCGGTCGACTTGTCCACATGTTCCAGCAGGTTGAACTTGTTGCCCTTATAATCGCGCACGGCACAAACCAGATCCACCGGATTGAAGTGTGTTCCCTTCTCGAACATCGCTTTCTTTTCCGGATCCTTCATGTCTATCTGCGAGCTTTCCAGAATCTGAAGAGAAACAGTTCCGTCCGCATTGTAGGCCAGGAACGGGCCTCCACCCGGTTCGCCCACATTCTTCACCATACCGCACACGCGCATCGGACGGTTCAGTTTTTTGCGGAGATAGATAACCAGATCAGCGTCTTCCATATCCTTGATGTCCGCCTTGCGGCAATGCAGCTGCTGCTGGACGAAACGGATCATCTCTTCCAACTGGTCGTGGCGGTAATGCCCGCTGTCAAGCAGCTCCAGATATTCGAACGCCTGCTTCTGGAGAGTGACCAGCACACCCGCAATCAGTTTCTTGTATAAGATAGTATCTTCCTTCAGACGGTCGGGCACCACATTGTCAATATTCTTGATGAACACCACATCAGCGTCCAAATCATTCAGGTTCTCAATCAATGCGCCGTGACCTCCCGGACGGAACACCAGCTTACCGTCCTTGTCGCGGAACGGAGTGTTGTCCATATTGGCGGCAATGGTATCCGTACTCGGCTTCTGCTCGGAGAAGCTCACGTCGTACTTCACTCCATACTTCGCTTCGTATTCAGCCACCTTAGCCTCAACCAGTTTGGCGAAAAGCGCGCGGTGCTCGGTAGAAACCGTAAAATGCACATTCACCTGTCCAGTCTTTCCGGCTGCATACAACGCGCCTTCCACCAGATGCTCTTCCAATGGAGTGCGCACACCGTCGGCATAGCGGTGGAACTTCAGCAGACCTTTCGGCAGAGAGCCATAGTTAAGCCCTGCGGCCTCCAGCAAATTGGAAACCACGGCTTTGTACTGCTTCTCGGCCAGCAACGCGTCAATGTTCTTTCCCGTATTGTCCATACAAGCCGCATTGAGGTCGTTATAAAAAGCAAAATCATGGATATGGTCGAAGAACTTCTTCTCGAAATCAGTTGTCGGAACGTCATAGTCTGCGCCGAGGAACTCGAACATATTCTTGAACATACGGCTTGCCGCACCCGAAGCCGGCACGAACTTGACAATCTTCTTGTCGCCTCCTTCCTTGTAGGCATCCCAGGCGGCCAGATATTCTTTCTGCACTTCTCCGTCGGGAACCACGATACCGCCGTTCTCCACGGAAGCGGCCGCATACAATTTCAAATAGGGGAAACCTTTTTCAAAACAAGCCAGCTGTTCGGCAATTTTCTCTTCGGAAATTCCTTTCCGAAGCAACAAATCTTTGTCTTCTTGTGTCATCATAAAGAATATTATTTAGGTTGATGAAAAATCCAAGCTCTATGGATGTTCAAAAATATAAAAAATCCCGAAAGATAGCACCAAAAAGACAGAAAAAAAGTAACTTTACCCGCAAACTAAAAGTTTTAAAAAACAAAGCTTATGGAGAAGAATGATTTTTTCACATCTGAGGAGCGCAGACAGCTGACAGCACTATACAGGAGGCTGCTTTCCCTGTCGAAAGACACTTTGCAGAAAGACGACTGCCGGAAACTCAAGGCACACCTGATAAAAGACATGTCGTCCGGAGCCATCCCGCGCAACGTGTTCGGAATGAACCCTGTCATCGAAGACATGCAGACCGCAGTCATCGTGGCGGAAGAAATCGGAATGCGCCGGGCATCCATCCTCGGAATCATGCTCCATGAATCTGTGGAATACAACCTGTGCAGTCTCGACTCCGTCCGGGACGAATATGGGGAGGACGTGGCGGGAATCATCCGCGGACTGGTGAAAATAAACGAGCTGTATGCAAAGAGCCCGACCATCGAATCGGAAAATTTCCGCAATCTCCTGCTTTCGTTCGCAGAAGACATGCGGGTCATCCTTATCATCATTGCCGGACGCGTGAATCTGATGCGCCAGATAAAGGACAACCCGAACGAGGAGGCGCGCCTGAAGGTAGCCAACGAAGCGGCCTATCTTTATGCGCCGCTTGCACACAAGCTGGGGCTCTACAAGCTGAAGTCGGAGCTGGAGGACCTGTCGCTGAAATATACGCAGCACGACGTGTACTACCACATCAAGGAGAAACTCAACGCCACCAAGGAAGCGCGCGACCGTTATATCGCGGCTTTCATCGAACCGATACGCAAGAAACTGGAAGAAGCGGGACTGAAGTTCCACATGAAGGGACGCACTAAGTCCATCCATTCCATTTATCAGAAGATGAAACGTCAGGGATGTCCGTTCGAGGGGGTGTACGATCTTTTCGCCATCCGCATCATCCTGGATTCTCCATACGACAAGGAAAAACAGGAATGCTGGCAGGCCTATTCCATCGTGACGGACATGTATCTGCCTAACCCGAAGCGTCTGAGAGACTGGCTTTCCGTTCCTAAAAGCAACGGATATGAGTCTCTCCACATCACAGTGATGGGGCCTGAAGGGAAATGGGTGGAAGTGCAGATACGCACGGAACGGATGGACGAAATTGCCGAAAAGGGACTTGCCGCGCATTGGAGATACAAGGGCATAAAAGGCGAGACGGGACTGGACGAATGGCTGAACTCTATCCGCGAAACTCTGGAAAATGCAGACAACGACCTGGACGCGATGGACCAGTTCAAGCTGGATCTTTATAAGGATGAAGTGTTCGTGTTCAGTCCCAAAGGTGACCTCTACAAATTGCCGAAAGGAGCCACCGTGCTCGACTTCGCCTTCTCCATCCATTCAAACGTCGGATGCCGGTGCACAGGAGCAAAGGTGAACGGGAAGAACGTACAGCTCCGCCAGAAACTGAACAGCGGAGACCAGGTGGAAATCATGACATCGAATGCCCAGACCCCGAAACGCGACTGGCTGAACATCGTGACCACATCGAAAGCCAGAAACAAGATACGCCAGGCACTGAAGGAAATCGCCGCCCGCCAAAGCGCATTCGCCAAAGAGACACTGGAGCGCAAGTTCAAGAACCGCAAGCTGGAGTATGACGAGGCTATCATGATGCGCCTGATACGGAAGCTCGGATTCAAGACGGTCACTGATTTCTACCAGAGCATATCCGATGAATCGGCCGATGTGAACGGCATCATCGACAGGTATGTGGAAATGCAGAAGCGGGAGACTGAACAGCGCGAGGAGGTTGTCTACCGGAGCGCGGAAGGATACAACCTGCCGGAACCGACGGAGACAAAAGACTATAAGGACGATGTACTGATTATCGACCGGAACCTGAAAGGGCTTGACTTCACGCTGTCCAAATGCTGTCACCCGATTTATGGAGACGACGTGTTCGGCTTCATCAGCATAAGCGGAGGCATCAAGATACACCGGAACGACTGTCCGAACGCACGTGAACTGAAGGCACGCTTTCCCTACCGCATCGTGAAGGCACGCTGGGCCGGGAAGAGCCAAGGGAAACAATATCCCATCACCCTGCGCGTAGTGGGACACGATGACATCGGTATCATCACGAATATCACGTCCATCATCAACAAGGAAGACAACATCCTGCTGCGGTCCATCAGCATCGACTCGCACGACGGACTGTTTTCAGGGATGCTTACGGTCACCGTGGATGACAACGCGAAACTTGAGGCCCTGATAAAAAAGATAAAAACCGTAAAAGGTGTCATGCAGGTTAACCGATAAATGGTAACTTTGCATGGAAGAAAAAAACAGAACAATAACTAAAAAGAAAATATGCACATGAAAAAGATTGTATTTCTTTCCGTCATGCTGGCCATGAACATCTTCTTCGTTCTGGCACAAGGAACGGCACAGATTACGTTTGAGAAAACGACGCACAATTTCGGTTCTTTCCCCGAAAGCAGTCCCAAAGTGGTCTGTACTTTCAAATTCAAGAACACAGGTGACGGGCCGCTAGTGATTCATCAGGCCATCGCATCATGCGGATGCACAGTGCCTCAATATCCGAAGGAACCCATCAAACCGGGAGAAAGCGGAGTGGTGACCGTGACCTATAACGGAGCCGGCAAGTTTCCGGGCCATTTCCGCAAGACCATCACCCTGCGCACCAATTCAAAAAATGAAATCACACGCCTGATTGTAGAAGGTGACATGACTTCAGCCGAAACGAAATAACAATAACACAAGACAATATTCATGAAAGAAGAAAACGAAAAACCGGCGGGACTGCCAGACAACGCGTTCCGCCCCCTGAAGCCGGGCGAAAAGTACGAGCCTCTGATGTCGCCCGGGAAAACCTATCCGGAAGTCAATCTATGGTCTGTGTCGTGGGGTATCGTCATGGCGGTCATTTTCTCCGCCGCAGCAGCCTATCTGGGTCTGAAAGTAGGCCAGGTGTTTGAAGCGGCCATTCCCATCGCCATCATCGCGGTGGGCATCTCAAGTGCCACCAAACGGAAAGGCGCACTCGGCGAGAACGTGATGATACAATCCATCGGCGCATGTTCGGGAGTGATAGTGGCCGGTGCCATCTTCACACTTCCCGCCCTTTATATCCTGCAGGAGAAATATCCCGAAATGACGGTCAACTTCATGCAGATGTTCATCAGTTCTCTGCTGGGAGGAGTGCTCGGCATCCTGTTCCTCATCCCGTTCCGCAAATATTTCGTGAAAGAGAAACATGGAGAATACCCGTTCCCTGAAGCCACTGCCAGCACACAGGTGCTCGTGTCGGGAGCCAAAGGAGGAGACCAGGCCAAACCGCTGCTCATGGCAGGTCTGGTGGGAGGTCTGTATGACTTCATCGTAGGGACTTTCGGATGGTGGAACGAGAACTTCACGAGCCGCATCTGCGGATGGGGCGAGACAATAGCCGACAAGTTCAAGCTGGTGTTCAAGATCAATACGGGAGCAGCCGTACTGGGACTGGGCTACATCGTCGGACTGAAGTATGCCGCCATCATCTGTGCCGGTTCTGTAGCCGTGTGGTGGATTATCGTGCCGGGCATTTCGCTTCTTTGGGGCGATCAGGTGCTGAATGCATGGAATCCGGAAATCACAACAGTTGTCAGAGACATGTCGCCTGAAGCTATCTTCAGCGAATATGCCAAGAGCATCGGCATCGGAGGCATCGCAATGGCAGGAATCATCGGCATCGTGCGCTCATGGGGCATCATCAAGAGCGCAGTGGGCCTGGCCGCCAGTGAAATGAAAGGAAAGAAATCGGAAGAGAATGTGGAGCGTACTCAGAAAGACCTTTCCATGAAAATCATTGCCTTCGGCTCCATCTTCACCCTTCTGCTGACCCTGCTTTTCTTCTATTTCGATGTGATGCAGGGCAATGTGCTCCACACCGTAGTAGCCATTCTTCTGGTAGCAGGTATCTCGTTCCTCTTCACTACCGTAGCGGCCAATGCCATCGCCATCGTCGGCACCAATCCGGTTTCGGGCATGACACTGATGACACTGATTCTGGCATCGGTCATCATGGTGGCTGTAGGTCTGAAAGGCGCGGCAGGAATGGTGGCTGCACTGGTCATGGGTGGTGTGGTCTGTACGGCACTGTCAATGGCAGGCGGATTCATCACCGACCTGAAAATCGGCTATTGGCTGGGAAGCACCCCGAAAAAACAGGAAACATGGAAATTTCTCGGCACACTGGTTTCTGCCGCCACGGTGGGCGGGGTCATCATGGTGCTGAACGATTCATACGGATTCACAAGCGGACAGCTCGCCGCTCCGCAAGCCAATGCGATGGCAGCGGTCATCGACCCTCTGATGAACGGTGTGGGAGCTCCGTGGCTGCTCTACGGAATCGGTGCACTGCTGGCTCTGGTGCTGACATTCTGCAAAGTGCCTGCTCTTGCCTTCGCACTGGGCATGTTCATTCCGCTGGAACTGAACCTCCCGCTGCTGGTGGGAGGAGCCATCAACTGGTACGTGACCAGCCGCAGCAAAGATGCTCCGACCAATAATGCACGACAGGAGAAAGGTACACTTCTGGCTTCCGGATTCATTGCCGGAGGTGCCCTGATGGGCGTAGTCAGTGCCATCATGCGCTATTGCGACATCAACTTCATCCATGAAGGGTGGCTGGCCAACCCGATGAGCCAGGCGGTTTCACTTATAGCCTACATCCTGCTCATCACCTACATGGTCAAGGCAAGCATGAAAATTAAATAAATTGTAATCAGATACAGAAATTCAACAAAAAGTCATCATATGAAAACATTCTTACTCATGAGCCTTTTAACGGTAGCCTCCATTGTTTCCGCACAGAAACCAACAGAAATGAAAGTCTGGCCCAATGGAGCCCCCAATGACAACGGAATAATAAAAGAAAACAACGAGAACCCTGATTCACCCAGCAACACGCGGGAAGCCATTCTTTATATTTATCCGGCAAAGAACGGAAACGGAATGGCCATATTGGCATGTCCCGGAGGAGGATACTCGCATCTGGCCATGCAGCATGAAGGGAAAGCCATGGCAGAATGGTTCAACGCTCAAGGCATCACTTATGCCGTATTGCGCTACCGTATGCCCAACGGACACCATGAAGTACCCCTAAGCGACGCACACCAAGCCATACGCATCATGCGCCAGCATGCAAAAGAATGGAACATCAAGAAAGTGGGCATAATGGGGTCTTCAGCCGGAGGACATCTGGCAAGCACCGCCGCCACGCACTTCGATGCAGAGACACGCCCGGACTTCCAGATATTGTTCTATCCTGTCATCACAATGAATCCGGACTATACGCATATGGGGTCGCACAACAACCTCCTGGGACAGAATCCTTCAGAAGAACTCGAAAAGACTTATTCGAACGAGCTCCAAGTAACTCCGCAAACGCCACCCGCATTCATCATGCACAGTTCAGACGACGGAGCCGTACCTGTAGCCAACAGCGTGAACTACTATATGGCTTTGGTGAAGAACGGAGTACCGGCATCACTCCACACCTATCCGATTGGCGGACACGGCTGGGGATACGGAGAGGGATTCATCTATAAACGCCAATGGACAGGAGAACTGGAGAAATGGCTGAGAGAAATAAACAAATAAGTTCCGCCGCCTATGAATCCGTCTGAGCAAAAAACTTGCTGAAAGACAATTTTCAGAAAGGACCAAGATTCTGCAAGCACAACGCACAAGAGAATCTTGGTCCTTCCCATTTTATCGGGAAAGAGGCCAGCACCGGCACTTTTCTGAAAACAACACGGTATTTTTGAAAAATAACGGTAATATTTCGTCTGACGTTTTGTCGGAACAATAAAAAGCACTACCTTTGCGCCGCCAATACGGGTTATTGGCACAATTCAAATCATTATTAATTAATTTAAAGTTTTAAAATGGCAACTAAAATCAGATTGCAAAGAAGAGGACGCAAAGGTTATGCGTTTTACTCAATTGTCGCTGCAGATTCAAGAGCACCACGTGATGGTAGATTCATTGAAAAAATTGGTACTTACAATCCGAATACCAATCCTGCCACAGTAGATTTGAATTTCGACCGCGCATTGTACTGGGTAATGGTGGGTGCACAGCCTACTGACACTGTACGCAACATCCTGTCTCGTGAAGGTGTCTACATGAAGAAGCACCTGCTGGGCGGTGTGGCAAAAGGCGCATTCGATGAAGCTCAGGCTGAAGCACGTTTCAACGCATGGAAAGAAAACAAGCAGTCAGGTCTGGAAGCGTTGAAGGCAAAAGTTGAAGAAGAAAAGAAAGCTGCCGCTAAAGAACGCCTGGAAGCTGAAAAGAAAGTCAATGAAGAAATTGCCAAGAAAGTGGCTGAAAAGAAGGCTGCAGCAGCTGCCGCCAAAGCAGAAGCAGAGGCCGCTGCAAACGCAGAAGCAGCTGCAACAGAAGAAGCTCCTGCCGCTGAAACGACAGAAGCTCCCGCTGAAGCATAAATCTTTTTTGATTTTATTGAATTTGAATAGGAGGAAAACGACATTGTTTCCTCCTATTTTCATTTTCCGCCCTTTCACATCTCCACACGCACCTTCTGCACACGGAGGATATGGGAATTGAACATTTCACTTCACCTTGAGAACCGGAGCAATCTTATTCAACTGCTTTTCGGGCAATTCAATGACAAGCCCGTCAGCCGTGCGTCTGAAGTCCACCTTTCCATAACCCAACAATTCCACTTCCCTTATTTTACCGGGATAGAGTCCGCTACCCTCAGCAAGCGACTTCACAACCACTTTTCCGTTTTCCGGCCATGCCAAAGCCGTTGCATACAAATCATTCCCCTTTTGCGTAAAGCGGATTTCCTCGGCAGTGGCATTCGTGTAGGAACCTTCATTGAAACCTTGGGCATTGATTGCAATGTCCGCATTGGCTATAGGCCCTTCACCAAACACCTTCCAGGGACGTGTCCCGTAAATTGCTTCGCCATTGACTGCCATCCACTCACCGAACTCATTCAATATCTTCTCTTCTTTGTCATCAAACGTACCATCGGCACGCAAAGGAACATTCAGCAGCAGATTGCCGTTCTTACTCACTACATCCATCAGCAATTTCACCACACTGGCAGCCGACTTATACCAGCCACGCTCATAGAACTCCGTATGATAATGCCATGTACCCAGACACGTACATGTCTGCCACGGGTCAGGAAGCATCTTGTTCGGAGCACCACGCTCCACATCCCACACCAGAGCCTTGCGCTGTCTTTCGTCCAGAATCTTGGTCGTAATGACTCCTTCCAGCTTATTGTCGTGCGTAGCCATATTATGATTATAGTAATGAGCAGCTATCTTCAAACCGGCATCGCTGACAGGATAGAAAGGAAGTACGGTTACATCAAAATACAACAAATCAGGATTATAACGGTTGATCACATCCAGCGTACGGTTGTAGAAGTTAGTCACATACTCCTGCGAAGGAGTGCAAGCACCTTCTCCCCACGCCCATTGGCGGTGAATCATGCCATTGTCCCAACTGTTCTCGCTCAACGGATGGTTCTGCGCATACAGATCCTGCGGATCGTAACCTTCCCACCATTTGCCTTTGCCATCGGCTTTGGTCAGCTTGCCGTCATAAGGAATGCCTTTCTTCGGACCAATGGTATCATGACGTTGCGCCGTCTCATACCATAACCAGGCATGGTCGGCATGAAGACTGACACCGAAATACATGCCCAATTTACGGGCCGCCTTTGCCCAGCCGTCCAGAACATCACGCTTCGGTCCCATATTCATGGAATTCCAAGGCTGATACTTGCTGTCCCACAAGTCAAAATTATCATGATGGTTTCCCAAAGCCACGATATATCGGGCACCTATCTTTTTATAAAAGGCCAGCAGTGAATCCGGATTCCATTTCTCTGCCTTGAACAAGGGAATGATGTCCTTAAAGCCAACCTCAGAAGGATGTCCATAGTGTTCCACATGATAATTGTATTGTGCGGAGCCTTCAATATACAGGCCACGGGCCATCCAGTCGCCCGACCCTTCCACGTTCTGAGGACCGAAATGAGAAAAGATACCAAACTTGACGTCACGGAACCACTCCGGTACCTGATAATTCTCCAACGACTCCCATGCAGGTTCAAACTTGCCCGTCATCATCGGTTCGTCGGCTTCGGAGACCGGCACTTCATAGGAAGACTTTGGGGCTTGTCCGCACGACACGAAAGTCGCGCAAAACAAAAGAGGAAAAAACAAAACCTTGTGTCTCATACATTGTATTATTAAGTTAATGAATATATAGAACAATATAAATGTCCGCTTCTGTATCGGCTGTCCGCAGACATTCATAAAGCACATTTAACCATACAAAGGTATGCAATAAAACATCCCATGACAAGACATTGACGCATTATAATAGAACTTTGCCGGCTTATTTCCCGAATCAAAAGATTAGGCTCAGGAAACAGCAGCGTTTTATAGGATTATTTCGGCATAAGCCTTGAAGATTCACACGCCTTGTTTATATTTGCAGACAGAATGACACAGATACCTTATCATGAATTTCTCAATAGACCAACTGCATCCTGTCGTGTTGAACGCCGGACTATCCATTCACCATGCTGACTGGAACTGGCAAGATGTCACCAGTCCCTTTATCCGCCTGTATTATGTAACGGAAGGAAGAGCGCAGGTGAAACTGCCTTCCGGCATTTACCGGCTGAGTCCCCAGCACATGTACTTTATTCCGGCATTCACCAAACACGACAATATCTGTGACTCCTATTTCTGCCATTACTACATGCACATCTACGAAGAAAACCAGGAGGGGAAAAGTATATTGGACGAATGGGAGTTTCCGGTAGAAATACCCGGCAGCGAACTGGATTTGGCACTGATGAAACGTTTCTGCGCCATCAATCCGCACATGAACCTGCAAAAGGTGGACCCCACAGTCTATGACAACAACATCACACTCATGCAGAACCTGCTGAAGAACAAACAACGAGCCTTTTATGACAAGGTGGAATCAAGAGGCATCGTCTACCAGCTCCTCTCCCATTTCATGAGATATGCGCAGGAAAAATCGAAAAAAAGAGACGAACGGCTGACGAAAGTGCTGTCATATATCCATAACCACATCAACAAAAGCCTGAGCATAGACGAACTGGCTGCACAGACATGTTTGTCCAAAGACCATTTCATCCGTATGTTCAAGCATGAAGTGAAAACGACTCCACTCCAATACATCAATCAAAAAAAGATAGAGAAGGCCCAGCTTATATTGGTTACAAGTGATACGCTGGTAAAAGACATCGCCCTCAATCTTGGTTTCGACGACTATTCTTACTTCAACCGCCTGTTCAAGAAACTGGTTGGCACCACTCCACAAGAATACCGGTATTCTTATCATTAAACCCAAACAGGTTCTTGGGCATGAAACAGAACGGACTTTCATAAAGCTTGCTCCAAGACAAAAACATGCCGGTACTTTTATCAAAACAACAAGGTATTTTCATCAGAACATCAGCGTGTTTTTGATGAACCAGCATTCATGTTTTTAAGTCTGGCATGGTCTGAAAACCGGAGCTTTACTTTGTGTTTAACTCTGTTTGAACTATCTTTGTGTCATACATCATTCCACATTCAATAATGTAATATATGGCAAAAAAAGCGACTAAAAAGAAAGAAGACAAGGCTTTGAACTTGGAAAGTATATTACTCAATTGCCGTGATTATCTGCGCGGCAATGCATCGTTGAACGACAAACGGGATCTGCTTCTGACTCTCGTATTCCTGCGTTTCATAGGGGAAAAGTTTGAAGACGAGAAAGAGAAAATGCGTCAGGACTGCATTAACAATGGAATCCTTGAAGAACCGATAATAGAATATTACACCAAAAACCCCAACAGATATAAAGGCATTTCGTACGTTCCGGAACCGGCTCGCTGGTCAATGCTCATAAATGTCCCTTCAACCAAACTGAATGCCGCTTTGGATGATGCGTTACAAGCCATTGACGACAGCGGAAAAGCGTTCAAAGGATGCGTGCGTCTGGGCTTGTTTTCTTCAATAAACCTTGAAAGCAATGTCATAAAGAAGGTCGTGGATGAAGTGAACAAGGTATCCCACAAGGCTTTCGGCGAAGAGAAAGACCTTATCGGCCGTGTTTATGAATATTTTCTGAAATCGTTTGCCGTAAATGCCACTAAGGAAGATGGAGAGTTCTATACACCGCATGATGTAGTCGAATTGATTGCAGCGTTTATCGAGCCTTTCGACGGAACATTATACGATCCGTGCTGCGGTTCCGGAGGCATGTTCGTTCAATGCGCCAAATATGTGGAAGCCAAACAGGGCGACATCTCTATGGTAAATGTGTATGGTCAGGAAAGCGACCCGGCAACGTATCGTCTGGCAAAGATGAATCTTGCCGTCAGAGGTATATCGCATCATCTCGGAGAGAAGAATGCTTCCACTTTCACCAATGACCTGCACCGCGGACTGACTTTTGATTATATCATGGCCAACCCTCCGTTCAACCTGAAGAGCTGGTATGACACCAATCTCAGCAATGATGAAAGATGGGCCGGCTATTCTGTGCCTCCTGAAAGCAATGCCAACTATGCCTGGATTCTGCATATTCTGTCCAAACTTAAAGCTGGAAAAGGCGTAGCGGGATTCCTGTTGGCAAATGGTGCATTGGGAGATACGGATACCCAGAATATCCGTCAGAAACTGATTGAGAATGACAAGATTGAAGCCATTATTGTCTTGCCGCGAGAATTGTTTTATTCTACAGATATTTCCGTGACTCTCTGGATACTGAACGAGAACAAGAGAGGTGGTCTGTGGCATGGCCGCAAGCTTCGTAACAGAGAGCATGAAATCCTTTTCATGGACTTGCGCCAGTGGGCTACCAACCCGGTAAAGGGTGAGCAGAAGAAGAAGTTCGTATTATCTGCCGAACAGATAAAGCGTGCCTCGGAAATATATTTCAGGTGGCAGAGTGAAGGTACCGACGGAAAAAGTTATTCCAAACCGGAACTGTACCGTTCTGTAGGAGTTTACGACATTGATGGCATTGAATCCAACAACTTCTCACTGGTACCAAGCAGATACATCAGGTTTGAAGACCGTGACAATGGCATCGATTATGAGGAAGTTCTTTCTGATACGGCTAAAACTGTATCTGGACTTTTGAAACGCCAGAAAGAAAATGATGCCACATTAAGAAATGCTTTAAAGTTATTGGGGTATGAATGCGAATAAGACGAAATGGGTACAGCTTGGAAACTATATTGAACTTTGCGATGAAAGAAATAGTGAAGGCATATATACTCTTGATGATGTACGTGGTATAAGTATTGGAAAAAAACTCATCAATACAAAAGCCGATATGAAGGATGTTTCTTTATTACCTTATAAAATCCTCAAGCCAAGAGAATTTTGTTATGTATCAGTAACATCAAGAAATGGAGGAAAAATATCATTAGCTATAAACAACACAGAAAGAACTTATATCGTATCATCATCATACATTAATTTTAAATGTATAAATGAGAGTGTACTACAACCGGAATATTTATTTTTAATATTAAGCCGCAGCGAGTTTGACAGATATTCAAGATTCAATTCTTGGGGAAGCGCAAGGGAGACATTCGATTGGGAAGAACTTTGCAGAGTACAAATACCTTTACCGTCAATGAAAGTCCAACAAGAATTGGTAGACACCTATAATGGACTAAAGTCTCTTGCAGAACAAAATGAGGCATTGATAGAGCCATTAAGTAAGGCCTGTGAGGCTTTTATAGTCAATTGTCAGCACAAATATAATACAGACCTTTTAGGGAAGCATATAGAATACTGCGATGAAAGAAATAGTGAGGGCATATATACTCTTGATGATGTACGTGGTATAAGTATTGGGAAAAAACTCATCAATACAAAAGCCGATATGAAGGATGTTTCTTTATTACCTTATAAAATCCTCAAGCCAAGAGAATTTTGTTATGTATCAGTAACATCAAGAAATGGAGGAAAAATATCATTAGCTATAAACAACACAGAAAGAACTTATATCGTATCATCATCATACATTAATTTTAAATGTATAAATGAGAGTGTACTACAACCGGAATATTTATTTTTAATATTAAGCCGCAGCGAATTTGACAGATATTCAAGATTCAATTCTTGGGGAAGCGCAAGAGAGACATTCGACTGGGAAGAACTTTGTAGAGTACAAATCCCTCTTCCACCCATAGAAGTACAGCAATCTATAGTAAACCTATATCACTGTATGGAAGAAGCCAAGAAGATAGCCTCAGAAGCAAGGGAAAAGCTTAAAGAGATTTGTCCCGCATTAATTCAAAAAGCCATACATCAATGACAAGGTAAAGATAAGCCATAACTCATATATGTACCCAAAATCATCAATTCGGGTACATGTTTAAAATATAAACATATAACGACCATCATCATGAAAGGAAAGTTTTACGAAAATGAATACGAGGAGGCCCTGATATACCTGTTGCAGGCACAAGGATGGGAATATACTCACGGTGGCAAGATAGCAAGAAATAACCGTGAAACTTTGATTCTGGATGATTTGAAAACCTATCTTTTGGACAGATATCCAGACCTGAAAGACAATGACATAGAGGAAGTGACCAATCATCTGAGACATGTTGGCGGACAAACACATTTTAATTTGCTCCGTAATTCTTATTATTTGGTTCGCGACGGCTATCGCTATATCCGGCATGATGATGGAAAGATTTTTGATATAGAATATCTGGATTTCACTCCTGATTCAAAACATAATATATTCCGCTGTGTCAATCAGTTTGAGGTAGGTTACGGAATAAAAGGAGACATACGCATTCCGGATGTCCTTCTGTTTGTAAACGGTATCCCATTGTGCGTATTTGAACTGAAGAATCCTACCGATGAGAATGCAACCATCGCTGACGCATACGACCAGATACATGAAAGATATATGCGGGATATACCTCATCTGTTGCGATATTGCCCTCTGTCATGCATCAGTGACGCAACAGCGAACAACACGAAACTGGGAACTACATATACACCATACGAGCATTATTATGCCTGGAAAAAAGTGAGAAATGAAGATCCTGCCGCTCAGAAAGGTATAGATCAGGTAAAGACCATAGTTGCAGGTGTGTATGAGCCCAAAAGGTTTCTGGAGATTTTGAGAGATTACATCTATTTCCCGGACAAAAAAAGTGACAAAGAAGAAGAGATAGTATGCCGTTATCCTCAGTTTTTCGCCACACGCATGCTTAGGGAAAGTATAAGGAAAGCATACGCGACCGGAGACAGCAAAGGTGGAACCTATTTTGGCGCGACCGGATGCGGAAAGACTTATACCATGATGTTTCTGGCAAGACAGTTGTCATTAAGATGCAGTGAGATTGGCTCACCTACCATTGTGATGATTGTGGACAGAGACGATTTACAGTCACAGGCAGGAAAGTTGTTTCTCCGCTCTGAGGAATATCTTTCTGCCGGTGCCGCACAGGTTATCCCCAACCGTGATAAACTGAAAAAAGAACTCTCCATGAGGGAAACGGGAGGTTTCTTTATCTGTACCATCCAGAAGTTTTGCGAGGATACAGGAGAACTGAACAGAAGAAAGAATATCATCTGCTTCTCTGACGAGGCACATAGGACACAAATACGCCTGAACAGTCAGTTGAAGATAAAAGACCGGAAGCCTCTGGATAATGGACTGGATTCAGAAGAGAATGAAAGCAAGATTGGAGCTTTCATAACCAAACCATACGCAGAACATCTTCGTTGTGCATTCCCCAACGCAACATTTGTCGGATTCACCGGCACACCGATAGAAGAAACCATTCAGGTCTTCGGTGAAATAGTTGACAGCTACACTATGCAGCAGGCTGTCGATGATGAAATAACCGTAGAGCTGAAATATATACCCCGTATGGCCAAAGTGACACTCGACAGCGAAAAGGTCAAGGAAATAGACGCATACTATAAGAAATGTGCGGATGAAGGTGCTACAGAATCAGACATTGAAGCAAGCAAGAAGGCCATGAGCTCAATGGAAGTGATTTTGGGTGACGATGAACGTCTGGAAAGACTGGCAAACGATATCATAGGACACTACACAAAGGCTTGTGAAAACAACGAGGATGTGGTGCAGAAAGCCATGATTGTATGTAGCAAGCGACACATCGCGTTTAATCTGCTGAAGAAATTCAGAAAGCTGAAACCTGAATGGTTTGAAGAGAAAAAGACACCGGATGAAAACAAGGTCACGGAAGAAGAGTTGAAAGAGCTTTCACCGATGCCCACTATTGCCATGGTAGCGACACGTGGAAAGAACGACCCGAAAGAAATGTATGATTATCTTGGGGATAAATCGAGAACAAAGAAAATGGACGATGCCTTCAAGAAGGAACATTCCAATTTCCGTCTGGTTATTGTAGTTGATATGTGGATTACGGGATTTGATGTCCCTTGTCTGACATACCTGTATAATGACAAGCCACTGCAAAAGCAGACTCTTATCCAGACCATCAGTCGTGTAAACAGAAAGTATCCCGGTAAACCGTATGGATATATCATAGACTATATCGGAATCCATGACAATATGATGCAGGCAATGCGAAAGTACGGAGGTGATACATTCGGACCAAGTGAAGATGACGTGGAACAGGCATTGGAGGCGCTTATAATAGAGCTGGACCTTATTAAAAAAGTATTTACAGGATTTGATCTATCTCCATTTACCAATCCTGAGGCTGCTCCCTTGGAAAGGCTTGAATGCTTGTCGTCAGCAGCAGACTATGTCATCACCCTTACCGACCAGCTTAATGTGGCCAACGCCAATGGTCAGGTCCAAAAAGTAGAAGCCAGGACTTTTTTCCTGGCACATGTAAAAAGGCTGAAAGCTGCATACGATGTGTGTCAGCCATCAAATGTACTGACCAACGAACAGCTTTCGCTGTCACAATGCTTTATGGCCATTGCATCATACATAAGAAAGACATCAGGCGAGAAACACGATACAGAAAGCATGAACAGAGCCGTGGAAAAGATGGTTGCCGAAGCCTTGAAATGCAATTCTGTAGTAAGCATTCTTGAAACAGATGTGGAAGAAAATATTTTCAGTCCTGAATTTGTGGAACAACTTAACAACGTGAAACTGCCGGCAACCAAACTGGAGGTTCTTGTCAAAATGTTGAGAAAGTCTATCAAAGAATACAAGAACACCAATAAGATAGCAGCGGAAAAATATGAGGAGCTTCTTAAAAAAACACTTGAAGAATACCATAACAGGAGATCCAAGCTTACGGCAGAGGAAGCTACAAATACTCAGAATGAAGCTGTTGATGAAATTATAAGAAACGCGACAAAACAGGCTCTCGATATTCTTGCCGAACTGGGAGAGGATAAAGAGAGTTTCCGTAAATTGGGACTGACGTTTGAAGAAAAGGCGTTCTATGACATCCTTCTTCATTTACGTGACAAATATGACTTTGAATATGGAACAGACAAGAAAGTAGGAAATCTTATCATTAACAACAAGTGTAAGGAACTTGCCAAGAAGATAAAGGAGCTTATAGACTTGCAATCTTCATTTACCGATTGGCTGAACAACTCAAATATAAGGGCAGATTTGAACCAGAAAATATTCTTCTGCCTAGTGAAGAATGGTTATCCACCGCAATATAATGATGAAGTGCTCGATCAGGTTATGGATCAAGTTGAGAATTTCAAGAAGCATAATCAGAAAAGTCTCTAACCATAATATTGCAAAAAATGAGGTACAATCATTAAGATTATACCTCATTTTTATTATATCAATTTATCTATCAATAAATTACTTCACATCCACAAATATAATATGCGATGAATATCAATGGCTTACATATTGATGGTACAAATAAGGATAGTTTTATATGTAGCGTACAGAAGCCACAATGACAAACATGGCTTTACATAGGTCAAAGAAAGATTTATGTTTATTTAACTATCGCGATTTTACCCGATTTTCTTTATACTTGTTAGCCGTTTTTGCAGATGGTATGCTTTTGTTTGCACAAACGCCATAAAATGAAGTTGTTGCCTCTTTGCTGCTTATTTTTGACTTTCGTTTTTTACGGAAATACGTTATACCTTTGCAAAACAACCATAGATAAAAATAGTTATGAAGCAAAAGCAACATATATTCCAGTCATGGACAATAGAAGTAATAACGGTGCTTCTGGCATCCACAATATCATTTCCTGTGAGTGATGCTTTGGGGGTGCGGTTAAGCATTCTCCCTTTTGTCATGGTAGCTTGTTATGTTGCTCTAAAACTCATTTACCATTTATGCCTCTCTCTGTCGGCACATATAATATCCCTTACTTCTTTATTCTGTCACAAGCCTGCGCAATCTGACCGACAAACTAAAGCTGATTGCACTTTGGTCACTGCTATGTCTGCGGTCGACAACAACATCCAAATGAAACGGATGGAGTTATTCCATTATGAATATCAGCATGAAGAACAACAATATCTCCAGCAAAAAGAAAGAGAAGAAGATGAAAAGCTACAAGCCGTATTGCAATACACCCGAAACACATTCAGGCAGTTTGACTTTAGCGAAGAAGAAATCTTCCAAATCTGCGAATGTGTCCGATACTTTGTCACCAATCGGCAAGCTCTTAATGTAAACATTCACATCAAACGGCATATAGCCGTTACCCAAATCTCATTAAAGAACTTCGCTTGGAACATTGCTTTTCAATACAACATCAGCCGGGATGTCACAGCACAATTCGTTATGCAGACATTCCACGAATGGTTTGTCAATTCCACCATTGATACCATCAGGAAAAATTTACGCACAACAACTGGGAAACATAAGATTAAAATAGATGAACATATCGTTCCTATTGCCCATAATCTATAGCTCGCAATGCCCTAAATCAGTTATATCACATTAAATGTTTAAACACAAGGTGCATTTATCGCGTAAAATCACTATATTTGCAGCAAAAGCATTATATTGCCAATATGGAAGATTTGAATCAATTAAAACTTGTACTAGTTAAAAAGAAAAGAACCAACAAATGGTTGGCTGAGCAGTTGGGTGTTAATCAAACAACTGTTTCCAAGTGGTGTACCAATACGACCCAGCCTGATTTGGCAACGCTGAAACGTATATCGGAGTTGCTGGAGGTTAGTGTGAGCGAGATTATCAACTTTGAATAAGATGTACGATTATGGGCAATAACAAATTTAATGAGAATACCAGAGTACAAGTTCCGGCAGCGCTCCATCTGTGCAAGTTGGGATATACTTATTTGGATAACATCTGTGCCTATGACACAAAGACAAATATCTTGATTGACGTTTTCTTGAATGCAGTAAAACGCCTTAATCCCGGATTGTCAAGCTCGGATGCATCACTGTTGTATGCCAAAATCGTGAATATTGCCAATAATGATGATTTGGGGCGTGAGTTTTACCAGTTGCTTTCAGCAAATAGCGGTACAAAACTCATTGATTTTGAAAATCCAGAAAATAACGATTGGCATGTAACTACGGAATTTACTTGTGAGAATGAAGATACAGAAGATGAGTTTCGTCCTGATATCACTTGTTTTGTAAATGGTCTTCCTCTCGCTTTCATTGAGGTTAAGAAGCCGAACAACCGTGAAGGTATTTTGGCGGAAAGGGAGCGAATCAACAAGCGAATGAGCAAGTCGTGCTTCCGCCGCTTCTTCAACATCACCCAACTGATGATTTTCTCCAACAACCAAGAGTATGACACCGATAGTCGTGTGCCTATACAAGGGGCATTTTATTGTTGCACGGCTAAGGAGAAGGCGTTTTTCAACGTGTTCCGTGAGGAAGACAAACGGTACGTACCAGATTATCCTTATCAGGATATCACTGATGAAATGGAGAATAAAGTGCTGAAACATCGCAATTGCGTGGTCATTAAAAACTTGCAAGAATACCAAACCAATAAATCTGCAACTACACCGACAAACCGAACCATTACTTCCATGTTGAGCAAGGAGAGATTTTTATTCTTGCTACGCTATGGGTTTGCATACGTGGAACGCAAAATAGAACTGGCTGATGGCACACAGGGAACTCAATTACAAAAGCATGTGATGCGTTATCAGCAGTTGTTCGCTTCGTATGCCATCCGCAACGCTTTATCAAGAGGTGTGAAAAGCGGTATCATTTGGCATACGCAAGGGAGCGGGAAAACTGCGCTCGCCTATTACAGTGTGAAAAGTCTGACTGACTATTTCGCACAACGTAATGTGGTGGCAAAGTTTTATTTCATAGTTGACCGCATTGACTTGATGGAGCAAGCTACAGATGAATTTGCCGCCCGTGGGCTTGTAGTCCACAACGCCAAGAGCCGCAAAGAGTTGATGGATGATATTGCAAGTAGGGAAGTAACAAGCAATGATGAGGGAAAACCTGAAATCATGGTGGTCAATATCCAAAAATTCAAAGAGGACAAAGCCAAAGTGACGATGGAAGATAGTTACAGCACTCATTTGCAACGGATTTTCTTCGTTGATGAAGCGCACCGTGGCTATAATCCGCAGGGTAGTTTCTTGGCAAACCTTTTGGAGGCAGACAAAAACGCAGTCAAAATCGCATTGACAGGAACACCGCTATTGAAAGAGGAACGCGAATCGTGGCGAGTATTCGGCGACTACATTCATACATACTATTACGACAAATCCATTGCCGATGGCTACACTTGCAAACTGATGCGCGAGCCTGTCGAAACAATATATAAAGAGAAGATTGAGAACATCCTCGACCAGTTGGCTGGCAATGTGGAAGTCAAGAAGTCAGATATTGACCGTAATCAAATTATGGAGCATGAAAGCTACCTGAATGCTCTATTAGATTATATCATATCAGACTTCCGCCGCTTCCGAAAGGAACAAAACGACGAAACAGTGGGCGCAATGATAGTATGCCGCACAAATCCACAGGCAAGGGAACTATACCGCCTTTGGCAGGAACGCTTCAATATTGCAAGCAAGGTTATCAAATACCAAGAGCGACAAGTGTTTATGGCAGCAGAACCGATGCTCCAATACGGGAACTACAAGCCATTGACCGCATCGCTCATACTGCATGACGAGGGTGACAAACAGGAACGCAAGGCGTATATTGAGGGCTTTAAGAAACAGCAGGAGATTGATGTTCTCATCGTCAATAAGATGCTTCTTACGGGCTTTGACGCGCCGCGTTTGAAGAAATTATATTTGGGTCGTTCTCTCGATGGCCACGACTTGCTGCAAGCCCTTACAAGGGTAAATCGTCCTTATCATGATTTCAAGTATGGCTATGTAGTTGACTTTGTGGACATCAAGGAAAACTTTGATGCAACCAATGACCGTTATTTGCGAGAACTTAACCGTACTTCGGACGAATCAGATAATCCGCATACCGAAAACATCGCCAACGACATATTGGTCAGCAAAGAAGACGTAGAGGCCAAGATAAAAGAGATAAAGAGTGTGCTCTTCAATTTCACTGTTGATAATGTAGAGGAATTTCGCGAACAAATAGACGAGATTGAAAACAAGGATAGTCTGTATGAGCTGCGCAACACGCTCTCCGATGCCAAAGCTATCATCAATCAAGTACGTTCTTTTGGCGATGAAGAAACCAAAGAGAAACTTGCTTCGCTCCCTATGGGAAGAATACCCTCCCTTATAACAGAGGTCACCCACCGCATTGAGCGCATCAATCTTTTTGAAAGTACAGAACACAAGGCTGATGTTTCCGGCATCATCAATGTGGCTCTTTCAGAATTAGAATTTGAATTCAAGAAAGGAATACCCGAAGAGTTGCGGATTGTAGTCAATGATATTCGGGAGCGTTGCGAGCGGGTACAAGCAGAGTTTGAGGCAAACTTCGATACCAGAGAAGAACGGTATGTCATTCTTGCCGATGAGTTCCGCGAATATTTCCGCAAAAAAGGATTTGTGCCGCAAAGCACCGAGGATGCCAAGGCGAGCATTCAATATATGGACGAGGTAATGAAGAAAATACGCGAAATCAACCGTCGCAACAACATCCTTAAACGTAAGTATAAAGGAGATGAGCGGTTTGTCCGCATCCACAAGCGCATTGAGGAGCAAAACCAAAAGCGTGAACGCCCCATCATATCGGCACACGAATATGAGATTGCCGAGAATTTAGCCAAGATGAAAGACGAGATTGACAAACGGCTGTTCCTTGACATCAACATTCTCGACAACGAACCTGCATTTGGCCAAGATGTGTTGTCTATCGTAGGCAAGGAACTTATAGCCATGAAAATAAGGACAGACATCAAAGACCGAAAATATTTAAGCAACTTAATAACAACAGAATATTTACAACAACGTAATTACGCATATTAAATGAGTAACATCAACATATCCGAGGCTACCATAACCCTTATTGATTCTTTGAAAAGTACCACCAGTGCCTTTGGACTGGCTGGAACTGGGAGTGAGTACAAGATTGTGACAGAAATGTTCCTCTATAAGTTCTTCAATGACAAGTTTGGCTATGAAGCCAAGCGTGACCCGATGTATGGAGAACGATTGTCGAAAGCAGAAAAGTGGGATGCTGAATACGATACTTTTACTGAGGAAGAAGTGGAAGATTTATTCAGCTATCTGCCGCATTCCGTGCCACGCTTGAAACCCGAACATACGTTGTCGCATCTCTATAACTCTGCCACAAAGGGAGATTTCTCCACTCTGCTCGATGCTACATTGGTAGATATAGCCTCGCTCAATGCCGAGACATTTTCTGTTACCACATCGGGGAAGAGCAAAGTCAATATCTTCTTTCCGTTGACAACCTACGTTACTGATACGCAGAAACGTGACGAATTTGCCAAATCGCTGATGCGCAATGTGGCTTCATTCAACTTTGAAGACGTTTTTTATGAGAAATACGATTTCTTCTCACGCATTTTCGAGCATCTGCTGAAAGGTTTCAACAATGCTGGTGGCGGAAAATATGCCGAATATTACACACCACGTGCCATCGCACAAGTGATGGCTCGCCTGTTGGTAGGTGATAATACGGATTTACGCGGCGTGACCTGTTATGACCCTTCCGCAGGCACAGGCACATTGCTTATGGCACTGGCACATCAAATAGGTGAAGAACGCTGCACCATTTTTTCGCAAGACATTTCAGAGAAGTCCACGGAAATGCTTCGTTTGAATTTGATTCTTAATAACTTTGCGGCCTCGCTGCCTAATGTAGTGCAAGGCAATACGCTTACGGAACCATCCCACAAAGAGAGTAACGGTGTGTTGCGCAAATTTGATTTTATTGTTTCCAATCCTCCGTTCAAGCTCGATTTCCCTGAATACCGCGATACATTGGCATCCGATACCATCCGCTTCTGGGCAGGAGTGCCCAATGCAGTGAAAAAGGTTGACCCGATGAAGCCAAAGATGGCTATCTATACCTGCTTCATACAGCATGTACTTAACTCCTTGAAGCCAACAGGCAAGGCTGCCATTGTCATTCCCACTGGTTTCATTACAGCCAAGAGTGGTGTTGAGAAGCGCATCTTGCAGCGTGTTGTAGATGAACGATGGGTGTATGGCGTTGTTTCCATGCCAAGCAATGTATTTGCTACAACTGGAACCAACGTGTCGGTTATCTTCTTTGATAAGTCGGCCAATCACGACAAGGTTATCTTAATTGATGCAAGCAAATTAGGCGAGGAGTATAAAGAGGGGAACAACCAAAAACGCCGTCTTCGTGACTTTGAGATAGACCAGATAGTCAATACGTTCCAAAACAAAGAGGCAGTAGATGATTTCTCAGTAGCCGTAACCTACGATGAAATCAAGGAGAAAGGTTATAGCCTTTCTGCCGGGCAGTATTTCGACATAAAGATTGACTATGTGGATATAACAGAGGAAGAATTTAATGCCCGAATGGAAGAATATAAACGGACGCTTACCGAGCAATTTGCTGAAAGCCGCCGATTGGAAGCAGAGATAATAAGGCAATTGGATAGTCTGCAATTCAATAACATTAAAGAATAAGCATCATGGCAAACGAAATACAATTTCTACTTTACAGTATGCCAGAAGAAGAGGGCAAAGTGCAGGTCGTCATCAAAGACGATACGATTTGGTGTACCCAAAAGGCAATGGCTCAACTTTTTGGCGTTGATAAATCGGGAATCAGCCGTCACATTGCCAACATATACAAAGACGGTGAATTATCTCCCGATACGACAGTTGCAAAAATTGCAACCGTCGTGAACAGAGGTATAAGAGGAGAGGTTGAAGAGCTTGTTGATTTCTACAACCTCGACATGATTATCTCCGTCGGTTATCGTGTGAATTCTACGAAAGCCACCCGTTTCCGCCAATGGGCAACAAAGATACTCAATGAGTATATTCGTAAAGGTTTCGTATTGGATGATGACAGGTTAAAGCAAGGAACGGCTGTATTCGGCAAGGATTATTTCCGCGAGTTGCTTGAAAGGGTACGCTCCATTCGTGCGAGTGAACGGCGTATCTGGCAACAGATTACGGATATTTATGCCGAATGCAGTACAGACTATGACCGCAATTCCCCGACAACAAAAGAGTTTTACGCAATGGTGCAAAACCGCTTCCACTATGCTATTACCGGACAGACAGCAGCAGAAATCATCTACACCAAGGCAGACCATACCAAAGAACACATGGGGTTGACCACGTGGAAGAACTCTCCCAAAGGGCGAATACTCAAATCTGATGTGTCGATAGCGAAGAATTATTTGGACGAGAAACAAATCCGGCAACTGGAACGTACGGTAACTTCTTATTTTGACTATATAGAAAATCAAATAGAGCGTCAAAACCCTTTCACCATGGAGCAATTCGCCGCAAGCGTAAACAAGTTCCTGACGTTCAATGATTATAAAATCTTGCCCGACAAAGGACGTATTTCTGCCGCACAAGCAAAGGCAAAAGCCGAAAATGAGTACGACATATTCAATCGTACCCAGCGAATTGACTCGGATTTCGACAAAGAAGTAAGGGATATGTTGGGAGAATAGCAAATCGGTAATCGTAATTACCGATTTGGAATGGAAATTTTAGAGCAGAACAGACAATGAACACAACGCGTCGCAATGACAATATGGGTGATTACGACAGCTTGTTGGAAAGCATGAACGGAATTGTTGAACAGATGCAAGGACTTGCCGATATGGCGGTAGTTGAATACACTCCGTTGGTGAAGGATATTTGTAGCCGCAAAGCCTCTCAAAACGAAGTGGGGCTTCTGTTTGATTATATGTTCAGCTTTCTTGGCGATGAACGTATGCTGCAACTGTTCAAGCACGTATGCCGTCACTATTTCTATACTTATCCCGGTTTAATACATTCATACATATTGGATTATCGAAAAGAATACGACCCGAAAAGTTTGAGAGGAACGGAATATGAGTATCTTTTGAATGACGAAGATTTAGAAAACACGGAACAATGAAGATGGAACTGAGAAAATATAAATTGGGTGAATGCCTGAAACTTATAGAGAATGGGGCTGTTATCAAACAATTCAAGGATGGCAAAGGCATTCCTATTACTCGAATTGAAACATTATCAAATAATAGCTTCAATCGGAACAGATTGGGGTATGCCAATATTGTTGACGCTAATGAATATACTCATTATATTCTTGATGATAAAGACTTGTTAATGTCGCATATAAATAGCCGTATTTTCCTTGGGCGAACAGTATTATATCGTAAACGTCCTGATGAGCAGATTATACATGGAATGAACTTATTAAGGTTAAAAACGGACGAATGTTTGCTAAACCCAACATATGCTTATTTCCTTTTCCAAACCACATACTTCAAAAAATGTATAGATACAATCAGAAAAGATGCCATAAACCAATCAAGTATAGCAATTTCTGACATCAAAAATATTACAATTCAAATACCGCCAATAGATGAACAAAACCAAATTGCAGAATCTTTGGATACTTTAGAACGAAAAATATCCCTTAACCGTTCGATAAATGATAATTTAGAGGCGATGGCGAAACAACTTTATGACTATTGGTTTGTGCAGTTTGATTT
>CALUIZ010000008.1 GCA_944320815.1 uncultured Phocaeicola sp. | reverse complement strand
GAGCGGAAAACGAGACTCGAACTCGCGACCCCAACCTTGGCAAGGTTGTGCTCTACCAACTGAGCTATTTCCGCATTGACGGGTGCAAATGTAGGCACTTTTAAGCTAGCTTCCAAACATTTCCCCCGTTTTCTTTCAAGGAAGAATATATTTTCAACGCCCCAGAAGTGCTCTTTCTGCCGCTTCCACTGCCTTGAAATCAAATCCTTCCAAGGTCTGTTTCATCAATGCCTCAATCCGGTCATTGCACAGGTTGCCGATGCTTCCCTCATGCGTATGATGCACCTCCATCCTATGAGTAAACTTTCCGGCTTCTATATCCAGTCCCACCTTCTTATAAGCATCACGGAAAGGCATTCCTTCCGCAGCAAGACGATTCACTTCTTCCACGCTGAACATATAAAGATACTTCTCATCATCCAGAATATGCTCGTTGATCTTTATCTTGTCCATGATGTAGGTCGCCATCTGAAGGCAATCCTCCAACTCATCAAAAGCCGGGAGGAACAGTTCCTTAATAATCTGCAGGTCACGGAAATATCCCGAAGGAAGATTGTTGATTATCATCATCACCTGCTGGGGAAGAGCCTGTATCTTGTTGCATTTGGCACGGGTCAGTTCAAACACATCAGGATTCTTCTTGTGGGGCATGATGCTTGAGCCCGTCGTGCATTCATCCGGCAGTTTGACAAAACCGAAATTCTGACAGCTGAACATACATGCGTCAAAAGCCATCTTGGACAAAGTACCGGCGACAGAAGCCAGAGCAAACAACACGTTACGCTCCATCTTTCCGCGTCCCATCTGCGCATAAACCACATTATAGTTCATCGAATCAAACCCAAGAAGGCGTGTCGTCATCTCACGATTCAGGGGAAACGAGGAACCATATCCCGCAGCAGACCCCAACGGATTCCGGTTACACATCCTATAGGCAGCCTGCAGGAACATCATGTCATCCACCAGACTTTCCGCATACGCGCCGAACCACAATCCGAAGGAAGAAGGCATGGCTATCTGCAGATGCGTATAACCGGGCATCAGCACATCCTTATAGCGGTTGCTCTGCGAAACCAGCACATGAAACAGACGCTCCACGGACTCCACGATTTCTTTCAGGCGGGCGCGGGTAAACAATTTGAGATCCACCAGCACCTGGTCGTTCCGCGAACGCCCGCTGTGGATTTTCTTGCCGACATCCCCCAGGCTGCGTGTCAGCATAAGTTCCACCTGAGAATGCACGTCCTCTACCCCGTCTTCAATCACAAACTCGCCACGTTCGGCCGATGCGTATATTTTCTTGAGTTCCTCCAGGAGAACCTCAAGTTCTCCCGCTTCCAGCAGACCGATGCTTTCGAGCATCGTGATATGGGCCATCGAACCCAACACGTCATATTTAGCCAGGTAAAGATCCATTTCACGGTCACGTCCCACCGTAAAACGGTCGATTTCAGCGTTTACCTGAACACTCTTTTCCCAAAGTTTCTGAGCCATAATATCGTCGTGAGAATTTGTCGGGTATCAATAGGGAATCATAGACAGCATTTCCGCAATCTTCTCCACCCCTTCCTGCAAAGGTTTAGACACCATTGCCTTCATAAACATATTCACTTCCGCACGGACAGTGACCTTCATCTTCGCCTCCTCTTCAGACACGGGAAGAATCTGCACCCACAGGTTCATGGGAACCGGCGACTTCTCTCCTTCAAACTTGATGCATTTCATCGGTTCACGTTCCACGATTCTGAGCGTCAACGAAATGCCCTGTACCTTAATGGTAATGGAGTCCTGGTCAAAAGCCAAGTCTTCCAGTTTTCCTTCCAGCTTGCCCTTCACCTGTTCCAGACGGTCGCGCACCGACTCCAAATTGTTCAAGTCCGACAGTTTGCCATATACACGTTCCTGACTATAAGGGACATGCTTTACGCTACTTTCAAATTGTACAGCCATATTCTTAAATTATTTTCTGCGGAACACCCTCCGTATAAAAAGAAAATTGCCATCCCGGACAGAGCCGGTCCGCTCAGTCCAGAATGACATTATTTTCTTTTCAACCAAAGTTTGTTTCCAATTATCATTCATTTATTTGCCTGTCCAGTGAGAAGGATCTTTCCTCCACGCCTGCAATACAGGGATATCCTCATCGTTGATATAGTCCGTCTTCAGAGCGGCATCCAGCACCGCATTGTAGTTGGTCAGCGTGACCAGATCCACCTTCGCATTCTTGAACGCCTCTACCGACACGTCAAATCCATAGGTAAACGAAGCAATCATGCCGATGACCTCACATCCGTCGCGACGGATCGCCTCGACTGCCTTCAGGCTGCTTCCACCTGTAGAAATCAAATCCTCTATAACAACCACCTTCATGCCCGGACGGAGTTCACCTTCAATCAGATTCTCCAGTCCATGATCTTTTGGACTCGAACGGACATAGACAAACGGAAGATTCAACTCCTCAGCCACCAGCGCACCCTGTGCGATGGCACCGGTAGCGACACCCGCAATCGCATCCACACTGCCGAACTTTTCAAGGATGATACGGCAAATTTCCAGTTTCACAAAATTACGGAGCGCAGGATACGACAATGTCTTGCGATTGTCGCAATAAATCGGCGACTTCCATCCAGATGCCCATGTAAACGGATTGGCCGGCTGAATCTTTACAGCCTTCACTTTCAGCAGTTTCTCAGCGAATAATCTTTCCAAAGCTTTCATAACTCCAATTTATCTGATAAATTTTCTGCAAAAATACGCAAATACATCGGGAAAAGAAAATCCAACGACTTTATTTTTATTAAAATGAAGCCGTTGCCCTATTTCGTCCATGCCAGCGTCAGGACACTTATGCGGATATTCTCCACCTCCGACAACGCGTCGGCACAAGCTCCGATTGTGGCACCTGTGGTCAGCACATCGTCAATGACCACCACATGCTTGTTTTCCAGAGCGGCGGGAGGCAAAGCCAGCACGAACAGGTTTTCCGCATTGACCTGCCGTTCAAAAGCTGACTTACGGGTCTGGCTCTGGTTGTTCCGCGCACGGCGCAACGCTTCGGTACATATCGGAATGTCCACCTTCGCGGCGATTCCCCTTGCCAGCCATTCGCTCTGGTTATATCCTCTCCGACGAAGACGCTTCGGATGCAGCGGCACCGGAATCAGACAGTCCACCCCATCAAAAAATCCGGCAGGAAGCAGTTCGTCGGCCAGCATTCCGCCCATCTTGAAGCACATGTCCTTCCGGCCATGGTATTTCATTCCGGCAAGTATTCGGGCCACTTTCCCCTCACGGGAATAATAAAACAGAGCGGAAGCCCTTTCTACAGGAAACCTCCCCCAGAAAAGTTTCTCCATCTCATTCCCCGGAGCACCGGACAGTCCCGTCCGGGGAAGCTCCGACATACACGAAAAGCACACCATGTCTTCCGAGACAAGAAGTTTCTTTCCACAAACCACACAGAGACGCGGAAAGAGCAATTCCCAGAGGTCATTCCATATGCTCATCCGTCTCCGCCAGAGTGAGATGTTTCATAATTTCATCCATCGTGAACCCACGTCCTGCTGCAAAACGGAGCAGTTTGGCATTCCGCTCATACCCGGAAGCGGCCTTCACCTCCTTTGCCTTCTTTTCCAGCAGATTCTTCAGAATGCCGTCATATTCTTCCGGATCTATCTCTTCCAGTCCGGTCTCTATTTCCTTCTCCGAAAGACGCTTCATGCGCAATGCCTGAATGATTTTCATCCGCCCCCAATGGTTGAAGCGGTATTTGTCGCGCACAAAGAAGCGGCAGAAACGGACCGTGTCCAGATAACGCTCTTCAAGGAGGTGGGCCATGATACGGGCCCCGACCTCTGCGGCCGCCCCCCATCCCTTCAGCTTGCCCTCCACATCCGAAGGACAACGCTCTGCGGCAGCACAATACGCTTCCGCCTTCTGCATCAGCTCTTTTTCTGTATATTCCTTCATATTCTTTCAGCTTTCACCATACGGTCGTTGCCGTATGAATCTTTTCTCAGTTCCACCTGACAATAACCTAAACGCTCAAGCAGGTTTTCCGTCTCCCTTCCGAACGCACGATTTATTTCAAAATAAATGCAGCCTCCCTTTTTCAGCAGACGAAGTCCATGTTCCGCAATCGCCCGATAGAACAGCAGAGGGTCATCATCCGGCACGAACAGCGCAGTCTCCGGCTCCCAGTCGAGCACGTTCCGCTCCATCTCCGCGCGTTCCTTCCCCGTCACATACGGCGGATTGCTCACCAGCACATCCACATGCAGTTCCGGGACTTCGGCCTGCAACACGTCCACCTGCTGAAAGTTCACATCCACACCGTTCCGAGACGCATTTCCGCGCGCCACCTGCAATGCTGCACCCGACACGTCCCATGCCGTCACCGAAGCCCGCTCCAGACGGTGTCCCAGCGCAACGGCGATGCAGCCGCTCCCAGTCCCCACATCCAGCACGCTCACGTCCTTTCCCGCATGGTCCGCCACTATCCAGTCCACCAGCTCCGCCGTTTCGGGACGGGGAATCAGCACATCGGGAGTGACACGGAACATGAGTCCGCAGAAAGCACATTCGCCCAAAACATACTGCAAAGGTTCATATCGTTTCAGACGCGTCAAAATATCCTCCAGCCTGTCCTTATCCTTCTGCCGGAAATTTATATCTTTGCCCGTATAAAGTTCGGTCACCGAAAAATGGAAGGCATCGGCCAATATCCATTTCGCCAGGGCTGAAGCCTCGTCCAGAGAATAGCAGGACTGAAGATTTTCTTTGATATATGAATAAACTGGATGCATAGGCACAACATGTTTGCCGGACTTGCCGCAGCCGTGAAAAGGCCCCGGGAAAAAGACGTGTAATAACGTCAGGAAAACACCGGGATGCTTCATGCGGAACAACGGGATATTCCAGCCAAAACATCAGGATATTCTTTCAGGGCTTTCAGGCTTCTTCTCTCGCCGGACAGAACGATTAGTTTTGAATGCAAAAATAACGATAAAAACAGCAAGAATATGACAAACGATGAAAAATATATGCGCCGGTGCATACAACTGGCCAAAAACGGATTCTGCAACGCCGCCCCCAATCCGACGGTTGGGGCCGTGATTGTCCACGACGAACGGATTATCGGCGAAGGCTATCACGTGCGCTGCGGAGAAGGACACGCCGAAGTGAACGCCATCGCATCGGTCAGAGACGAAAGTCTGCTGAAGGAGTCCACCATCTACGTCAGTCTGGAGCCTTGTTCACACTATGGAAAGACTCCTCCCTGCGCCGACCTGATTGTCAGGAAAGGAATCCCGCGGGTTGTCATCGGCTGTATCGACCCCTTCTCTCTCGTATCGGGACAGGGAATACAGAAACTGAAAGATGCGGGAATCGAGGTCAAAGTGGGAGTGCTCGAAGAAGAATGCCGCAGTCTGATACGTCGCTTCATCACATTCAACACGAAACAGCGTCCTTACATCACGCTGAAATGGGCGGAATCAGCCGACGGATTCATCGACGTAATCCGCGACGGCGGAAAGCCGGTCGTACTTTCCACTCCTGTCACATCCGTATATGTCCACAAACAACGGGCCGAGCACAAAGCCATTCTGGTGGGACGGCGCACGGCACTGCTGGACAATCCTTCGCTCACGGTGCGCAACTGGTATGGCAGAAACCCGCTGCGACTGGTCATCGACCGCAGACTGACTCTGCCGGACACGCTCCATCTCTTTGACGGAACGGTCCCCACGCTTGTATTTACCGAAAAGGAAAGGGCGGAGCGTCCCAACGTCACATATATAAAGACAGATTTCAAGCAGGACATCATTCCGCAGATTCTCAGGGAACTTTACAACAGGAAGGTCCAGACACTTCTGGTGGAAGGAGGAAGCCGGCTGCTGCAATCATTCCTCGATGCGGACTTATGGGACGAGATTTACATAGAGCATGCCCGGACAGAACTTCATCAGGGTATAAAGGCTCCCCAAGTTCCGTCCGGGCATCCGGCAGATTTCTTCTTCCGCAGCGGTGCGGTGATGCAGCACTATGTCAGAAACGACAACTGAGACCTGCCATGAAGCGGAATCCCTGCTCAGGATAGCCGGCTTCTGTCAGATAGTCCTTGTCCAGCAGATTGTCCAGACGGGCAAACACATTCACCCGTCTGAACAGTTCATATTCCGCACCCACACTCAGGCTGTTCACAGGATCCGCCTTTCCAAAGCTGGCGATGTCTTTTCTTCCCTCATAACGATAGTCCAGCATAATGTGCAGATTATCATAAACTTTTCCGCGTGCGGAAAATCCGACAGCGTACTGCGGTTTCAGCAGAAGCAGTCCGTCCATTCCCTCCGGCACATCCCATGCATAATAGTCACCGGACAGAGTGAAGTCAATCCAGTCAAGGTAAGCATAGGATACGGATGCGCCTCCGTATGCCACCTTGGCCTTCTCCTGTGCCAGCGATGCATACAGAAGCGAACAGTCATCATCCAGTCCCGGCAACACGAACAGCTCGTTCTTCGTTATCCGGTACCCTCCCTGGAGCTTGAAGCCAAGGCCGTCCGCCGGAGATGCCTTCAGCCCGACAGATGCGTCAAACGGAGTGTATGAAGTCTGCAACTGTCCATACTGCATCCAATAAGGAGACACATCGTTCGCGCGGCGAAAATCATTCAGAACCGCCCCCCCTGTCAGATGCACGAACAACGTATAGGAGGAGGCGAACGTATAGTCCAGCTTCACATCCGGAGCCGCCTTTATGCCGCCGTCATTCCCTGCCTGAAAATCCACATGCGCACCTATCCGCAAAGCCAGTCCTTCGTTCTTCAGCGTATAATAAGGATTAACCTGCAGGAGCGTGAAATTCTTCAGGAACAAAGACTTGTCGTAAATCATATTGTCCATTACAAACCCGATGCCGACCTGCTGGGAAAGGCTGACACTGCCCGCCATATATCCCGATGCATGAACCGTATTCTCCGAACCGCTTCCGAGACCATATATCTCATATTTCCGCTTAAAGCTTCCGAATCCCGCCTGAAGCGCGAACTCCACCGGAAGTTCCTTTCCGTCAGAAGAGATTCTTACAAACCCTTCCCCCAACGTATAATGCTGGCGGTCTGTTCCGGCCACATAATCCGGCGTGTTCTTCCATGAAGGCATATAATTGAACACCTGTGATGCGAACGAACCTCCCAATGCCAGCGACACTTTGGAAAAGTCATGCCGATAGCCCAGTGAAATGTCCGTCCGATAAAAACGCGATTTCCAGGTATCCGGATCCGTCAGATGCGGAAGACTGCCGTTCCGGCCATACATTGAAGCCATCACACCCAACTCGTCTCTGGAAGAGACATTCCACAGATAGCTTCCTTTTACATCAGCATTGTTCAGGTTTCCGTATGCGGCACGCACATATCCGCGCGAAGCCTTGTCCTGAACAGACTCCGGCAGCATGGCCGCCATCGGTTCCAGTTTCCACTGCCGGAGGGTCCGCCCCTGCATTGCATAGTCAATCTCCTGCTTTGCCACCGCAGGCTCCTCCACATCCGGAAGGACATTGATTTTAAACGCGTCCATCACTTCCGGATTATACTGGTTTTCCACGACCACCGTACGGTTCAACACTGAATCATTGACAGACTTCTGCGCAGAGACAACCTCCACAGACAACAGTCCGCCGCACATCCACAACAACAATAATGTATTCTTCATCGGATTCATTTCAGTTCACACTTTTAAGTTTGGCCAATCGGGTTTCAATCATCTGCGCAATGTCATCATCCGCCTGATAATTTTGCTGCAAGGAAAGAAGATACTGCTTGGCTTCCATATCCTTCCCAAGTTTCATATACACGTCCGAAAGCAATACGAAACTCCTTGCCAGCCAATAAGCATGCGGTGTGCTCACCTCTATATAGTCGAGCACTTCCTTTTCCGCCTCAGCGGTCCTTCCCTCATTGAAATGCAGCTGTGCAACCAGATACTTCGCTTCGGCTCCATACACATTACGCGTATCCTTGGCAAGCACCTGCAAGTCGGCTATACCTTCTTCCGTCTTCCCTTCCTGAAGGAAAGATTTCGCGCGGAAATACAACGCTTCATTCCGTATTTCCGGCGCCAGTTTAGTATGCGCCAACAAAGCCGATGCTGCAGAAATGATTTCCTTGTCGTTTTTCAGGGCACAACCGCTGCGGAGCATTCCCAATTCAGCGTCCTGGCGTTCTTCCGTTGATATGGAACGGTCGGCGAGCTGCCTGTACAGGCCGAGTGCCTTTTCATAGTTATGCCCTTCGTAGGCCATCGTTGCACTCATGGCCAGTGCTTCACCATAATATTTGCTTCCTGAATATTTCAGGACCTGTTCCAGATAAGAAGCGGCTTCCTTATAGTCTTTCTGCCCATAGGCAATCAATCCCAGATAATAAGACGCATCCGTACTGAACGCCCCTTCAGGGAAAGACTGGAGATAACGTACAAAGCTTGCCTTGGCCCCGGCCGCATCTCCGCGCATATAGACACGCTCGGCAGCCACATAGGTCAACGAATCGCGCTCGCTGACATCAAACGACACACCTCCAGGGAGAGAAGACGCAAAGGCAAGGTATTCGTCCACCTTGTTCATGTCCACATAAATGGAGCGCAGGTCGCGTTGTGCAAGACGCGCCTCCTCACTGCCCGGATAATCAGTGATCACTTTCTTGTAAGCCTCAACCGCTTCCTCGTAACGGTCGTCCTGATAATACAGCAGACCTATCTCGTTCGCGGCCTTGCGCGAAAGCGCGCTTTCCGGATAATTCTGCAGCAATATCTTATAGCGTCCGATTGCATTTTCATTGTCGTCCATCTGCACGAAAGCACGCCCCTGTTCATAAAGCGCGTCATCCATATACTGCGACTGCGGATAATCGGATATCAGACGGTTCAGGGTCTGGACCTTGCCGGCATAGTCACGTTTCAGTCCTTTCACGAAGCCTTCCTGGAACAAGGAATAGTCACCCAACGAAGCGTCCAGACTGACGGCATGCGCATACTGGCTTTCCGCCTCATCAAAAAGACGGTTGTAGAAATAACAGTCCCCAATGCGGTTATACGCGTCTGCCGCCACAGAACTGTTCTTCACCTGACCGCTCTCCACACACCGCTGGAACCAAGTCTGCGCTTTCCCGTACTGCTTCTGTTTGAAAAGCGTATATCCCATATTGTAAAGGGCCAGCCCATATTCCGGAGTGTTTCTGTCAGGCGCGAACTCCATATAAAGACGGAAATCGTTGCCCGCCTGTGCATACTGCCCCATGCGATACTCCGATTCGCCTCTCCAATAATAGGCATCCGCCTTTGTCTGCTGGTTGTACCGCCCCAGATCAAGCGACTGGGTGAAATAATCCGCCGCCCCCTTGAAATCAGCCTGCGCGAACTGCTGGGTACCCATGCGGAACAACAGTTTCTGCTTGGCCTCCAGGATGCGCGGTCCGGGACTGGATATCTTGCCGATGGAACGCAGAGCCGCTTCATAGCTGCGCGTATTCATATAAACCTCAATCAGATAATTGTCCACCTTCTCCGCATACTGCGAGTTGGGATATTCGTTCAGGAAACGTTCGAACACGGTTACAGACTCGGCAAACGGTGAATAGGAAGTTTCATGAAGGCACAGCGCATAATTATACAAAGCCTGCTCACGGATGGCCGGATCAAAATTCATGGACGAAGCCCGTTCAAACGCCATACGCGTCTGGTTCCGTTCCTTCAACTGAAGTCCGGCCAGACCGATATGCAGATATGCGTTCTGCGTCATCAGATCCTCCTCCCCTGTCACCTTCCCCAGACATTCCACCGCCTTCGAGAATACCCCGGTCTGGAAACAGGCCATTCCCAGCTTATACAGAGCATTCCGTTCAGGTGCGTCCGAACGGCTGCAATAAGCATCAAGATAACGGACAGCAGAAGAATAATCCTGCAAACCGAAAGCGGCCTCTCCCGCAATGCGCGACATCTGAAGGGCATATTTCTGACTTGCATTATGGTTCAGATAAGCCTCCGCCGTCTTCCGGGCCTTTGCATACTCACCCGTAGCCAGATAAATGTCAGCGATATAATAGGGAGCAAGCTCCGCATATTTCTCGTTCCGCTCCACACTGAGAAAACCTTCAAGAGCTTTCTGGTATTTCTTCTGCGTATAGTCGATATAGGCCAGATTATACACGGCATCATCGCGATAGCCCGCACTCACCTCCTTCAGGACGCTGAAGTCAAAGGCAGCCTCCGACAAGTTGCCGGTTTTCAGGTAAGATGTCGCCCTCCGCATCAGACATGCGTCACGCTCCTCCACCGGCAAAGCCTCCACCCTACACTCACGGAAACAGGCGATGGCCTCATCATATTCTCCGTCAAAGAAACAGGCCGAAGCAATCAGCGAGTATATGCGGTTCGCATACCGTGTGTCCGGATGCGCGGAAAGATAATCCTTCAACACTCCGATACGGTCGGGCAAGCCCAGTTCGTATGCGGTACATGCCAACATATAGTCGGCCTCATCACGGAAATCCGCCGTCTCCGTTTCCTTCACATACTGCGAAAGCGTCTGGCGGGCCGCTGCATAATCATGGCGCAGAAACAACTGCTTTCCGTCTTCAAACAGACGTTCCGCACCGGTCAACGGCTCCGTCTGCTGGGAGAATGCGGCCACCGGCAATGCACACAGCATTCCGGCCACCCATCTGTATCCTCTAATTTTCCTTTTCATCTTTCTTATTTTCTATGTTCTTCCAAAAAACGGACCACCCCCTTACGCACGGAATCCAGTCCGAAATCTTCCGGGTTCACCTTGTCGAACGGCATCCAGAAAGAGTCCGCCACATCATCCTTCGCCTCCACCAGACTGTCGTCGGCCACTTTGCACAAAAAGAACTGGTCGAGGGTATGAACGAGAAAACCCGAATACAGATACGTGTTCGGAAGCGAGAACAGATATTCCGCCTCCATCACCGTCAGTCCGGTCTCTTCCTTCACTTCGCGGGCCACTCCTTCCTCACCCGTTTCAAACATGTCGATGAAGCCGCCCGACAGGTCAAGCGTCCCCTTTGCCGGCTCTTTCCCTCTGCGGCACACCAGCAGTTCCCCCTTATGGTTCAGAATAAAGGCCACGGTAGCCGCACTGGGATTGAAATAATAGACAAAGCCGCAATCGGCACATTTCTTCGACTTCGCGTTATGTATCTCAAAATGACTGGAACCGCATTTCGGACAGTACTTGAACAAATCTAACGGATGCATGGTTTTTATAATTATCGGTAAAACTCCACAAATATAGAGATTTTCAACTAAAAATCAAATGCCGGTACATAAAGCTGCCGGATTCCACTTTCCACACTCATGTTCCTGCAATATCTTCTGAAAGCCTCTCCATAAGCCATACAAAAACACCCCGTTATTCTGACGAAGGCAACGGCCTGCTTTGGGCGGAATACCGAATTGTTTTCCCAAGCTTGGCCACACGCCCTTCCACATCTTGAAAAAAGCTTTCGGACACTTCGCAGATTCCGGAGTGTTTTTATAGCCCCATGGCATTAAATCACAATGCCGGACAGTGTCACAAGAAACGGTTTCCCAGAAACAAGATGAAACGATAAAAATCTTTTGCCCAAAAAAAACATTTATTTCAGGCAAAACGCTGGATAAATCAAAAACTTTTTCTACTTTTGCTTACAATATGATAAATACCAGAACCATTTGAAATATGGAAAAAATTGATAAACTTGACAGGCAGATTCTGGAAATCATTTCACAGAATGCCAGAATCCCGTTTAAGGATGTGGCCGCAGAATGCGGAGTGTCGCGTGCTGCCATCCACCAGCGTGTGCAGAGACTGATTGATCTGGGTGTAATCATCGGCTCAGGCTATCATGTGAACCCGAAAAGCTTGGGATACAGCACCTGCACGTATGTAGGAATCAAACTCGAGAAAGGCTCCATGTACAAAAGCGTAGTGGCCGAACTGAAGAAGATTCCTGAAATCGTGGAATGTCATTTCACCACAGGGCCCTACACCATGCTGACCAAACTGTACTCTACAGACAACGAGCATCTGATGGAACTGCTGAACTCCAAGATTCAGGAGATTCCGGGCGTGACCGCCACCGAGACTCTGATTTCTCTGGAACAGAGCATCAAGAAAGAGATACCTATCCGCAAAGAAGCCGAATGATGGAGTGGACGGAATCGCTGCATGTCGGCGGAATCGCCATCGGAATATGCACCTTCCTCATTATCGGAATGTTTCATCCGGTTGTCATCAAGGCTGAATATTATTGGGGGACCCGCTGCTGGTGGGTTTTCCTGCTCCTTGGACTTGCGGGAATTACAGGTTCACTGTTTGTGGACAACCTGTTTCTTTCTTCCTTATTGGGAGTCTTCTCTTTCTCTTCCTTCTGGACCATCAAGGAAATATTCGACCAGCGCAAGCGCGTGCTGAAAGGATGGTTCCCGATGAACCCGAAAAGGAAGCATGAATATGACACGGAAAAAGGAAAAATCAGGGCGACAGGCAAAACTATAACATAAAGAGAATGTGCCATGAAAATTCACAGAGGATTCATGGCACATTCTCTTTCTTTTTGTACTCAAAAAGCTCCCAACTATTCATGGCCAGAATCCCTGTTCCATCCCTACCAGAAGCCAGACAAGCGGAATAAGGTTTCAAATCGAACTTGATTTATTTTAGTGATTAATCGCTATATTTGCAGATATATAGAGATTAAATCCCTGTAAAATAAAAAGGATGATAATTTAAAATACTATGAAACAATTAACCGAAAATCAATTGAAGCTGTTTAATTTACTTCATCAGTCACGTCTTGACGACTTAAAGACATTCAAGAAGAAATCTTATCGTGGAGTCTGGAGTAGTATAATTGACAAATATCCAGAGTCTGCTCATTTTATTTATGAATTACTTCAAAACGCTGATGATGCAGAAGCTACTGAAGTCTATATTATTTTAAAGCCAGACAGATTACTTTTTAAACACAATGGTTTAAGGCATTTTGACGTTACAGATGAAAATGCAGAACCAGTAGGGGACATCAATTCAATCACAGGAATAGGTTATTCTTCTAAAGCCGTAGAGCAAAACAAAATAGGGAAATTTGGCGTAGGGTTTAAAGCCGTATTTCAATATACAGACACCCCTGAGATATATGATGACCATTTCAAATTTAAGATAGAAAATTACATTGTCCCGACATTGTTGGCCAATGACCATCCCGAACGTGAGGATGGTGAAACACTGTTCGTTTTTCCATTTAAAGACAAAGAAAAATCATATAAGGAGATTCGGGAACGCTTACAGAATCTTCAAAGCCCTATATTATTTTTACGCTGCTTGAAAAAGATAGTTTGGAGAGAAGATGGGAATATAGGAAGAGCAGGAATGGAGAATGAATATAAGAAAGAACTTATCGAAAAGCAGGAATATAAGGATATTATTTTCGAGCGCTATGTCCTTACTGCTCCATCAAGGCGAAATACCATTTTCCTTTTTTCTCAAACGGTATCACTGATCAATGAAAAAGGGGGAATAGCAGATCACCCGATTTCTGTAGGCTATTATTATGATGAAATCCAAAAACGACTTGTAACGAAAAAACAAAATGTTTTTTGCTTTTTCCCAACAAAAGAGACATTCGATACATGTTTTGTGTCTCATGCGCCATTTTTGTTAACGGATAATAGGCAAAATCTTAAACCATCTGAGAATCTTAATGTTGATTTAGTGAAACGTTTGGCGGATTTGGCCGCTGATGCTTTAGTATGTCTTAGAGACTACGGTATCCGTCATAACATTTTTTTAATCAATGAAAATATTACAGAGATAGTACCAACTTATACAAAACATTATTGGAGTGATTCGAATAAATTCTTCGAAATTCCTATGGAAGAGGCATTTGAAGATATTTTGAAAAACAACAGGCTTTTGCTGTCACGCAATAATCAATACCTGTCTTTCAAAGAAGCCTATATTGGTTCACCTCGTGAACTTGTGGAGTTACTTAATCAACATCAATTTTCATTACTCAAGAGTCATGAATATGTCCGTGATAATTATTTATATGATAAAAATAATGTGGATTTCTTGAAATGGGAATTGTCACAAAATATCAATAAGTCAGAAAACAATATATACAATCAAATAAAACAATATTCTTCCGAAGAATTTGCACGAGATTTAACTTCTGGCTTTATGAAATCTCAGGAGTTAAAATGGGTGACACGAATGTACACATTTCTAAGGACAGCAGCACCGAAACTTTGGAAAATTACGGATAAAGACAAGGCTGTTAATCTCCCGTTCCGTAAAGCACCTATAATAAAAACACAAAAAGGAGAATGGCTTCCTCCCTATAATACAGATGGGATAACCCCTAATGTATTTTATCCGCTTAAAAAAGACATTAGTTCTGGATATAATTTCATTTCGAAAGACTATTTAGAGAATGAGATTGCGAAAAAATTCTTTGATGAATTGGAACTTAGCGAACCTGACGAATACGATTATATCCGAACCGTTATACTTCAGAAGTTTGCTGAGAAAACAAACAAAGAAAGGACAGCTGATTTTGAAATGCTTGTCGGATATTACTTTAAAGTAAAAGATGAAACAGATAAAAATGAAGCTTATTTATCCTTGCTAAAGGATGAATTACGTTTAATGGCTGAAGACAATAAATTATATCGCCCTTACGACTTGTATTGGAGTGATGGAATGCTAAAGCTCTATTTTAAAAGTTGCAAGGATGTGGCTTATTTTAACCCCTCATTTTACCATACTTCTATTGAACGGTTTGGTGTAGATAGAGTGAGATTGTTTGCAGAAGCTATCGGAATTCATTTTTATCCCCAAATCAGGTTAGCGCGACATAATGATTTGGAATCTTTGGACAGACGAATAAAGAAAGTCATTTCAGATGTTGATTATTATAAATTTGAATATGTTGATGATTATGAATTAGACGGATTTAAGTTGTTGTGCGACAAAGGACTGATGAATAAAGATATATCCATATTTCTTTGGAATCAGGTCTTTTCTACTATTGCTTTGGCCGAATATTCAGATTTGCAGTTTGTGTACAAGAAGAAATGGGCTCGTAATAGCAACATGGGGTCGGCTACGTCTACTTTCAAATATCTTTTATCCCATTCAAAATGGTTGTATGATAAAGAAGAAAGATTAGTTTGTGCAGAAAATACATTCTTGGAAGATTTGGCTCCAGAATATATTTTTAATGATAAAATCGTTCGCTTTATTGGCATTGAGAAAAAAGAGAAATCAATTATAGAATTAGGTGGTACAGATGAACAGCAAAGCCAATATGAGTTAGGGAAAATGGTGGATAACATTAAAGGTGATTTGACAAAGGATGAATTAGTACAAGCAATTGAAAATTTTAAGAATAGGAAGAAAAAGGACGTATTACAACAAGTTAAGCCTGAAAAAGAAATAGTAAATGAAATAGTTCCACAGCAAAAGGAAAGCATTGAAGATAAATTGAAAAAGAAATGGGAGAAAAAAGCCAATGAAAGTATTGGCAAGCCCCGTTCTTCTGCGAAAAACAGCGATTGGGATTGGAATAATGTAAATAACTCGCAACGTCAACCAGCAACAACGGATAGTGTTTTTTTTGATGAAAATAAAACAACTTCTAAATCATTTAATAGTTTGAAACAATCGGAAAACGTAGCAAACAAATTGAAATCGGAAAACGAAAAAGCTAAGGTATCTGCAGAAAAAGCTTCAGAACTGGTAGAGATATTTGATTTATTTAATGCCACCCCCAAATATACGTTTAAGTGGTATAAACTGCTTATGGAACTAATACATACCGACAAACAGGAGGTAACGAATCGTCACATACAAATTGACTTTTCAGAATGGAATTTCATCTGCTCAGGAAAAGTTTTACATTTGTACAATCCGTCTGTTCCCATTCCTGCTTGGTGTCTCGATGCTGATAAAGTTTTAGTTTCCATTATATCGGATAAAGCAGAAAAAATAGAGGGATGCATTGTAAAATCAGATGATTCCAGCATGGATTTATCCATAACAGTCACAGATAAGCTTAAACATCAATGTGAAAAGGCAAAGAAAATAAGAGTAGTTGCAGATAACCAATCTAATATTATTGATTCATTAGAAAAACGTTTTTTACAACTGGGTTTTGATGACGATTATGATTTGAACGCTAATTTACCCATAAACATACAGTTTGTTTATGGTCCTCCAGGAACGGGGAAAACAACCAAATTGGTAAAAATGCTTCATGACTTGGTGGAAGGGCGCAAAGGTATGAATATTTTAGTTTTGACACCGACAAATAAGGCTGCCGATGTAATTGCGGAGAAATTAGTTAATGATGAATTATGTTATAATTATCTCACACGTTTCGGGGCTACAGAGAGTCTATTTTTGATTGAAGAAGCTGCCGTAGTTACTGACCGCAATGATACAGACATGAGTCTTTTTGAAAATAATATACTCGTTACAACGGCTGCCCGATATGCCTATGATTATATCCAGCCTGATGATACTTTTATCTGTGATTTTCCTTGGGACTATATCGTGATAGACGAAGCGTCTATGTTGGATATCATAACAATAACTTTTGTTTTATATAAAGGAGGAAAAACTAAGTATATCATCTCAGGTGACCCTAAACAGATTCAGCCTGTTGCAGTAAACGACATACCTATATACAATATTTACGAGATGGTGGATCTTAATGGCTTTTACGACGCAGTCTATAATTATAAAAAATACCCTGTCATTCCATTAATGATGCAATATCGCTCTATCCGTTCAATTGGAGATTTAGTTAGCAAATTCGCATACAATGGCATTGTAAAATCAGATTTAAATAGAAGCCCTCAAAAACCGTTGGTCTTGGATGGAATACCCATAAAGGATATAAATTGTATAGGCTTTGATATTGTTGATTTAGATCCTATTAAAGAATTGTCGGCTGTAAATGGTTCTGCCATTCAATTATATTCAGTCATTTTCACCTATAATATGGTAGAGTATGTCGTATCGCAGATACAGGAAAAATACAATGGCCAGAATTACACAATCGGTATTGTTTGCCCATATCGTGCAGAAGCTGATGCTATTAAACAAATGTTAGACAACAGACCATTGACAACAGAATACTGTCGTATTATTTGTGGAACAGTACATAGTTTTCAAGGTGATGAATGTGATATTATGTTTGTAGTACTTAACCCACCTGCAATTTGTTCTTCAAATTCTCATATCAATAACGAAAATATTTTGAACGTAGCAATGAGCAGAGCACGTGATTATTTGTTTTTTGTTCTTCCTAAAGGTCAACAGAAAGGTTTTACACGAAAAAATGATATTGGCCATTTATTAGATAAAAACGTTACGGCTATGTTCAATAGCGACGACATTGAAAAAGTTATTTTCGGTGATTCTAATTATATATACACAAATACACATGTTACTTGTCATTTACCTGTGAATGTCTATTGTGAAGATAATGCTGTATATGAAGCACGAATGAGTGATGATGCTTTGGACATTAAAATAAATAGAGTTTAACGTAGTAAATAACAGATTGAATAAGATCTTAAGATATTGATAACCGACACTCCTATATTTTGACTAGTATAAGCCCTAATGAATTGAGAAAACGCCTACAATGGAGAAATCCATCAAGGAAATATTCGACCAGCGCAAGCGCGTGCTGAAAGGTTGGTTCCCGATGAACCCGAAAAGGAAGCATGAATATGACACGGAAAAGGAAAAATCAGGACGACAGGCAAAACTATAATATAGAGAATGTGCCATGAAATTCACAAAGGAATCATGGCACATTCTCTTTCTTTTTGTACTCAAGACCGAGAGGGATTGTATTCCTGCAACGGAAGCTCCCCTTTCAAGACTCCTATCGCATTCATGGCCAGTGCTCCCATCTCATCCTCTCCCGGAATCACAACTACAAGAGCGAGACTTCCAATCCACTCCCGTATTGCATCGGTGCAATAGTCACTGAACGCGATGCCTCCTGTCAGAATCACGGCATCGGTCCGGCAATGCAAAGCCACATGCATCGAGCCAATCTGTTTGGCCACGGTATAAAGCATGGCATCCAGCACCAACCTGTGATTTTTCGCTCCGGCATGCGCCCACCGCACAATGGTCTGTACATCTGTCGTGCCCAGATGGGCAAGCAAGCCTCCGTGTCCGTTCAGCATCTTCCGGATTTCTCCGTAAGTATATTTCCCGCTGAAGCAAAGGTCCACCAACTGACGCGCAGGAACCGTCCCCGCACGTTCCGGACTGAAGGGTCCCTCCCCGTTCAACGCGTTGTTCACATCAATGACCTTGCCGTGATGATGTGCACTCACCGAAATGCCTCCGCCCAGATGCGCCACCACCAGATTCAGTTCTTCATATTTCTTGCCGATGCGGGCAGCATAGTTCCTCGACACCGCACGGCTGTTCAGAGCATGGAAGATAGAGATGCGGGGAATTTCCGGTATGCCCGTCAGCCGGGCAATGTCACACAGCTCGTCGGTCACCACCGGATCGGCTATAAAGGAAGGACATCCCACTTCCACGGCTATCTCGTCGGCAATCCAGGCCGCCAGATTAGAGGCATGCTCCATATCGGCATTCCACAAATCCTGCTTGATGCGTTCATCAATCCGATATACTCCGCCCGGAACAGGCTTCAGCAGTCCGCCGCGGGCCACCACGGCATCAAACTCCATGCTGATGCCGGCCTGACGCAAAGCGTCCGCCACATGACGGCACCGGTAATCATACTGTTCGTTGATATGACCGAATTCCGCCAGTTCTTTTGCCGGATGGCTCAGACTATTTTTCCATAAAGGACCGTTCTCGTCATAAACCGCCAGTTTGGTGGAGGTTGAGCCCGGATTTATCACCAATATTCTCATACCTGTTTATAAAGTAAAAAGGAAAGTTCCGCTACGTCCGACTGTCATTTCTCCGCATTCTCATTTCCGCCTCCGGCCAGACAGGCAAGAGCCAGACTGTAATATTTGGAATTACCGGAATCGCTCCGTGAAGGAACTACTACCGGCGCAACCGTCCCCGTCAGCATCCCGGCCATGTTCGCGTCACCGAACAAGGAAAGGGTCTTGTAAAAAGTGTTTCCGGATTCAATGTTGGGGAAAATCAGTACATCGGCATTTCCCACCACTGGAGAAGAAAGTCCCTTGATGTCACCGCTATGCTTGTCGCAGGCCGTCTTCGCATCCATCGGCCCATCGATGAAGACAGAACCGAACCGGCCTTCTGCAGCCTCCTTCTCCAACTGCGCATAACTCAATGTATGAGGGAACTTCTCATTGACTTTCTCCGAACAGTGGACCAGAGCCACACGAGGCTCTCCATTTCCGAACTTCCGGCACAAGGCGATGTCATTCTTTATCATCGCCCGGAACTGCTCAAGCGTAGGACGGGGAATGACAGCCGCGTCAGAGAAAAAAAGCAGTTTATGATAAAGCGGTATCTGCGCCACAGCCACATGACTCAATATTCCTCCTTCAGGCAACAGCCCCACTCCCTTCTTCAGCACCGCGCGCAGCAGATTGTCCGTGTTGATGAGTCCCTTCATCAGAATATCCGCCTCACCTGTACGCACCAACTGCACCGCCAGCGCAGCCGCATCATCCGGTGTGGCCGCCTCATAAATCCGGATAAAGTCGGGAGAAGCGGACCAGAGATGCCAGGCGACATCAAGATGAGCGGTATCAGTAACCAGCAGATATTCAGCGATTTCTTCTCTCAAGCTCCGGATAATCACATATTCTGTATGAGGGTCGTTCGGACACACCACCGCAACCCTGCGCCTTATTCCCCTGGAACGCAAGCAATTGACCAACTGAGAAAGAGTTTGAATCATTTCCATGAAATCAGATTTTAAACAAATATGCAAAATTTATTTGGATAAATCCCTATATTTGTCAGCATAGCAGAAACATTTAACGTATGGCAACAACTTTCTCATTCGATCTCAAGGCGGAATACGACACATTGCACAGCCGCTTTCCCAACCATAAAGAAGCACCGCTCATCGGGATTACCGGCAATTTCAGCGACGGCAACCTTTCACTGGCACAAGGATATTATCAGTCGGTCATCCGGGCCGGCGGGGTTCCCCTCATCATTCCACCATATGAGGACACGGACCTGCTCATCAACACGCTCGACACTCTGGACGGGATTCTTCTGAGCGGCGGAGGCGACATCAACCCGCTCTTTCTCGGGGAAGAACCGTCGCAAGGACTTCACAGCGTAAACCCCTACCGTGACCGTCAGGAGCTGATGCTCGTCAGGCTCGCCGCAAACCGGCAAATCCCCATACTGGGTATCTGCCGCGGAATACAGATCATGAATGCGGCTCTGGGAGGTTCGCTCTGTCAGGACATCTATACAGAAGCCGACGGAACTCCGCTCAAACACAGTCAGGAGATGGACCGCGCGTTCGCATCACATACGATAAATATCGCGAAAGACAGTCTGCTGTACCGGATCATGCGGACAGAGAAGCTTCCGGTCAACTCGTTCCACCATCAGGCGGTGAAGGCCCCGGCTCCGGGATTCCGCATCTCAGCAACAGCTCCCGACGGAATAATAGAAGCTATCGAAAGCACGGAACACAAGTCCATGCTGGGAGTGCAATGGCATCCGGAATGCTTCATCCTGAACCATGACCGATGCATGATGCCCCTCTTCGGGTGGCTGATAAAGGAAGCGCGCTCGTTCCATGCGGCCAAACATATCCACGAACGGCTGCTGACCCTTGACACACATTGCGACACCCCGATGTTCTTTGAACAGCACATCCACTTCGCAGCCCGTGACCCCAGAATCAAAGTCGACCTCCATAAAATGACGGAAGGCCGTCAGGACGCCGCCATCATGGTGGCTTATCTGCCCCAGAAGGAACGCACGGAAGAAGCACTGCTGGCCGCGACAGCCAAAGCCGACCAACTCCTGGACGAAATCGAAAAAATGGTGGCGATGAACTGTACCGCCGCAGACATAGCCTATACGCCCGCCGACCTGTACCGGCTGAAACGGGAAGGGAAAAAGGCAATCATGCTCGGCATAGAGAACGGATATGCCATCGGACACGACCTGAGCAATGTGGAGCGGTTCCGCAAACGGGGGATAGTATATATGACGCTCTGCCACAACGGAAACAATGACATCTGCGGGTCGGCACGCTATAACGACGAAAATCTGGGGGTAAGCGAGTTCGGAGAACAAGTCATCAAAGAAATGAACCGGGTGGGCATGATGGTCGACCTGTCCCATGCCGGCGAACGCACTTTCTATGAAACGCTGGAAATAAGCTCGCTCCCTCCGGTATGCTCCCATTCTTCATGCCGGAGCCTGTGCGACCATCCGCGCAACTTGACCGACGAGCAACTGAAAGCAATCGCCGGGAAAGGGGGAGTCGTGCAAATCTGCCTCTACGGCGGATTCCTGCGGTCCGACCGCCCGGCCACAATCTGTGACGCAATCGAACACCTTCACCATGCGGTCAACATAATGGGCATCGACCATGTAGGCATAGGCACTGATTTCGACGGAGACGGGGGCATCATCGGCTGCAACGACTCGTCGGAACTCATCAACTTCACCCGCCATCTGCTCATGGAACGATACAGCGAACAGGACATCCGGAAAATCTGGGGAGGAAATTTCTTGCGGGTGATGGAAAAGACGCAACAGCAAAGCTCTCTGTAACGGGAGATAATGAACAAACCAGCAAGAAAACTTTTGAAAAAACAGGATTCTTCGACAAATTAATTATAACTTTACAGACGATTACCGATTGGCCCTACAATACCGCAGAAGCGAGGTTACGGGCAGAGGGGGAAAACAACGGGAAGTTTTGTTCAAAACGACGGGGTGTTTTTCCACAAACAACGGGATATTTTACACAAAATGCCGAGACGTTTTCCGGACACCGACAAAGAGCCGGGAAAACGTCCGACAACAATTGCTAAGATTTTAACAATGAAACGCCTCTTATTTAAAAGCTCATCCGGTTTCCTGACTCTGCTGGCGGGAATCGTGCTGGTTTCCTGCGGAAGCAGCAAGAAAAACAGCAACCAAACGGAAGAAACAGAGATTCAGACTATGGTACAGGCTCCTGCTTTCAATGCGGACAGTGCATTCGCATATATCAGCGCGCAGGTGGAGTTCGGACCGCGTGTTCCAAACTCACCGGCACACAGAGCGTGCGGAGAATATCTGGCAGGCCAACTGGAGAAATTCGGAGCGAAAGTATATAACCAGTATGCCGACCTGATGGCATACGACGGGACGATACTGAAGGCGCGCAACATCATCGGCTCATACAAAACGGAGACGAAAAAGAGGGTGCTGCTCTGTGCGCACTGGGACAGCCGCCCGTATGCAGACCAAGACGAGGAGAAATTCCACCGTACCCCCATTGACGGAGCCAACGACGGAGCGAGCGGAGTGGGCGTACTGCTTGAGATTGCGCGGCAAATCCAGATGAAGGCCCCGGAAATTGGTGTCGACATCGTGTTCTTCGATGCGGAAGACTATGGAATACCTGACTTCTACAAAGGGATATATAAAGCCGACACGTGGTGTCTTGGCGCACAATACTGGGGCCGAATCCCTCATGTCAGTGACTACAAGGCCCGCTTCGGAATCCTGCTCGACATGGTGGGCGCGAAAGATGCCACATTCTATTACGAGGGCTTCTCGGCGCGTACGGCCAACAATGCCATGAAAAAAATCTGGGACATGGCCGGAGAGTTGGGCTACGGACGGTATTTCATCAAACAGGAAGGAGGGGAAGTGACGGACGACCATGTGTATGTCAACCAGTTCCGCTGGATTCCGTGCGTGGACATCATTCATTACGATCCGCAAGGGGACACGGGGTTCAACCCCACCTGGCATACAATGGACGACACGATTGAGCACATTGACAAAGCGACTCTCCAGGCGGTAGGACAAACCGTTATGGGGGTAATCTATAATGAACGATAATTGCATAAAAACGAAACGGATATGAAAACAATCAACGAACTTCAGGATGAAGTGATAGAAGAGTTCAGCGAATTTGACGACTGGATGGACAAATATCAGTTGCTCATTGACCTGGGCAACGAGCAGGCTCCTCTCGACGCGAAATACAAGACAGACCAGAATCTGATTGACGGATGCCAGAGCAGGGTGTGGCTGCAGGCGGACCTGGTTGACGGCAAACTCGTCTTTCAGGCGGAAAGCGACGCGCTGATTGTGAAGGGAATCATCGCGCTTCTCGTCAAAGTGGTGTCCGGACACACTCCGGATGAGATACTTGACACTGACTTGTATTTCATCGAAAGAATCGGACTGAAGGAGCACCTTTCGCCTACCCGGAGCAACGGGCTGCTGGCCATGGTGAAGCAGATACGCATGTATGCGCTTGCCTTCAAGGCAAAGATGCAGGAACAAGGAACCAACTAAAACAACAATCATGAAAGAATTTCTCCGGAGCACATTGGCCACAATAGTGGGGGTGCTCATCTGCGGATTCATCTTTGCCATCATCGGAATTACGGCATTGGCCGGCATGCTGGCAATGTCAAGCGCTGAAACTGTCGTCAAGAACAATTCGGTTTTTGTGCTCGATCTGGAAGGAATTGTCACCGAACGTTACCAGGCAAGTCCTATCGATGATTTTATAGATTCCCGAATGCACACGCACGGACTGGATGACATTCTGGCTTCCATACAGAAAGCAAAAGAGAACGGCAAGATCAAAGGCATCTACCTGAATGCCGGAACGCTTGTCTGTTCAAGTGCTTCTCTCCAGGAAATCCGGAAAGCTCTGTCCGACTTCAAGAAAAGCGGCAAGTTTCTGGTTGCGTACGGCGACAGTTACACGCAAGGAAGTTATTATCTGGCAAGCGTAGCAGACAAGGTGATTGTCAACCCGGCAGGCAGTCTGGCATGGCATGGACTGGCAGGGGAAAGTATCTTCTACAAAGACTTGCTTGAGAAGATAGGCGTGAAGATGCAGGTGTTCCGGGTGGGCACTTACAAATCTGCGGTAGAGCCTTACATCGGTACGGAAATGAGTCCGGCCAACCGCGAGCAGACACAGGCTTTCATCTGTTCCATCTGGAATGAAATGACAAAAGACGTGGCGGCATCACGCGGCATCAGTACAGACTCTCTGAACTTGCTGGCCGACCGTAACATGGACTTCCAGCCGGCTGAAGCTTATGTAGAAAGCGGACTGGCCGACACACTGATGTACAAAGACGAAGTGCTGGCATATCTGAAATCATTGGCCGGAACGGAAGAAGAGGCCAGTCTGGCAACTCTGACGTTGAGGGATATGGCCAACGTATCTGCTGAAAAGCCTAAAAACAACAGCGGAAACACCATTGCCGTATATTATGCGTTCGGGGAAATCGACAATGCCGCATCCCATGACGAAGGAATCGACTCGGAAAAGATGTGCAAGGATTTGCGCAAGCTCCGTGAAGATGAACACATAAAGGCCGTGGTGCTCCGTGTAAACTCTCCGGGAGGAAGCGCGTACGGCTCGGAACAGATTTGGCGGGAAGTTTCGCTGCTGAAAGCAGAAAAGCCGGTGGTCGTGTCAATGGGCGACTATGCTGCATCGGGAGGATACTACATTTCATGCGCCGCATCACAGATTGTAGCCGAGCCTACGACGCTGACAGGCTCCATCGGAATTTTCGGCCTCATCCCCGACATCTCGCCATTGCTGAACGACAAACTGGGAATACACATTGACGGAGTAAAGACCAACAGGCTGGCCGATCTGGGCAGCATGGGACGTGCGCTGAACGAAGAAGAAGGTGAACTGATTCAGAATATGGTGAACAACGGATATAAGCTTTTCATCAAGCGTTGTTCCGAAGGAAGAGGGTTGCCGGCAGACTCTATCATGCGCATCGCTGAAGGTCGTGTCTGGACCGGTTCAATGGCCAAAGAACTGAAGTTGGTGGATGAACTGGGCGGACTGGATACGGCAATCACGCTTGCAGCCGGACTCAGCGGCACGACTGAATATAATATTGCCAGCTATCCCGAAAAAGAGGATTTCCTGACCAGTTTGATGAACACAGGCACAGACCGTTACATCAACAGTCGGATAAAGTCGACTTTCGGAGAGTTATACAACGGGATGCAACTGCTCAGACATGTCGATGAAGCAGACCGCCTACAAACGCGTATGCCCTTTGAACTGCGCATCAGATAATTAAGGAATCCATGCATGAGAAAAGACCCAAAATAAATTGGGCCTTATGGCCCGCAAGTATTCTGTACAAAACGGGAGTGTACATCCGCAACAAGCTGTTTGATTGGGGCATGCTTCATTCCCGCACGTTCTCTGTGCCTGTGGTTTGCGTGGGGAATCTGACAGTGGGAGGAACCGGGAAAACCCCACATACAGAATATCTAATCCGTCTGCTACGGGAGCAATTCAAGGTTGCCACGTTAAGTCGTGGGTACAAACGGAAAACGAAAGGTTTTGTCCTGTCTTCCGCATCCTCTACAGTGGAAGACATCGGTGATGAACCTTTCCAGATGGCACGAAAGTTTCCGGACATTCTGGTAGCAGTGGACGAGGACCGCTGTGAAGGGATTGAAAGACTGATGAAAGTTCACGCGCCTTTTCTTGCCGATGTGGTCCTGCTTGACGATGCGTTCCAGCACCGTTACGTAAAGCCTGGACTGTCCGTTCTGCTGGTCGACTATAACCGGCCTGTCTATGCAGACAGAATGCTTCCGGCAGGAAGGCTGAGAGAACCGGCGAACGGGAAAAAGCGGGCAGACATTGTCATCGTAACGAAATGCCCCCCAGACTTACAGCAAGAAGAGCAAAACCTGATACGAACCAGACTCAACCTCCTTCCGCATCAGAGCCTGTTCTTCACAACAATGAAATATGGCACGCTGCACCCGCTGTTCACCGATGCACCGGAACGCCCGTTGGAGAGTCTTGAGAAAAAGGAAAAGATACTCCTGCTGACAGGCATAGCATCACCCGAAGGGCTGAAAAGAACATTGGAGACGCATTGCGATGAGGTCAGTCTGCTGGCTTTTCCTGACCATCATGCATTCGGAAAGAAAGACCTTCTGAAAGTGGAAAAAGCATTCAAACAGATGACGGGAGACAAAAGAATGATTGTCACGACAGAAAAAGACGCGGCACGACTGATTGCCCACGATGAACTGGACGGAGACATCAAACCATTCATCTACACTCTCCCGATTGAAGTAAAGTTCCTGAACAATGAAGAATCAACATTTAATCAAAAAATAATCGAGTATGTTAGAAAGAATCCAAGAAACAGCAGCATTCATCAAAGCTAAAATGCACACCCGTCCGGAAACGGCCATCATTCTGGGAACCGGACTGGGAAGTCTGGTGCACGAAATAACCGACGCATACGAAATAAGCTATTCGGACATACCCAACTTCCCCGTATCGACGGTGGAAGGACACAAGGGGAAACTCATCTTCGGAAAACTCGGCGGCAAGGACATCATGGCCATGCAGGGACGTTTCCACTTCTATGAAGGATATTCCATGAAGGAAGTGACCTTTCCTGTCCGTGTAATGCGGGAACTTGGAATCAAAACCTTGTTCGTATCCAATGCGGCAGGCGGGATGAACCCAAATTTTGAGATCGGCGACCTGATGATTATCACCGACCATATCAACTTTTTCCCCGAACATCCGCTGCGCGGCAAGAACATCGAATATGGTCCACGCTTCCCGGACATGAGTGAAGCCTACTCGAAAGAACTGATTGCGCAGGCACTGGAAATAGCCGGGGAGAAAGGAATTAAAGTGCAGCAGGGAGTGTACATAGGGACTCAGGGACCCACTTTTGAAACACCGGCCGAATACAAGATGTATCATATTCTAGGCGGTGATGCCGTGGGAATGTCCACCGTTCCGGAAGTTATCGTGGCCAACCATTGCGGCATCAGAGTCTTCGGAATATCCGTCATCACAGACTTGGGAGTGGAAGGGAAAATTGTGGAGGTTTCGCATGAGGAGGTGCAGAAAGCTGCAGACGAAGCGCAGCCGCGCATGACAACTATCATGAGAGAACTTATTAACAGAGCGTGAAGAACTATGCACGAAGGAAAAAGAACAGAAATATCAACTCTGGGTGAATTCGGACTGATCAAGCATCTGACCCGAGACATCCAACTGCAGAACCCGGAAACGAAATACGGGGTTGGAGACGATGCGGCGGTTATGGACTTTGCCGGCAAACAGGTGCTGGTCACTACCGACCTGCTGATGGAAGGCGTTCATTTCGACCTGGTCTACACTCCGCTGAGACATCTCGGCTACAAATCGGCCATGGTGAACTTCTCAGACATCTATGCGATGAACGGCACACCGAAACAGATTACGGTATCGCTCGCCATCTCAAAGCGTTTCTGTGTGGAAGACCTGGAAGATTTCTATGCCGGGGTGAAATTGGCATGCCAGTTACATCATGTGGACATTGTGGGAGGTGACACAACCTCATCGGTCACAGGAATGACGATTTCAATCACCTGCATCGGCGTAGCGGACAAGGACAAGGTGGTCTACCGCAATGGAGCGCATGAAACGGACCTCATCTGTGTGTCCGGCGATTTGGGAGCGGCATACATGGGACTTCAGCTTCTGGAACGGGAGAAAGCGGTTTTCCAGGGAGAAAAGGAAGTGCAGCCGGACTTCGCAGGGAAAGAATATCTGCTGGAACGGATTCTGAAACCGGAAGCCAGAAGAGACATCATAGAAAGGCTTGCGGAAGCAGGCATCAAGCCTACCGCCATGATGGACATCTCCGACGGACTCTCATCGGAACTGATGCATATCTGCTCGCAGAGCCATGCCGGATGCCGTGTCTATGAAGAACGGATTCCGATAGATTACCAGACGGCCGTCATGGCCGAAGAGCTCAACATGAACCTGAGCACCTGTGCCCTGAACGGAGGGGAAGACTATGAACTGCTTTTTACCGTGCCGCTGACCGCCCATGAAACGGTATCCCAGATTAAAGATGTCAAGATTATCGGACACATCACCAAGCCTGAACTTGGCTGCGCCCTCATCACCCGCGACGGAAACGAGCTGGAGCTGAAAGCGCAGGGGTGGAATCCGCTTAAAGGATAATATACGCAAAAATGAGAATGAGTGACGGCATCCGCTGTCTGGAAGTCAAATTTCAGACGACGGGTGCCGTCTTCTCATGTTCCTTCCGCAGAAAACACCCCGTTCTCCACAAGTCAAAAGAAAACACTCTCCGCGCCTTTATGCTTCCGTATTCAATCCCATTGTGACAGAAATCAGAAAAACTTTCTTATATTTGCCCCTGTCACTATAAAACGAGAACAAATATGAAAAAGATTTTTTCCGCTTTAATGCTCATGGCATGCCTTTGTCTGGCAATCCCGGCACATGCCCAGTTGCAGTTTGGTGTGAAGGCCGGACTGAACGTTTCAAAAGTTTCCGTCTCGAAAGAAATCTTCAGCCCTGACAACCGTACAGGATTCTTCTTCGGGCCGACCGCAGAAGCCACTATTCCGCTGCTCGGACTTGGAATTGATGTCTCGGCACTCTACAACCAATACGGTGTAGACACGGAGGAAGGTTCCACCATGAAGAAAAGTATCGAAATCCCTGTCAACGTAAAATGGACATTCGGATTCAGCAGTGTGGTGGGTGCCTATCTGGCCGTAGGACCTCAGTTCGGTTTCAATGTGGGGCACAAATGGTTCAGGGACGTATGTGAGTTCAAGAAGAAGAGCACCAGTTTCAATGTGGGCGCAGGGCTGAAACTCTTCGGCCATGTCCATGTGGGAGCCAACTATAATTTTGCCGTCAAGGACAACGGAATCATGGTAAAGGATGACAACGGAACCTACGTAGACGGCTTCAAGCAGAACACCTGGCAGGTTTCACTCGCCTATATGTTCTGACTCCTACCGGATTCTGAAAGAGCAGGCGGTTGTCCCACATAAGGCAACCGCCTGTTCTGTTTAAAACAACCGCTTATTTTCCGCAGATTATCCTCATAAAGCCGTCCACCCGACAGGACGGAACGGCGTTTAAACGGACTACCCCAAAAATCCATGCAGTCCGCGACAATATTTGACGGACTTTCTTACTATCTTTGCCATATGAAGAAATTTGTCGATGTCATAGTGCCTCTGCCCGTCGCGGGTCTGTTTACTTACTCCGTTCCGGAAGAACTGACGGAAAAAGTGCAGTGGGGGAACCGTGTCATCGTGCCTTTCGGGGCAAAAAAATACTATACGGGGATTGTGGTGCAGACAGACTCCACGCCGTCGGCCACCTACGAGGTGAAGGAAGTGGCGGAGGTGCTCGACGGCCACCCTATTCTTCTGAAGCATCAGTATGCCTTCTGGAAATGGCTGGCCGACTATTATCTCTGCACGCTGGGCGACGTGTACAATGCGGCCGTCCCTTCCGGACTGAAACTGGAAAGCGAGACGCGAGTGGAATGTAATCCGGATTTCCAGGCATCCGAGCCTCTTCCCGAAAAAGAACAGAAGGTGCTCGACTTGCTCTGTACGGGAAAGATGCAGAACATCACCCAACTGGAAAAGGCCGCCCAAATCAGGAACCTGCTTCCCGTGGTCAGATCGCTTCTTGAAAAAGAGGCGGTCCGCATAAAGGAAGAGCTGAAACAGAGCTACAGGCCGCGTACGGAAACACGCGTGCGGCTGACTGAAGCGATGCGGAACGAGCGGAACATCCATCTCCAACTGGACATGCTGAAGCGTGCGCCCAAACAGCGGAATCTGCTGCTGAAATATCTGGAACTTTCGGAATGGGAGGAGGGTAACGAACCCAAAGAAGTTTCACGGACACAACTGACGGGAACTGCCGGAATCTCGTCTGCCGTCTTCAAGGAACTGACGGCAAAAGGCATCCTCGAGACTTACGAGCACGAAACGGGAAGACTTGACCGGATGTCAAAGGAAACGGTTCCGGTCAACACGCTCAGTCCGGCGCAGGGAAAGGCTTTCAATGACATTCTCCGCGCGTTCGGACAGAAGAACGTGTGTCTCCTGCATGGAGTGACCGCCAGCGGCAAGACGGAAATCTATATCCATGTGATTGAGCAGGCACTGCAGGCGGGGAAACAGGTGCTTTATCTGCTTCCGGAAATCGCGCTGACTGCACAGATTACCGGAAGGCTCCGACGGGTATTCGGCAACCGGCTGGGGGTATATCACTCCAAGTTTCCGGATGCGGAACGGGTGGAAATCTGGCAGAAGCAGCTCTCGGCAAATCCTTATGGGGTCATACTGGGGGTACGCTCATCGGTCTTTTTGCCTTTCCAGCGTCTGGGACTGGTCATCGTGGACGAAGAACACGAAAACTCCTACAAGCAGCAGGACCCGGCCCCCCGCTATCATGCAAGGGATGCCGCCATCATGCTGGCATCCATGTACGGAGCAAAGACCTTGCTGGGAACCGCCACACCGGGTATCGAAACTTATTATAATGCCATACAAGGGAAATATGGACTCGTGGAACTGACCGAACGCCACAGGCAGATGCAGCTTCCACACATCGAACTGGTGGACATCAAGGAACTGGCCCGGAAGAAACGGATGACGGCCCAGTTCTCGCCGTTCCTCCTCCAGAAGGTGCGCGAAGCGTTGGAACGGAAAGAGCAGGTGATTCTGTTCCAGAACCGGCGTGGATTCGCCCCGATGATTGAATGCCACACCTGCGGATGGGTGCCCCGGTGCAGAAACTGCGACGTAAGTCTGACTTATCACAAAAGGCTGAACCAGCTCACCTGCCATTATTGCGGCTACACTTATCAGGTGCCGTCGGTATGCCCGGCTTGCGGAGGCACGGAACTGAAAAGCCGGGGGTTCGGCACTGAAAAGATTGAAGACGACATCCGGCAACTTTTTCCCGAAGCACGCGTGGCGCGCATGGACCTTGACACGACCCGCACACGTACCGCCTACGAAAGAATCATCGCTGACTTTGAGGAGGGGAAGACCGACATACTGATAGGCACGCAAATGGTGTCAAAGGGACTCGACTTCGACCGGGTGAGCGTGGTGGGCATCCTGAACGCAGATTCCATGCTCAACTATCCTGACTTCCGCTCGCACGAACGGGCCTTCCAGCTAATGGCTCAGGTGGCGGGACGGGCAGGAAGGAAGAACGGACAAGGGCTGGTGGTGCTCCAGACCAAATCGCCCGACCTTCCGCTTGTCCATCAGGTGCTGGCCAACGACTACCGGCAGATGTATGAGGACCAGCTTGCGGAGAGAAGTCTGTTCAGATATCCTCCCTTCTACCGCCTTATCTATGTATACCTGAAACACCGCAAAGAGGATGTACTCGAACAGGCAGCCGCACAGATGGCCGTCTATCTGCGCAATGGACTGAAAGACAGGGTTCTTGGACCGGACAATCCACCGGTAAGCCGCATCCAGGCCCTGTTCATCAAGAAAATCGTCATCAAAGTGGAACAGGACATTTCCATGAGCAAGATACGGCAATACCTGAAGGAAGTGCAGCATGCCGTTACAGCCGATGAACGCTTCCGCACGGTAAATGTCTATTATGACGCAGACCCAATGTAAAAATAAAGAAAACAAATATGAAAATAGAATTGGACGTACATACACACACGATTGCCAGCGGACACGCTTTCAGCACGCTGCAGGAAATGGCTCAGGCCGCCGCCGGAAAAGGGCTGAAACTTCTGGGAATCACCGAACACTCTCCGGGAATCCCCGGAAGCTGTGAGCCGATTTACTTCCGCAACCTTTATGTGGTGCCGCGCCGGATGTATGGCATCGAGCTGATGCTGGGTGCGGAAATCAACATTCTGGATACGGAAGGCAATCTGGACTTGGACGAGAACTATCTGAAAATGCTGGATTTGCGCATCGCCGGAATCCATTCGCTCTGTTACGAACAGGGAAGTCCAGAAGAAAATACGCATGGCATGGTCCGTGCCATATCGAACCCGTATATCCACATCATCAGTCATCCGGGAGACGGAACGGCCCGACTGCTGTTCGAACCTATCGTGCAGGCGGCCAAAGAACACCGCACTCTGCTTGAAATCAACAACAGTTCGCTGCGCCCCAGCCGACACAAGGTAGAGGCAAGATCCAACAATCTGGAAATACTCCGTCTGTGCAAGCAGTATGAAGTGCCGGTGATTCTGGGAAGCGACGCACATATTTCGTTCGACATAGCCAAATACGACCTGGCTCTGGAGCTGGTGAACGAAGCGGAGTTTCCGGAAGAACTGATCATGAACACGGATGTAAAGAAATTCAAGGAGTACTTGGGAGTCCATGACTGACGATGCACTCCCGCCGACACCGACTGTCACCCATCAACCATTAATTCTTAATCATCATAATGAAATACAAGATACTTTTCATCTGCCTCGGCAATATCTGCCGTTCGGCATCCGCTGAAGAAATCATGCGGACACTCATCAAGAAAGAAGGACTGGAAAATGAAATCGGCGTTGATTCCGCAGGCATAAGCGGCTATCACGAAGGCGACCTGCCCGATGCAAGAATGCGCGCGCATGCCATCCGAAGAGGATACAGGCTGACGCATCTTTCCCGCCCTGTACGGACAGAGGATTTCTACAACTTCGACCTGATTGTCGGGATGGATGACAGCAACATCGACGCGCTGCACGACAAGGCACCCGACACTGACAGCGAAAAGAAGATTCGGCGCATGACCGACTTCTGCCGCACGAAGGTAGCGGACCATGTGCCCGACCCTTATTATGGAGGCGCACAGGGATTCGAGAATGTGCTTGACATCCTGGAAGATGCCTGCCAAGGCTTGCTGGAAGAAATCACTCCACGAATCCACAGAAACATATCTGAATGAATCATTAATCACCAACCATAACTGCTCAAATGATTACTGCCCCTTTTTCAAAGCCCATGTATATCATGACGAAGCCCGTAGGTGCCGTCTGCAATCTTGCCTGTGATTACTGTTATTACCTCGAAAAGGCCAACCTGTATAAGGATGTGTCAAAACATGTGATGAGCGATGCTTTGCTGGAAAGGTTCATCCAGGAATATATCCAGGCACAGACCATGCCGCAGGTGCTTTTCACCTGGCACGGAGGCGAGACTCTGATGCGACCGTTGAGCTTCTACAAGCGCGTGGTGGAACTGCAGAAGAAATATTCCGCCGGACACACCATCGACAACTGTATCCAGACCAACGGCACACTGCTCACCGACGAATGGTGTGAGTTCTTCCGCGAGAACAACTGGCTGGTGGGAGTCTCCATCGACGGCCCGCAGGAGTTCCACGACGAATACCGGAAGAACCGGCAGGGACGGCCTTCGTTCGTGAAAGTGATGCAGGGAATCCGTCTGCTCAACAAGCATGGAGTGGAATGGAATGCACTGGCTGTGGTGAACGACTTCAACGGCGACTATCCGCTGGACTTCTACCGTTTCTTCAAGGAAATCAATTGCCATTATATTCAGTTTACTCCGATTGTGGAGCGCATCAGTCCCCATGCCGACGGCCGCCATCTGGCCACTCCCCTCGAAGAGAACGAAAGACTGGCCGACTTTTCCGTCTCGCCCGAACAATGGGGGAATTTTCTCTGCACCATCTTCGATGAATGGGTGCGGAACGATGTAGGCAACTACTTCATCCAACTGTTCGACTCAACCCTTGCCAACTGGGTAGGCGAACAGCCGGGAGTATGCACGCTGGGAAAATGGTGCGGACATGCCGGAGTGATGGAATTCAACGGTGATGTCTATTCATGCGACCACTTCGTGTTCCCGGAGTTCAAGCTCGGCAACATCCGTGAGAAGACATTGGTGGAGATGATGTATGGAGAGAAGCAGCAACAGTTCGGGAGGATGAAACAGGAAGGACTCCCCACGCAGTGCCGCGAATGCGAGTTTCTTTTCGCCTGCAACGGAGAATGCCCGAAGAACCGGTTCATGCGGACTGAATCCGGTGAGCCGGGACTGAATTACCTCTGTAAAGGCTACCGGCAGTTCTTCAGACATGCGGCTCCCTACATGGACTTCATGAAGAAAGAATATCTGGCACAGCGCGCGCCGGCAAACATAATGGAAGCAATCAAAAAAGGCGAGCTGTAACTTCACCTTCCCCAGAAGGGTCAGCATCCATGCCATATTCCTTTACGGCTCCAGCCGGAAGGCCTGTACGCTTCTAAAACCGAGCGTACAAGCCTTCCGGAAAGGTTCTGGCCGTCCGACCATACGGATACGGAATTTCCGGCCCTTGCCATGCCAGACTACAGCTACCGGATTTTCTGGAAAAAACAACGGGGTATTCCCGACAGAACAACGGCCTGTTCCAACCGGAATATGCGGATATTAATTTCCCGGCCCGACAATTCTACAGAGTGAGACATGAAAAAAGGATTTACCTACAGACTGATGCTCACCCCACCCAGGAAAGTCGCTTTCGGCATGGGATAGCCGAGCATAATCTCATATCTCTGTGCCAGCAGATTCTCACCCCTCACATAAAGTGAAGCCCAACGGCACAGACGGCAGTCGGCACGCAGATTCCACAACACGAAGTCTTCCGTAGTTTCAGGAGAAACGGACGTATAAAGTCCCTTGACATACTGGATACCCGTGGACATTCCCCAACGCCCTTTACGGAAGTCAGCCCCCGCATACAACTTGTGCTCAGGAGCGGAAATCACCGGATTCTCCATATGGACCCAACTGTAATTGGCATTCACGTTCCAGTTCCGGCTGACACGACAGGATACGTTGGCTTCCACTCCCCAGTTCTCTATCTCGCCGCTGTTGACATTCATCGGTCTGCCGTCCACACGGGTTGTCATTATCAGATTGTCACCATTGATATAATACAGGTTCGCTCCATATCTCAAATCACCGCCAAACGCCCGATGGGTGAACGACACCTCATAATTCATCATCCGTTCAGGACGCAGGTCCGGATTCTGGGGAGGAAACATATACATCTCGCGGATTGTCGGATTGCGGAAGCCTTTGCTCACCATCGCCTTCAGCTCCGCATCTTCCGGAAGATGAAAAGCCAGGCCGCCCTGAGGAACAAGCTCCGTACCGACATGAGAATGATGGTCGGCACGAAGTCCCAGGTCAAGCGACACCCACGAACCTATATCCTGTCGGAAATCCACATACCCGGCAAATTCATCCTGCTTCTTGTCCACCCCCGGCTGGCGGCTGCCGTCCGCAATCACCTCATTCCAGGATTCTCCGCCGAAATGCTGATAGTCGAAACCGACCGTCAGCCGGTTGCCCTCATAAAGTTCCGCGCTCTGATACCACGACACACCCATCATGAGGTCTTTCGAATGAAACAGTGATTCCTGTGGCTGCTCCCCTTCCCCGTAACCGTCATTGATTTTGTGCCGGCCCCAGTTGTAGAAGAAGCTCAACGCACCCGACGTATGTTCATAACGGTTCTCCAGCATGGCAGAAGCCATGCCTCTCGTGATATGCGAATCATTGTCGTACAAAGGAGAAAAGACCTCCCCCGGATTGGACGCGTTGAAATGAGTCACGTTGACATCTCCCCACAGCCTCCAGTTGTCCGTAAAGTCATATCCCAGTTTGGCATAGCCGCCATACTGTTCAAATCCCATATCCGCACGATGCCCGTCGGTACGGTTATAAGAAGCGGACACCACACTGCTGAAGCGTCCTTTTCTCACCCGGTTCACCGCCTCCGTCTGCACCGTCCCATAGGAACCTGCACCCACATTTATATGCGTGTTCACTCCGTCCTCGCGCATCTTCCGGGTCACGACATTGATGACACCTCCCATCGCATTCGAACCGTAAAGCACTGAAGCCGGACCGCGCAGAACCTCCACACGGTCGGCCAGCATGGTCTGATAGGAATCAGAGATGGGATGTCCGAAAAGGCCCATATACTGAGGATGTCCGTCAATCAGCACCAGCATCTGCGCATTGCCCGACATTCCCCGCAGGCTCAGCCCTCCGGCCGCACCGGTCGACACACCATATCCCATCACACCACGGCTCGTGACGAACAGCCCGGGCACCTGCTCGGCCAGAGCCGGAAACACGGAAGGCTGGTAACGCCGTTCCAGTTCACGTCTACCGACAACCGAGACCGTCATGGGCAGATGCCTGACATCCGTCTCATTGCGCGTTCCCGTCACCACCACCTCATCCAGCGGATGCAGGCTCCTGAGAAACAAACTATCTTCAGGCTCTACAGTCCCGGCAAATCCGGGAAGCAGGCCACACGCCGCCACCATGGCAGCCACCAAATTCTTTCGCATCATACTAAAAAACGTTCTTTAAAAGAGAGTGTGTCTGAAACAAATTCTCCCGACACACTCCCCAAACTAGAGCTATGAAAAAATCATGCGGCCCCGTCTTCCGACGAACCCGTACCGTGCCATTGCGGCACGCTGCAAAAATAATCCATCCAGACAGTCCGGCCAATACACAAATTACAGAAAAAACGACCTGATTTACAGAACATGGCCTGCGCATCACGGAAAAGTGATGAAAGTCAGTAAGCATGGTTACTGAATAAGTAATAATGGTTATGGTTATATCAAAATATCCGATTATTTTTGTAACCATAAAAACAACGGACATCTCTTTTTATCTGTCCACCGCAAAATGGGAAAAGACATTCTAGACATCAAAGACGTATGCGAATGCAACCGATGCCTCGGCAGCAGGACCCTACACCCCCAGGCAAGCCTCATCAACCTGGAGAGCCCGAACTTTGAACAGGATTTCGTGAAGTTCGAGTTTTATGCCATCCTTCTCATAGAAGACAGCACGGACAACTGCAACTGCTGCGGACGCAGATACTACGACTTCTCAAACGCCACTATGGTGTTCCTCACCCCCGGTGAAGTGTTCCGGATGAACGCGGAGAACACATTGCCGGACAAAGGGCTGCTGCTGGCCTTCCATCCCGACCTGCTTTTCCACACGGCACTGAACAACCATATTGACAACTATACGTTCTTTTTCTACCGGAAAGAAGAGGCCCTGCACCTCTCCCAATGGGAGAAAGCGATTGTCATCCGCTGCTTTGAGGCCATCGGGCGGGAACTTCACCATGACATCGACTCGCACAGCAGCACATTGATTTCCCGCCTCATCGAACTGCTTCTTGACTATTGTTCGCGCTTCTACGAACGCCAGTTCATCACGCGCGAGGAGAAGAACAAGACTCTCCTGAAAGAACTCAACAGTCTGATAAACGATTATATCGCTTCCGGACGTATGCGACAAGGCACATTCCCTACTCCCGAATATTGCTCGGAGCCGCTAAATCTCTCCCCGGCCTATTTCAAGGACCTGCTGAAATTCGAGACAGGGAAGACACTGGAAGAACATGTACAGCAGAAAAGACTGGAGGCCGCCAGACGGCTGCTGCTGGAAGCGGACAACACCCCGGCTTCAGTAGCCCGCCAACTAGGCTTCCCCAACGTACACAAGTTCAGCCACATCTTCAAAAAGATAACGGGAACATCCCCGAACGCATACCGGGACTCACAAAACTGACAAACATTACTAACCCTCAATAAACACATTGATTTATGGAAACGACAGTCAAACTTTACTCGTTGTCTTACAACAACACGAAGACCTATCTGGCCGCCCTGCTTTTCATCGCAGGCAATCTGGCACTGCCCCAACTCTTCCACCTGATTCCTCAGGGAGGAGTGATATGGCTGCCCATTTATTTCTTTACCCTCGTAGGAGCCTACAAGTACGGATGGAAAGCCGGTCTGCTGACCGCCGTCGCATCGCCGCTGCTCAACTCATGGCTGTTCGGTATGCCCCTGCCCGCCGTTGTTCCCGCCATCCTGCTGAAATCGGTCATTCTTGCCCTAGCGGCCGGCTATGTAGCCCACCGCTTCCAGAGAGTGACACTGCTGTCCTTGCTGGCGGTCGTACTCGCCTATCAGATTCTGGGGACACTGGGCGAATGGGCCATGTCAGGCAGCTTCCATGACGCAATCCAGGACTTCCGCATCGGCATTCCGGGGATGCTTCTGCAGATTGTCGGAGGTTATGCCGTCATCAGATACCTCATACGGAAATGATACAGGCACCTGCCTGTCAGAAAACAAACGCCTGCTCCACTCAAAACAACCCTTTGTTTTGAGTGGAGCAGGCGTTTGCCTTTATCATCACACCACATCCTTCATTTCAGGACATGAGCCTACGCTCACTTGTATCCTCCCACCTTGGCAATCCGCTTCGGAATATCCGTATTATCCATCTTGCCCATGAACTTGTCCGAACCGGCACCGACAGCATAAACCGGCACATATTCCGCCGTGTGACTTCCCGTTGTCCATCCCAACTTCGCAATCTGACTCATCACCTCTACAGCCACCGCCGCCAGAGATTCCGAGCGGGCATACAAGGATTCGGAAAACTCTACCTTGTGGCGGACAAAAGTCTTCTCGAACTCATCGCGCAACATACGTTCATGCTTCCAGGACAGCGGCGACTCACTCCAGAATCCCATAGTCTCTGAAAGCAATTCCTTCATCTGCTCCCAGCTCACATTTTTCTCCTTGCGAAGGTCGGTGATACGGAGTGAAAGTCCGTCTTCCGACATCCGCTGCCCGGCAAGTGCCTTCAAGTTCATCGTATAACCGCTGGTTCCCATTCCCAGACCTCCAGTTTCATGGTCGGCCGAAACCACAATCAGCGTCTCCTTCGGATGCTTCTTATAGAACTCATATGCCACCTTTATGGCATTGTCAAAATCAATCACCTCATTGACCACAGTAGCCAGATCGTTGCTATGACATGCCCAGTCAATCTTTCCGCCTTCCGCCATCAGGAAAAAGCCCTTGTTCTTTTCCTTCATCAGAAAATCAATGGCCGCTTCCGTCATCTGCGCCAATGTCATGTCACCGTCCTTACGGTCAATCGCATACGGCAGACTGTTGTCGTCCGCATCTTCCGGCTGAAGCAGCAGCATCTTGTCCGCATCACCGGACTTCTCCCGATACTCGTCCATGCCGTGAGCGATGGCATATCCGCCCTCCTCCATAACAGGTTCAAGCGAGGGGACGCGCTCCTTGTCCGAACGGAGAATCCCACTCCCGGCAAAGAAGTCGAAACCGCTGGCCGGCATCTCTCTTGCAATCTCGTCATACATGCCGCGGTCCGGCTGATGTCCATAGAAAGCCGCCGGAGTGGCATGGTTGATGCCTACCGTGGTGAGGATGGCCACCTTCTTCCCGCTTGCCTTGGCGCGTGCGGCCACACTCCGAAGAGGCTGCTTGTCGGTATCCACACCGATGGCTCCATTATAAGTCTTCGTGCCCGTAGCCAGAGCCGTGCCACCCGCCGCCGAATCAGTAATCGGATTTGAAGCAGAATAAGACGTGGCGATTCCCGCCACCGGGAAATTGCCGAACACCAGTCGTTCGGTCCCGATACGCCCCTGCAAGGCCGCCCGATACATTTCCGTCACGTTCACTTGGTTCACTCCCATACCATCGCCGATAAAGAAGAACACATACTTAGCCTGCTGTGCATACGCACACGCGCATACCACCAGCAACAGGCACAAATAAGCCAGTCGTTTCATAAGTTTCCTGTCGTTTTATACATTAAAATAAAAATTCATTCCATACGCATACAAAGATAAAAGGTATCACCCGATTCCGGAAACGAAAGGAACAAAAAAGAGAGCATGTCATCGCCACACTCTCCGCAAAACGGTAATTTCCGTCATATTTATGAAACATCAGCGGTCCTTCTCCCGCCTGTCCGTCCGGCCCGCCTTCCTGAGGTCGTCCGCCTCATCCTTCACGTCAAGCCGTATAAGATAGACAAGCACACCCACAAACACAAGTGCGGCAAGCACCAGCACACAAATGACTATCGTCTGCAACATATCCTTGTCAACTATACCGCCGGTATATGTCTGCCACCTGTCCGGCAATCACATCCCAGTCGTAGGGAGCCATGTCATAGTCTACACGGCGGAAAGGTCCGTCGGCCACCTTCTGCAGCTTCCGCGCCAGTGCCTCCACATCCCCCACATGAAAATACTCCTCATACGAAAGCCCCACCTCCAGATTGGCCGGAATGTCGCTCACGATTACCGGAAGCCGGTAGCTCATGGCCTCCAGCAAAGCGATGGGCAGTCCCTCATGCGAAGACGGAAGCACGAAACAGCGTGCGTTCGTGAGCAGCGAATGCAGCTTCCGGCCCTTCACGAAACCGGTCAGCACCACCCCATGCCCCCTCGCCTCCGCCTTCAGTCTCCGCGAATAATCATCCTCAAAGTCCGTGTCACCCGCAAGCACCAGACGGCATCCCTTCGCATCTATCTTCGAGAACGCCTCCACCAGATGATGCAGGTTCTTTTCCGGAACGAAGCGGCACATGCCCAGCACATAGTTTCCCTTCCCGATGCCCAGCTCCTCGAAATACTCCGGATATTCACAGATTTCCGGTTCCGGCACACCGTTATAAATCAGATGGCAATCCCTCCGTCCGTACTTGCGCACCAGAATGTCGTTGATAACCTCCGAAATGACAATCACCTCATTGGCATAGCGGGTGCCCATGCGTTCACCGAGCTTCAGCATAGTCTTCGCCGCCTTCCCCCACTTGTCACGGTCATAGTCGGGTCCATGATGCGTGAACACCACCTTCATCCCCAACAGACGAGCCATCGGAGTGAGCAGCGCAGGACCGATGGCATGGATATGCACGACATCCGCCCCCAGAGCCTTCGCTTTCAGAATGGCCTTGAACGTATGCACGATTGCCTCGAACGATTTCTTCTTCGGAGTCTCTATGTCCACCAGCTTCACACCTTTCCACTCTGCAAGCGAATCATGGACATAGCTCTTCCTGCGGATGACGGTCACGTCGAATCCCTTTGCGGCAATGCGCGTAAACAGTTCCTCACAATGCGTCTCCACCCCGCCCATGACATCCGGAATGCCACGGGTGCCGGTAACTACTATTTTCATATTCCTAAAACTTTTCCCTCAAATCCCCCTGACAAGGGTCCTGACCTACGTCACACCATTTCTTGTCCAGACAGGCAGGCTTTCCCTGCATACTGCGAAGTTTGTTCTTGACCGCCCACTTCAGCGGGAACTTGATGTATTTGTGCATCACCGGACTCGCCGTGCCCACCATCCAACAATTCTTCGGACACTTCCTCACCATGTCACGCACCTTCCGGGCCTGCTCACTCTCCCAAATCTCCATAAACGGCGCATCATGGATATTGCCCATGCTTTCTTTCCAGTACTTCTCCTCAAGACCATTGCAGGGCATCACTTCTCCCCACGGGTCGATGAAGAAATTTGCCGAACCAGCCTCACAGGGCAACATGCGCCGGCCGCCCTCAATATAGTTGATAAGCCCCATATTGAACCATGCACGAAACCAGCTTTTCGGATGCTTTTCCTGCAACTGCCATTCTATCAGCTGCTTGAAATTGTTGCACACTTCGTCTTTGTTCGTGATTACATTGTCACTCTTGTGGAAATAATATGAATTGTGGAAGGCCGCCGTGGCGAACTCCATGCCCAGAGAGAGTGAAAGCTGGTAGAGCGAAAGCATGTCACTGGAATTGTTGTTCGACACCGTACAGCCGAAACCAATGTCCTTCAGCCCCATGTGCTTCAATGTGAGCAAGGTACGAAGCCCCTTGTCGAATCCTCCCGCATGTCCGCGCAGTTCATCGTTCTTCTGGCTCAGTCCCTCGATGGAGATACGGATTCCGATGTTCGGAAACTTCTTCGCCAGCTCCACCACCCGGTCTTCAAACCATCCGGAAGTAGAGATTACGATACGGTCGGTATGTCGGTAGCACTCCTCCACTATCTCGGCCAGGTCTTCACGGATGAAAGGTTCCCCGCCCGTCAGATTGATGAACTTCAACCGAGGCAGCGACTTCAAATCCGAAGCCTTGATTTCCTCACTCTTCTTTGTCGGGTTGAACCAGATGTTACACATCTTGCACTTCATCGGACAACGGTAAGTCAAGATAATACTTGCGTCTGTAGGACGCGGAATGTTGTTGTTTGCCATATATGTGTATTTGATTATTTGTAAAGTTCGACAATACGCCGGTAATATGTCTCCGAATCATACCGCTTCTGGGCCGCACGGGCAATGCCCTCATAGTCGAAATCCGTCGCGAACATGGCCTGGATTTTATCCTTCAAGTCCTCCACATTCTTGCTTTCAAAGCACATGCCCGATGTGCCTTCCTCTATCAGTTCCGGTATGCCCCCGATACGCGCACCCAGCACAGGAGTACCGATACATTGCGCCTCAATGACAGAAAGCGGATTATTCTCATACCACTCCGAGGGAATTACACTGAACCGTGCTCTCCCAGCTATTTCCTTTATTTCGTCCCATTGCCTGAAGCCCAGAAATTCCACATTCGGATTGGCCAGCTTTTTCATTTCCTCTTCCATCGGACCTCCACCGATAATCTTCAGTTTATAAGGTAATTGATTAGCAGCCTTTATCAATGTATGGATTCCTTTCTCATTAGAAAGACGACCAAGAAAACAATAATAGTCACCTTTCTCTGTATAATTCTCCTTTTTACATTTCTCCACATCAATAAAATTGCACAATGTGACCAGCTTATGCCCGTCAAATCCCCCCTTCGCCATCTTTCCTTCCATGAATCGGCTAGGACAAACGAACAAATCCGTACAAGCCTCCAGCCGTTGACGGTTCCATTTCACCGCCTCCCTATATGCAAGGAAACTGGCCGCCTTTGAGTTTTTCATGCATTTGTACTCCAGCACCTTATGTTTGTCAGCAAAACACTCCTCACACAAAGTTTTTCCATTCCGCATGCAGTCATATCGGGGACACAACAATTTTAAATCATGTATAGTCCACACCACTCTGATGCCCCGCTTATGTGCCAGTTCCGCGATGACAGGCGAGAGCTGCGAATGAATATTGTTCAGATGCACCACATCCGGTCTGAAGTCATCCAGCAGCGCATTAAATTTCCGCTTCACTTCATGTGTACCGAACGGACGCAGAAAAGCTTCTATCATTCCCGGTCCCGGCGAGAAACGGATTTCACTTGGGAAATACTTGCTCCACGGTGTAGGCAGATTGTCCGGATACTGCATGGCGAACACCGCCGTCTCATGCCCGTGCGCCTTCAGCAACTGCTCCAGATTGAGCGTATAGATACAGTCACCGCCGCGACGGTAATAAAATTTATTGGATAATAAGATTCTCATGATTTTGAGATATGACGTTTATAGAGTGTCAAAATAGTCACAGAAACTATTCAGAACAACGACAAGGATTGCAGTCCTATTATTTCCACCATTTGTCAATCGTCCTGGGAAAAAGATAGAACTTCACTACATGCGAAAATACAATCGCTCCGATTAATGTGATTAAGAAAGTCAGCACATACAGCAAGTCTTTGTTGCCTATCATGTTTTCCAGATGCATTTTTTCCACCACCCTGAATGCCATCATGTGACACAGATAGATTTCCAGACTGATTTTGCTGATGTATTTCGTGAACCGGTTGTTCAAAGCCCATGTGTTCGTACCGACAGCATATATCAGCCAGACCGAAAACAAAGCCAAATCAAAAACAACAAATCCGAATGATGCCCCTCTGTATATAAACCGCAATGCGGTAACCAACAGGCATATCACCAATACCGTCCAACTATACCGTGACACGACTTTACAGATTGAATCTCTGTACAGATAGATCAGTCCTCCGGCGATAAAGAACGGTGCACTATAAATGATGTTCACACGGTCAATTTTCTTCACCACAAACTCCGGTCCTGAGAAATAGTCAATCGCAATCAAGCAGAAGATTAACGAAACCACCAATACGAACCAGCCTCTTTTCTTATTGTCCAACAGAAACGTAAAGAACGGAAAAAGCAGATAAAACGTGAACACAGTCCCGATAAACCATCCCACACCGATTGTTTCAATAGAAGGATTCGGCAACAGATTGAAACACAAAGTCAAGTTGGCAAAACTCTCGCACAAGGCCTTGTAGTCATGATCCTTTGCCAATGAAATGATGACCATCAAGGCAAAAAACGGAAGCAGCCGCCGATACCGCTTCTTGTAGAAATCATTCGGCCTCATCGCCCCATTCTTCACCCTGTCATAATATCCGCAGCACACCGAAAAAGCACTTACCACCATAAACAGAAGCGTGAAATTCGTAAAAAACGGAATGATGACATCCGTCAGAAAATTCTCACTCGGCTTGACCACAACATTTGCAAGCACATGCATCATGACAATGCCAATTGCAGCGTATGCGCGGAGACCGTCAAGGGATTCGTAACGATTTGATTTAACGTTATTTAGCGAATGGGGGGGGTATTTATCTGCATATAACTATCTTTTAAGATTACTGCTTTATTGATATATTTAGTTAGAGAAGCATTTTTCCTGAAACAAAAAGAAAACAACATTTCAGATTAAATCTTCATCCCAATTTTGTTCATAAAATAAATCATTAGATACACGAAAATGAAACATCGCATTTTAAATAAAAGCAACAAGGCTTTTATCTTTAAATTCCCGCTGAATGGAATGATAGAAATGGCATTTCTCACATCCTTATCTGCGACATATTCAAGAAACTTTTTAATATTACTTAATGAATAACTTGATTTAACTGCTATTTCTAATGCCGACAAGAATAGTGAACCTGCAAATAATGGAAAAATATCTATTCCCCATTTCTCTAAATACAAATTCCGAAGAACCATTCTTTCATTTTTCGCTGCTAATTTATTCAGGAACAGAACATCAAAATTCTTTAATGAGGAAATCATTGCCCCATTATCTTTTGAATAATATGTATATAAGATATTATCAATATAATAAATTCTTGAGGCAAAACAAAAGAATCTACAATTAAATAAAGAATCCTCATTCAAACGCACATCTGCTGGAAACAAAATATCATTATTTATTATTACAGAACGTTTAAAAAGAAATCTCCATACAGTTCCCATCTCTTTCTTTGCATAAAAATCTCTTGTTCCGAATAATTGAATGTCACTTGCCGAATAACCTATAAAACGAGATAGATATTCTTTAATAATATTTTCATTCTCATATACACCAGTCTTTTTATTCCCATTCCGTCCTTCACACTTGATATTAGCTGGAATCTTTATTAACCGGAAATTGAATTGTACGGCATCACTATCTGTTTCAACTGCCTTGCTGTAAATGATTTCTAATGTTTCCGGTTCGATATAATCATCTGGGTCAAAAAAATAAAGATAATCACCCTTTGCCAGTTTGATTCCTTCATTTCTGGCTTGTGATACACCTTGATTTTTTGTGGACAGCACTTTTACCCCCCCCCATTTATATTTATTTAACATCGCAAGTGTATCATCAGTACTTCCGTCATTGACACAAATTACCTCAAACTCTTTAAATGTCTGTGCTCTAAGACATTTCATGCAATTCTCCACATATTGAGATATATTGTAGCATGGAATAATTACACTGATTTTATATGCATTCATTGTGTTATATAGATTTAATTACATATTGAAAAACGGAGTCTTATCAAGCGAAATTTAAACCTTATACTTCAATACAGCTTTTTCATAAACTTCATTGAATATCTTAATCCTGTTTTCCCACATGTATTTTTTGGAACATTCCAAAACACCTTGTGAGAGTGTATGTATTCTTTCAGGATTTTCTATCAAACAATCTATATTCTTGGCAATATCAGATATAACTTGCCTATAAGAGCGAATCGGAATCTTGATGCCACATTTTTCACATACGACACCCGCCATGCCACAATGATCTAATGTCATCGTGGGAACTCCGCATGACATAGCTTCAAATAATACTGTTGTCGTTGCTTCACCAAGTGACGAAATCACATGGAGGTGAGCCGCCCGAAACAATTCAAAAACGTCCTCCCTTGGCAAATTCCCATGCCATTTGATTCGGGACTCGATATGAGAATCCCTGACGATTGACTTCAATTTATTCAAAAGTTCTCCACTGCCACATACATCCAATTGCCAATTCTCGTTTTTCACCTGATTCAACGCCTCCAATAACAAAACGAGCCCTTTTCTATAACAGACAGCCCCAACCCATACAATCCGAAAAGTTTCATTTTTTTCATAATGAATAGGATTATAGCATTTCATTTCCAGAATACCATTTTCAGGCAAATAAATTGCATCTTTATGAAAAATAGATTTCATCTGTTTTACGGTTCGTGGAGTAGCGGCAAATAAATAATCCGCTCTTTTTATTGCTTTTCGTATTTTTGAAGAACAAAACAAAATCCCATTATGGAACACAAGTCGAACAATCGCATCCAAACAACCTTTCATTCCTAAAGCCCTATATAGACAAAAGGGCCTGTTTTCCACTCCCTGTATTGGCCCCCAGATATAAGGTACACTCTTTATTTTCCAACATCTTCCCGGCTCCTTAAACCCTATTGGATTTAAATAATGCACAACATCAATTCTTTCTCGAGAGATTATATCTTTCGCCTTTTCATATACCAATCTGTAATAGTACTTGTATTGAATATACGAGCCATAGGTATAACTTATTTTACGGCAAAATGCCAGAAAGTTTGAGATACTATTTTTAGGCACCTGCACATCAATGAAGTGTACATTCGGTAAATCATGTGACTTCAACCAATCTTGCAGTTCGCTGACATTACCAAATCCATTACCGGATGTCCCATACAATACAAAAAGCTCATGGTATTTGGACATATTAACGATATAGTTCCACGATACGGCAAACTCCGAACCTCTATAAGGAGAAACCGGATAAGTGATAAGTATAATTTTCATAAACCAATAATTGCTTGCAAGATGTTTAATGATTTATTCCTTTCATACTCCAGTATCTGGTTGACTTTACTAAAGTCAATGAATCTTTCGCTTATAGAAAAATCATCAAAATCAGTCACTATACGATTCTCCAAACCTGTCAGTCTCAATATGCTCTGGTTTCTGCTTCCTGTCTTGTTATTTGGCAAAATCTCAATGAATTGCTTATTGAAATTCAAGGCAAATGCCGTTCCATGAAAAGAATCAGTAATGAAATATGAACAATTCTTTATTGCAGAAAGAAACTCCCCTAAATCAGGAAGATAAATGAATCTGCCCCCTCTCCTGAACTGATGGAATGTGGGAGAAACACGATAAAGAGGCAATCCAACATGAGCTGCAAAATTCTTCGCATATTCATTCAGTGTCGGATTATTATGCAACTGATAAACCAACACATAGCACTGAGGCAAAGAGTTTTTCCTGTTTATGAATTTGCTCCATTCATCTCCGGTAAGCAACAATGTCGGATCCAATACCTGCCCGACACATGGAACGCCCATTTGTTTCAACAAATCTACTGCCGTATTCTCTCGCACGGCAACTGCTTTATAGGTAGACAACAGACTCTTATATGCTAACAAGATTGAATCATTAAAGTCTGTTCTGCCAAAACTGGCGGCAAAAGCGACTTTCGGAGCATTCCGGACAAATGAAAGAAAATAAGCCTCGTCATATTTCCCATCAATTGTAGGCCCCCAAACCTGATCACTTCCTGTCATAAAGACATCAGCCGTCAATGTAGACAGCTCTTTAATGGTAGCACATCTTCTGGTAAGTTTCAGAAATTGTGAACGCATTTTTTCAAACTTTCGCTCTGCAATTTTTTCTTCCGGATACCTGAAAAGAATGAACAACATTTTCTTTATAAAGTTCCCATTCCATCCTTCCTTATTGTTCAGAGCCGCCAGAATTGCTTTCAGTCCTTGTTCATCCTTACGGATATAGTCAATAATCTCACACCGACATCCCAACCTCTCAAGAATAGTTATAGTAGCCATTGATTGAAGCAACGAGCCATAATTGGAAGGTGCATGACGAGTTATTACTTTAATGTCCATATTATTTTAAAATGCGATTTCTTAAATCCGGAAATTTGCACAACGCCCGATAAAAAATGAATGGCATACGCGGTAATCTTTCAACGATCAATTGCAGCCATTTCCTCTGTTGTCGCTCTTTCTTTCCTGCCTTCATTATTTCCTTATCACAATCTTTCCCTCTGAAAAACGGGACAAGCTGCTGCTTACGCCATACATCTTTCAAAGACAATGCCGGCTTCACTTCTTGATACGTTTTAGCCTCCAATACCAGATTCGGAATTGTTTGCAACAATTGAAGTCCCTTTTCCGTATGCGCCGTGATCAATGTCTCTCCCAAATCATTCTGCTGTCTGATTTCCCATGGGTCCATTAAAGAAATGTCTGCTCCGCATTCTGTTCCAAATGAATCGCCACACACGTCACAGCCCGGCACAGTCCATAATCTTCTACCGAACGGAATCTGAGCCGCCCTGTTCCATGGCAGTTCAGATTCATTCACACGAACGATTCCCGGCCACCCTGTTCCACGATAGCAAGTCGAAAAATTTAGATTTTCCGGAATCTTAGTACCCATCACTTTTGCCAAAAAGCGGGTTGAATCCAATGTTTTCTGCTGCTTGCAGAAAATACAGACCTTTATCAGGGTATTACACTTATTTTTCACAACTTTCTCCAAAGCACGCAATTGACAGGCCGTTCCTACAATCATCAGTTTATCACATCTCTGTATGGCTGTAAAGTTCAAACACGCCATCACGGAATGATATACAGAGTTGGGAATCTCAGTATAGGCAGGAATATTTTCCCTTGTATAAAATGCCCCTTCTGCATATGGATATTGAGTGCTACATTTTAAGGAATAAACTCCATCCACCAGACCCGATTTCAGCCCTTCGATTATGAGAGTCTTGCATACACCCCCTGAAGAGGATTCCCGGCGAAGGGAATTATCTTTATTATATCCCAGAAAATATCTTTTATTTGGGAACTCCTCAAAGTAATTAGTGTAAAGACTTTCTTTATTTGCCGGACAAGCATTCACACATTTCTTGCACCAGATACATTTGTCTGAATCTATGGAAATATTCTGCAAACCATTAGGCAACAATGTGTATGAAATCGCTTTCGTGGAACAAATTGGCTTACAAATGCCGCATTGCTGGCATTTATAATAATCAAAGGTTATGAAATTATTCAAAAACTTTAGCATAATATCCGATTAAAAAGCGACATGTAATTTTCCACCATTAAATCCAGCGAAAAGTTATTTCGTATCCTTTCTTTAGCTTTTTCACTCATTTGCCGTCGTAATGATTCGCTATCTAACAATGTATTAATCTTTGAAGCCAAAACAGATGGTTCAAAAGGAGGAATAATAAAACCAGTTTCACCATCAAGTATTATTTCATCCGTACCTCCACCTGTCGTAGCAACAACTGGAACTCCATAAGCCATTGACTCCAATATAGTATTGGACACACCCTCTTTATGAAGTTTATTGTTTGTACATAATACAGAGACAGTTGATGCATTCAGTATTGAATCTACATCTTTTCTAAACCCTAAGAACATTACATATTTCTGTTCTTCCGCATTTAATTGGCTTTTATAATAATCTATCAATTCTCCTTTTCCAATGCAATAAAATGTTACATCTTTCCGTTGGGCTATCACTTTCTTTGCTGCATCAATATAAGTTTGGTAATCTTTGTGTCTGTTTATTCTTGCGGCCATTGACACCATGAACGGAGTTTTTAAAGACAAATCATTTTTAACTTGGTCGATAGACTTTAATTTATTCAAACGCTCCATATCAAAACCATTATAAATAACTAATGATTTTTTTATTGGTGCTTTATAAGCTTTTATTCCGGCATAAGAATTCCCGACTATAACATCAGCTTGCTTGAAAGCTATGAATCTCGTTATGTCATCAATAGTATATTTTTTTATGGGCTGTGCAGCTGTTACAATTGCACTAATATATTTACATTTCAAGAAAGGTTTTATTATACAGAGATAGAATGACATTTTTATCAATGTCCATGTCATGATTACATCAGGATTAATCTGTTTCAATGTTTTATATAACCTTTTTATAACACCCAAATCGTACTTTCCATGACGTTCTATTATATGAACTTTGGCAGTCGTTTTATATAAATCTGGATAATCAATGATATTATCTATCATGATGACATGGATGTCTTTAATATTGTTACAATTTAATCCTTTTATCAATTGGAGACACCTGCGTTCTTTCCCACCTCCACCAAAAAAATCTATTAATATTGCTAATCTCATATTATTGTGTGCTATTATTGTTTTATTGGTAATGTTATCCAATTACCAGTCTTTTCACTCCACGATTCTGGAGAAAACATTCCTAATCCCGACGTGGGGAAAAATGTTATTTCACCGAAGAAAGCTTTCCCGTCAATATCATAAAAATCAATACGAGAAAAAGGCATCCCTTCGGCCAAAATATGCGCACACCGCTTCATTTCATTAAAAGATATAGGACATGGAAAATCGACATCACTATTATGAAATACATCGTTGCATGGTTCAAGCAACCCAATTATTCTATTCCATTGCATGTCATAGAAATCTATTTTACCATCTGTAGAGCGGTCGCTTATAACCTGACACAAACGTGGTTCACCATTAAAACAGAAGAACTTATAATCTTGAAGTTCTTTCCGGTCTTCACTCTCCATATATTGTTCAGCTATAATACGTCGAGGAACATCTTTATAAGGCCATTCACGACCATGCAGGTAATAATTCTCGCGGAGTCCTTTACGTAATCCATTACGAATTTCTTCCACATTCATTTTGCTTCTATCCTTACAGATATACATACCTTTACCACTGTTGTGGTTGCACTTTATAACAAATCGGGAAGGCAAAGAGTCAAAATCAATATCATCCGCATTTTCCCATACACCTAAAGTCGGTATGATGTATTGTTCACCTATTTTACTTGCAACGTATTCTTTAGCTTTAACTTTATCAACCATAACCGTATATAACGGATTCCGATTGTATAATTTCAGCCACTGCAACTTTTCATTAAATGTCTTTGGATTGTCCAAATTTAATTGACAGCCCATTCGATGTCGAAAAAGTAATTTTAGATATAACTCGTCTGAAAGATAAGGGGAAAAAATGTGAAGCATCTTACCATATGCTCTATGCAATAAGTTTGTTTTAGGAATTTTAATTGGTATCATTTGAAATCTGAGTAAAAAAATCAATTAATTGTTTACTGTAATTCCGATAGTCAAAACTGTTCTTGCAAGTCTTGAAGCCATTCTTCGCAATGTCATATCGTTTCTGTACTTCTGTAAAAGCATCAACTATTTTTTCGGCTAAAGAATCAATTCGTTGCGCTTCTACAATATAAGCGTCTTTGCCATTCGTCAACCAATTCATAGCCTCACCAACTTTTGTAATAATTACCGGTTTACTCGCTGCCAAATATTCAGCAAGTTTTGTAGAAAAGCAATATTTATTTTGTTGAGTATCATACTTATTGATTATGACTAATGATGCTTTTGACAAATAATCTCTTAATTCACTTTCTGATAAATATCCGGTAAACAAAATTTTATCCTTCAGATGGTATTTCTCTATCAATTCGTGAATAGCTTCCTTGTGAGGTGAATTCTCTATTTTTCCAGTAGAAATAAAACGAATAGGGAAAGGTATTTGGCGCAATGCAATACCAAATGCCTCAATCATTCCCAATATGCCGTCTTTCTGTTCAAACAAAGTACCACTGTGAAATATATAAGGAACATCAACCTCGTTCGATTTGTCTACTATACAATATTTCTCAAAGTCAACCAATATAGGCACCTTCAGTACCTTAGCATCAGTCCTTTTATACTTTTCAGCCAATGTAACCAAGGTATCCGATATGGCTATAAATCCATCACACAATGGAAATTGTTTGGAAAAAGTAAATTTACGTAGTTTAATATTCCTTGCAGTCTCTTGGGATGTACCATAAGGAAGTTCACACAAATCACGAAAATAGAATGCGTTCTTCATGTGCGTTATACGAATAATCGTATTTATAAAATGTGGGAAAACACCACAATATCCTAATACAATATCGCCTTTTTTCAGATGTTTAAACAGGTATAGCATAGTCCACACCTTATCCATCCTATCATTAATTTGTCGGAGAACAATATTGCCACTTCTCAACGGTGTTCCTCCTATATATTTATAAGAAATGCCTTCAAAAATACCATCTCCAATTGTATTTTTAGGTGGTTTTCCATATCTCTCAGTACGAGTACAAATAAGAACTTCACATGCCACCTTTTTTTTTATGATAGCTTTCGCGTAGCATTTTATGCGGTTGGTTGCAGCCATTCCATTAGGAAATGGCTCTCTAGTCAAAATATATACTTTCATTTATACTTACTTTTTCTTGAATGAGATATTTATTTAATACTCCTTTTATTAGTTTTATTAGAAGTTATAAAAACACCATAAAACCAGAAACTAGTAAATACTGGTATAGAAAGAATGGTATAAGAAATTGCACTCATACACAATAAGACCATCAATCCTAACTTTCTTTTTTCCTTACTCTGACAAGCTATTGTAACTGAAGCACGATATAAAATATAGAAGAAATAAAGTCCCAATGGCAAACCAAACATTCCTAAAACTTTGACAAGACCATTCGCTAATGCATAATTGGAAGAAATATGAGTTCTAAAGTAAGAATGCTCCACATTCCTGCTATAACCTAATATAGGGTCGTTTAACACATTTGTCCATTCAAATACCATAGCTTCAAAACGATCTATGGAACCCAAATATTCACCTTCTTCATATTGGACAGAATTCCATGAGAACTGTTCTTCCAACCGTGAAACATCTTGAGCATCGGATATTCTCGAAGTAACTTTCTCTCCCATAAAATCCAACTGAATCAAACCATAAACAACAGGACCTAGAACTAATATGAGTAAAAAAGTATATTTAAGATTGAATTTCTTTACCATAAATATAATGTAAAGAACCAGCACAGAAAAATACCCTGTAGTAGATTGTGTCGTCGCTAAAGCTATAAGCAACCACCAAATATTTTTATTGTTCCTGAACTTAATTCCATTCTGACAAAGATTACAGAATATGGCCAAAGCAACCATAATAGCAAAACGACCGGGTTCCCAAGAACAGCCTGCATTTCTAATGATACCAGAATAAGCCTGTCCTTTCGCTGGGTCCATCCAAGTAAATAAATAAAAAACATTATTGCCGTATCCCGTTTCATAAAACAATCTGAAAAATGAAGCGGAGGCCGGTATTAATACAGCTACAAGCCAACCGATGACCGCTATCTTACAAAGAAAAGTTAGAACATTTTCATAGAGAGGTACTAATTTATATCCAAATATTTGATTATGAATATATGCAATGATAATGGCATAAACCATAAAAAAATGATAAGAAAGTTCCTGTGTCGTGTAACTTCCATATTTAATCAGCGAACAAGTCGCCCAAATCGTATAAATAGCTAATACCTTATGTAAGTTCTTATTATTAAAAGAAATGGGATGCTTCTTCCATAAAATACAAGTCAACACTATAGGCAGCAATAATGGAATAGGATTACCAGACAATGAACCTACCATTCTACTTGTTTCTGAGGTAGCCTGTCCCATATAAATAACTATTATGAAAAAATATAAGTAATCAAATAATGTTACTTTATATGATTCATTTAAAACTATTGCTTTTGCCATTTATTATAAAATTACTATTCAATTTTATTTACCTCACTCATTATTTGACTAAAAGATGATTCAAATTTTTTCAATGAATACTCTTTCCTGCTATATTCAAATATTTTAGTTGATAAAGCCTGCAATTCCTCTCCTTTCATATTGGCAGCCTTTATAATTACATCAACCACATCCTTAATTTCAAATGAATCAAATGTAATATTACCTGAGACATCATCAAAACCTGTTTCTTTTGTAGTTATAGGTATCAACCCATGCGCCATACAAGTGGCCACACCAGACATCATACCTTCTGAACATGAAAGTGACACGACAAACACATTCTGATTAATGACCTTATCTATAAAGTCTTTAGAAAAGACATTCACACTCTCATGTATTATCACATTTTCTGGTATGGAAAATCCTTTTATTTCTTTTCCCGGTGCACCATATACATTCAGACAATAATTTGGTAATTGAGCAAAACTATCTATAAGAATATCCAATCCTTTATGTATCAGTCCGTTTGAGCCAAACCACACAAAATTAGTTTTTAATGATGTAAAATCTTTAGTAGGGCATTTATTAGTATCAGGATTAAACAACGCATTCACATTAATCCGAAACGCATTCTTAAAACAATTCTGCATCCCTTTGAAATTATATGTGCCTGTCATAATAATCCCAACATCGGAAATATCAAACATTTCTTTATTATAAAATTGTGTTCGCAATAAAGTGTATGGAATCTTACCATGCCTTACTTTATAATATGACAATCGTTGTGAAAAATTATCTTTTACAGTCCAAGGAGCATTTTCTGTTACAAACAATATTTTTAATGCGCAAGGATTTAAAGCACATAGCTTAATATAATTCTGTCCGAATCCCAAAATTATATCATAATGATTGTATTTTAAAGAATCCGGTGTATAGCTTGCGCACGGATACAAATCAATAGCATAACCTTGTCCTATCAATACTTTTATCATCTGAAATGCATGTAAAATATTTACATGTCTTATTTCATTTACATTTAATTGTTGTGATAAAATCTTAGTTATATATATAACAGCAACTCTTTTTTGTCCTCCTAATGCATCATAATTTATATTATAAACCGCATCATTCTTTTTTATATGGAGCAGTTTTTCAATCTTCCTTCTTAAGAATTCCATATTCCAGTAGCTTTATTGTTCAGAATTTTATTTATTTGAATTGGCTCCCAAATCGTGTTTATAAAAGTCATAAGGAACATAGAAGTTAGAACACCATATACGCCATACAATCTCCCCAAAAATATTGCAAGAGGAATATGAACAAAGGCCTCTACCGTGGTCATTACAAACTGTAGTTTAACTTTGCCGATACCATTAATTATGTTACAATGGATTCCGCACCACATACTGCAAAGGAAATAGAGCAAAACAAGAATCTGGATTCCGTAATCGACCTGTACTGCATCCTTTACCCAAATCGAATATACCCACCCAGACATTACAACCAAAATAATTCCTCCTATTGACATTAAAAGAAATACTTTCCGCAGGACACGAATAGTTTTTCTTATCCAATCAAAATCCTGCCTATGATAAGCATCTGTAGTTGCAGACCACATTGGAGTAACAATGATGGTGAATATCATTGATATAATTCCAATATATTTATAAGAAAGGTTAAAATCCGTCACTTTATCAGGACCCGCCACATGAGCTAAAATCAAATTATTAGTTTGGAATAAAAGGATGGCTGTCAGTTGAATAAAAAAGAATTTAAGACCTAAATTAAATAATTGAGGGGCAAATGAAAATCTTATATCTTTTAATGTAAATGACAAGAAATTCAATTGAGTTCTAAATAAGATAAGGGTATAAAAGAGCATAACTACTATAGGGATTATAGAAATAATGCTTCCATAAGTTAACAAAGAATAACTCTCATCTTGTAAAGAAAGTATAAAGACCACGATAAAAGCTATAAATTGTGCGATAAAACTAATAAAAGAAGATAATGCAGGTTTTTGCACAGCAAATAATATCGAATTTATTAAACGCAGTGTAAATTGCAGGAAAAAACATATAATGACAACAATTGACAATACAAGTAATTCTACCCCCATCGAAGGAGGAGCATTTAAAATTCTAGCCCAATCAAAGAACGGAAAAACGATGCATACTATAGGGATAAACAAAAGACTTATTATTGACAAGATTATATAAGAAGTCCCTACAAGGCTTTTCATCCTGTCTTTTTCATTTTTTGCAATGGCTTCCGCCAGTAAATTTCTTAAACCATGCCCTAAACCAATATCAAGAAAACTACACCATGATACAATTGAAGTGAGCGTTAACCATATTCCATAATTCACATTATTAAGTTGATGTATCAAAATGGGAACGTATAAAAAACTAATTCCCATAGACATCATCCTAATAAGGAACATATATAAAGAGTTTCTTAATGATTGTTTAGTCCTTGTATTCTGATTTACTAATCTGTATTTTATTTTTCTCGCAAAAGAAAAGCCCTCCATTCATGTATAAATTTGAATTTATCTTTAAATTGCATATGCAAAATCTATATTCTGCATTATTTTATCAATTTATAATATTTCACATACCATTCTGCAAAAGTACGTAATCCATTTCTTAATGAAGTACTCGGTTTGAACCCGAAATCCTCCTCCAACGGTGTAGTATCCGCATAAGTCACAGGCACATCACCTGGCTGCATCGGAACCAGCTCCTTGTGTGCATCAAAATCATAATCCTCTGGTAAAACTCTTGCCCGGATCAACTCTTCCTGTAATATTGTCACGAAATCCAACAGATTCTCCGGATGATTATTTCCTATATTATATACTTTATAAGGAGGAACCGGCAATCCGTCCTCACCGCTTTTCCGTTCCGGAGCATGCCGCATTATTCTGACTATCCCTTCTACAATGTCATCAATATACGTGAAGTCACGTCTGCAGTTCCCATAATTAAATATTTGGATGGTCTTGCCGGCACACAGCTTATCCGTGAAACCGAAATATGCCATATCGGGACGGCCTGCAGGGCCATAAACTGTAAAAAAGCGTAACCCTGTTGCGGGAATATTGTAAAGCTTGCTATAGGCATGAGCCATCAACTCGTTGCTTTTCTTCGTTGCTGCATAAAGGCTGACGGGATTATCAACCTTATCATCGGTGCTATACGGCACTTTCTTGTTGCTGCCATACACACTGCTTGAACTGGCGTAAACCAAATGCTCTACTCCGGTTCGCCCGTTATCATAGCTGTGACGGCAGGCTTCCAATATGTTGTAAAAGCCTATCAGATTACTCTCGATGTATGCGTCCGGATTGATGATGCTGTAACGTACACCCGCTTGTGCCGCTAGATTCACAACCACATCAGGCGAATAATCCTGAAATATCTTGTTTACTGTATCCCTATCACTTATGTCACCTTTCACGAAAACAAACCTCCGAAAGTCAGACAAATTGTTCAATCGTTCTTCTTTTAATCTGACATCGTAATAATCATTCATATTATCAATGCCTATTACCTTAATGCCCGGTATGCTCTGACAAAGCCTTTTCGCCAGATTAGAACCGATAAAGCCTGCGACCCCCGTTATGAAAACAGTCTTATTTTCCAGTTGAATATTGTAAGACAACATATCCTTTTATTAAATTATCAATCCCTTCTGAAAATATCCCTTGTATAAACCTTATCTTTCACATCATCAAGGCAAGCGTCATAACGGTTGGCAACAATGGCCTGACTTTGCATCTTAAACTTGTCAAGATCATTTACGACAAGGCTTCCAAAGAAAGTGCTTCCATCTTCAAGAGTAGGCTCATAAACAATAACCTCTGCCCCTTTTGCTTTTACACGTTTCATCACACCTTGGATGGAAGACTGACGGAAATTATCGGAATTAGACTTCATTGTTAAACGATAGACACCTATTACACAATGTTTCTCTTCCGATGGATTAAAATCTCCACGATTATAATAGTTATAATATCCGGCCTTCTGCAATATCCGGTCCGCTATAAAATCTTTTCTTGTCCGGTTACTCTCCACAATCGCCTGAATAAGATTCTCCGGAACATCCGCATAATTGGCAAGAAGCTGCTTGGTATCCTTAGGCAGACAATATCCTCCATAACCAAAACTCGGATTATTATAATGGGTCCCTATACGGGGGTCAAGACAGACACCGTCGATGATTGCCTTCGTATCAAGCCCCTTCATTTCAGCATACGTATCCAATTCATTGAAATAGCTCACGCGAAGGGCAAGATAAGTGTTGGCAAACAGTTTTACGGCCTCAGCCTCCTTCATGCCCATGAAAAGTGTATCTACGTTTTCTTTGATGGCACCTTCCTGCAAAAGCGCGGCAAATGTTCTGGCGGCCTCCTGCATCCGATCTACGTCAGTTACAGATTTGATGGCTTCGTTCTCTTCCGCAAACTCCTGTCTGTCAATGATCTTAGGGTATCCCACAATGATACGGCTCGGATAAAGATTGTCGTATAATGCTTTACTTTCACGCAAGAATTCCGGGGAGAAAAGCAAATTGAATTTCTTTACTCCTTTTTGCGCATATTTCAAATATAAACTACGGGAGTAACCGACTGGGATAGTACTCTTTATGACCATTACCGCATCTGGATTCACTTCCAATACCAAATCTATTACTTCTTCCACATGAGACGTATCAAAGTAATTTCTTACCGGGTCATAATTCGTAGGAGCCGCTATCACCACAAAATCAGCATTTTTATAGGCATCTCTACCGTCAAGAGTCGCCATAAGATTCAAAGACTTTTCCGCCAAATATTTCTCGATATATTCGTCTTGAATGGGAGACTTGTGTTGATTGATCAAGTCTACTTTTTCAGGTATCACGTCAACGGCCACAACCCGATGGTGCTGAGCAAGCAATGTAGCTATACTTAATCCTACATATCCTGTCCCAGCTACGGCTATCACAATGTCTTTCTGATTATTCATTGCATTTCTGTTTATTTAAATATTCACTCTTAAAAGGTTCTATCGCCTGTTCAAGTGAATGCACTCTAGTATCTATATCACCTGTGATGTTTTCATGGAACAGCTCATTACCACACACAGGGCAATCAGCCGTCTCAAGGGTTTTACAAGGATATACCCCATAAGTTATAGTTATGGCTACATCAGTATGACAGATGGGGCACCGTTGAATCAAATTATCTCTACTGGACATTCTATTTTTTGTTTAATGTTCATATTTCTCCATCGCCTCCACCAGCTCCCGCTGCACCTCCGAAAGCTTCTTCTGTGCGTTGAAATACTCCATCGCCTCCTTATAATAGGAGGTGTCGCGCGTGGCGATGTAGAGCGCGGACTGCAGGAAGGCACGCACTGACACGCTCATCTTGCTCTTCGGACGGCTCTCGATGCCGTCAAGCTCCTTCTTCACCTCCACCACCAGCTCTTCCGTACCGAACCTGTCGCCGCGCAGGACGGCGCACAGGAGCATCAGCGCACGGAACTTGCGGCGCATCGCGTCGCCGGAAAAGGTGCGGTAGCGGTAATTGTAGAGGGAGTCGAGCAGGGAAGCGTCCTTGTGCCTCGACTTCTCACTCCGGCCGCCCTCCATGCGGCGGGACATGACACCGAAAAGCTGACGCTGCACGTCCTCTATCAGGCGGTAGCGGTTGTTCTCGCGGACCACCGGGTCGGCGTTCTTCGGTTCGTAGAGCACGTCCTCAAGACGGAGGGAAGGGAGACGCAGGTACATCGTGCCCTGAAGCACGTAGATGCCCACCGTGAGCGAAAAGCCCTTCCTGTCCTGCCGCATCTCCAGCACACGGGCCCTGTAGCCCTTGAAAGGTGTGGTGTTGAGCACTACCTCCGCATTCTCGCCGATGTGGTCCGTGCAAGGCCATACCTCAAAATTGATGCGGCGGTCGCAGCAGGCATCAATGAAACTGCCCATCGCGTCGTCGGAGACGGTGAGCTTGTTCCGGTTCTTGTCGCGGTAGAACCAGAGCGTGCGGTAACAGTCGTGGTTCTCCCTCCCGCCCAAAAGGGCCTCCAGATCCCGGTCGCTGGAACGGATGAAGATATACCGCTTCAGGGCCGTGCGGAGCTGGTTGTTGGCCGACACATCCGCGCGGTTCATCGGATTGAAGAACCGCCCGTCCTCCGCCTCGTCTTCGGGGTTGGAGTCGGCCACCCGATGTTTCAGAAACTGATAGGGAATGAAATATTGGAAAGTGGGCATGCCATCCTTCTCCCGCTGGATATTCTCTTCCAGCAGTTTCAGTTCTACCAGCTTAGGGTCGGGAGAAGTCATGATAAACCACTTGCGTCCGTTGTCCATGGATTTGCCTGTCTCTTAGAGAAGATGCATACCTCATACTCCTGCAAACAAACGGCATTTTCATATATACCACTCATTCACAGGCATTTATTGTATCGATTTCTGTCAATTGAATGGAAGAAATTCCCAAAAAAAGAATTCTTGTCCCTCTGTTTTCATGACTGAAATCCATCCATCTCTTATGAAGAGATGGACACATGAATAATGTTCTTATATACAGATATTTAGCGATTGACATGTTCCGTCTACTCCTGCAAAGTGGAATGAAAATGCGTCCCGCTCCGAAAATTGAAAACAACCTGAATAATTTTATAGTCCGGCTGTCAGTCTGTATAGACTGGCTGTTGAACTATATAGACCATATATGCAGTCTATACGGTCTAGCAGCCAGACTATAGAATTTATCGGGATTATATTGGGAAAAATTACGTGTTTGATTACAAAAGTGTGCAGGAAGCCTTTGAAAGCCAGTTTCCTCATCAGACCAGGCTGCAAAGGAAAGCTTTCAGTAAATCAGATTTTTATAGACAGAATCTTTCTTATTCTCTTTTTTTGTGTTACTTTTGCGGCATGAATCCATCTCTTCATAAGAGACGGACAGAAACACCGCCGTGAAAAAAGGTTGCCGGACCGTCCTGCACATCCACTTTCCGGCATGTACCCCGACAGACCGGCTTCCCCTTACAGCTTCATCATCCAAATCCGCCCTTTCCGGAGTCCGATTCAAAAATTTTCAGATTCTGCCTCTAAGGATTTGGACAAACGACTTCCCGCACTACCCTCTTCCGCGTGACGGAAAAGACAAGGGACGGGAAAGGAATATCCACGAGCAGAATCAGAATATGTGTCTCATTCCAGACCGCTCAATATCTGGTGGTTCGCCTTGTCTATCAGTGAATTGTCAAGAGAGACAAGGTATATCTGGGTAGTGGCCTCCGATTCATGCCCCATGCCCTCACTGATGACGGACAAAGGCACATTGTTGCGCCTCGCTATGCTCGCCCAGGAATGCCGCGCCACATACATCGAAAGACCTGTGTCCAGCATCGCCATCTTCGACACGGCCTTCAGCCTCCGGTTCACCAGATGGAGGGCACTCTGATACTGAAGTCTGCCATCCTTCCCGCGTTCCGTGATGATGGGCAGCAGATAGTCCGTGGCGGAGTCCGCATACTTGTCCGCTATTTCCTGCATGCATTTCTCCCACCTCACCACAAGCTGCTGGCCGGTCTTGCTCCGCCTGTAGGAAAGGAGTCCGTCGTGCAGGTCCGTCTTCTTCAGATAAGCCATGTCGACGAACGACATGCCGCGGGTGTAGAAGCTGAACAGGAACATGTCTCTCGCCCAGTCGAGTGCAGGACGAGAAGACAAGTCCAGTTCCTTGATGCGCCGGATGCCGTCCAGCGGGATGGCCCTCTTCGCCGTCTTCTCCACACTCGTACAAACATGCCTGAAAGGGTTCTGCGGGGAAGCCATTCCCTTCTCCACGGCACGGTTGTACACGGCCCGGAGGATGCGCATATAGAAAGATATGGTGTTCCTGCTCACGCCTCTCCCCTCCAGATAAACCTCATACTGCTGCATCAGGTCGGAATCCAGCTCCTCCAGAAGGATGTCCCTCCCATTTCTGAACCGCCTGAAACTATTCAGCGTGGCACGGTAAGTTTCGCTCGTCCGGTCTTTTCCCAAACCTCTCAGTCGGTCGGCCAGACCTTGCATGAAGCTAAAAAGGGAGCTTTCCTTTTCGGGAACATTGGTGTCCTGACGGAAAGGAAACTCCGGAGGTCCCTGCCGCCCTTTCACGTCACATACATATAAAAGATTGTCTAGTTTCTTCTCTATACGTTCCATACATTCAGAGATATTTTCAATCATGCTGATATCAAACCTGTCTGTCATATCCATACTTGTTTTAATTGTTATTATAATGTTACCGTCGGGAGCCCGCGGAGGAGCAGAGCCGGGACGACAAAGCTGTACGAACACGGACACGGTCTGCCGGACAGGAACCGGAAGAAAAAAAGGCTGCACATATGCCCGTCCATTTTCCACTGTATTACAGACACTTATATAAAAGACAGGAGCCGAAAAGCAAGATGCAAAATCAGTGTCTACAATATAATTTTATATAAAACTTGCCGTAAAAGTACCGATTCGAAAAAAAACTTTCTACTTTTGCAACCTGTAAATAATTAGAACTCATTTGCAAATGAAGATAAGACTCTTGCCATTTGTCGCCGCACTCTTTGTGGCGACATCAATAATGACTTCATGCCTGGACAGTGAAGAACAGCAGGTGTTGTATGATCCGGAAAGCAGCATTACGGGCTTCTCGGTGGGGACACTCCACATCGACCGGGTGGGAAAGGACAGCAACGGAGAGGACAGCGCATACGTAGACACCGTCAGCTATGCAGATTACCCGTTCACCATCGACCAGATCAACCGGACCATCGAGAACCGGGATTCTTTCCCTATAGGCACGCACATCGACAAGGTAGTGACAAACGTTTCATATGACACGGGCACGGGTATGCTGGCTTACCGGCCGAACGGCTCCGAACGCGACACGGTATGGACTTCAACCGACTCCATCGACTTCACTTCTCCGGTGCAGTTCAGAGTGTATATGTACAACGGCTCTCTGGGAAAGCCCTATACCGTCAAAGTCAACGTGCACCAGACGGAACCGGACACTATGACATGGAACAAGTTTGACCTCCCGTTCGACGGAGGAATATCCGGCCTTAACTTCCAGAAGACGGTGTATGCCGACGGGAAAATTTACGTGTTCGGTGAAGACGCGGCGGGAAATTCAACCATACAGCGTACGACAATAAGCAACAGCACTCCGGGCGCATGGGAAAATGTATCCCTCGGAATGCCGCTTAACATCAAGCCATATTCGGCAATGAAATGGAGAGGAAGCATCTGTTTCCTGGGCAAGACGGACAACGAGAATGACTATACATTATATTATATGGACCCGGAAACCGGGGCTGCCACATCTGCGGGACGGAACGGATTCTACCAGTTGATTGCAGCCGATGAAAGCGGGGAAAGGCTCTATGCCAGCACGACGGACGGATTGGGTTTCTTCGGTGCGGACCTGTCGTGGACAAAGGACGAAGGACAGTCCATCGAGATAGAGGGGCGCATCTCTTCCTACTCGGAAGCACTGCCATACAACGCGGAAATCACGCGCACGGTCATAATGGGCTACAATGCCAGTGAATCCGACACTGCCGCCGTGGTCTACCAGCGTCTCTCAAGCGAGAACGAATGGATCAGAATCTCGCAGAACCAGCCGATGCCTAACCTGAAGAACATCTCCATGATTCGTTATGACGGGCAACTGTATGCGTTCGGAGGACCGAACCATAGCGCAAGCTCAACGATAAAGACTGCATTCAAGAGCTTCTACGGTTCTACCGACCTTGGACTTACCTGGTGGGAGACGAAAGAATGCATGTTCTTCCCTGAAGAGTTCGCCTCCTATTATACGGAAGGGGAAGGAAGCTGCTCGGCAACGGTGGATTCCGACAATTTCATCTGGATTGTATGGGAGAACGGAAGCATCAGCCGCGGACGGATCAACCGCCTGGGATTCGCCCCCAAATGGTAACTGATTGGAAACGAAAACTGAAGGAACAATGTCATACAGAGACCAAATAGACAAGAACCGTATCCCGGCTCATATCGCCATCATCATGGACGGCAACGGACGATGGGCCAAGGCGCGCGGGCATGCACGCACTTTCGGACATCAGGCGGGAGCGGAAACGGTGCATGTAATTACTGAAGAGGCGGCCCGGCTGGGTGTGAAATTCCTCACACTCTATACTTTCTCGACAGAGAACTGGAACCGACCCGCCGATGAAGTGGCCGCACTGATGAGTCTGCTCATGGACTCAATCGAGGAGGAGACTTTCATGAAGAACAATGTCAGTTTCCGTGTCATCGGAGAAACCGACAAGTTGCCGGAAGACGTGCGGGAAAGGCTGGAACAGTGTATCCGGCGCACAGGATGCAACACGGGCATGTGTCTGACACTGGCCCTGAGCTACTCCTCCAAATGGGAGATTACGGAGGCTGTCAGAAGAATTGCGCGGGAAGCCGTGGAAGGGAAGCTGAAGCCGGAAGACATCACGGACAAGACTATCGACGCACATCTGTGCACAAGCTATATGCCCGACCCTGACCTGCTGATACGTACAGGAGGGGAGGTAAGGCTCAGCAATTACCTGCTGTGGCAGTGCGCCTATTCGGAACTTTATTTTTGCAGCACGTTCTGGCCCGACTTCAACGAGGAGGAGCTGTGCAAGGCCATTTGCGACTATCAGAAGAGAGAACGCCGATACGGCAAAACCAGTGAACAAATTTAACACGAAACAATGCGATACCGTCTTTTATTCATTCTATTGATTTTTACCTGCATATCCTCGTCCGCGACAAAGGGATTCGCGCAAGACAATGATTCTACGGAAGTCGGGCAGAAACCGGTCATCCTTTATAACGGAACCCCGAAAAGATATGAAATCGCCGACATCAAGGTCAGCGGAGTCAAGAACTACGAAGACTACGTGCTGATCGGGATTTCGGGTCTGGCCGTGGGACAGACTGTCACCGTTCCGGGGGATGACATCACGTCGGCATTGAAAAGATATTGGCGGCACGGACTGTTCTCGGACGTGAAGATTCTGGCAGACAAGATTGAAGGGAACAAAATCTGGCTGTCCATCCAGTTGAAGCAGCGTCCGCGCATCACGGACATCGTGATTCACGGTGTGAAGAAAAGCGAACGGGAGGACCTGATGGCCAAGCTGGGTATGGCTAAAGGTACACAGATTACACCGAACCTGGTGGACCGCGCAAAGATTCTCATCAAGAAGCATTTCGATGAGAAGGGTTTCAAGAACGCGGAGGTCAATATCATCGAACGGGAGGACCCGGAAAACACAGAGCAGGTGTATGTGGACGTAAACATCGACAAGAAGGCGAAGGTGAAGGTGCACAAGATTACCATCGACGGGAATATGGTGTTGAGTGACAAGAAGTTGAAGCGCACCATGAAGAAGACGAACGAAAAGGGAAAACTCATCAACCTGTTCCGTTCGAAGAAGTTCATCGACGAACGATATGAAGAGGACAAACAGAAAATCATCGAGAAATACAACGAGCTGGGATACCGTGACGCGCAGATTGAGGTGGACAGTGTATCGCAATACGATGAAAAGACGGTTGATGTCTACATGAAAATTTATGAAGGACAGAAGTATTACCTCCGCAACATCACGTGGGTGGGCAATACGGTGTACCCTTCAGACTTGCTGAACGAGCAGCTGCGCATGAAACACGGTGACGTGTACAACCAGAAGTTGCTTCAGGACCGTATCTCGAACGACGAGGACGCTATCGGAAACAATTATTATAACCGCGGTTATGTGTTCTACCATCTCGACCCGGTGGAAGTGAACATTGACGGAGACTCCATCGACCTGGAGATGCGTATCACCGAAGGTCCTCAGGCTAGCATCAGCCATGTGAGAATCAACGGAAATGACCGTTTGTATGAAAACATCGTGCGCCGTGAACTTCGTACCCGTCCGGGCGACTTGTTCAGCAAGGAGGCACTGGAACGTTCCTACCGTGAAATCGCGCAGATGGGGCACTTCAACCCGGAAAACATTCAGCCGGACGTACAGCCGAACTATCAGGACGGTACGGTGGACATCAACTGGGGACTGGAATCGAAGGCCAACGACCAGGTGGAATTCTCCGCCGGATGGGGACAGACTGGTGTCATCGGAAAACTGAGTCTGAAGTTCACCAACTTCTCATTCGCCAACCTGTTCCGCAAGAATGACAATTTCCGGGGTATCCTCCCGCAGGGTGACGGACAGACACTGACCATCAGCGGACAGACCAACGGTCGCTACTATCAGTCATACAGCGTGTCGTTCTTTGACCCATGGTTCGGCGGGAAACGCCCGAACTCGTTCTCCGTATCGGCATTCTACTCTATCCAGACCGACGTGAGCAGCCAGTACTACAACTCGGCCTACATGAACAACTACTATAACATGCTGAGTGGATACGGCTATTACGGAGGTTACGGAAACTATTATGACAACTACGAATCTTATTACGACCCCGACAAGTCAATCAAGATGTTCGGCGTGTCTGTAGGATGGGGAAAACGTCTCCGCTGGCCGGATGACTACTTTACGCTGTCGGCAGAACTCTCCTACCAGCGGTTCATGCTGAAAGACTGGAGTTACCTCTATGTCCGCCTGAACAACGGAGACTACATGAGTACAGGAAACTGCAACAACCTGAGTCTGAACCTGACACTGGCGCGCAACTCAACGGACAATCCGATATTCCCGCGCCGCGGTTCCGAGTTCTCCGCTTCACTGCAGATTACTCCGCCCTACTCGCTTTTCAGCAAGAAGGATTATTCCACTTACGGAAAAGATGACTATGAGGAAGCGGCCAGCATGTTCAAATGGATTGAATACCACAAATGGAAATTCAAAGCCAAGACCTATACGGCACTGATGGACATTCAGAAATGTCCGGTCATCATGACACGTACGGAGTTCGGCTTGCTGGGCCACTTCAACAAATACAAACGCTCTCCGTTCGAAACGTTCTATGTGGGCGGTGACGGTATGACGGGCTACAGCTACAACTATGCATCGGAAACCATTGCGCTGAGAGGTTACGAAAACGGTGCGCTGACTCCTTACGGAGAGGAAGGCTATGCCTATGTGCGTCTGGGTGCCGAGCTGCGTTATCCGCTCATGCTTGAAAACTCAACCAGCATCTATGCGCTGGGCTTCGTGGAAGCCGGTAACGCATGGAGCAATGTCACCGACTTCAACCCGTTCAAGCTGAAACGTTCGGCAGGTTTCGGTGTCCGCATCTTCCTGCCTATGATCGGTATGATGGGTATCGACTGGGCATATGGATTTGACAAGATCAACGGTTCGATGCAGTACAGCGGAAGCCAGTTCCACTTCATCATCGGCCAGGAATTTTAAACAATTAACAACGAACAGTTAATAACGAATAGTTCAGAATGAATATGATTGCCAGCTATCAATTATTAACTATTAATCAAATGCCGCTTATGAAGAAAAGACTTATCCTTTCAGCGTTGCTCGTGCTCACCTGCATGATAACGGCAACGGCACAGAAATTCGCTTTGGTCGACATGGAATACATTTCCAGACAGATTCCCGCCTTCAAGCAGGCGAACCAGCAGATGGAGGCTTTGTCAAAAGAATGGCAGAGCGAGATTGACGCGAAATCAGATGAAGCCAAAAAGCTTTATGAAGAATATCAGAACACAGCCGACAAACTTACGTCGGCACAACGCACAGCCAAAGAAGAGGCGATAGTGGCAAAGGAAAAAGAGGCCGCCGAACTCCGCCAGCAATATTTCGGTCCGCAAGGAGAAATGATGAAGAAACAGAAAGAACTGCTGGGGCCGCTTCAGGACAATATCTATAATGCCATAAAGGCCATTGCGACCGAGAACGGATATGATGCCGTAATCGACCGGGCCTCAGCGCAAAGCATGATTTTCGCTTCGCCGCGCATTGACATAAGCAATGAAGTGCTGGCCAGATTAGGATATTCAAATTAATTTCATAAATTTGCAGGCAGTGCTGAAAAACGCAATCAATTAATTAATAACAAAATAGAAACTTAAGATTATGTTGAAGAAAATTGCTTTCCTACTTTTGCTCATCGCTCCGATGAGCGTTTTCGCGCAGAAATTCGCGCATTTCAGATCAATGGACATCATCGTAGTGATGCCGGAGTATGCAAAGGCACAGACAGACATCCAGGCCATGCAGAAAACGTATGAAGACGAGATCAAACGTACTTCTGACGAATTCAACAAGAAATATGCGGAATATCAGGAAGAACAGAAGAACCTGCCGCAGAACATTCAGGAACGCCGCCAGAAAGAGCTGCAGGAACTGAGTGAAAAGGGCATGCAGTTCCAGCAGGACGCACAGCAGCAACTGCAGAAGGCATACACCGAAATGATGGACCCGATCTATGAGAAACTGGAAAAAGCGGTGAAAGAGGTTGGAAAGGCCGGCGGATACACTTTCGTGTTCGACCTGAACCGCACTGACATCCCTTACATCAATGACACAGAGGTGAAAGACATCACCAACGACATCAAGACCAAATTGGGAATCAGCCTGACCGCCGCGCCTTATACTCCGGCAACTCCGGCTGCAACTCCTGCAAACTAAGATTTTTTCAACAACAAATGCCAATGTCATTTCGAGTGGCGACTTCTGCTCGAAATGACATTATTTTTTACCGTCCGCACATGTATCCGTTTTCAGCACAAAAGCCCGGCCCCATCGGCGTGTTCGACTCAGGCTATGGAGGACTTACCATTCTGGAAAAATTCCGCGAACTGCTTCCCCAGTATGATTATCTGTATCTGGGCGACAATGCCCGCACGCCCTACGGAACGCGTTCGTTCGAGATTGTATATGAATTCACGCTGGAGGCCGTAAAGAAACTTTTCGGGCTAGGATGTCCGCTGGTGATACTTGCATGCAACACGGCCTCAGCCAAAGCGTTGCGCAGCATCCAGCAGCATGACCTTCCGCACCTTGACCCTACCAGAAGGGTATTGGGGGTGATACGCCCTACCGTGGAATGTATAGGAGACATTACACACACACGACATGTGGGACTGCTGGCCACCTCAGGAACCATCAAATCGGGATCCTATCCGATGGAAATCAAGAAACTGTTCCCTGACATTCAGGTAGCGGGAGTGTCCTGTCCCATGTGGGTCCCGCTTGTGGAGAACAACGAATACGACTCAGAAGGAGCGGACTATTTCGTGCGGAAATATGTCGACGAACTTCTTGACAAAGATCCGGAGATAGATACGGTCATACTCGGCTGCACCCATTATCCCCTGCTGAAAGAGAAAATCCGCCGGTTCATGCCGGCGCACATCCAGCTCATTTCCCAGGGTGAACTGGTAGCGAAAAGCCTGAAAGATTATCTGCACCGCCATTCGGAAATGAACTCCCGCTGCTCATGCAACGGGCGGTGTGAATTTCTCACCACTGAATCAGTAGAGAAGTTCCGTGAATCGGCATCGGTCTTTCTGCACGACACCAATGTGAAGGTCCGGAATGTGATACTGGAATAAAACCGCCGACAGAACAAACAAACGCGTCCGGAGTATCCGTCTGGGCAACCAGATTTAACGCGCCATGCCGCTCTCCACCCTTTTCTTCCTCACCAGAAACGCGCTCAGTTCCCAAAGCACATAAATGGGGATGAAGACGACCATCAGCGTGAAAGGGTCGGTGGAAGGAGTGATTACGGCGGACAAGGTCAGAAGTGCCACGATGGCATGCCGCCGGTACTTCGTGAAAAACGAACGGTAAAGGATGCCCATCCGCGAAAGCAGCATCGAGACGAGAGGAAGCTCAAACATGATGCCCATCATGAATATCAGCATCAGGAAATTGCTCATGTACGAATCCAATGCCAACTGGTTGGAAATGTCAGGACTCAACTGATAGGTATAGAGGAAACGCAGGGTCATGGGAAACACCACGGCATATCCTACCGCGCAGCCGATGAAGAACATCACCGTGCCGAACAGAAAGGCCATGCGCACACCCCGCTTCTCGTTGCTATAAAGAGCCGGACAAATGAACTTCCACACCTCATACACGATATAAGGAAACGCACACAGGAATGCCAGCCAGAACGAAAGAGTGAAATGCATGAAGAGCTGGGAAGAAAGCTTGATGTTGATTACGTCCACACGGAACGGCTGTCCCAGAAATTCCGGAACAACAGAAGTATGGGATGCCAGACTGGATATCGCACGGTACAGGAAAAAATCATCGTGGCAAGGAGCCATTACCACATGGTCGAACAGCCAGGGTATGAAAGCAAACCCCAGCACAAGGAATACGGCCAACGCAATCAGGCACCGCAGAATCATCCACCGCAACGCTTCCAGATGATCCCAGAAAGTCATCTCCATCTGTTCCGACATGCCTACTCGCCTTTCGTTTCCTTATTCTCCTCACTTTTCCCGTCGCCGTCCTTCATCTCTTCCTTGAAGTCTCTGATACCCCGGCCCAGACCGCGCAACAGTTCAGGAATCCTTCTACCGCCGAACAGCAGCAGAACCAGAAGCAGAATAATCAGTATTTCGGTCATGCCAAGACCGAACATGAGCAGTGTTCCCATCTTTCAAACATTTTTTGTCCCCACAAATTTACTTGTTTCTCCTGAATATACCAGAAAAATACCGCGATAACTTGAAGGAAACACCGGGTTAATCTCATTCAAATATGCGCCTGTTGAATGTCCGGCAAACCGTTCATGAGAGAATTGACGGTCCCGAAGCAGTTTAAGCTCCTCATTTTTTGCGATGTCAGACTAATTGCGCTATCTTTGCCACCAGCTAATACAGACAATCATGAGATACCTTAACCCGAAAGCCGACCTTACATTCAAGAAAGTATTCGGCGAGCACCCCGACCTTGTCATCAGTTTTCTGAACGCACTGCTCCCGTTCGAGTCACCGGAAGAAGAAATCACCGACGTGATAGAATACCTGAATCCTGAACTTGTCCCTAAAAACCCGTTGCGAAAAGACAGCATCGTTGACGTGCGGTGCAAGGACAGGCAGGGAAGACAGTTCATCGTGGAAATGCAGATGATGTGGACATCTGCCTATAAACAGCGTATACTGTTCAATGCCTCCAAAGCCTATGTCAGCCAGTTGGAGCAGGGAGACGACTATGAGCTTCTGCAACCTGTATATTCGCTCAACATCGTCAACGACACATTCTGCGACAGCACGGAATACTATCACGACTTCCGCATTGTAGAAATAGCCGAGACAAAGGAGGTCATCGAAGGTCTGCGCTTCATTTTCGTGGAACTTCCCAAATTCACACCGAAGAACTACGGCGACAAGAAGATGCAGGTGCTCTGGCTCCGCTACCTGACCGAAATCAATGAAAAGACACGAGAAGTGCCTCAGGAGCTGATGGAGAACCCTGAAATCAGCAAAGCCGTGACCCAACTGGAAGAATCCGCGTTCTCTGAAGCTCAGCTTCTCGGATACGAAAAGTTCTGGGACATGGTCAGCACCGCCAAAATGCACATCAGCAGCGCCTTGAGAGACGGACATGAAAAAGGATTCAAAGAAGGATTCAAGGAAGGACGTGAAGAAGGACGTGAAGAAGGACGCAAGAAAGGACGTGAAGAAGGGCGTGAAGAAGGACGCGAAGAAGGACGCGAAGAAGGACGCGAAGAAGGCATAAAGGAAGAACGTCTCAAGAATGCCAGAAGTCTGAAGCAACTTGGAATACCCACCGACATCATCGCACAAGCAACCGGACTGAGCGCAGATGAAATACTGGCCTTGTAACGTTCAGGGCGATATCATACACTTAAAAGTGAGCGGGAAGAAAAGTGTCTTGTTTTTCTTCCCGCTTTCTTTTTCCTTTTCGCCATACGGCTATGTCCTGAAAAAGAATCCATTCCCACTCAACTTAGAATACACATTTCGTGTCCGACAAATAAAAAACGCAGCCAGTTTTTCACAAAACCGACTGCGCCCAAAGTTTATAAAGTTAAACTTTTAGAGAGGTTATAAAAATTGATGCTTAACTTCCATTTTTAATACTCGAACGGGAAATATACCGGTTCTTTTGTCAATGTGATTACATTGCTCGGATTGTCCTGGTCCGTCAGTGTAATGACTGTTGGAGAACCGGCATTGTCAGCCGTCACTTTAAATGTGACAGGAGATGAATAACCGAAAGGCATCAGCAGATAATCAAATCCTACATTATGATAGAAAATTCCATTGCTATCTCCACTCATTGCAAACTGCATCGTAATCACGTCATCGCCTTCAAATAAATAATTATAGTACAATTTGCCTGCATAATAACTTCCTGCGGCCATCACTGCACTTCCGAAATGAACACCGAAGTAACCGCCATCAGTACCCATAGCAAGGAAATAAAGCTGTTCTCCTGTCAGATTCGGATCCGTAGCATACAAATCCTTCACCTGATCAAAATACAGCTGTGTGTAGCTTCCCAATCGGCTGTAGGCTACATACCACAATCCCTCAACAAATGCCTGGTTCAACGGCGGAACCACATTCTCCATCACGAAGGCACCGTCGGGTGCTCCGTAGCATCCGGTCGATTCATCGTAAATCAACTCGCCGAATGTCTTGTCGCCCAAAGTCAGCGGAGAATAGAACTTCCATGAATCGGGAGTCTGGATGTATGAGAATGTTTCAGTAACGTTTTCACCGTCTTCCACATGGGTTACCGAAAGCGTACGGTAAGTGCGTGACAACGAATATTCCACCCCGTCCAATGTAATCTTATACAATGAATACTCATTGCTTGCGGTTTCTATCTGCTGTATCTGCGTCAGATAGCTTTCCCATGAAACATCTTCCGGCATGGGAGTCATCACAATCGTATTCTCCGTCTTTGTGCCCCTCATCACCACTTCTTCGGAAGTGGCGGACATGATGTTGAATTCAAAGTCACCTTCCATGCCGAGACCTACATTCCCGATTCCGAGGCTGTTGTTCGGGTCTGAGAAGATATGGAAAATCTCGTTCAGCGTGTCGAATGTCAGTGTCGGGCCGGCCTGTTCCTTCAGGCGGAACGTGCTGGTGGAAGTGGCCGCAGGAGAGTTGACGATATCCGCCGCCACTGTCGCGTGTCCGTCTTCAGTGAATTTCACCAGTACATTGTATCCTCCGTAGCTCTGTGCGCTCGAAGGATAATACTCCATGAGCCATCCGTTGGCGGCACCTGTAAGTATCTCCAGATTTTCTGCTATCTTCTCGTTGACTCTCTGTGCCGAAGTCTGGCCGAAGATTTCATCTTCTTCCGGCGTACAGGCTGTCAGACAGCACATGCAAACCGCCGTCAGTATATATAAAAATCGTTTCATATCCTGTTTCTTTTAGTCTAATGTTACCAAATCTAATTCATCAATATGTGTCTGACGCTCCTGCACCTCTTCGTGGATGGCCTGAATGTCAAGCCCCCATGAATTGGCCAGGTATTCTGTCACCATCTCCAGTTTCTGAAGAATCGCATCACGTCCGCTGGTGTCGCCGTCGGGGCCTACAGCGTCATTCAGAATCTGCTGCCATTCGGCATCCGACTTCACGATGTAGTTGGCGATGGTCTCTACAAAGTCTTCATCGACTGCGCTTGACGCGTAGGCAGTTACAAATCCATCCAGACGGGCTGTCGCGTCGTCGATATTCACCCAGCCTGCGCCATAATACTTTCCGGCTGTGATGTTGTTGAACTCGGTTGAATAGTTTTTGGTCTGATGCAGGATATGGGAGAACTCATGGTGCATGGTCTTGAAATACCATTCATTCAGTATCTCCGGATCCAGGCTGCTTACATTCAATGCGTTCACATTGAACAGTGTGATTTTCAGACCGCCTTCAGCTGTACCGAGCACCATGGATCCTCCAGACTTTTCATATTCGGGCGAACCTACAAAGTGAAAGATTTTAGGACAATAAGTGCAGAGGAACTCTTTTCCTGCCAGTTTCTCATATACTTCCATCCAGAGATATTTCACCAGTTTGGCCAATGCGATAGACTTGTTGTAGTCGGCCGGAATGACGTTGTAGTTCATGTCCGACTCCTTGTCGTCGAAACGGTACTTCAGCTCAATGTTGTAAGGTTCGGTATAGTTTTTCCAGATCCATTGGTCGAACTCGTTCTGTACAGGCTCGGTGGTATTGTCAAAGATACTCGTCGGATTAAGGTCGTCCTCGCTGCAAGAGGTGAACCCTGCTCCCAATACGGCTGCTATGATTAATGTTCTTATAATCTTCATAATGCACAAGTTTTAAAATGGTGTTTATCTCGGATTGGCTTCCAGGCCTGCGTTGATTACATCCTGCGGCAGCTGGAATGCCCGGCGCAAATCGTCCTTTTTCAGCACGTCGGGATCCAATCCTTCGCGGTTATGCGAAATCTCGATGTTGTAGCGTTTGATGTCCAGCCAGCGCGAACCGTCGTGAACGCATTCCATACGGCGGGCATGCAGGATGCAGTGGATGAAGTTTTCCTGCTTTGTATCCACAAAAGGATAAATAGGATTCAGCTGCTTCTTCACTGTTCTATCTTCATCGGAAGTCAACGGAACCGGAGTATAGTCGGTGGCGTTATAGAAATCTTCAATCTGCGATTCTGTGAGACTTGAAGTTCCTGACATGGTGATGCAGGATGCCCAACTGTTCAGGTCGGCTAAAGCACTGGCGTAATCCGGCTGTGCTTTCATCACATAAGCTTCTGCACGGCACAGCAAAGTTTCATTGGTAGAGAAAGGTACGATAACGGCATGACGGTAACCAATACCGTTAACTTTGTCCGTGTACTCAAAATACATCATGTATTTGGGGAAATTGATTTTCTGTTCCGGGTTGTAAATCATCCTGCGGAAAGCGATGTCTGTTCCCCACGGTGCATTTGCCAGAAAAGTTTCGCCCTCACATACGCTGCGGTTCATTCCATAACGCATATTTATTGACCATGGGCCATAAATGTAAGGCCATGAGGAATAAATGGTAGTAATCAGCAGGTTGGCCGGATTTGAGGCATCAATATAGGCATCGCCGATATTATCCGGGTCTGTATAAACCGTCAAGTCAGTGTAATTGCGTAATGACTTCTGTGCATTGCTGCCTAAAACATTATTCGCATATTCGATAACCTTTTCATAATTTGACTTGTCTTCCTGTATATAGAACAGGTAGAAGCGTGCTGCAAAGGCATAGGCTGCATTCTTGTTGAAGTGATATTTGGGCACCGTGTACAGATTGTCATCTATCAGCGGAAGGGCGGCCTGTATGTCCGCGTCAATTTTCTGATAGGTTTCAGCCAATGTACCGCGTGTATAGGCAGGGTTTACCGTCGTTTCCGGCTCGGTGGCGTAAGGAATACCCAATACCTTGTCGGCAGTGTTCGGATTATAAGCCATGCAGAACGTGTTGGCCAGAATGAAATGTGCATAGGCACGGCAGATCAGTGCCTCGCCTTTCTGCGGGTTCAGACTTTCGGGACTTCCCAGCTCCTCAATTGACTGCAGTGCCTGGTTGGCGGCTCCGATTGCCGTATAGCATTCGTCCCAAAGTCCCTGCGGGCAGTCCTGGTCAGTGTCCGCATCAATGTCCTGCCACAGATAGGCCTGTTCGGTTGCCTGTGTCTCCACGTCGTACAGGCCTCCGTTGTCGGCCGCATTGTCTGAGGCTATCTCATACATCGCTACAGGATAGGCACCCGGGTAGGCCGAAACCAGCAGCGAAGTAATTTTTTCTTCCGTGTTTACTTCGGCCCGGTTGTCGGGCAGCGTGTCCAGAAAGTCTTCACACGAAGAAAATCCCAGCATGGCCGCCGCAATGATACTCAATGATATATATTTCTTCATACGATTCTTGTTTTTGTTAAATTCCTAATCTTAAAGTAAGCGTAAACTGTTTGGGGACCGGAGCGGCCACACCGCCTGTATTGAAGAATTCAGGATCCTGTCCGTTCAGCTTCTTGTCGGCATAGATAAGGAACAGGTTGGTGGCCTGAAGTTTCAGCGAGAGGTTGCTCAGCTTCATCTTGTTCGCCCATTCTTTCGGGAAGTCATAGTTCAATGAAATCTCTTTCATGCGGATGAAGTCACCCTTGGCGATACGGTCGCTCGAATAGTTGTAGGCGTTGTACACGCGGCTCAGGTAAGGATCCAGCTCGTTCATACGTTTGTCGGCGATGACAGGAACGGTAGTCAGCTTCTCGTCGCCCGGAATCGTCCAGCGGTTGACAAATTCCTTGGGTGTGGCATCTAGGTCTGAATATTCGTTCGAGTAAACCGGATCCAGACGGACTACATTTCCGAAAGAATAAGTGATGAACACGTTCAGCTTCCAGTTCTTGTAGGTGAACACGTTTCCGAAACTACCCGTGATGGTCGGGTCGGTAGGACCTTCATAGATAAGGTGGTCTTTCATGTCGCGTTCCTGGAAGTTGATGGTGGCACCGCTTGAAACCACATTGTTCTGTTCGTCCACAATCTGCGGCAGACCCTTTTCGTTCAGTCCCTTGAAGTCATAGGAGAACAGGGAGCGCACCGGATAGCCCTGCAATGCGAAACCTACACCCGAAATCATGTCGATGACACGTGCGTTGGATTCAAGTTCGGTAACCTCGTTCTTCGCTTTCGAGAAGATGAAGTCGGTATTCCACTTGAAATCCTTCATGTCGATGTTGCGCGTTGACAGCGTCAGCTCGAAACCGCGCGACTTCATGCTTGCCACATTGGCATACTTGCTGGTGGAACCGCCCACACCCATTGTGTTGATGATACCGATCAGGTCGTAGTTGTTACGCTTGTACCAGTCGGCCGCTATGTTGATACGGTTGTTCAGGAAGCCGATTTCGGCACCGATGTTCAGCTCATGCTTCTTTTCGTAGGTCAGTTCGCTGTTTTCGAGGTCGGTAATCTGCAGGCCCGATTCAGACACGCTGGCAAACGGACGGTAAGGATTGTAAGCCTGTATGATCACATGCGAGTTGGACACGTCGGCCGGACCGCGGTCGGCAGTCAGTGAGTAAGAAGCCTTCAGCGTCAGGTTGGACAGTGCAGGCTGTGCCTTCTCGAACCAGCTTTCCTCGTGCATGTTCCATGCGGCAGACAGGTTCCATGTAGGGAGCCATCTGGCCGAGCGGCTCTTTCCCAGCTTGTTGGAGCCTTCATAGCGTACAGTTCCGTTGAACGTATATTTCCCTTTGTAAGAGTAGGTGGCCGTTCCGAAGAAAGCCACGTCGCGGGTACGTGTGTTGCCTACGGTATAGTAGCTGCTGTTCTCTTCCTTGCCCTGTTTGAAGAACAGATAGTCGTAGTTGGGCAGCATACCCATGTCATACTGCATGCCCACGCCGTTGAACCATGTGCGGTTACGGTCGGTTGCATTCAGTTCCATACCTCCGAAGAAGTTGAAGATATGGTTGTCGAAATACGTGTCGTTATAGCTTACCGTCGCGCGGAAGTCATAGCTGCGCATCGTATATTTGGTGTCCTGATAGAAACCTCCCACAGGCAGTACGGATACCGGCAGTGAGTTCACCACGTCCGGATCGGTATAGAGCCACGGGTTCGCGTCGCGCATGGTGGCGTCGTCCATGGCCCGGTATGCCCATGCCTGGTTCGAATAGTCCGTAATCTTGTGTGTCTGCGTGGTGGTAGAGAACTTGTAGGCACCGAGGGCCGCCAGTTCCACCTTTCTGATGGGTTTCCATCTCAGCTCACCCTGATATTTCATGTCGACCACATCCAGATCCATGTAGTTGTTGTCCAGTTCATGCAGGATATTGAACGGCGCATAGTTGCGCACGTAGTATTCGTTCGGGTCGAGCGCACGCGACGTGTTCAGCGCATACGAGTACGGGTTGATGTCGAAGTCACGTCTCACCTCGCCGCTCACCGGGTCCAGCGTAGAGCTGAGCGTACCGGGAGCACGCTGCTTACGGTAGGAAGCGTTGCCGATCAGGTTCAGGATCAGGTGCGGAGAGATGTTGTAGGTCGCGTTGATGTTGGCCGTATAACGCTGCACCTTGCTCTGTTTTGTCCATCCCGGGTCGTTCATGACACTCAGTGAAGTATAGTAGGAAGCCTTTTCCGTACCGCTCGTCATACTGATGGCATGGTTCTGCGACACGCTGTTGTTGAACAGGATGTCGAACCAGTCCGTGTTGCGGTATTCCGCCTGGCGCAGGTAAGCGTTTCTTGCATCCAGCGTGTTGGCCAGTCCGAATCCGGAAGAAGGGTTGTAGTCATTGATCAGATGATACATCTTTCCGTACACACCGCTGTCGGAAGCGCGGTACACGTCGGAGAAGTTCAGGTATCCGTTGCTCTCCATCGTCTTGTACACGTCCATCTGCTGCTGCGAATTCATGATGTTGAAGTTGCGGTAGTTCGGCTTCATGCGCATTGTAAATTCGCCCGTATAGCTGATCTTGTTCGTTCCGGCCTTACCTTTCTTGGTGGTAACGACAATCACACCGGCCATCGCACGCGCACCGTAGATAGAAGTTGCAGAACCGTCCTTCAGAATCTGGAAGCTCTCGATGTCGTCGGCGTTCAGACCGGAAATGGCAGAACTGATAAGCGTCACGGCATCACCCGAAGAAAGGTCGTCAGAATCCACTTCCGTCACGTCCTCCATGATTACACCGTCGACCACCCACAAAGGCTTGGAGCTGCCGTAGATGGATGTCGCACCGCGCACACGGATTTTCGGGGCAGTACCGAACGTACCCGACACGTTCTGCACGGACACACCGGCAGCACGTCCTTCCAGCGCACGGCTGATTTCAGGAATACCGTCCAGCTTGGCCTCGTCGCCGGCGATTTTGGTGGCCGCACCCGTAAACAGACGCTTGTCCATGCGCTGCATACCGGTTACCACCACTTCACCCAGCACTTCAGAATCGGATTCCATCCGGATGGTCATATCTCTTCTTGCCTTGACGGTCTGGCTTTTCATACCGATATAGCTGATTTGCAGCTTGGCGCCTTCGGCTACATTCAGGGTAAAGCGTCCGTCAATGTCTGTAATTGTACCTGTAGTCGTACCTTCCACCAGAATGGAGGCTCCCACAATCGGCTCGTTGTCTTCAGCGGATATTACTATACCCGAAATTTTTGAGGACTGAGCCATCACCCAACCTATCCCTATCAGCAGATAGAAACAGAAAATTAAACATCTTTTCATTCTCATAAACTCAAAAATTATTTTAAATCGGCGGCTAATGTAAAGACAATATTTAATAAAAACAAGAAAAATATGAGAAATATGTCAATTTGTAAACAAAAATAGTTTACTCAATGCCATAGTGTATAAACTACACATTGTAAATTTACAGAACAAAACAGCAACAATATGAAAGGCAGAAAAGTCTCAGCAAGGTTACATCGGGATAGATTGGCATATCACAGCGTTTGACAAAAAGACACAGCAAAGCAAAAATTCACATTTAATCACAACGCAAATGCTATCAAAAAAGCTCTAAATTTTCCTTTTATTATCTTTAAGACAGTGAACGGATTTTCACAAAAAGCTGCGGGGCACTCCGCATGGGACGGTGATTGTCTCATGCGGAGTGCCCCGCAGCCCTGTCAAGACCTCAGACGGCCTCCTGGCACCTTATTTGCTCAGTTCGCGCGAACGCTCTCCCAAATAGCCGCCATGATGCCGCTTGCTGTATTCTTCGATAGTGAATCCCGTGCGGCGCATCGTCTCCACCACCAGAATATCCCCTATCACGGTCATCACCGTAGTGGAGGTGGTGGGAGTCATGCCCAGCAGACAGACTTCATCAGGATGGCCGGTCGCGATACAGATGTCGGCAGTCTGAGCCAACGGACTTTCAGGATTTCCCGTGATGACAATCTTCTTCAGACACGGGTCCAGACGCGCGGCAAGTTCCGTCAGCTCCACTATCTCACGGGTCTTTCCGGAATTTGAAATCAGCAACAGCAAATCATTTTTCTGCAAGATTCCCAAATCGCCATGCTGTGCCTCGCTGGGATGCAGAAAGACAGACGGGATCCCCGTCGAACAAAAGGTAGTGGCAATGTTCATGGCTATCTGTCCGGCCTTTCCCATGCCGCTCGTCACCAACTTTCCGCCTTTTTCATGCACTTGCTCCACAATCAGCGACACGGCCTTTTCATAGGCATCCGTCACGGGAATGTCCAGTACCGCCTGCGCTTCGCGCTGCAAAAGCTCCTTGATATTAGATACAATCATAAGCTACTAGAAATAATTAGTTTATACAACAAAGGGAGTCTGTCGGCCGGACTCCGCCACCTCCGGTTCCTCCGCAGCCTCCACCCACATAGAAATCGTCACTCGTCAAGCATTCCGGTCAGCTCTTCAAAGGTGTCGGCCACCAGAATGTAATTTCTTATCGGACGATGGGCGAAATGCCGTTCCTCCAGCTTGTCGAAGAAACAGATGATTTCGTTCCAGAATCCGTCCACATTGTAAAGAATCACTTTCTTATCGTGATATCCGATTGAAGCCGAAGCCGCCACATGGAATATCTCATCCAGCGTACCTATCCCTCCGGGCAGGGCAACCATCACGTCCGCTTCCTGAAGCATCAGATCCTTCCTGTCGCTCAGATTCACGGCATGAAAGTTCACGTCCAGCAAATCGCTGACCCGCCCCGACTCTTCAAGTCTGGTCGGGACCACTCCCATCAGCATCGAGCCGTTCTGCTTTGCGGCGCGGGCCACCGCATCCATCAGCCCCGTATCCGAACCGCCGTAGACCAGCCATTTGTGATGCCGGCCAAGCCATGCGCCCAGTTCCTCCGCCTTTTCCTTATATATGGGAGCAATCAGGTCGGAAGCGGAACAGAATATGCCAATCTTATTCATCGTCATTCTTTCATTTTTTCAATCTGATGCAAATATCTGTATTTTTTGAGGAAAGACAATAAGTATTGTTGTAATTTTGTCGCGCCAAACTGATTATACAGACAGAAACGATGCCTTATTCAACGATTACACTCAACAACGGGCTGCGAATTATCCATGCGCCAAGCCCCACCGATGTGGCCTATTGCGGATTTGCGGTCGATGCCGGCACGCGCGACGAACTGCCGCACGAGCAAGGCATGGCACATTTCGTGGAGCATCTCATCTTCAAGGGGACCAGGAAGCGGCATGCCTGGCACATACTCAACCGGATGGAGAACGTGGGGGGCGACCTGAACGCCTATACCAACAAGGAAGAAACCGTCATCTACAGTGCTTTCCTCAAGGAACATTTCAGCCGTGCCGCCGAACTCCTGACTGACATCGTTTTCAACAGCATCTTCCCCCAGCAGGAAATAGAAAAGGAAGTGGAAGTCATCATTGACGAGATACAGAGCTATGAAGACAGTCCTTCGGAACTCATTTTCGACGACTTTGAAGAGCTTATCTTCCCCGACCATCCGCTGGGAAGGAACATCCTCGGCAAACCGGAACTGCTGCGCGGATTCAAGAGTGAAGACGCACTCCGTTTCGTTCACCGTTACTACAGACCCGACAACATGGTCTTCTTCGTCCAGGGAGACATCCCTTTTGAGAAGGTGGTGCGGACGATGGAGAAAATCATCGAGCGCACGGAAATCCATGCCGCTCTGAAAACGGAATGTCTGCGCACACCTCCCCCTCCATACACTCCCCGCAACCTTATCCTGAACAAAGACACCCACCAGTCGCACGTGATGATCGGCGCACGGGGATACGATGCCCACGACGAACGCCGCACGGGCCTTTATTTTCTGAACAACATTCTGGGCGGACCGGGAATGAACAGCCTGCTGAACATCGCCCTGAGAGAGCAGCGCGGACTGGTATATAATGTAGAGTCGAACCTGACCTCCTACACAGACACCGGCGCTTTCTGCATCTATTTCGGATGCGACCGGGAAGATGAGGAGAAATGCATCAGACTCGTACACAGGGAACTGCAGAAAATGTGCGACAAGCCTCTGACAGCCTTCCGGCTGAATGCCGCGAAAAAGCAGATTGTCGGACAGATAGGCGTGGCCGGAGACAACTTTGAGAACAACGCGCTTGACATGGGGAAATGCTTCCTCCATTATGGAAGATACGAAGAGAAGGAAGAGCTGTTCAGACGGATAGAGGAGCTTACTCCCCAATATCTGCAAAGCATAGCGGAGGAAATGTTTTCAGGCGCTCATCTGTCGACACTTATCTATCACTAGCCGACAAATTCAGCCCTGATAGGCACAATTTTTGACCGCTTAGTACACCATACAGACATTTTATCCGTTCAGCCCGCCTAAGACGCTTTTTACGTGATTCATAAAATTCGTACTTTGTGACAAATTTCAAGAAGAAAACCATGATACAAAGTACGACGACAAAGAAGAAAATAGAGAGCAAACTGGCGGAATGGAAAAAGCAGAAACGCTATCTCCACCCCAGACTGACTATCGAGGAACTCAGCAAAACGATAGGAATCAACCGGACATATGTATCCAATTTCATCAACGACTCATATGGGCTGAACTTCAACACATGGATCAACCACCTCCGCATCGAGGAGGCGAAAATCAAGATGACGCTCACCCACCAGCGCAATCTGGCGGAAATAGCGGAACAGGTGGGATTCACCGACCTGGCCCACTTCAGCAAACAGTTCAAGATAAAGGAAGGGGTGACACCGTCTGAATGGAGGAAAGCGACCGCCGTACAGACGGCATAAGCCAGCATTCCGACACCGGCATAAAATAGCCGCGTTAAATATACAAATTGACAACCTCCGATTCTTTTTATTAGTATACTTTTGCAAAGTATTTACAAAAGTATGGAAGGGTTATATTTGTATATCAATCTGATAGAGGTTATATCCGGGGTAAGCCTGATTACCTTGGCCATATTTTCTCAGTTCACACTTTTCAATGACAAATTCGACAACCACACTTTAACAAGCAAATACCATTTCGAGTTCACTTATCTGACAATAGGAATAATGCTCCTTGTCCTTCATTTCTATAATGTCAGAATCTCCGCAGAAGTGCGCCAGCTGCTTTTCCAGCTGATGATTCCGGTCCAAATCGTGCTGCTGTTCTGGACTACGGTGAGTCCGTTCACAAAGTGGTCCAAAGATAATATAATTTACACAATAAAATGGCAAACAGGGTACTTGTTTTTGTTGTCTGCCGTGTCAGTGATTCACTACAACGTAAGTGACAGTGCCTTCAATTTCCTCTACTGCATCCTGATCGGCATATTTGTCTTTCATTCCAATTATCTTACCGTCCGGACATTCCGGACAAACAAGAAGGAAACGGGCAAACCAGACAAAGGTTCACTGATGGTCATATGGGCAGCGATTTGTCTGTTCATATTGTTTTTTTGCATGATGAACCTCTCTGAATTTGCGAAATATACAAATTCAGCCTTCATTCTTACGATGACTGCCCTCTATTTCATTTATGCCATCAAATACCACAACTATATACGGACAGCCTCCGGAGGAAAGAAATCCCCACAGCCTGTCCAGCAGAAAGAGCGTGCGGACACGGCGAAAAGAGTGCCTGCCGAAAGCGCACAGCAGACAGAGGCAGAAAAGGTGACATACGAAGTCACCACAACAGAAGAACGGATAAAGAACAAGCTGGAAGAATGGGTTGAGGAGAAGGGCTACGAGAACAACGGAATCACGATAAACGACCTCAGCAAAAGGATAGGAATCAACCGCACATACTTGTCCAGATATATAAATGAGAACTATTCATGCAATTTCAATTGCTGGATAAACAAACTGAGGGTGTCTGAAGCCGAAAGAATAATGCGTCTGCAGCCGGACCTGTCGCTTTCAGAAATTGCCGAGCAGGTGGGATACGCTGATATATCGCATTTTAGCAAAATGTTCAAAGCCATCAAGGGCGATTCGCCTTCCGCCTATGAGAAAAAAATCAGACAAAACACCCAGTTGTCTAAGCGTACGCAATAATATACGCTTAGAAAACACGCAGATTCTATATCCCCGTAACTTTGCAACATCAAAAGGAGTGTGGAGTTTCCAACTCATAATATATGAATATGAAGCAGAAACATTTTTTAAATTTCATTATTAACTAAAACAAATTATTTATGAACAAAAAGTTTGTAAGCGCTCTTCTTTTAGGAAGCCTCGTCTTCGCAGCCGGAACGTTCACTGCATGTTCTGACTACGATGATGACATCAACTCTTTGAACGAGCGAGTAGATGCTGTGGAAACTGCCGTTGCGCAGTTGGAAACTGCAATCAATGAAGGAGCTGTCATTACGAATGTGACAAAATCCGAAAACGGAGTTACCGTTACATTGAGTGATGGCACTTCTTTCGAACTGACCAACGGCCAGAATGGAACTCCGGGTTCTGTTGTTACAATCGGTAGTAACGGAAACTGGTTCATTGACGGCGAAGACACAGGAATGCCTTCACGCGGTGAAAAGGGAGACAAAGGTGACAAAGGCGAAACAGGCGAAGCAGGTCCTCAAGGACCTCAAGGACCTCAGGGCCCTGCGGGACCTGCTGGCGATAGCGGCAGTGCCGGAACCTCTGCTTCTGCTATTTATTATGAACCGGGCGAAGACGGTTATTGGGTTAAAGTAACTGTAGACGCTAACGGAAGCGAAAAAAGAGAAAAGACAGACAAGAGCTGGGCAACTGCAGCCAACAACGGAGTAACCGCTGTTTGGGATACAGCAACTGAAACTCTGAAACTGTCGAATGTAGACGGTGCTCCTAACGGCATCATGAGCATTGCACTCAGCCAGGAACTGAAGGGCATGGTATTCGTTCCGGATTTGTATCTGGAAGGCGTTGAAGCTACAAGATATACTTATGTAGACGGTAAATATCGTAACGCGGGTACCAGCGCAGCAGGTACTTATAATGGTACAGAATACCGCATCAACAGCAAGAACAACTTCCCGGCAAACGGTGCAGACTATGCTATCGGTGCGAAAGAAGATATCCTCTATCATCTGAATCCGGCAAGTGCCCAGATTGATGATGTTAAGTTCAACTTCCTGTATTCTGCAAAAGAATACATGACTCGCAATGGTGGTGTATCTGTAAACTGGCTGGCAAGCGAAAAGGTTAACGGCGACATGAAGGTTACATACCAGATTGAAAACGCAGACCTGCTGGTTGGCAAGGATGACAAGGACGCTATTTCTGTAATGGCTCTGGAAGCGCAGTTGGATGACGAAGCTACCGTTACTTCTGACTATGCAGCTATCGTTCCGCGTGTAATGACACTGGACGAAATCGCTTACAAGACTCAGGAAACTACTATGCCTTGCAAATATGCATTGTGGGACACCGGTAAGAAAGCGGTTGAAAACAAAGCTAATGTTTACGTTGAATACGACGGCGGTGCTTATGACCTGAGCCAGTTGCTGACTGTTCACTATTCTGTAGAAGACTGGACAGCTCCGACAACAAAACAGCACAAAGTGTTGAAATACGAAGATGTGGAGAAATATGGTCTGCATTTCGAATATGAACTGATGGATTATCATACTGGTAAAAACGAGACTCAGGAAAACAAGTATGGTAAGGTAGACAACACTGGTAAGTTTACTCCGTGCTATGTAGACGCTAACGGAAACACAGTAGAATGTCCTGTAAACGCAACAGACAACACTGGTATCTCAGCTATCGGCCGCGAACCGGTTGTAATCGTGAAGTTGGTGGACGAAAGCAGCAAAGTAGTTCTGGCCGGCTATATCAAGATTCATATCTTGAGAGAAATGAACACGAAGGAAATCATTGTGAAAGACTTTAGCAAGCCTTATGTATGTGACGGATTCACTGAAAGATTTGCATGGGACGATATGTCTGGTCAGATTATCGAGGCTCTCGAGATGTCTAAAGATGACTTCGTACGCAACTACGACATCGTTCTGGGCAAGACATTCATCAAACAGAACGGTAAATTCGTTGAAGTAGCTCCTGCTAACACATACGGAACACTCACTGAAATCACTGACAATCCTGTATCTACTACAAACGATGTAATCGAATGGAAGGCTGACTACAACCAGATGGCTGCAATCGCAGGGCAGACTGGCCGCTCAATCACATTGTATGCAATGTATGAGTCAGTAACTGACGGTGGATTCAACCATGTATATGTAGGTATGACTGCTACAATCTATGACACTCCGGAAGTAACATTCGGTGACAAGATTGAACGTTACTGGTATCCTACTACTCAGGCTACTGTAGCTGAGAGAGACACTGTCCGTATGAACGTTCCGCGTCCTACTTCAGACGGTGTACTCGGTTGGGATGTCCTCAACTACTTCAAGGATATGGACGATAACTTCGTTGGAAATGAGGTTAAGATTCGTCTGACGGCTAACGCTCCTCAGAACCAGCACTATAATTTGAATAGTCTGGGTACTGACTACAAGTATGTATTTGCAGCCAACCAGCCGGTTCTGACATCTCCGTATGACGGTTCTACTTACAGACTGACTGCGACAACTACAGCTACAAGCAGTGCATTGTATGCAAACGGCCAGCGTATCGCCACTCTGGATCCGAACGGTAATCTGGACTATGACGACGGCAGCGCAATGGCTAAGGAAGTGCTGAACCTGTTCGACCATGCAGATCCGAGCCTCTTCGCAAATGTAGAAATCCAGGCTACTTATGACGACTGTGAAATCGCACTGGGCAAAGATGATTTCAAAGTTCGCTTCCTGCGTCCGATCGATGTTCTTGACAACGAAAAGGCACGGTTCGTAGATGCACAGGCTAACGGTTCTGAAATCGTATTCGGCAGCCTGTTCAACATCGAAGACTGGCGTGACATTGCAGTGCTGACCAACGGTCAGGCAAACATCGACAACGGTGTGAATCTGTATGACTACTACCACTTCATGAACATGACAATCCGTCTTGACAAGGCTGAAAGCACGCTGACTGGTAGCTGGGCACCGCTGCAGAATGTAACAGACCGTCTTGAACTGTATGTAGAAGAAATCAGTTCAGGTACAGTTTATCCTGCACTGCAGAGCACTACATTCAATATCGGTACAATCGCTGCTCTGAACGACCACAAGCTGGTTTACAAGAACAACGAAGGTAACGTTCAGAAGTTTGAACTGAGAATCCCGGTAGAAATCGAATATGCATGGGGTACATTGAAGACAGACCTCTACATTGATGTAGAATCTACTATCGCTAACCACTAATTCTTCGGAATCAGTAACAATATTAAAGGGTGTGCCTTTACAAAAGGTGCACCCTTTTGTCTAAATGAACGTAGTATGAACAGACTGAAGAAATCAATCCTGTACCTTTCGTTCGCCTTCCTTTGCCTTCCGGCCTGTACGCCGGACCAGAAGCAGGGAGCCGGCGGCGGAAAAGTGAAATCGCAGGCAGAGGCTGAAGCGGAATTCCTGCCCACGCTGACGGCGGCAGACTCCTCGACAGTCAAGTCAATGGCCGTCAGGTGCATGGAACTGCTGAAGGCCGACAGTACCGACAAGGCACTTGACATGCTGTATATTGTCAGGGGCACGAAACTTCAGAAGCTCACCGGAGAGGACAGGACGCGGATGCAGAAACGTTTCGCGATGTTTCCTGTGCTGGACTATGAGTTTGAGGGCATGTCGTTCTCCACACAGGGAAACAATGATGTGAAATTCAAAACCCGTTTTCTTGAAGCGTCGGAGTCGGGTGCTCCTACGAGCATCGGCATGATGTTCAATCCGGTGAAAATCGGAGGACAATGGTATCTTACCCTGAAGAATGTCGGACAGAAGAGCCGTGAAGTCAGCCGGCCGCTCAGAAAAAATTCTGTAGCACCCGCTGAAATCACCTTACAGGAATAGGAATGAAACCGGAGAATCTGTATCCCCGGTAACGCTAAACTTAACTTTAACACTTTATGCTTATGAAACTGAAGAGAAACCTTGCAGTTGTCGTGCTCGGACTGGGCATCGCTTCTGCCGCAGCCCAAGGTGCAGACAACACCTCCCTCCGCATTAAGGAGGAAGGCCGTACGGAATTTGTTCCCCACTGGTACATGGGTATCCAGGCCGGTGCGGCCTATACGCGCGGTGAAATCAAGTTCGGCGACATGATTTCTCCCGCCGGTGCCATCTATGGCGGCTACCAGTTCACTCCGCTCTGGGGTCTGCGTGCCGGCATCAGCGGATGGCAGGCAAAGGGCGCGTGGGTGGCACCCGAACAGATTTATGAATACAACTACCTGCAGGGGAACATCGACGCGACCCTCGACCTGGGCAACCTGTTCTGCGGATACAAGGCCGACAGGGTGTTCAACCCGTATGTGTTTGCCGGTATCGGACTGAACGGGGGCTTCAACAACGACGAGGCCGTGGCTGTCCACAATGCCGGATACAACTTGGAATATCTCTGGCCGGACAACAAGTTCAATGTGGCCGGCCGTCTGGGTATCGGCACGAACATCCGTCTGTGCGAACGCCTGTTCTTCAATCTGGAAGTCAACGGGAATGTGCTTTCCGACAAGTTCAACTCGAAGAAGGCGGGCAACGCCGACTGGCAGTTCAACGCGCTGGCCGGTTTCACCATCAAATTCGGAAAGACTTCGCGCAGGATAGAGCCCGTCTACTATGAACCGACTCCGGCACCCGCTCCTCCCGTGGAGGTGAAGGAGGAACCGGCCGTAGTGGCAGAACCCGCGCCGGCACCCGTAGTGAAAGCCGAGATGACTGAGAATGTGTTCTTTGTCATCGACTCCTCCGTCATCCGCGAAGGGGAAACGGACAAGATTGACAAGCTGGCCGGATTCCTGAAGGAACATGCCGACTGCAACGTGACGGTGTGCGGATATGCCGACAAACAGACCGGAAACCCGAACTACAACATGAAGCTTTCGAAGAAACGCGCCGAGAGCGTGGCCGAAGCGTTGAAGGCGAAAGGCATCGCAGCCGACCGGATTACGGTTGACTACAAGGGCGATACGGTACAGCCGTTCGACACGAAAGAAAAGAACCGCGTGAGCATCTGCATCGCCAGATAAACGCGATTCATAAAGCATTGGACCCAGAGGCACGGAGATACAAAATTCCATCTGACTGAACTTCAGTATTTTTCCATTCTGTAAATCTGTGTCTCTGCATTCAATGTCCTGAATGCGCATCCTTTTTCATTGTTTATTTGAAAGGCTGCCTCAAGTCAGAGATCCGCAACGTCATCTTCCGGATGACGGAACGACAAGCCGCTTATGACTCTGAAGGCAGCCTTTTATTTTGAATGAAACAGGCTGTAAGTCCGACTGGAACAAGCCGTTAAACAATGAGGTCTGTCACACCGGACACAAAATGTGGAAACCGCCTGATCCCGGTTTCATAATACAACATCCATTATCGACCTAATCTGCAAACATACGACTTAAAAATTGAGCCATGAAACTGATGAATAAATTCAATGCAATGAATGTCCGGAATTGCCATGTAGGGCAAGGACAACTCGTCCGTATGCATCCACACAGATGTTCCCAGGCCATGCCTCGGATTGGCGAAAAGCAAACATTCATCTTCTTCTGCATTCTGTTCCTGATGACAATTCATCTGAGTTCCTGCAAAGGCGGAGAAGAAAAGGCCCAAAGGATTTCAACGCTGGAAATGGAACGCGATTCCATTCTTTCCGCAAATGGAAAGCTGAACTCTTTCCTCGACATCGTATCACAAAGCATGGACAGCATCCTTCTCCAAGAGGGATATATACTGAATATGCCGGATGCGGAAGGAAGACCTGTTTCTGACAAGGAACGTCTTATGAAGAATCTGGACTCATTCGGCGCACTGCTGGAACGGCAGCGTTCACGCATCGAACAACTGGAAGATTCCCTGACGAATCTGGCTGATGCCCGGAACGCAAAGTTCCTGAACATCCTGCGGGGACTTCAGGCACAGATAAAGGAGAAAGACGAAATGATCAGCGAACTGAGAGCTGAACTGAGCAAAAAAGATGCGAATATAGCCCAACTCCAGTCACGGGTTTCCGCCCTGAATGAAAAGACACAGGAACAGGAAACAATCATGACAGTTCAGAGTGACATGATGAATGAAGGATACGTAAGAATCGGAACCAGGAAAGAGCTCCAGAAAGACGGCATCATATCACGTGCGGGACTGTTCAAGAAAAAGCTGAATGTCTCCAATTTCAATGCAGAACTTTTCACGAAAATAGACATACGGACATTCCTGGAACTAAGGATTGAAGGAAAGAATCCTGAAGTGATTACACAGATGCCTGCATCTTCTTATCAGATAGAAGAGAATGAAGACGGCACATATACATTACGCATCCTCGACCCGACCCTATTCTGGAGTGTGTCGAATTATCTGGTAATCCAATATAAGTAGACATTGAAGAAAACGCCAACTTAAAACAACTACAGCCTATGAAACCACATATGATACTCATCGCCTTGTTGTCGCTGGGCATGAACATGAACGTATCTGCCCAGTCTGAAACGCAGCATCTTGTGAGGAGAGGGGAATCATTCGCTCTGATTGCCAAGCGTTATGGGATGACGGAAGAAGAACTGAAAGCCGCAAATCCGAATTATCCTGTCTGTTACATGGGACTGAAGCTCACCATTCCCGAAAAATATGCAAAGAGAATCCAGTCCGCTGCCGTCACTGAATCCACCCCCGGACAGTCTGTCGTATCCGACCGGGAAGACGTTGCCGAAGCAAAGCCCTCCACTGCAGAACGAAAGAAAAAAAGAGGAAATTTCTGGAAGAAATTGGGAGATATAGCTTCGAATGTAGGCGATGTGGCTGTTTCTGTCGCTTCCGGTATGGACGAAATGGGTCTGCTCGACAAGACAGGCAAAACGGGGGAAGCCATAGGAGGAACCGCCGATATGGTGAATATGATTCGCGGAAAGGAAAGCAACTATCTGGCCAGCGCAATGGGAGAAGACGAGTACGGATATGTGGCAGACAACGCAGGTTCCGCAACGGCCGTGTCCCGCACTTCATCATCCTCTCCGAACGGTGACCTCACCGGACTCCAGAACAGATTGGCCTATGTAAACAGCCGACTCAATGAAATCAGTCAGGAACTGGCCAACTTGTCTGAAAAAAAGACACAGACCAAATACAAACAATTGGGAGCCGCAAGCAAGGCGGCTGCAAACCAAAGAAAGTATCAGAATGTGCACAACAATTCCGTCTCTCAAAGGAAACGGTGGGTAAAGGCCGGCGTACAGGCACAACAGCCTTATGTACAGCAAAATCAGGCCAATAACAGCAGACGTGACCAACTGAAACAGGAACGATCCCGGTTGGTAGCCGAAAAGAGAAGTCTGATCCAACAAATAAACGCCTTGCAAGGAATAGAAACAGATCATTCGTCATCATCTTCTTCTTCAAAAGGCGGCGGACGTCTGGTGACCATCACTTGTGACCATTGCAACGGACTGGGAAAGAACCCTCAGTCAAGTGAAACCGCGGTTCCTGAAAATAACATTATTTATCATTGTAATATATGTAGTAGCACACGACCACATATCCATAAAACTTGTCCCAAATGTAAAGGAAAGGGTACGATAGAAGTATTCAGATAACAGACGGGGCCCACTTTTTATGCCATAAGGTAGGGAGAAAAACAGCAAAAAGTAGGGAGAAAACAGCAAAAAGTAGGGAGAAAATCATCTCCCTGCTGTCTCAAGACAATACACTCAGTGCAGCCGCCCTTGCCGAACGGATAGGCATAACTCCCAAAACTGTGGAAAAACATATCGCCAAAATGAAGGCTGAAGGAATACTTAAACGTGTGGGACCGGATAAAGGTGGGCATTGGCAAGTGACCGGAAAAACGGACTGATTTTTCTGGAGGGAGATCCTCGGTTAAGGACTCCCCTTCTTATCCCGCCTCTTCCGCCGCATACTGCTTGGGAGTCTTCCCGAAAGTCGCCTGGAAACATTTCGAGAAATAGGAAGGATTGGAATACCCCACCATATACATCACCTCCGCCACAGTGAACTTCTTCTGCCTGAGCAGCATGGCAGCTTTCTTCATACGGACCGACTTGATATATTCCACCGCACTCATCCCCGTAAGCAGTTTCAGTTTCCGGTAAATCTGCTTTCCGCCGATGCCCGAAAGCTCACTGAGCGAGTTCACGTTCAGGTCGGAATCCGATATATGGTCCTCAATGAGCTGGGTGATGCCCGCCAGAAACTTCTCGTCCTGCGAAACGACATCTTCCGGTTCCTTCGGGGTGGAAAGCTGCTCCACTCTCGCCTTCGCCTCGTATGCGGCCTTGCTTTCCAGAAGCTGCACCACCTTGTACAGAAGCAGTTCCGCGTCGAAAGGCTTGGCGACGAAAGCGTCAATCCTTGACTGCAGACTTTCGCGCATCGTTTCCCTGTCGTCCTTTGCCGTCAGCAGGATAATGGGAATGGTGGCTGTGGAAAGATTCTTCTTCAGCATGTCACTCATTTCGATGCCGTCCATCACGGGCATCATGAAATCGGAGATGATCAGGTCCGGCCTGTCTGCCTCCACCACCGAAAGTGCTTCTTTCCCGTTGGCCGCAAACAGGCATCGGTATTGCCCCGAAAGGATGTTGCCTATCATGTCGCGCATCTCGGCATTGTCGTCCACCACCAGCAGGACAGGCTTGTCCGTGTCTCCGCCGTGCACTGATTCGGCATGAGGCAGATTGAGAGTCCGGTCTACAGGAAACGACAGGCAGAACGATGTCCCTTTCCCGTCTTCCGACAGAACCGAAACCGTTCCGTGGTGCATCTCCGTATAAGTCTTGACAAGATACAGCCCGATACCCGTCCCTTCCTGCGTGCGTTTGGTGCGCGACGACTGGAAGAAACGCTGGAAAATGTAAGGAAGCTCTTCCTGCGGAATCCCGACCCCCGTATCTGATATGCTGACGGACACCGAATCCTTTTCTCCGTCGCAACGGACGGCAACCGAAATCCGTCCTTTCTCCGGCGTGTATTTCTGCGCGTTCGACAACAGGTTGCTGACAATGGAATCTACCTTCACCGCATCCATGTTCATGTAGAGCCTGTCCGTGTCGCTGGTGAAGCTCCAGCAGTGCCTGTGCTCCACGTCCGCTTCGGAGAAAGCCATGTAAATGTTCCTGACCCTCGACACCAGCTCGATGCGCGAAGTGATCAGGAACGAGTCCTCCCTGCTGTCGATACGGTTGAAGTCGAGCAGCTTGTGAATCATCGAACTGAGCGACATCGCGTTCCGGTACACGCTTTCCAACATCTCCTTCTGCCTTGTGTCCTTTACGTCAAGAATCAGTTTGCTGACAGGAGCCACAATCATGCTGACCGGATTCTTCAGGTCGTGCGAGATGTTGGAAAGGAAGTTGATTTTCCGCCGCGACTGTTCCAGAATCCGTTCCTTCTCGACACGCTCAAGCCGGAGGCGGTTCCTCACGATAAAGAAATTGACAATCCAAGCCACGAACGCCCCTCCCAGAAGCAGCCAGACAAGTCTGGCCCAGACGGTATGATACCAGGGCGGAAGTATATGTATGGACATCAGATTCTCCGTCTCCTTCCCACTCTCCATATCCTTTATGGAAAGACGGTAGTTCCCATACGGAAGATTGTTGTACACAATTCTGTTGGAGTGTTCGCTTTCCAGATGCCATTTGTCGTCAAGTCCCTCCAGCCGGTAGGCGAACGATTTTCTTTCCACCTGCGAGTAGGGCAGATCGGAGAACTCCAGAAGCAGATTGTTCTCCGTATGCTCCAGTTCTATGCTCCGGCAGTAGCGGATACTCTCTTCAGTCCTGAAAGGACGGCTGTTCACGTGAATGGCCGTCAGTCTGACGGGGATGGCAGCCTGTTCCGGCTCATCGATAATGGAAGAGCTGCATATTCCCACTCCGTCATTTCCTCCCAGAATCACCTGTCTGTTCCGGGAGTCGTAGTAAAGGCTGGTGAACAGACGGTCGGCGATGCGCAGACGCGAAGCCTTGCGCCCCTCCTTGCGGATGGTCCAAAGTCCCTTGGTCGTGGAGACCCAAATGGAATTCTCCGCTTCCGTCATCGACGTGATTCCGCAATCGGGCGACTCCTCCAGCGTGATGATGTCTGTATCCCCCGTTTCCGGACTGACGCTCAATATCCGGTTGTGACATCCTATCCAGACATTGCCTTCCCTGTCGCACATAAGGAAATCAGGCTGGATTCCGGCAAGCGGTCCGGGCAACGCGAATGTGGAAATCTCCCCGGTAACCGGATTCAGTTTCTGGATACCGTTGTTGTACAGCAACATCCAGATATGGCCGGTCTTGTCCTGAACAATCTGGTTGATGAACATGTTCTTCAGCCCGTCTTCCGTGGTGTAGGTCTTGTCGGCGATACAGTAGCCGGAAGGAGCGTTCTTCAGATTCTGCTTGCTGATGCGGAACAGTCCTCCCAAACAAGTGCAGACCCACAAATCCCGGTGCTTGTCTTCAAACAGATAGTAAGCCCAGTTGGCATTATACGTGTGAGTGCTGTCGGTGATAAAATAATGGACGAACTGCCCCGTCTGTCTGTCAAACCGCTCAATGCTTCCGTCAGTGGCAATCCACAAGTCTCCTTCATTGTCCTCATAAATATGGCGGATACGGTTATGCGACAAAGGATGTTCCGTGTTCACCTTGAACCACTTTCCTTCCGGTTTCTCCGTGTCCAGGCGGGCAAGCTGCAGAAGCCCGTCCGTCCCTCCCAGCCAGTATCCGCCCTTCGAATCACAGAGAATGGAATAGAAGCGGTTGCCCTCTCCGCTGTCCGTGAGCTGCCAGATAGGGATGAAACGGTAGTGTCGGGTGTTCTTGGCCAGCGAAACCCCGTTGTCCGTCCCGATCCACACATTTGCGTTCGCGTCGGCAAACAGGCTCCATACGATGTTGTTCGGCAATGAGGCCACATTTCTGGAATCATGCCTCAGATGGATTGTCTGGCGTTTCTCCACATTGAATATATAAAGTCCGTTGTCGGTGCCGAGCAGAAGATTCTTTTCAGAATCGAATGCCAGCGACTTGATGGAGTTGTGGCGGAAAGATTCAAACTTCTCCGTATGCCCGTCGCGGAGGTCATACCTCATCAGCTCTCCTTCGGTGCCTATCCAGAGACTCCCGCTTTCCTTGTCCTCCAGCAACGCGTTGACGAACAGATTCTTGCGGGTATTCGGATTCTGTATCTCCACCCGTTCAAGGTCCTGTGTCTCCGCATCGAACCGGCACAGCCCGTTGTATGTCCCCACATAAAGCGTGCCGTCGGACAGAAGCGACAGAGAATAGATGGCCGGATGGGGGAGTCCGCTGTTCCGGGTGTCAAAGCGGGAGATATGGTCCGTCTCCAGACTGTAGCGGTAAAGCCCGCTGAATGTGCCGATCCAGAGCAGACTGTCCTGACGGATGATGCACCGCACATCAGAAGGGAAACGGACGGGAGTGTCCAGATAGCGGTCGGTCTTGTAGTCGTAAATCAATATGCCGTTGTCCGTTCCCAGATAGAAACGGTCGTCCACACACAGGCCGCAGTAGATACGGACATTGTTTCCGGTGCCATATTCGAAATGCGCATGGGTATTGTATCCGTCGTAACTGAGCAGTCCTGCATTCGAGCCGAACCAGATAAGTCCGCTTGGGTCCTGCAGGAAACAACTGACAATGGACGATTCGGTATTGTGATGGATTCTTTCAAGCTGAAGGTAGGAAACCTGCTGTCCGAAGCCCGGGAGAAGGATGGTCAGAACCGCCAGCAGGGTCAGCAGAACATGTTTTTTCATATGGAATGATTTGTTGGTAAATGATGCATCAGCAAAGGTAACAAGATTTTTTAATTTGCAAATGTCTATAAACCTGTTAACTTTCATTATCTTTGCACGTCTGATTGGGAAAATAAGAATCAAATATATAATTACTCGCTATGGAATATAATTTCAGAGAGATTGAGAAGAAATGGCAACGGAAGTGGGTGGAGAACAAGACCTACAAAGTTACCGAGGATGAATCGAAGAAAAAATATTATGTGCTGAACATGTTCCCTTATCCGTCGGGAGCGGGACTTCATGTGGGACATCCGCTGGGATATATCGCCAGCGACATTTATGCGCGCTACAAACGTCTGCAGGGATTCAACGTGCTGAACCCGATGGGGTATGATGCATACGGACTCCCTGCCGAACAGTATGCCATCCAGACCGGACAGCATCCGGCCATCACTACCGTCAACAACATCAACCGCTACCGTGAACAGCTCGACAAAATCGGCTTTTCATTCGACTGGGACCGTGAGGTGCGTACCTGTGACCCGAAATATTACCACTGGACACAATGGGCTTTCCAGAAAATGTTCAACAGTTATTATGACAATGCCGCGCAGAAGGCGCGCCCTGTCACTGAACTGGTGGCTTTGTTTGAAAAGCAGGGAACTGAAGGACTGGATGTGGCCTGCACGGAGGAACTGAGCTTTACGGCGGACGAATGGAACGCGAAGACGGAAAAGGAGAAGCAGGAGACACTGATGAACTACCGTATCGCTTATCTGGGCGAGACTATGGTGAACTGGTGCCCACAACTGGGTACGGTGCTGGCCAACGATGAGGTGGTGGACGGTGTGTCGGAACGCGGCGGCTATCCGGTGGTGCAGAAGAAGATGCGCCAGTGGTGTCTGCGTGTTTCTGCTTATGCACAGCGTCTGCTCGACGGACTGGACACGATAGACTGGACCGAATCGCTGAAAGAGACGCAACGCAACTGGATCGGTCGTTCGGAAGGCGCGGAGGTACGCTTCAAGGTGAAGGACAGCGATATGGAATTCACTATCTTTACCACCCGTGCCGATACGATGTTCGGCGTGACCTTCATGGTACTGGCTCCGGAAAGTGAACTGGTTCCTCTGCTGACTACGGATGCCCAGCGCGCCGAAGTGGAGACTTATCTGGACCGCACGAAGAAACGTACGGAGCGTGAACGTATCTCCGACCGCCGTGTGACGGGTGTGTTCAGCGGCTCGTATGCGGTCAATCCGTTTACGGGTGAAGCTGTACCCATCTGGATCAGCGACTATGTGCTGGCCGGCTATGGTACGGGTGCCATTATGGCCGTACCTGCTCACGACAGCCGTGACTACGCTTTCGCAAAACATTTCAACCTGCCGATTGTTCCGCTGGTGGAAGGATGTGACGTGAGCGAGGAAAGCTTCGACGCAAAGGAAGGTATCGTATGCAACTCTCCGAAAGCCGGCACCACTCCATATTGCGACCTGAATCTGAACGGACTGACTATCAAGGAAGCGATTGCGGCTACAAAGAAATATGTGAAGGAACATAATCTGGGACGTGTAAAGGTGAACTACCGTCTGCGCGATGCCATCTTCTCGCGCCAGCGTTACTGGGGAGAACCGTTCCCTGTTTATTACAAGGACGGAATGCCTTATATGATTGATGAGAGCAAACTTCCGCTGGAACTGCCGGATGTGGACAAGTTCCTGCCGACTGAAACTGGTGAACCGCCTTTGGGACATGCTGCCAAGTGGGCATGGGATGTGACGAAAGGTGAAGTGGTAGAAAACTCAAAGATAGACAATGTGAATGTGTTCCCTCTGGAACTGAATACCATGCCGGGCTTTGCAGGCTCAAGTGCCTATTACTTGCGCTACATGGATCCGCACAATGACAATGAACTGGTTTCTGAGAAGGCCGACCGCTACTGGCAGAACGTAGACCTGTATGTGGGCGGTACGGAACATGCCACAGGCCACCTCATCTATTCCCGTTTCTGGAACAAGTTCCTGCATGATTTGGGTGTCAGCATAAAGGAAGAACCTTTCCAGAAACTAGTGAACCAGGGAATGATTCAGGGACGAAGCAATTTCGTGTACCGCATCAAAGACACAAACACTTTCGTGTCGCTGGGCTTGAAAGACCAGTACGATGTGACACCGCTTCATGTGGATGTGAATATCGTGTCGAATGACGTGCTCGACATCGAAGCCTTCAAGAGCTGGCGTCCGGAGTACAGCACAGCGGAGTTCATCCTGGAAGACGGCAAATACATCTGCGGATGGGCAGTGGAAAAGATGAGCAAATCAATGTACAATGTAGTGAATCCCGACATGATTGTCGAGAAATACGGTGCCGACACATTGCGCATGTATGAAATGTTCCTCGGCCCGGTAGAGCAGTCGAAGCCTTGGGACACGAACGGCATCGACGGAGTTCACCGCTTCCTGAAGAAACTCTGGAATCTGTTCTACGACCGTCAGGGCAACTTCCTCCCGACAGAAGGAGAAGCGACCAGAGAAGAACTGAAATCCATCCACAAGCTGATCAAAAAAGTGACGGCAGATATTGAAGTGTTCTCATACAATACTTCTGTCAGCGCGTTCATGATTTGCGTGAATGAACTGACCGCACTGAAGTGCCGCAACAAGTCCGTATTGAGCGACCTGATTGTATTGCTGGCTCCGTTCGCCCCGCATCTGTCGGAGGAACTGTGGGAAGCTCTCGGTTACGGCACGACGGTATGTGACGCAAAATGGCCGCTGTGCAACGAAGAATATCTGAAAGAAGATACTGTGAAGTACACCATTTCATTCAACGGCAAGGCACGCTTCACGATGGAATTCCCCGTGGATGCCGACAACGACACCATCCAGGCGGCAGTAATGGCAGAAGAACAGTCGCAAAAATGGATTGACGGCAAAACACCGAAGAAGGTGATTATCGTGCCGAAGAAGATTGTGAACGTTGTATTGTAACAATAAACAGTTGACAATGAATGGTTAGCAATGAGTAGGTGACAAACTCCATATTCATTGTTAACCATTCATTGTCAACTATTAATTATAAATCATGGAATTATCATTAATCAAGAAAATAGGTCGTGAATCGAAAGACTATCTTGCCATCACTTTCGGTCTGATACTTTATTCGCTGGGCTGGGCAATGTTCCTGCTTCCCTATCAGATAACGACAGGCGGGGTGACAGGTATTGCGGCCATCATCTATTATGCGACGGGAGTGGAGATTCAGGTGTCCTACTTCATCATCAACGCCGTGTTCATGGGATTCGCCCTGAAGATTCTCGGGCCGAAATTCAGCGTAAAGACCATCTATGCCATATTCATGCTGACGTTCCTTCTGTGGCTCTTCCAGACGGTGCTGAAAGACGAGAACGGGAATCTTCCCCAACTGCTCGGTCCGAACCAGGACTTCATGGCCTGTGTAATCGGTGCGGGAATGCTGGGATTCGGCATCGGCATCGTGTTCTGCAACAACGGAAGCACGGGAGGAACCGACATCATCGCATGGATTATCAACAAATACAAGGACGTGACGCTGGGACGGATGATGATGTATTGCGACATTGTCATCATCTCATCATGCTACTTCATCTTCCACGACTGGCGCAGGGTATTGTTCGGCTTCTGTGTGCTGTTCATCATGAGCATTGTGATAGACTACGTAATCAACAGTGCCCGTCAGTCGGTACAGTTCCTGATATTCTCACGCAAATATGATGAGATAGCCGAAGGAATCTCCACACGAATCAACCGCGGAGTGACCCTGCTTGACGGTACGGGATGGTATAGCAAACAGAACATCAAGGTCGTGGTGGTGCTTGCCAAGAAGAGCGAGTCGCTCGACATATTCCGCCTGGTGAAAGACATTGACCCGAATGCCTTCGTCTCCCAAAGCAATGTGGTGGGTGTATATGGCGAGGGATTCGACAAACTGAAAGTAAAATAAAACTCTCCACAGGAGGGTGGAATGAGCTGTCCCCATTTCTTCTTTCGGACTTGCCCACCCTCCTTAAACTTTCCACTCATTATATCAGAACAGAATCTGGACAACCAGGACATTATCCCTGACAGGACTTTACCTTCCCCCCAGATCATCGTATGAACTCTGGAGAATCGCTTTTCCACGCAGGATACGGTTTTCGTCAGGAAATGGATTTTCCTGTATCGGACGACTGGCATTCACGTCAAAAAGCGTGACACCTGTGCTGTCGGCAAAGGCGAACCCTCCACCGAATGTCCAGTAGGCGAACGGATAGGTGTATTCTTCGCCCAGCACGTTGCGGCTGAAGTTGAATTCTTCGTGACTGATACCCATCTGCGCCAGCAGAGTAGCTGCCATATCAGACTGGTTCATGATTTTATCGACAACCATCGGTTGCTTTATGGCACCGCCCAGCCAGAGCATCGGGATATGATGGATGCGCGCATCCTGCGGATGCCCCTCTTCCGGATAGTAGAAGCCATGATCGGGCAGACAGACTATCAACAGATTGTCCCACACCGGAGTCTTGCGGATACGGTCGACGAAACGGCCCAGACAGTCGTCGGTAAAGGCGAAAGCATTCGGACGCGCCTCTTTCAGCTTGTGAAAAGGCACTTCAAACGGTTCATGGCTGCTCAGAGTCAGGAACGCAGTGTGCCAGGGAGACTCTTTTCTGGCTGTCAGTTCATCATACAGATAATCGAACGTGATATCATCGTTCACTCCCCATGCATTCTGCCGCTGGTTGACCGGAAAGTCCACATCAGCAGTAAGACGCTGGTAACCGCTTCCCAGAAGATAGCTTTTCATGTTGGTGAAGTTGATGTCGCCTCCATACAGAAAGTCCGTCCGGTATCCCTCCTCTACCAGTTTTCCGGCGATGGAAGGAAGCGTGCGGCTTTTGGCAGGAATCTTCATGACCGAAAGGTCGGGAAAACTTTGATAGCCGCTGAAAGTGCATATCGTGCCCCGGTCCGTGCGGAAACTGTTCGCGTAGCACCGGCTGAACCAGATTCCTTCCTTTGAAAGCCGGTCAATATTCGGGCTGGCCCCTTTCACTCCGCCCAGCGATTCGACCATCGACCCCCCAAAACCTTCCATCAGAATAATCAGCACATTGGGACGTTTGGTGTTGAGCAGTTCCACAGTGTTTTTCCCTTTTGCCGGATAAAGCCCGCTGAAGAGTGAGTCGCATTCTTCCTTTTGAAAGTAGTTGAACTGTGCCGCATAGTCTTTCGTCTTGCTGACTGATGCCAGCAGGCTGAAGGCCGGATTGACGGCAGAATGGTTCAGAAACTCGTCGTTGCAGAAATATACCTGACCGATATTTGAAGTCGATTCGGTCACTCCACCACGGATAACGATAAAAATAAGTCCGCCCGTAAGGATTAATCCCAAGCTGCCCCACAGTTTCTTTGTGGCAGGAGGAAGCACCCGGGGAGTGATCCGAAAGAGTATCCAGGTACCCAGTCCGGAAAGCAGCAGAATACAGCACAGTCTCAAAATGACGAATCCGACTGAAACGCTAGCCATCGCATTCTTCGGCGAATCGAGATAGAAGAACACCGAAGCGTCCAGCTTGAAATTCCAGAAAGGATATAGGGCCATGTCTCCCACAAAGATGAGCGATGCCGTCAGAGCAATCAGCGCATAATATCCGACCAGAATCTTCCGCAACGGAAATTTCCTGAACCACACGCTGACCAGTATGACAAGCCACGGAAGGGCAGTCAGATAGCCCGCCACAGCCGCATCGAGACTTGCCCCGTGCCACATGACCCGGAAGTAGTCGGCCCAATCCGCTCCCCGGTCTATGCTCCCGTTGTAAAGCATGAAAAAGGGCTTCTGAAAAATGAACAACAGAAGGACCGTCACAAAAAACAATCCGATGTAAAGAAATCTTTTTTTCATATACGAATGTGATTTAAAGCCTCCTCAGCTCCCCCGGGGAAAGGTTTGGAGAGGCTTCCGTTATTTCCTTCCGAAATCAGCCGGGATCTCCCCCCACTGTTTCGTTTCCCATTTTAATACTGGTGTATCATAAGTGTTTTCTTGGAGCCATTTCTCTGCACGTTCAACGAGTTTATACACTTTTTCAGATTCTTGTGTGCGTTCAAGCTGAGTTTTGCATTTCTTATTTTTAATCCATTTAATTGCATAAAGACTATCGGAATAAATAGGCATCTGAAGTCCTTTTTGCTTTATTAAGGCGAGTCCGTGGACGATAGCTAAGAATTCACCAATGTTATTTGTCCCATAAATCGGGCCATAGTGAAATATTTGCTGTCCAGTAGCTAGATAGATTCCACGATACTCCATAGGACCCGGGTTGCCACTACATGCTGCATCTACTACTAGACAATTCTTGTTGAAATATTCAGGAGGTTCTGCAACAGCATTTCCCACATATAAGCAAGCAGGCTCATTCAAAGCCCTCTCGGCTTCTTCTTTCGTGTCAAAAGACTTATACAAAGCTCCCTTGAAGCCTTTAATCTGGAGTTGGCATTCCTGCCACGAGGAATATACCCCCGGGCAGGCGCCTTTCCATACAGTATAGAATTTCGCTTTTGCCATGTTTCTGGCTTACATACGTTCGGGAACTTCAATTCCCAGCAGTCCCATAGACAGTTTGATTACCTTGCTGACATTCTTGCTCAGTACAAGACGGAAAACCTTACGGGCCTCGTCTTCTTCACGGAGAATGCTGAAATCGTGATAGAACTGGTTGTATTCTTTCACCAGGTCGTATGCGTAATTGGCCAATATGGAAGGATTGTAATCCGTTCCGGCCTGCTTCACCATCACGCGGAAATCCGCCAGCTTCTGAATCAGGTCTTCTTCCTTCGTGTTCAGTTCGATGTCAGCCGGAAGAGTTGCAGGCAGTTCGATTCCGGCTTCGCTTGCCTTGCGAAGGATGGAGCGGATACGTGCGTAAGTGTACTGGATAAACGGACCGGTATTCCCGTTGAAGTCGATGGACTCCTTTGGATTGAAGGTCATGTTCTTGCGCGCATCCACCTTCAGAATGAAATATTTCAGTGCGCCCAGACCCACGATGCGAGCCACATTTTCAGCCTCTTCCTTACTCAGTCCATCCAGTTTCCCCAGTTCCGCACTGGTTTCGCGTGCCGTGTCAATCATCGTTGCCATCAGGTCGTCCGCATCCACCACCGTACCTTCACGGCTCTTCATCTTGCCTTCCGGCAGTTCCACCATTCCATAAGAGAAATGAATCAAGTCTTTTCCCCATTTGAAGCCCAGCTTGTCGAGCAGGATGGAAAGCACCTGGAAATGATAGTTCTGCTCGTTGCCTACCACATAAATCATCTTGTCGATGGGGTAGTCTTCAAAACGCATCTTGGCGGTACCGATGTCCTGAGTCATGTAGACCGACGTACCGTCACTGCGCAGAAGCAGTTTCTGGTCGAGTCCTTCCGGAGTGAGGTCAGCCCATACGGAACCATCCTCCTTGCGGTAGAACAGCCCTTTCTCAAGTCCTTCGAGCACCTTCTCCTTTCCCTCCAGATAAGTCTGTGATTCGTAGTAAATCTTGTCGAATCCTACACCCATCATCCTGTAGGTCTCGTCGAATCCGGCATACACCCAATTGTTCATCTTTTCCCACAAGGCACGCACTTCCGGGTCGTTCGCCTCCCATTTGCGGAGCATTTCGCGTGCTTCCTGCATCAACGGCGCCTCTTCTTCCGCTTTGGCCTTCGCCTTTTCCGCATCCATGCCGTCCGCCTCATATTTAGCCTGAAGTTCCTTCACTTCCGCCTTGTAATGCTTGTCGAAAGCCACATAATAGTCACCGATAAGATGGTCGCCTTTCTTTCCCGACGATTCAGGAGTCTCTCCGTTTCCATATTTCAGCCATGCCAGCATCGACTTGCAGATATGGATTCCCCTGTCGTTCACGATATTGGTCTTGACCACCTTGTTTCCGTTCGCCGCCATCACGTTTGCCAGCGCATTGCCCAGCAGGTTGTTCCTCATGTGTCCCAGATGCAACGGCTTGTTGGTGTTCGGCGACGAATATTCAATCATCACCAGCGGCGCGTCTTCCTTCGCCTCGGTCAGTCCCCATTCAGGATCGGCATCGATATGGTTCAGCATTTCAATCCACACCGGCGAAGCGACGGTAATGTTCAGGAAACCTTTGATCACATTGTATGCAGCCACTGCAGGTTCGTGCAGTTTCAGATATTCGCCGATTTCCTGTGCCGTCTGTTCAGGACCTTTCTTCGACATTTTCAGGAAAGGGAAAACCACAAGTGTAAGATGCCCCTCGAACTCTTTTTTCGTTTTTTGCAACTGTATCATCCCCGGAGCGGCCTCACATCCGTAAAGTGCTTTTACGGCCTCCGCCGCTGCTGCGGTCAGTCTGTCTTCTATTTTCATATGGATATGATATTATGATATTTTTTGAATTAACCCTGCAAAGATAATGATTTGTCGGCAGAAAGAGCACTGAATATCATCACGTGGATGGAATTTCATGGCTTATGTTTCCTTTGTTTGGACAAAGGTAGAGATTTTCCCGGAGATATGAAAATCTGGAGCCGCACCATCTGGGCGGAAACTCAAAACTTGTCCTGCATCCACAGAACAATGGCAAGAACAATCATTTACGACAAGACAAAAAATACCCTGATATCTGCAACAAAATATCAGGGTATTTGAATCAGAGTAAAAGGCTCCTTTTATCAGTCCACAAACATGAGTATGCCCAGCGTTGTTGTCCGCATCGTGCGATGACAACGAAAACAGCACTGTTCACTACACGGCACACAGCTACAAATCTCACTCCCATCCGACACTGACACTTTAGGAAACAATACCATAAACATACGAAAAGCATGGTTTGGGGGCGGATGTCTGAACCTGTTCACAGAAATGGAGTACAACCCTTCGTCAGGCATCTCCCACCTGATAAATCTGGTTTATGACGATACGTCAAGCACTGCCGACACGATTCTTTTCCATCTGAGACACAATACGTACGGAGACACAACAAGAACCCGCATAGGAAATGCCGCCGCCTCATTTCCAATCGGCACACTCGTATCAACAGAAAAAACACATGTAATCGTAAAGTATCCCTGGTATGACCGCCATGGAAAAAGACAAAACTTCATTATAGAAGGAGACTATTACACCCCTGTCGGGAATCAGGAAGAGAATGCGGAAGACAGTGTAGCAACGACAGAAGGAGAGGGAGTCAACATTCATTGAAAACAACATAAGAACAATTAAATATATCACGTGATGGAAGCGGATCCGTCTTTTTCAATGACGGACCGCTTTTTCAAAAAGTCTTGCCTTTGCGGAATGCGCTGGGCGAAATGCCGGAACAACGCTTGAAGAATTTTCCAAAAGCGGCTTGGTCGGAAAAGCCGAGCATGTCTGCCACGTCTTGTATTGAATATTTCTCATTCAGCAGACAGGTCTTCGCATCTGCCGCCAAGGTTTCGTCAATCAACCGGCTGGTGCTCTTTCCATAAAGCTTGCGCAATTTGGCCGAAAGCAAGTCTGGCGATACGCAAAGCCGTTCGGCATACCATCTCACCTCATGATGCTCCCGACAGAACGTACGGACAAGATGAAGGAAATCGCCCGCCAGATTATTCCACAAAGGAGTCTCCTCCGTCGTCTTGCTAGGGTAAACGCGTACAATGATGTTCCACAAGTCAAATTGCAATGTCTGCAGAATAGTTCTCATAATCTCGCCTCTAAAAACATGTTCTTGTCTTTCTATCGTATCAGACAAAAAGAAAATCAGCCGTTCCATCCTCTCCACTTCCGTGACTTCCAACTGCACGAAAGGATTCTGTACATATTTATATATTGTATCAGACAGATGGAAACGTATTTCTTCTATCACCTGCTGAAAGAAAACCTGGTCTACAACCACCAGATACCCTCTGAAATCATCACTCGTTTCTATATTGTCCCAATATCTTGCAAGAATGAAGTCGACAAATGCGGGAGCAAGAACCATATTATACATTCCTTCTTTTATAAAACTCAAATTTCCCCCGGTCATCAGTAAAGAAATGGCATTCTGATTTTCCTGGATATTTCTTTTGAAAACGCCTTTCCCGGAAAGTTCCAGTATAATCATCCTGTCATTCGACGCAATCTCCTTCGCCTGACCTTTTGCAATCGATTCTTCTGTAATCCAACCGGAAAGAATATCATTCCACATCATAATTGACTTTTTGGGCATAAAATAAAGCGTATGAGAACAAATGAGAAAGCAAATTTTAAAGTTTTATGCTTTGTAAACTGAAAAAGACTAAAACATCGGATTAAGACAATTCCTTTTCGGATTACGACAAATCCAATGTACGGCGTACGGCATACACCCTAAATTTGTACAAACATAAACGACACATATCATGGCAACAGTATTTTTGCATAAGAACATCTTTTCATTATGTACGCCCATTCGGTTCGTGAAGAATAGAATGGGATTTATAAACATAAAAGCGGCTGCCTTCATTTTAATGTCTGCCGCTGTTCAATCTTGCGAGAAATATGAAATCGGAGAATACACTCCGCTTCCAAAACTTCATCTGGGTGAAACATTCAGGTATCTCTGCGTACCGGAAAACTATACGCAACTGGCTTACGACTCGGTGGGGGATGTGGCGGCACTAAATTTCTACAAGGAAGAAGTTACCGATCTCGATTACATCAATTATGACGAACAGGCATGCACATTCTCTTTCCATAAAGGGGAGACATCAACATATAGAATCAGTTGGGATTATGAGTCGAAGAAGAATATTGTCCGCTTCCTGTATGGGCAAAACGACATGTGGTATCGTATGAACATGAATTACAACAATGAGTATATTCTTGAAGCCAACGACGGGATGAGTGTCCGTGCCGTCGTATATCGCATGAACTATGACTCCATCAATATTACCATCAACCGATTCCGTATCGAAGAATATGAGAAGAAATAGAAAAGAAATGAACCCGACCTCTTCGGGATTCTTCACTTCGACTTTATTGGACATTACGAGACCTACACAATGAAAGAATGAGATTCCGGTTCGGAGGGGACTCCTCTAATATATCATCAGAAAATAGTAGAAGTGCCCTCATCCGAAACGGAATCACAGAATAAATCTTTTTAATGGGAATCAGTCCACAAACATGATTTTCTCCATATCGCGCGGCTTCGCCGCCGGTGCCTCATCCGGATAGCCGAAAGCGATGCAATAAAGCAACTGGTAACCTTCGGGGATATTCAAGCGTTTCAGATAGTCTGCGGCTTCCGGCTCGGTCTGCATAAAGCGGATGGGAGAACCCAGACAGCAGGAACCGATGCCCATCGACCAGGCGGAAAGCACCATGTTCTCGCCCAGCAGACCACAATCCACCTGCGAGAAATCATACGACTTGTCATTGGCAATGAACACTACCGTAGGAGCGTTGCGGAACATGTTCTTGAACGAGGGGTCTTCAGCAATCTTGGGATTCTTCTTTTTGTAAATTTCGGTAAGTCCGTTGATATACTCCGGATTGTCTACCACACGGATGGCCCACGACTGTTTGTTCTGTCCGTTGGGTGCATTGATTCCGCAGTTCAGGATAATCTGCATGGTGTCACGGTTTACTGGCTGCGGTTTGTACTGACGGATACTCCTGCGGGTCATGATATTCTCAATCACCTGATTTTCCACACTGTCCGGTGCAGACTCCGCAGCGGTCTGAGCCTGCTGGTTTCCTCCACCACATGCCACCAGAGGGAGAAGCAATGCGGCCATTGCCATCGATTTCAGTTTTTTCATAAGCTTACGTTTATTGGTTTCCGCAAATATAATCAAGTTTTCCAGACTTCAACAAAAAAAATCAGGAAGGCTCATGCCTTCCTGACCAAATTATCTATGAAATAAGAATGTACCGTCGTATCATCAGACAATTCCGGATGAAACGAAATGACCAGCATATTCCGCTCACGGGCTGCCACGATATGTCCGTCCACGACAGACAACACCTCCACCCCTTCACCCGTACAACCGATATATGGTGCACGGATAAACGTCATTGGAATGCATCTTCCCGCAAACTTTTCTTCCGTGAAGAAACTCCCCAACTGACGCCCATAGGCATTGCGCCTCACACAAATGTCCATCACTTGCAGAAAGCGTCTGGAATCGTTCTCCACCTCCTTTGCCAACAGAATCATGCCGGCACACGTGCCGAACACAGGCAGTCCGTTCATTATCCGCCCCCGCAAAGGTTCCGTCATGTCCAGATCGTTCATCAGCTTCCCGATTGCGGTGCTCTCGCCTCCCGGAACAATCAGCCCATCCATCG
>CALUIZ010000007.1 GCA_944320815.1 uncultured Phocaeicola sp. | reverse complement strand
TGCAAATTATCGGAGAAAGGGACATCGCAGGAACTGACTTCACCCTCCCGATTGGCTACAATGGTGCAGACGGCAAGATTGTCATATTGTATTAACTTCCTGCCAACAGGAAGCATATAAAATTCTTTGATGTTGCTTGCAGCTTTTCCGATGCACCAGCACATCAGCATATTGAACTTCAATCCAGTCCGTTTGCTGATGCGGACAAGACGGGTAACATCCATTGTCTTGAAAAAGGTGAGCATGGGCATGGGCGCATTCATCCACATTTCAAATGCGTAGGCACGGGTCGTTTCTTTCGGATTTACTTCTTTCATTCTATCGTTCATTTAAAGATTATTTGATAGTCGTTTTACTATAATTGGAGACAACAGTGTAGTCACCAGAACCAGCAGCCACAAATTACCGGACAATGGGTTATAAGCAGCTAAAAGTTCTGAAACAGTACTGCCTCCCGCCAGTCCTGCGGCAAATTCAAAAGCAATCGTCAACAAGGCCCAGCCTATCCCAATCAACCAGCCATCTTTGGAGGTAAAGGCTTTTATCATTCGAGGAAGCAGCAGCCAAGTTATCAGGAAAATACACACGCTTAGTATAATCCCGCTAACAGGCAATGCCCATTCCGCTCCGATAGCCTTCGCCAATACATATTCCCTCAACCCTCCATTGAGAATAGCTACGGGAATGAAGCAAAACCAAATTATGAGGGATTTCAGAATGTTCATAATGTTTTTTCCATCACATAGTTTGTCAGCCAAAGCCGGTTAGCTTTTGCTTTCTGTTCCTTCACCACCCTGTAACCTCGCTTTTTGAAGAAAGGGCATGCAGTGATGCTCGCTTCTGTACTAATTTTATGCACACCATATCTATAGGCCATCTTTTCAACCTCTAAAAGCAGCAGGCTTGCCACGCCTTTATGTTGCCAGTCCTTGTGGACAAACATGGAGTGCAAATAGCCTTCGGCATTCATAGAAGAAAAGCCGATAATACTGTCTTGCCCGTCAAGCGCACCGATATAATCGTTCTTGGCAAGCAGCTCTTTCCAATGCTCTATACTGCCTCCGCAGGAAGCCCAATCTTCCGCTTCCTCTTTCGTGTAATCCATAGAATTGACAGCAAGAACGGTGGTGCAAAACAGTTCTCGCATTTCCGGAATATCTTGTTCCGTCAACGGACGTATAGACAAATGTTGAGCGGATTCCCATTCCTCCTTCGTTATCCGCATGAAATGCTCCGTGCGGACATCGCCAAACGGAGATGTCTTGCCTTCTTCCGTATGATGAAAACGGAACCCGCATTTCTCCATCACCCGGCGCGACTTCACATTGCCGTCATAATACCCGCACCAGACGGCGGTCATTCCCAAATCCTCAAAGCACCTTTTCAGCAGGCAATGCACGGCTTCGGGTATCAGTCCTTGCCCCCAATAAGGCACACCTATCCAATAGCCTATTTCCGCCTCGCCCGGTTGCATTTCTGCACTGTGCAAACCCTCTCCAAACATGATTCCCACGCTGCCTACCGGTTCGTCCGTCGCTTTCAATACGACCGCATACGTTTCGGGAGCGGCAAACACCGTACGGATTATTTCCAAGCTGTCCGCTACCGAAGTATGAGGAGGCCAGCCCGCAACAGGACCGACAGCCGGGTCTTTGGCATATTTGTACAAAGCTTCCGCATCCGATTCTCGCCAAGGACGAAGAAGCAACCGCGAGGTAGTCAACTGATTGGTCGTTTTCTGTTCCATTGCACTATATCACTTAAAATGATTTGAGGACAGCCAATAAAAAAGCAAGGCTATTCAGCGGTTGGTTGCTTTTGAATGCCCAATAATACCTGACGTAAGGTTGTCTTGTAAAATTGGAAATCCTCTTGAATCATTCTACAAAGTTAAGGCTTTATTGCCATAATCATATCTGATATTGAACGCTTTTTTGCGCCTCTAACTTAACAGTAGAGCTATATCAGCATTCACTATTCCAAATTCATCAGAAATCAAATGCAGATTTTCAACCGCCTTTTCCAGCCAAAACAAAAGGCTGTTCCCTACAAAATAAAGGGGTATCCAAACACAAGGACAATGGAACTTTTTCAGGAATGCCATAACAAAAAAGAGTCGCCGCATGCTGAAAATTTTTCATCATGCGGCGACTCCTTTATCTAAAGGACAATCCTGTATTTCATCCCAGTCTTTCTTTCAAATAGTCCGGTAACACGGGCATCGCACCGTTCTGCGTACAGACAAAGCCCGAAACTTCCACAGCCAGTCTGTGTGCCTCATCCACCGGTCTGCCTTTCAGTATGGCGGCCACAAACGAAGCGGTGAAGGAGTCACCCGCACCTACCGTGTCAGCCACCGTCACTTTCGGGGTTTCCACAAACGAGACTTCACCCGGAGTGAACACATAGCTTCCGTTTACACCACAGGTCAGAATCAGCATCTTCAGATTGTATTTCGCCAGAAGAATCCAACACTTGTCCTGCAGGTCAATGCCCGGATAGCCGAACATACGACTCACCGTAACCAGTTCTTCATCGTTTATCTTCAAAATGTTGCACTGGCGCATCGAGTTGCAGAGAATTTCTTTCGTATAGAACCCCTGTCTCAAGTTGATGTCAAAAATCTTGTACTGTCCATCCCCGTCGGGCATCACATCCAAGAAACGGTTGATGGTTTCACGCGAAACCACGCTTCTCTGTGCCAAAGAACCGAAACAGACGGCCCGGGTCTGTCGGGCAAGTCCCTCCAGAGCAGGAGTGAAAGGTATATTGTCCCATGCCACCCCCTCACGGATATTATAGCAGGGAACTCCGTTCGTGTCCAGTTCCACCTGCACTGTACCCGTAGGATACGGCACCTTCTCAATCATGCAGTTCAGACTCTTCTCATGGAAGTTTTCCAGAATCTCCGCGCCAAGTTCATCGTCTCCCACTGCACTCACCACGCGGCTGTCCAGTCCGAACTGAGACACATGATACGCGAAATTCGCAGGCGCACCGCCTATCTTCTTTCCTTCGGGAAGCATGTCCCACAATGCTTCACCCATTCCTACTACGATTGTATTGTTCATGGTTTTTTAAATTTTATCCGTCAATGCAGGGACGTATCGCATATGCCCAAAGACATCGCATAAATAAGTTGACGCATTCGGACATATGCGATACGCCCCTACATTGACAACTGATTATTTTTTCAATTTAAACATATATACAAAAAGGTAAATCACTCCCACGGTCATCACAGCCACAGCCCCGTCCTGCCCCATCGCATCACTGGCAAAGCCCATCAGCAGCGGGAACACCGTACCTCCGAACAGACCCATGATCATCAGGCCGGACACTTCGTTCTTCTTGTCAGGCTGGGCCAGCAGAGCCTGGGAGAACACGATGGAGAACACATTCGAATTTCCGAAACCTATCAGCGCAATGCAGACATATATTACGGCAAGCGAATCGAATGCAAACAGTCCTGCCATCGCCAGCAACATACAGCATACGCTGACAAGGAAAAACAGTCGGGCAGACACGGCACGCAAGATGAAAGCTCCGGAGAAACATCCCAGCGTACGGAAGATGAAATAAAGGCTCGTGGCGAATCCGGCTTCCGTCAGACTCATGCCTACCCGCTCCATCAGAATTTTCGGAGCGGTAGTGTTGGTGCCCACATCAATCCCCACATGGCACATGATGCCGAGGAAAGAAAGCAGAATGAACGGCTTGCCGAGCAATTTCAGGCATGCCATGAACCCTGATGCGCTGTCCGGCTTTTCCTCTTCGATGGGAGTGGCCGACAAGAACAGGATGGCAAAGACTGCAATAATCATATAAATGGGGAACAGCACGCGCCAGCCCAGACCGAAGTTCGGGATAGCCTGAATGGAACCCCACATCGCAATGTAAGGAGCGAGGAACGACGCAATGGCTTTCACAAACTGACCGAATGTCAGCGTGCTGGCAAGGCGGTCGCCCGGAATGATGTTGCTCAACAACGGATTGAGCGATGTCTGCATCAGTGCGTTTCCAATACCGAGCAGGGAGAACGAACAGAGCATCACTCCATAACTGTCACCGAAAATCGGGATGAGAAGCGAAGCGAACGTCACCACAAGACTCAGCAGCACCGTCTTCTTGCGTCCGATCTTGTTCATCAGCACACCTGTAGGCACCGAAAATATCAGGAACCAGAAGAATACCAGTGAAGGGAAGATGTTGGCCTCCGAATCACTCAGCCCCAAATCGGCTTTCACATAATTTGAAGCAATTCCCACCAGATCGACAAAGCCCATCGCAAAGAAGCAGAGCATTATGGGAATCAGCTTTCCATATTTCATTTTATCATCAGTTGTCATGAGAATCAATTAATAATTAACAATTAGCAATTAATAATTCATATGAGAATAATTAATGATGAGGGATGAGCAGCCATGAGGCACTAATTCTTCATCCTTAAATTCTAAAGTTTATATACGGTAATTGATTTCACCGTAAAATTTCCGCGGTCGGAAACGAACGACATTCTGTTGTATGGCTCAGAGGGGAAGACTTGGTTGGTCATCACAAACTTGCCGTTCTCTCCGAAAGCCTCGATACTGGAGCGGTCGACAAAGAGACGTAAGGTGATGTTATCCGTGTCAAACACCGGAGCTACCGTCACAGCCGGAAAGTCCACGCTGAAATCCACTTTCCCGCTTTCGCTGCGGTCCATCACGAACTGCTTGCGCATGGTGTCGTAATACATGTTCACTTTTTCTCCGTTGTCGTTCGACAAGGCGAACATGATTTTCGACGCACCGGAGTTCTTTATCGTCATCTCTATTTCATAAGCTCCACCGTTGTCCTTCAACAGGCTGGCTATCTCATAAGTGTCCTTTACCTTAAACGACTTCATGTCTACAGCCTCCTTTCTCGTATGTTCTATCTCAGGCGAAGGAGCACACCGCAACAACAGTTCGCCGTCCTGACGATACAGGGTAAGATCGCGCGCAATGGTGTTCGAGCCACGGAACTGCATGGTCGGAAGCACATTCTGATACTGCCAGTTGCTCATCCACCCCAAAGCGATGCAGCGTCCGTCGGGCGCATTGCTGAAAGTAACTGTCGCATAGTGGTCTTTCCCCCAATCCATCCATTTGGTCTGTGTCGGCGATTCATTCACGAACTTTTTGCCATTGAATGTACCCACAAAGTACTGTGCGGCATTCCCTCCGAACGGTCCGCCCGGATTGATGTTGCAGATAAGCACCCAACGCTTTTCCTTCGTGCCTTCCACAGGAAGTTCCACCAAATCCGGACATTCCCACACGCCGCCATGCGCTCCTTGCTTCGCTCCGAAACTGCTCTCATACTTCCACTCTTTCAAGTTCTTCGATGAATAGATATCCATCTCCTGACCACCGGCCAGAATCATCACCCAATGCTTTCCAGGTGCATACCAGAACACTTTCGGGTCGCGGAAGTCACGTTTGGCAGAAGTGACCACCGGATTGCCTTCGTATTTGGTAAAGGTCATTCCGTTGTCAGTGCTGTATGCCATGCTCTGCGTCTGACAATCGCCCCAGGGTGTCGGCTTGGCGGAAGTGTAGAAAGCCACCACTGCTCCTTTGCCGAATCCTGCCGTATTGTTCTCGTCTATCACCGCCGAGCCGCTGAATATGGAGCCCCATGCATCGGGCACAACAGGCGTTCCTTCGAACTTCCAGTTCACAAGGTCGGTACTCGTGGAGTGTCCCCACGTCATGTTCCCCCACGTAGAGCCGTATGGATTGTGTTGGAAGTACAGATGCCATACGCCGTCCTTGTAGAACATGCCGTTCGGGTCGTTCATCCAACCGTAGGCCGGAGTATGATGATACACCGGACGGAACTTCTCACGGTTCGTCATATCGAACGTGTCCGACAGTTTCATCTTCTTCCAGCAAAGCGAGCCTTCAGGCATATTCTGTACATCTATTGAAAACTCTTTTCCTTTATATGCCGACAAATCGAGCGGCACATAATAATCCACTTTCTCGCGCGCCAGACGGACATTCGCAGCCACTCCCTGACGCTCGTTATTCACTATAATATACACTTTGCCCTCCGGCGCATTGTCCTGCACAGGCAGCAGCAGATACTTTTTCGCCCCTTTGACAAGTATGATATTCTGTTCGTTCGCAAGATGGCGGACAATGAGGGAAGACTCCGCCGCGTTTGCAGCCAAAGCCCGCCCCATTATCAGGCAAACGCAGGCGGCTTTCATGATACCGGCAACGTTTAGTTTCTTTAATGCAGTCATTTTTCTTTAAGGTCTTGAAGATTAAACATTTTTCTTTTCCGCTCCATACCGTAAAGATAAGGATATAACTTAAATCATGTATGCAAGACAAGTTACAATTACGGACAAGAATCATTCAAAAAAAGTACGAATCAATAATAGCTGACTTCGACATTGCTGACCTCTATGCTTCCGCCATAGTTGTTGACCGACCAGCAGTTTTTCTGTGTCCCGTAAACACGGTTGGTATAAGCCACATTGTCGTTAATGTAAACCACACAAACCGAATTGTCCGTATAAACCGTCACATGATAGGTGTTGTCCGCCGGCGTATCGAACATGTAACCGTCAATGCCGTCAATAAAGCCTTTTCCTTCCTCTCCCTCTTCTTCAAAGTTGAGTTTCCGCTTTACATCTGATTCCGGATTGACAATCACCGAATAATACTTCTTGGAATCCGTTCCGCGAACCAGCGAAAAGCCGAACTTGTCTGTAGCAGAAGACGTCTTGACCGTAAACGAAATTTTATTGTGTACCTGCAACCTGTTGAACAACAGGTATGAATCGCTCGTCATCGTATAGACACCGTTGTTGGCTGTCACACCCGACTCGCTTTGCGCCATTATCTTTACTTCCTGCTCCGATGCATACTTCTTGTCGATTCCTTCCACCGCACCTAAAGTAAGCGTACCGTCCCCGTGTTGGATTATCTTATGAGCCACCAGATTTCCTGCCCATTCCGGTTCGTTAGGTGAGGCACCGACCTCTGTATTGTCGTTTCCTGAACGGGTCGGACACCACCCCCAGATATAACGGTTCGTACCGTCCGAAGCTGTCTTTCCGGCATAGAAGCCGCGCGAGTCCAAGAAACCTTCGTGATTGTCCGGCCAAATGCCTGCATCATTCGCAGTAGTCGCTTTCAGTTCATCCAAAGTCCGTCCCTTGAAATACTGCACCTTACGGATTGCCGCATGTTTCTCGGAATAAACCAGATACCACCAGTCACCCATCTTGAACACATCGGGACACTCATAGAAACGATCCCACATCATGGTCATGAACACACCTTTATGCTCCCATGACTTCAGGTTCGGAGAAATAAATTCCACCAACACGCCTTTTGTGCCCTGCATGGTAGACACCAGCATGTGGAACTGGCCATCGTCACCCTTGAACACAAACGGATCACGGAAGTCCCTTACGCTATAGCCATAATCCGCGCCTTGCAGATAAAAGCTCCGGTCCTTCGTCCATTGCTTGAAGTCGGAGGAAGTAGCCACCATGACCACCTCCTGACTTGCCGTATGTCCGGTATAGAATGTATAATACATCTTTTCCGACTCATTATAGATTGTGCTTCCCGTACCGATTGCCGCATCAGGCTCAGCCGCTGTTCCGGTAGGAATCACTTCTCCCATAGAAGTATATGAAGCGGCATCTTTAGTGCTTACTCCCCAGATAGGATGATAAGTTTCCGGATTCGGACGAAAATCCTGAAGATACAACACCTTGAAATCCTGTGCCACCGGATCATAGAACGGCATCGGGTCGCCCACATAGCCAACGTATGGTTTGTAATACGTGCCGAACGTCATTTCATCGGTCGGAGCGAAATAAGTTGCCGTACCGTCCCAGTCTTTCTGTGTCAGAACCGGACTGTCGTCATCGCTGCAGCTGCCCAACGGCAACAACAAAGCGGTTAAAGCTAAAGAATATATCATCGTTTTCATACTTTACATTGTTTATAATTATTCACCTTTCAGATAATTGATTGCATTAAGAGTCATCGTTGCCACATTGCCGTGATACTGGTCATTGGAAGCGTCTGTTGTTGTATACCAATCATAACAACCTGACCCGATACACAAGATTCTTCCTTTATTATCTTTGGGCTCAAATTCCCAAATGACAACTGTGTTCGGATCGCCATAAGCCAGATCAATCGCACCGGTCTTTGTTCTCCAATCGTTATAGTCTGTATAAGTGCTCCAGTTCTCTTTTTCTTTAGTAACCCACTGCGCCGTTGTATTGGTTATGCCATAACCTGTATCACAAGTGTAAACCCTATTTGCTTCTGTTCCTGAAACCAAGTTTGCATAAAGCGGATGATTCTCATGTCCGGTCTGTTTCACAAAGCTCCATGCACCCGTTGTTATCTCCGGATTGCTTTCAGCTCTTCCCAACCAACAATTGTTAGGGAACACACTTTCATCGGTTACGCCCAGCACTGCCGGATAGAACGTAGCATAACGGGTAAGCAGCAGACTGCCGCCATTCTGATAAAACTCTTTCATACTCGTAGAAGCAGAAATCGCTCCGGAAGCAAGCGTCTTAAATTTATCCACATTGTCTATCGTTTCGTCAACGTGGAAGTGCCACCACATCACCTTGCATTCATCCAAATCCACCGCATCGGTACGCACTTCTTCAAACGAAACATAACGGGCATTCGGCACATTCTGCAACATCCAGTTAACTGCTTCCTTCTCTTCGGGATTCAATTCATCGATTGTAGCAGCCAAGCCTACATAAACCGCACTCGGAGAATCCGACTGAACGACGGTCACCGTATACACAGCCTTTGCGCTCTGATACGTTACCGTAAACTCCACAGGATTTGTAAAGTCAATAGCCTGACCGGAAACCGGAGAAACTTCAGCCCCTTCGGACAGCTCAATCGTAGGCACCAAAGCTGTCAGCTCCACCGTTGTCGGCACATAGACCAGAATCGTATGATTTCCTTCGTTGATAATTCCCTTATAACTGCCGTTCAACTCGAACGAAGTGATTCTTGCCTCATCGTGCTTCACTGTTACCGTATAGTCCAGGAAAGTATTTCCACTGGTCACGCGCACCGTCTGAGGGAAAGAGAAGTTGGCCACATCGCCAGCTCTCATCGAAGCGACCGCGCCTTCGGAAGTCTCGATTGCCGTCACTTTCATCTCACTGGTATTATACGTTTCGGGAACCCCTACAACAACCGTACACGTCGTATTGTCAATCACACCCGAATAACTGTCCAGTTCAAAGGCCGTGAGCCATACATCCTTATCCAACTGCAGGCCCGATTTGTTATCGTCACTGCATCCACCCGTTGTGATTACCACAGCCATCACAAGGAAAAGAACCGTAAATTGTCTTATTATCTGTTTCATTGTTATTGTCTTTTTAAAATTTTACCAACCTCCACAATTCTGTGTATAATGCCCGTTGCTGGCACTGATTTGTGCAAACGGAATAGGCAGGTATTCATTCTTGTTCTTTGTAAACGAAGCGTTCGAGTAAATTGTACAATTGTCAGCTTCCCCCGCATAATACTTGTTCAGCACTTCAGCGGCTTCACCCCAACGAACCAAATCAAAGAAACGGTCGCTTTCCATTGCCAGTTCCACACGACGCTCAAATTTCAGCATCTTCAGAGCTTCTTCCTGCGAATAAGTACCACTGTATGGCTGCACATTGAAGTTTACATCATACTTGGCCGGATAATCGGAAATCATTGCCGTACTCTGCTTTGCCCTGTTGCGGATTTCATTGATAAGGTTTACCGCCTCAACGATACGTCCGTCATTCAGCTGAATCAAAGCCTCCGCACGCATCAACAGCACGTCTGCATAACGAAGTACGATATGATTCATCGGAGTTCCCCACCAGGCACCCTTAATCAGATAGTCACCGTCCGGGTCTACATTATGCTTCAGAGTCACATAATATCCGTACAAGCCGTTACTTCTACTCCATGTGGATGAATTATCCATCATATAGTTTGTATTGAATTCATACGGGAATCCGGGCATACCTACAGTCAGGAACAGACGAGGGTCAGCTGTATCCTCCGCTTTGTCATAATCCTTGTCATTGAAGGTATCCAGATAAGGATGACCATTTGCATCGGTACGGAAAGCGTTCACCAGATTCTGGCTCGGCTTATAGAAGTCACATCCTCCGTCGGTGACACCCGGTATGTTCGGGACAATCAGACCATACGACCAGTTACAGTTACCATTGGTCGTACCATCATTCATGGAATACTGCATTGCCCATAAAGACTCCGGACCGTTTTCATATTGAGGCTCCGGACGGAAATTATTATGGAAGTCCGGTTCCAAAGCATAACCTCCTGCCGACATGATGCCCTTTTCCGTATACAGAACTACTTTCTTCAAATCGTCTGCATTGATACCCGTCACTTCATTGTTCTCCGGGTTATCCTGACGGTAGGCTTTATACAGATAGGTCTTTGCCAGATAAGCCGCTGCAGCAGCTTTCGTAGGACGTCCTTTGTCTGCTTGCGTATCAGGCAAATTGTCGTATGCGAACTGGAAATCATCCGCAATCAGCTGCCATCCTTCATCATTCGTATAAGTCGTATTCGACAGGTTATTGTATTCTTCGGGAGAAAGATTTTCATCGTTCGCAAATACGATGTTCTTATACAGCTGTTTCAACAAGAAATGTCCGTGACCGCGCAGGAAACGCATCTCGGCAATGCGCTGCTGTTTTAGCGGATATGTACTTTCATCCAATTGGTTCAACAGTTGCAAGGCCGCATTTACACGTGAAATGCAATTATACAAACGCTGCCACATATCACTGATATTCCAGTCTGTGGTCATGATACCCTGGGAGATTTCCAGTTTGTGGAACACATCACCGTCTTCCGTTCCGTTTCCTCCCTTATAGGCATCGTCCGAACGCACATCGAAATTCCACATCGAGAAAGAAGAGTTAATGTCCTCTGCGGATATCCATACGGCATATGCGGAAATCACCAGATTGTCCACATACTCCGAATTCTGCAGCTGCTCGTTGTCAATCGTCCCCTGCGGCACTTGATCTTCCAGAAAATCGGAACATCCCGTGCAGGTCAAAGCAAGTCCTAAAACTGTAGTATATAATAGTCTTTTCATAATCCTTGAATCTATATTAATCTTTAAAAGCTGACATTCACACCAAAAGTCACGTTCAACGGAATCGGATAGCCGTAGTTAGGATTCTCCGGATCGACACCGGTAAACTCTTTACTCTTGATCGTAAGCACATTCTGCGCACTTACATACAAGCGCAGCCGCTCCATCTTCATCTTCTGAGCCCATGCCTGAGGTACGTTATATCCCAGCTGGATATTGCGCAGTTTCAGGAACGAACCGTTCTCCACAAAATAGGTGGAAACGCGCTTTTCATTGTTCACATCGTCACGGGACAAGGCCGGAATATCCGAATCCAGATTTGTGGGAGACCAGGCATCAAGCACCCGTTTGCCCTTGTTCAGAAAGCCGATATTCAACCCGCTCCACAAATCAGTTTCCTTTTTCAGATCGCTGATGACGTCCACTCCCTGCACGCCCTGCCAGAACATGGTCAGATCGAAATTCTTGTATTCGAGATAAATGTTCAAGCCATAGCTGAAAGCCGGGGTCGGATCATAAATCCATTGTTGGTCCGCTTCATTGATTACTCCGTTTCCGTCCAAATCACGCCAGCGGATACGCCCCAATCCGGCACCTTCCTGAGTGGCATGATTGTCAATTTCTTCCTGCGATTTGAATATTCCGTCGGCCACATAACCCACTTGCGAGCCGTTCGGATGGCCGATTACACTTTCAACCCCATTACCACCGAAGGTTCCGTTTGCTGCAACCGTGGTGGGAAGAGCCGTTATCTTGTTACGATAGGCAGAAATGTTCGCGTTCAAATCGTATTTTAAACCAAAAGCCGTTGTATTCCTGTAACCAAGATTCAGTTCAAACCCTTTGTTCTCCATCTCGCCGGCATTAATCCATTGCGAACTTCCCTCACCCATGGCTGCAATACCTGCCATCTGCACAAGAATGTCCGTAGTCTTTTTCCAATACCAGTCGAACGACCCGTATAGGCTCTGGTTGAAGAAAGAGAAGTCAAGTCCCAGATTGGTCTGGGTCGTGGTTTCCCATTTGATGTCGTCATTCCCTATCTGGTTGCGTTTGAATCCGGACTGCAGAATGCTTCCTCCGTTTGTCCCCGCAATGTCATACGAAGTACCGTAACTCTGTCCTCCCGACTCGGTCACACCATAGTTCGGTACATAAATCGTGTAACGCGCGATATTGGAAATCTCCTGATTACCGGTCTGTCCCCATGAAGCGCGGATTTTCAGATCGTCAATCCAAGTCACATCTTTCAGGAAATTCTCGCGGCTGATACGCCATCCGAACGAAGCGGAAGGGAATGTCGCGTAACGGTTGTTCCTGCCGAAACGTGAAGAACCGTCACGGCGTATTGTCAGAGAAGCCAGATATTTGTCGTCATACGTATAGTTCAACTTGCCGAAGAATGACACCAGCGAATACCCTTCGCCCGAACCGTATGCCTGAGCCGTACCGACACCGGCATCCGGCCACATGAAATCAGTGCTCAGGATAGTAAAATCCTCCTTATAGCCGGAGAACCAGCTGTCGTCTTCACGGTTCAGCTCCATACCGGCCATCACGTCACCACGATGCTTCCCTATTTCCAGATTATAAGTGGCAACGGCGTTCCACATCCACTTTGTCCAATGTTCCTGCTTGGCTTCCACCGCATTCTTGTCGTTCGCCACATTTCCTTCCGTTACCGGAAACGTAAAGATACGCTGCTGCTTCTGCGAATAGTCCAGTCCGAAAGTAGAACGGATGTTGAACCCTTTGAACGGATTTAGATTGATATATGCATCACCGAACATACGCCAATACGTATAACGGTTATTGGAATTGCGCTCCAGGCGCGCCACCGGATTCTCACGGTCGGGATATCCCCCTACAGGACCCGCATACTCGCCGTTGACATCATACACAGGCAAAGAAGGATTGAACTGAAGCACATTCTGGAGGAATCCGCCGGGAGCCTGGACTTCAGACGTACGGTTCAGCGTGAAATGCTCGCCTACCGTCAGAATCTTGTCAATCAAATGATACTCCGAATTCATGCGCGCGGAGAAGCGTTCGAAGTCGCTCTCCTTAATGATGCCCTCGTTCTTGTAATAGCCTAAAGAAAAGAAAGAAGAACCTTTTTCCGAGCCATTGCTTACAGACACGTTATATTGCTGGATTACACCTGTACGGGTAGTTTCGTCAAACCAGTCCGTATCGGCGGAAGGAACCGTATTTCCGGAGTCAAGGAAACGCGACATGCTGATTCCGTTCAGCTGAGGATAGCCGTTTGCGTCGTATCCCCAATCGTATCTATACCCCAAAGCGTTCGTATTAGGGTCCTGACCGCCGTTGACGTATGCCTGCCACATCGCCCTGCCATATTCTTCCGCGTTCAGCACCTCCATTTTGTTCGTGTACATGGATGCGGAAACCGAAGCGTCAAAAGTGATGTTCAATTTCCCTTCCTTTCCTTTTTTCGTGGTAATGATGATCACACCGTTCGCCGCACGCGAACCGTAGATGGAGGCCGAAGCCGCATCTTTCAGCACTTGAATCGATTCAATATCATTCCCGTTCAACTCGTGCATCCCGGCTTTGGTAGGAACCCCGTCTATAATATAAAGAGGATCATTGTTATTCAGCGTACCGATACCACGGATACGGATTGTTGTAGAGCCGCTCGGATTTCCGTCCGCCGTAATGTTCATGCCCGGCACGCGTCCCTGAAGTGCCTTCATCGGATTGTTCTCGTTTGTCTTGGACAAGTCGTCCATGTCTACCACCGAAATGGCACCCGTCAAGTCGGCCTTGCGTTGGGTCGTATAACCCGTCACCACCACCTCATCGAGCATCTCGGAGTCTTCTTCCAGAATGATTTTCATCACGCTTTGCGCTTTCAGCGTCTGGGTCTTGCACCCCACATAAGAAACGGTGATCTGAGCCCCTTCATTCACTGTCAAGATAAAATTACCGTCAAAATCGGTAATGATGCCGTTGGATGTATTGCCGACTTCAACTACGGAAGCCCCTATCACGGGCAAGCCGTCTGCCTTGGCAACCACCGTACCGCTCACCTGTAGGCTTTGCGCCCGGAGCGTTGCGCAGATTCCCAAAAGGAACAGCGCAAAGAGGAATGTTTTCTTTATGCCTTCCATACGCATTAAATTTTAATTGTTATACATCGTTTTACTTTTGGTTGTCCTGTCAGGAACACCACAAAAGTATCACACGTGGACAGAAACATGTTTCAAGAATGTTTCATAATCAGGTACAAATGTATCTATGCAACAATATTACAAGAACAGGAAACAAAAGTCTTATTAAAAAAATGTCCCGACATTCTCTCCGAACGACGGGACATTATATAAAATACGGATTGATTTCTCAAAACGATTCTTTGCGCTTTCTGCAGGTCACTATCAGATAGATCCCCAGAAGAATGAGCGGCACACTGAGCCACTGCCCGATGTTGAGCGTCATCCCCACCTCCTGAGCCACCTGCGGATTCTTCATGAACTCCAGCCCGAAGCGCGCCCCGAAGAATATCAGCAGCGACACGCCGGTGATGAGGCCGACATGTTTCTGAAGATGGTATTTATGATACATCACCCATGAAACGACGAGTGCCACCAGGCAGTAGAGCATCTCATAAATCTGTGTGGGATGACAGGGCTGGGCCACTCCGTCGCGGTTGTACAGTTCCTGCCACTCGCGTGAACGCACGAATTCAAATCCCCACGGCAGGGAAGTGGGATAGCCGAATATCTCCGAGTTCATCAGATTGCCGAAACGGATGCACATGCAGACCACCGCCACCGCCGGTATCATTCGGTCGAAAAGCCACCACACGCTTTTCTTCGTCACTTTCTTTGAATACCACACCAGAGCGAGGATCAGCAGGAACACTCCTCCATGGCTGGCAAGTCCGCCATGCCAAATCTTCAGTATCTCCACGGGGTGTGCACTATAATAATCCCATTGATAAAACAGGCAATGACCGAGACGTGCGCCCACCACACTGCTCACAATGCAGTACATGAACAGCTTGTCCACCCAATTGTCGGGCCTTCCTTCCTTCTTGAACAAGCGCGACATCATCTCATATGCCAAGATAAATCCAAGGCCCCACATCAGTCCGTACCAACGGATTTCTATCGAGCCGAGATGCAACATGACGGGATCCACATCCCATACGATACTCGCCAAATTCATTTTATTCCTATTTAAATGTATTTATGTCTGCAAAGGAACAAAAAAGCCACCGTTCTCCGGCAGAAGTTCTGTTAAAAAATCAGTATATGTCTGCCGGAAGCAAACACAAAGACACGGATACACGGAGAAAAAATTTTGTGGACCAGCAAAATTAAAAACTCCGTGTATCCGTGTCTCTGTGTTCTATTCCTCAAACTTATACCAGATGAGCAATCCATTCTTCACGGTCACCGGCCAGAAGGTCGATTACCGGAATCTCAATCATCGTATAGCATCCGGGCTGCTGGCGCATGGAAGCGCGTGCCACGCAAACCAATACCTGAGCGGTCAGGGCCGGATTGTTGATTTTCATGTCGAACTCGAACAACTGGTTATGGGTCTTGCCGGACACGCCTTTGCGCACCAAATTCACTCCATGACCCACATCGTTCAAGTCGTCCACACATGGAACCTGGATAACATGCGTCTCATCGTTCACGAAATACGGGTCGGACTTGATGGCGGCCTCCACCGTCTTGAAGTCCGCTCCTTCCTCCAGTTCCACATAAACCATACGGCGATGGATGCCCGTACCTACAGGAATGGTCATTGACAGCGCATCCTTCACCCCGTCAATCGCACGGACTGCAACGGAGTGTCCCATGCTACGGCCCGGACCGAAGTTCGTGTAAGTGATGCCCTTCGGAGCGATAGCCTCAAGCAGCGTGCGTACTACAGAATCACTTCCCGGATCCCATCCTGCAGAGATGACAGACACTGCATTGTGAGCCTTTGCAGCCTCGTCCAGCGAACGGCGGAGCTGAGGTATCTGCGAATGGATGTCGAAACTGTCCACCGTATTGATGCCAAGAGCCAGAATCTCCTTCGCATACTGTTCCACGCTACGGGTAGGGGTGGCCAGAATAGCCACATCCACATCCTTCAGTTCCCTGATGTCCTTCACCACCTCATAGTTTGCCAACTCTTCCGGCTTGTTTTCTGCACCATGACGGCGCACGATGCCTGCTACTTCAAAATCGGGAGCTGCTTCAAGAGCCTCCAGCGTAAACTTTCCGATATTGCCGTAACCCACTACGGCTGCTCTGATTTTCTTCATCTTTCTTATTGATAACGTTTAATGATCAAATGTTCGGTCCTGCAAAAATACAAAAGTAGAATCATTCCAGAAAAAAGGAGGAAGCACTTTTTTCAAATATCCGCTTCCCACTTACAATTTATAAGTTTTTTATCATTATTTTTGCCCGAAATTTACAATTAATCGGAAAAGCATGATTGAATATATCAAAGGAGAACTTGTAGAAGAGACACCGGCACTGGCTGTCATCGACTGCAACGGGCTGGGCTATGGCATCAACATCTCGCTCAACACCTATTCCGCCATCCAGGGGAAGAAGGATGTCAAGCTCTACATTTATGAGGCAATCCGTGAGGATGCATATGTGCTCTATGGATTCGCCACCAAAGAGGAGCGCGAACTCTTCCTGATGCTGATATCGGTGTCGGGAATCGGAGGGAACACGGCACGCATGATTCTGTCGGCATTGTCTCCGGCTGAACTGTGCAACGTAATCAGCAGCGGCAACGACAAACTGCTGAAGACCGTGAAAGGCATCGGACTGAAAACCGCACAGCGCATCATCGTGGAGCTGAAGGACAAGATCGCCTCCACCGGACTCGGCTCATCGGCACCGGTCAGCACAGTCAGCACGACCATACATACGGAAGTTTACGAAGAGGCCGTGGCGGCCCTCACCATGTTGGGATTCGCACAGGCCCCTTCACAGAAAGTGGTGGCCACCATACTGAAGGAAGAGCCGGAGGCTCCTGTAGAGAAAGTGATAAAGATTGCCTTGAAGCGGCTCTGAGGAACAGGCAGCCCGATATTCTCCGTGAAATACCGGGCCGCTTCATGCAAAACAACGGGGTGTTTTCAGACCGGAATCCAACTGTTCATTCCACCGTGACCGACTTGGCCAGATTGCGGGGACGGTCGACATCCATCCCTCTGCACACAGCGATGTGATAGGCCAGAAGCTGCAAGGGAATGGAAGTGACAAGCGGAGACAGGCATTCCGGCGTTTCGGGCAGTTCGATACAATAGTCCGCCAGTTTCTTGATGACGGTATCCCCCTCAGTTACCAGAGCCACCACCCTCCCCTTCCGGGCCTTGATTTCCTGAATGTTGCTCAACACCTTATCATAGAGAACCGACTGTGTGGCAATGACCACCACCGGCATCTCCGCATCAACCAGCGCAATCGGGCCATGCTTCATCTCGGCGGCAGGATACCCTTCCGCATGGATATAAGAGATTTCTTTCAGCTTCAAGGCTCCTTCAAGAGCGACAGGGAAAGCGTATCCCCTTCCCAGATAGATGAAATTGCGGGCATAGGTGAACATCTTCGAGAAGTCGGCGATGAAGCTGTCCTGCTTCAGGACTTCGCGCATCTTGCCGGGTATCGCGGCAAGCCCTTGCACAATCCGATGGTACTCTTCTTCGGGAATCATCCCCTTTTCCTTGCCCAGCAGCAGAGCCAGCAACGCCAGTACGGTCACCTGTCCGGTAAAAGCCTTTGTGGAGGCCACTCCGATTTCAGGTCCCACATGGATATAGGAACCTGTATCCGTGGCGCGCGCGATGGAAGACCCCACCACATTGCAGATGCCATAAATGAATGCCCCCTTTTCCTTCGCCAGTTCGATGGCCGCCAGCGTATCGGCCGTCTCCCCGCTCTGTGAAATGGCTATCACTACATCGTCTGAAGAAATGACCGGATTGCGATAACGGAATTCAGACGCATACTCCACCTCCACCGGCACACGGCAGAAACTTTCAATCAGTTGTTTCCCTATCAGTCCCGCATGCCAGGAGGTGCCACAAGCGACGATAATGAAACGGCGGGCACCGACCAGCTGTTCCCTGAAGTTGGACACAGCCGAAAGCGTGACTGTCTGCGCCTCCAGACTGATGCGCCCGCGCATACAGTCGCTGATGCAGTCGGGCTGGTCATATATCTCCTTCAGCATGAAATGCGGATAGCCGTTCTTCTCCAACTGGCCGATGTCCATCGCAACGGTCTGAGCCTCATGCGGACACTCCACATTGTTCAGGTTGACAATCCGCAAGGGCCTGCCTGCATGAAGCACCGCAATCTCTCCATCATCCAGATAGACGACCTTGCTGGTGTAGGCCACCATCGGAGTGGCATCAGAGGCAAGAAAGAACTCATTCTCACCGATTCCCACCACCAGCGGACTGCTTTTGCGTGCGGCAATGATTTCATCAGGATGACTGCGGTCAATCACCGCAATGGCATATGCCCCGACAACCTCACGCAAAGCCAACTGGACGGCCGTCAGCAAATCCAGTTCTCCCTGCTTCTGGATATAGCTTATCAGTTGCACCAGCACTTCTGTATCAGTGTTGCTCTTGAACGCATACCCTTTGTCTGTCAGCTTGTCTTTCAAGGCTGCATAGTTCTCGATGATGCCGTTATGCACCAATGCCAGCCTTCCGTCTGAAGAACAATGAGGATGTGCGTTCACCGTACTCGGCTCGCCATGGGTGGCCCAACGCGTATGGGCGATTCCTGCACAGCCCGACACATCCTGCTTCTCGGCCACCCGCTCAAGATCGGCCACCTTGCCTACCGACTTATATACATTCAGTTGATGCACACCGCTCACCAAAGCTACACCTGCACTGTCATACCCTCGATATTCCAGACGCTTCAACCCTTCAATCAATATGGGGTAAGCCTGACGACATCCTATGTATCCTACAATTCCACACATACCACAATTTATAATATTGAAAATATAAACATAAAATCACTTACAAAAATACATATCCACAAAACAAAAACAATACAATAAGACATATTTTTCACAGAAAACATATCAATATTACAAACATACTACAAGCATTACAAAGCTTCTGAAAGAAGAAAAAGGCGCGAAGGAAAATCTTTTATGAATTAAATGACTATATTTACATACATTCATTATTAACCCCTGAAAAAAGAAAAAAGCCATGAAACACAGCATGCCCCGGCTCCCTTACGCGATGGACGCGCTCGAACCGAAAATGAGTAAAGAGACAATGGACTACCACTATGGGAAACATCTCCAGACCTATGTGGACAATCTGAACAGACTGACGGAAAATACTCCGTACGAAGAAAGCACACTGGAAGAAATTATCCGGAAGGCGGAAGGACCGGTTTTCAACAATGCCGCACAGACATGGAACCATATCTTCTTCTTTGAAGCGTTGACTCCTTCGCAGCCTCCGCTTCCTGAGGAGCTGGCCGAAGCATTCAACAGCAGTTTCGGATCGGTGGAAATCTTCAAGGAACAGTTTACAAAAGCGGCTGCCGGTCTGTTCGGTTCCGGATGGGTATGGCTTGTGAAAGATATGGAAAACAGACTTTCCATCATAAGCGAACCGAATGCAGGAAATCCTCTAAGAAAAGGACTGGCACCGCTGATGGTCGTCGATGTATGGGAACACGCCTATTATATTGACTACCGGAACCGCCGGGCTGACTATATCAAGGCATTCTGGGAACTGATTGACTGGAACAAGCTGTTGGAGCGATACAAACAGTGAATCGAGTGAGGGTATATAAAAAAATGCAGTGCAGGAGGAAATGCCTCCCGCACTGCATGTCATATCATATTCAGGTCAGCGCATCGCGGTATTGGTTTCCGCTCTGCTTCTTCTCTATCTTCAGTTTGATGACGAACGGTTCGCCAGGCAGAGAGGAAGGAACATCCACGTTGAACTCGTTGCGTGCCGTCTCTTCCACCTTCACTTCCTTGCCGCCGATGACTTCAGCCGCCTTCACACTGGTTCCGGCCGGTGTCTTCACCACCAGATGCTTCGAATAGGGCGGATTGAAGACAACCATGTACACGTCATCGCCCTTGCGGGTGTAATATCCCCATGACTGTTTTTCAAAACCGGCATAGTCACATCCGTAAATGCACTCGCCGTTCTTCTTCATCCATTTTCCCACATATTCGGCCAGTTCCTTCTCTTCCGGACGGAAGTCACCGTCAGGCTGGGGACCGAAGTTCACGACCATGTTGCCGCCCATTGAAACGGCATGAACGATACGTTCGAGCACCTCAATCGGAGTCTTCACATAGCTCAACGACCAGTCTTTGTGATATCCCCACTGGTTTTCCGGAACCGTCATGCAGGCTTCCCAGTCCCAACGGGTCACCTTCAAATCCTTCACGGGGTCCGGAAGACGGCGTTCATAACCGGATTCATAGTCGCCCATCAGGTGACCGTTGCTGTCGAAATGACGTTTGCCGTAATCATCCGCACGCAGACGGCTGTTGATGGTCACACCGGGAAGAAGTTCCTTCAGCATCTTCTCCACATGGGCAGTCCACCATCCGTTGTTCTTGATGCTGGCATCCCAGGTTCCGTCGAACCAGAAGTCCTTCACCGTAGGATAACGCTCGGCCAGTTCCTTCAACTGATTGTCCGTGAACTCAAAGAAGCGGGCCATAGCCTCCTCGTCCTCCTTCGACTTGATGCTGTAGCGGTAGTCCGGATGGCTCCAGTCCATTACTGAGAAGTAGAAGTGCACGTCGATGCCCTCGTCATTATATGCTTTGACCAGCTCTCCCAGAAGATCCTTCTTATAGGGAGTCTGCGCTACGGTGTACTTGCTGTACTTGCTCGGCCACAGGCAGAAGCCCTCGTGATGCTTGGTAGTAATCTTCACATACTTCACTCCCATACGCTTCGCCATCTTCGCCCAAGCCTTCGCGTCGAACTTCTCCGGATTCCACTGGTCCATCAGCTTCAGCCAATCGGCGGCGGGGACTTTTGCCCACGACTTCAGCCATTCGGCCGCACCCGTATAGACCTTTCCGTTCCACTCACCGCCGGGAATGGCATACAGCCCCCAGTGGATGAACGCACCCAGACGGTTGTCACGGAACTTCTGCATGGCAGCATCCTGACGTTTGCCCAGACGGTCGGCTCCGTACTGCAGGGGAATCTCCAAGTCGGCGGGCAGTTTCTTCGGCTGGTTCTGTGCCACCATCCCTACCGAAAACAAAGAAAGGAAGACAAATGTCCTGAAAAAGTTTTTCTTCATAAATGATACTTGATTTAACTGTTAATGATTAAAGTTTAAATGATTGATATTTCCTTTTTAAAAAGAGTGCACGTCAAAACATGGCAGGCCGCGTACACTCTTCTCTGCAAATGTAGATAATTTTTTACCAAACAAATTATTCTACTTTCTGAATGTCCGCAGTCCGGCCGGCAAACTGCGGACACTTGCTTTTATTTCTTGCCTACATTGAACTCGGCAACCGTTACATTATAGTTGTTGACCGGGTCCCATTCATTAAACTGCACCTTGATATACCGATAGTTGGAAGCAGGGATATCAAAATTCTGCTCTGTCGGACTCTGGGCCAGATCAATGTCAGCCTGGATTTCCGTAAACGCACTGCCGTCATTGCTGCCATACAAGGTGATGTTCCATACCTGCATTCCTCGTGTCGTATTACGGTGTATCCATTTAAACTCATTGAACTCGCACGATGCGCCCATGTCTACAACGAAATAATGCTCGGTATTTTTGTTTACATAACCGTTATAAGAACCCTTTTCCGGTTTTACCAATGCAAAATAAGTGCTGGTCTTTCCATCCAACATGTGTTCAGGAGCACCGGTACTTCCATCCACGGTATAGTTCTTCTCGCCATCACCGGCATCACAACGATAATTGGTATCAATCGTCCAAAGCGCACGCTCGAACCATTCGCCCGAACCGACCGTAATGGTTATTTCAGCGGTAACCCCACTGCCATCCTGCGCCTCAGCCAAAATAGTAGCACTTCCTGCAGACAATGCAGTGACAATGCCGTCTTCAGTTACGCTTGCCACACCCTCTCCACTCTTCAGTGAATAAGTGACAACCGGCTCGGAAGCGTTTGACGGCACAATTGTAGTCTGCGCTGCCAAATTGAAGGCCTGTCCTACCACAAACGTCTTTCCGTCAGTCTTATCCGTCGGAAGCTTTATTGCCGTAATGTAAATCTTGCCCACCACTTTTACCGGAATGGTTTCCGTAAGATTCGTACCATCAGTTGTAGTGACCGTTATGGAAGCCTCGCCCTCCTTAATTCCGGTTACAATTCCATTCTCGTCTACCACAACCACGTCCTCATCTGAAGATGTATAAACGAACTTGCGGCTTGCCTGCGAAGGAGTCACCGTAATGTTGGAAGCCAAATCGTACGTCTTCTCCTCTTCCACAGTTATCTGCTCAGGCACAACCAACGATTCAGTTAAAATCGGAGAGATTTTCACCTTGCAGGAAGTTGACAAGTTGTGATACCCGCGGAAAGTGACCGTCAGGTCCGTTTCACCTTCTTTCAGCATGGTCAGCGTCCCTTCATTGTCAACCGTGGCAACCGTTTCGTCGCTGACCTTGTAAAGGTATGCCGCAGGGTCAATTATCAGACTCTCCGGAGTCACTTCCATCGTAAGCGTATGCGTTCCGTTGATCAGGTTCAGCTCCAGCACATTGTCCTCATTCACCAGAGCCACCTTCAGCGTAGCGTTTTCATAAGAAGAATAGTCCGAAGAATACTCATAATCGTCCGAACAGCCGCTCATGCCCAGCATCAAAACAGAAAAAGCGAGCATAAACCAATATCTATTTATCTTTTTCATAAGCATTGAAACATTAAATTAGCAACTGACAATTACCAGCCCGGATTCTGAATCAGTTTTCCATGAGAGGCATCTATCTCTCTTTGCGGAATGGCACTGAAATACATCCGTTCACTGAAGAAATGCTGTTCGATAGGAACTACCGACCAGGTATATTCATTATCGCCGACCTTTTCCCAAACAGCCGCACTGGTCCACACACCGTTCAGACGCTCGTACATCTTGCGGCGTTTCAAGTCCCAGAAACGGTTGCCGCATTCGTTGGCGAACTCAATGCGCCGCTCGTTCATGATGAATTCAATCATCTCCTCCTTGTTCATATTGGCAGGCACTCCATAACGTCCGTCCTCACCCGGATCGATGCCGGCACGGTTGCGGATCTGGAAGAGTTGGGATTCAATCTCGCTTCGGTTCGCATCGACATCCAGTTCCGTCAAAGCTTCCGCATAATAAAGCATGATGCTCGAATAACGGATAAACGACAATCCCTGGCCTTCGGAATCGGAGTCACCGCCTCTCAGTGATTCATTGGAACATTTGCGATAATAATATCCCGTCGGTGAACCTTGTGCTGTGCCATATCCGTCATCCGTTGCTCCGCGGTAAGTGTAGACAGGTTCTGCCTCCTCACCTTTATTCTTGATCCATTTCGCACCGTTATAGATGATGGTATATCCCATACGGGGGTCGCGGTTGTCATACGGATGTTCCGGATCATAGCCGGAATCAGGGTCGTCAATGGCTTTTCCGTTCTTCATCGGGAAAGCTTCCACCAGTTCGTGATACGGATAAATCAGATGGTTACCGTTACGGCTCTTGGGAAGCAAAGCCTTCTGAAGGAAGTTGGTGCTCACGGTCAGCCACATCCAAACCCGTTCTTTAGACACACGGGTAGTTGTTGCTTTATAAAAGCCGTTGCCCGGACGTGTGTCGTTGTCAACCAGCAATTCGTTCGTACCCAGTTCCATCAGACGTTTGGCGGTACTGACCACTTTCTGCCAACGAGTCACGTCATAATTGTCGTAACCCACCAGCAAGCGGTTGTCTCCGCTTCCGATATTTTCACCGTTATACAGCGGACTGGCAGCCAAAGCATACAGTTCCGTCAGCACACCCAAAGCTGCCGGTGCCGTGGCACGCCCATAGTCGACACCGTCCTGCACGAGAGGAAGGTTGTCAGCACAATATTCCAGTTCGCTTGCAATGTAGTCAACGCAGGTTTCAAAAGAGGAACGTTCCAGCAAGGCCGGATTATACGGGTCAATCACATCATCATAAAGCAACGGAAGTCCTCCGTACTGCCGCAAAAGATGAAAATAGAAAAACGCGCGGATAAAGCGGGCTTCATCTGCCAGACGCTTCTTCATCGTCTCGCTCAAAGGTGCCTTCTGATAGTTCTGCAGGAACGAGTTGCAGCGGTAAATCGTCTGATACGGCTCCTGCCAGCCTTTCTGGAAATCAGTGAACCCGGCATTCGTTCCTCCCTGGCTGAAATCGCCTTTCGTATAAGCCGGAGTAAACTCTGTGACCTTGAAATACGAGTAGCGGCTATTGTCTGTGCCGGCTTCATAGTCCTTGTAGTTCTGCAGGTTACTTGCCACGTTATGAGGAGACATGGTGCAGCGTCCCACCTGCCAGTAGAGAGCGGCGTTGAACCCCATCACCTTGATACTGTCGGAAAAGACAGACTCCAAATCGTCCGTTTCCTTGCCTTTGCTGTCCAGAAAACCTTCGGTGGTTTCGGTACATGATGACCAGAACAGACAGGCACCCAACAATACAAACAATTTATTTTTCATACAAGTATAATCATTAAAATACGATTTGACATCCAAAATTATAAACACGCTGCTGCGGATAGGTATCCAGCGGATTGGCCAACTTCGAACTTTCCGGGTCCACTTCATAATCGTTCAGCTTGGACCATGTCAGCAGATTCTGTGCGGAAGCGTAGATACGGAGGGAGCTTACTTTCATCCGCTGTGTCCATGACTGCGGGAACGTATATCCCAGCTCGATGTTCTTCCAGCGCAGGTAGTCGGCCGAACGCAGCCAGAAAGTAGAAGTCGCCGAGTTGTGTCCCAACTGTTCGCTCAAGATAGGGAACTTGGCATCCTTGTTCATTTCAATCAGCTGCTCCGGATCGGTCACCTTGTTGCCATTCTCGTCAAACTGCGTCCAGCGGTTCAGATGAATCGGACGCGGACGACCGTCAGTACTTCCGATTGTCAGCACTTTCTGGCAGTTCAACGAGGCACCGGTCGCTCCCTGGAACAACGTGCTGAAGTCGAATCCTTTATAAGACAGTCCGATTGTCAGACCATAGTTCGTGTCGGGACGGTCGTTTCCGATGGCCACCTTGTCATATTCATTGATGATACCGTCGGGCACTCCGCTCGGACCGCTGATGTCCTTGTACTTCAAGTCGCCCGGAATCACATCCCTCAACTTGTCATACGGACCGTTGTCAATCTCTTCCTGACTGTTATAGAACCCGTCGACCACATACCCGAAAATGGTGCCGATAGGACGGCCCGTCTGCATACTCAAGGTGTACGGACTGGGATTCTCTCCCATGTCGATAATCTTGTTCTTCGCGTGCGACACGATACCACGCAGGAAGTAGCTGAAATTGTCTCCGATAGTAGAACGCCAGGTCACTTCCAGGTCCCAACCGCGGTTTTCAGTGCGTCCGATGTTCATGTAAGGCAACACGCCGTCCATATAACCGCCATAAAGCGGAATGTTCTGCGGTTTCGACAAGATGTCGTTACGATGGTTGATAAAGTACTCATAGGTGACAGCCAGACGGTTGTTGAACATACGCAGGTCGACACCCAGATTGAGTTTCTTCTCCACCTCCCACTTCACGTTTTCATTGGCAATCTTTTCCAGGAAGTAAGCCGGAATTTTAGTGGTTGAAGTAGATTCGCCGAACGGATAGTCATAATCTTTCTTGTAGGATTCCAGATAGGTATATACACCACCGACCACCGCATCGGCACCGGAAAGACCGTATGACCCTCTCAATTTCAGCATGTCCACAAAGACACTGTTCAGCCACGGTTTGGCATAAGGCTCTTCCGCGATGTTCCATCCCCAAGACACTGACGGGAAGAAGTCGAAACGGTTCTGTTTCGAGAAACGGTCGGAACCGTTGTACGAGCCGCTCACTTCAATCAGGTAGCGCGAATTATAGTCGTAGCTGAGACGTCCGGAGTAACTGATAGAGTTACTCGGCGTGTCCTCGCCAGTACGGTCGGTATACCAGTTGGCCATCAACAGACCGCCGATGTTGTGCCCGCCGAACTTGCGGCTGTACGACAGGTCGACGCGGGAATTGATCTGCAGATACGGCTTCGACTCTTCTTCGTCAACATTCATCGGACGCAGCACATAGACGTACTGGTTGACCGGCATATAGGTATCCGTTTCCGCATCATGATAAAAGGCCAGGAAGTCACCGCTCGAACGGTGCAGTGTACGGGTAGTTCCCCAGCGGTTGGTCAACGCCATCACACCCCGAATCTTCAGACCTTCCGTAATGAAATCCAGCTTATGCTCCAGCGTAATGTTTCCGTTCACATTGTTCTTCCATTCACGGTCGTAACCGCCCTGAGCCATCAAAGCCAAAGGATTCATCGGCGAACCGCTGTACATACCGAACGTGCCGTCCGGATTGTAGGCCGGATAACGCCACGGAGTGAAGTGTCCTCCCATCAGTCGGGTAAAGATACTGAATGTACCCGTCTGTCCCGGATTGGGCAGATACGGCTCGTTCACTTCCGAAAGGATGGCGTTGGCGTTGATTTTCATCAGGAAGTCCTTCGTGATCTGGATGTCGAAGTTGGAACGCAGGTTGTAACGCTTCAGGTAATAGTCGTTGTTGAAGTCCTCCGTCTTGGGAATATTCTTCAGCAGACCGCCCTGGTCTGTATAACCGAACGAAACGAAATACTTCACCTTGTCAGTACCTCCCTGCACATCCACATTATACTGCTGCATCAGAGATGTCTTCTTGTACATCAGGTCCTGCCAGTCCACGTTCGGATAAAGATAGGGAGAATCGCCCAGACGGTAGTGTTCCAAAGACTCGTCGCTGTAAAGCGGGTCAGCCAGTTCAGCGACATTGTCATCGTTCATATACATTTCCTTGATCAGCTTCAGGCTCTGGTAAGAATCCAGAAACTCACTGTTGTAAGTAGGCTGCTGCAGACCGATATCCGCACGGAAAGTGATTTTGGGCTTCCCGACTTTACCGCGGCGTGTCGTAATCAGGATGACACCGTTAGCTCCCTTCAATCCGAAGATGGAGGTACTCGCCGCGTCTTTCAGAATCGCCACGTCCTCGATGTCGTTCGGAGACAGCTGCGACAGCGTGGAAATATCAGACTCGATATCGTCAATCAATACCAGCGGTGAAACAGAAACATCTGCATAAGTGGAAATACCGCGGATGAATATACTGGCAGCATCATTACCCGGCTGTCCGCTCGACTGCAACTGGAAAAGTCCCGGCAAACGTCCGGCCAGCGCATTCTGAATGTTAGCTGTAGGCGACTGACGCAATGTGCTTCCGTTCACCTGGCTGATAGACGCGATGTTGGACAATCTGGATTTTGTTCCGAATCCCTGCTGTATCACCACCACCTCATTCAACATCGTGGCATCATTCTCCAGCACGATAATCATATTGCTTCTTGCGGTTACAGTCTTTGTGGTATATCCCACATAACTGATCTGCAGTTTGGAACTGCTGCTTTTCACCTTTATGGTAAAATTACCATCCAAATCCGTAAGCACACCGTTGGTCGAGTTACCCACTTCCCTGACGGTAGCCCCCACCAATACGTCTGTGGCATCTTTTACAGTACCTTTCACGGTAACCTGCGCCCATACCGACAATGGCATCAGCGACAATAAAAGGATGATTATATGTTTCATATTATTCTAAATCTGTGTTTTTTAATAGTCCCAACCGGGATTTTGAGTTAACTCTGGATTGCCCTCCATTTCTGTACGAGGAATGGGATACCAGTACATTTTAGTCTTGTCGAAGGTAGACGTGCGCACATCCACATACTCATACTGGAACGAACCGTCCGGCAGTTTGACAATCTCGACACCTCTGACAGGCTTGTTCATCACATCTTCGGCAATCTTCCAGCGGCGGATGTCCCAGAAACGGTGTTCCTCGAAAGCCAGTTCAATGCGTCTTTCGTTACGGATGATTTCCTGCATTTCCTCATAGGTGTAGTTTACGGGCAATCCATAACGTCCGTCAGCTCCGGCTTCGATTCCGGCACGTTCACGCAACTGAATCAGACAGTCTTCAATGACGGCGGCATTCGCACCCGCATTGCCTGCCTTATCCACTTCATTGAGCGCTTCCGCGTAGTTCAGCAGAATCTCCGCATAGCGGACAATATTGTGATTGTGAGGTATAGACTCAAAACCGGAATTGTCATTACGGTTCTCGTTCAGACCGAGGAACTTGCGCAGATAATACCCCGTCTGCGTCGCGATTCTGCCCGGTGAATACGGACGGTCCAGACCGCCTTCAAAAGTTTCCACCGCACGTTTCAGCCACATCGAGCCGTTATAAAAGACTGTATAAGTGAGACGCGGGTCACGGTTCGCATACGGATGCTGCGGGTCATACGGATATTTGGCCGTAGGGTCATCAATCCGTTTGCCGTCCAATGTCAGGAAAGCGTCCACCAGATTCTGGCTCGGGCTGGTATATCCCCAGCATTTGCCGCGCTGGTAACCAATCGGACTGTTGTTGGTTTCCGGACTGGTTCCGTCGCCCGACAGTTTGAAGAAAATGGCCTCCTCATTGTTTCCGGCAATCTCTTTCGCATCGCCGAAGAACTCCAGAAAGCCTGCCGCCCCGGAATTCCCCTTATCATCGACCGAAGTCTTGTTCAGGCCATAAACGCCGAGATCGATTACCGCTTTCGCCGCATCGGCAGCATCCTGCCATCTTTCTCCTTCGGCTACCGTTTCACCCTCTTTCGCCAGTTTCTCCGCATACAGCGGACTCGCCAGATAAAGCTTCATATGCGACAGGAATCCCAATACCGCCCCCTTGTTGACACGTCCCACAATACTTTCCAGTTCGGTGGGAACCGTCACCATCGCGTCATACAGGTCGTTGTAGCAAGAGCCCTCGACATCCGGACTGATTTCTTCCAATATATAATCCTTCACATCTTTCATGCTGCTCCGAGGAATGTTCCAATTATCATCGTAATTGAAGACATTGTCGCCCACCATAGGCACACCGCCCCATCGCTTCATCAGTTCAAAATAGAAATAGGCACGGAGAAAACGCGTTTCGGCAATCATACGCTTCTTCTCATCGGCTGTAAGATTCGGTCCCGTAGGATAGTCCTTTATCTTTTCCAGAAACAGGTTCGCACGGCGGATACCGGTATAGAAGTTGTCCCAGGCATTTCCATCCACACTCGCAATGTTTTCCGGCGACAACCGTCCGTTACGGTAGTTTTCCAGGCTGCTACTTCCCCCCATGTCACGCGTCGGGACACCGTCATCCGTAGCCGCGTCCAGATAAGAACTGCTCAGCCGGTTGTGCAGCGAAGGCAATGAATAATACACAGCATAATACAAGCCCTTCATCGTGCTGGCCAAAGAGTCTTTCGGATTGACCACATCTTCTTCCAGTGTCCATTCCAATGGCTCAGATTCAAAGGTATTGCATCCGCTTGCGGCCAACAGCCCCAAGACACACAGCAGATGAAATCTTTTCATTATTATCTTTTTCATACTTTTCTATTCGGTTTTGTTAGAATTGAATGTTAATGCCAACATTGTAAGCCTTCGTATTGGGAACGATACCGGTACTGTTCCCGCTCATGAAGCTCAACAATTCCGGGTCACGGTCCTTGATGCCGCATATCGTCAGCAGGTTGTATCCGTTCACGAAGAACTTCAATCCGCTGATATGGATAGGTTTCGTCCATTTCTGCGGCAACGTATAGGAAATCTCCACATTCTTCAGGCGCAAGTAGCTTGCGTTCTGCAGCCAGAATGTTGAAGTACGTTCGTTATATGAATTGCCTATCGACAGACGAGGATAGCTGGCATCTGTATTCTCGGGTGTCCAGTAGTCGAGATGTTCCGCCAGAGCCTGCCCGTAGCTTCCCTGCGCATTGGTAGTGAAAGGCATTGTCTTGGAAGTGGTCTGCACGTTGCCACGGCCCGCCCACTGCATCGAGAAGGCAAGTCCTTTCCATTCAGCTCCCAGGAAAATGCCGTAGTCAACCAGCGGCCCGCGTGTTCCGATACCTGTCACATCTTTTCCATCCAGCACGTGGTCGCCATTGAGGTCACGGTATTTCAAATCACCCGGCTGGGGAGTGTAGTCCGGAATCTTGGTAGTGGCCAGATACTCGTCGATTTCCTCCTGGCTCTGGAAGAATCCGTCCGACACATAACCGAAGATTTGGCTGATCGGCTCGCCCACACGCTGCATGTAGGCTTCCGGATATGCATATTCTCCGTTGGCAAGCATCTTCGTCCAGTAGAGAGTGGCATTGGCACTTGCGGTGAACGAGAAGTCGTTCCACTTCTTGTTGTAGGTCAAATCCACTTCCAGTCCGCTGCGTCTGCTCTTTCCGATGTTCTGGTAAGGCACTGTCATGCCGATGAGACCGTTATAATATTGTCCCCAAGGAGTGGTCAATTGGTCGGAATATTTGATGTGGAAATATTCTGCCGTCACGAAAAGGCTGTGGTTGAGCAGCTCCATGTCTACACCCGCATTCCACCGGGTTCTCTTTTCCCACTGCGCCACATACGGCATATTGGATTCCGTAAGTATCGCGTTCCCTGCCGGAGTCTTTCCGAAATAAGCATTCGTGTTTTTCGGATAACCGTAATACTTCAGATAATTATAGTAGTAATTGCTCAACGTACCCGTTCCGCTTCTATAGTAAGCGCCCGTTCCGTCACTTCCGTTCAGACCGAACGTAGTTCTAAGCTTCATGGCGTTGATGGCCGGCACATTGAACCATTTCTCCTTATGCAGGTTCCACCCGATTCCGGCGGAGGGGAAAGCACCCCACTGATGTCCCGGCTTCAGCGTGTTCAGGCTCATACCCGACATGGCGAACTCGGCAAGGTAACGGCGGTCGTAGTTGTATTCCGCACGGAAGCTGACCGCGTTCTTGCGCAAAGGAATGTTCTGGGCACTGACCATATAGTCGTTGTAGGCATACAGTGCCTTGGTCTTGAAATTATGGTTCGCGATATGGAAATCATATCCCAACGCAAATTCCGCATACTGCATGCGATTCAGCCTGCTGTAGCCCGTTTCGTTCTTCTGCGCTCCTGCGGAAGCCATCTGCTGATAGACTTCTTCCGCATTAGGGTTGGCTGGGTCCTTCCAATATGAATAGACGGCGAAAGTCTTGCTTCTCTCCAGATTCTCGCGGTAAGAAGAGTTGTAAGAATAAGTACCGCTGAGATACAGCCCTTTCAGCCTGCCCTGGAAACGGTGTTCCAAAGTGACATCCAGATTGAAGTCCGTCTTCGGATAAAGATTATATCCCGAAAGGATGGCCTGCCCATACAGGTTGTCACTGTCATAGACAGGAGTACCGCCCAGCGTGCCGTCCGGATTGAATACGGGGAACGCATTGTTCGGAATGCTGTACATGTCGCGGTAGATGCTTCCCATCATCGCCTTTCCCGGAGTAGTCTCACGGAACATCTGGCCGAACAGACCGACTTTCAGCAGGGTATGGTCCGTAATGGAGATGTCCGTATTGACACGCAAAGAATATTTCTTGAAGTTCTCGCGTGTCTGGTACGAGTTCAGCGAGTTGTCCTGATTCAGGAAACCGGCCTGGTCGTACACGTTCAGGTCGATAAAATAACGGGCCGTCTTTCCGCCGCCCGACATGTTCAGGTTATATTGCTGAATGGGTGCCGTATTACGCAGCAACACATCCTGCCAGTCCACGTTGGGGTGCGTATAGGGGCTTGCCCCCGTACGATACAGTTCAAGGTCGCTTTGCGTGTACATCGGCTGCTTGCCGTCGTTCACCAATGCCTCATTCAGCATGGAAGCCCAATTATAAGAGTCCAGAAACTCGGGGCGGAATATCTGCCGGCTGAATGCCAACTGAGCGGTAAAGTCAATCTTCAGGTTGGAATACTGTCCTCGCTTCGTCTTGATATAAACCACACCGTTCCCGCTCGACATTCCCATCATCGACAGCCCCAGTCCGTCCTTGATGACAGAAACCGACTCAATCTGGCTGGCAGGAAGATTCACATCCGAACGGGGAATGCCATCCACCAGAATAATCGGAGTAGTTCCGCGCACCGACAACGAACGCTGCTCCGTCGCATATCCCTGGCTCATATCCACATACAGACCGGGAAGCACACCGTCCAGCGTAGACTCCATCATAAACACCGGACGATGTTCCAGTTTCTTTCCAGAAACCGTAGAAATGGACTGAAGCGTCAGTTCCGGGTCTTGCGCCCCCTGCAATACGCCTACCGTCTCACTCAGTTTTTCGATTCCGACATCACTGCCCCCGCTTTCTTGAGCCGCAACAAAATGGGCGGCACACAGCAAGCAGAGTGCCAGACAACTCCTTTTGCCAAGAGCATTTATTCTTTTCATCTTTCTCATACGATTCTAAATATAGAAGTGTTCTTCATTTTCAAGTTAAATCAATCCTTACCGGTAATTTTCCCAGGTATTGTCGGTAATCTTGTAGACATCCGGAGCTGGCTCATCGTATCCGGCTTCTTCAATTTCCTTGACCAACGCATCGACATCTGCCTGAGAAACGACAAAGTCTTTGCTTCCGTAATCGTTCAACGTAGCGTTACACGGACGCAGGAAACCCCATTTCGTGAAAAAGTCGATAAGATTCAGATTGGAAATACGGCATGCCTGACGCACAAAATCCAACTGATCCAGTCCGGGATTCTGCCTTTTTTCACTGGGACTTTCATTCTCACGGAAATATTCATAAAGGTCTTTATAGAAGTCCTCCTGTCCGCGTGCCTTCACGATATAGAGATAAAGCTGCCAGAACGGAACCAACTGTGTCTCACGCGTGATGCTGCTGATACCCGGCAAACAATGGGCACGTCCGCCGTCCACAATCAAATGTGTGGCGGCATCATAGATGATTTCACTGCCCTGGGATTTTCCGCTCTCATCCTTCGGGTTAATCTTGTCCACCTGCAGCTTGCAGGGAGCACCTACCTTTTCCTGCACATAAAGACAATAAATGTTGTTGGTCACCTCGGTCATTCCCGCCCATTTGGCACCCGGTCTGACTTGATTGACGTGTCCTGCCTCATGAGCCGGTCCCCACAGACGTGACTTGAAAGCTTCCGGGTCAAAAAACATTTCGCCACTATAAGGGCTGGTGATTTTAGCCGGATAAACGGTACGATAATCCGTCGCGTTGGGCGAAGATGCCGTATTGTCTATACAGAAATGCAGACGGTTATTGAACATGCGGTTGTATTTGACCAGACCGGCAAACTCCTGCTCCCAATAGACAAGGTTGTCATAATGTTCGATTATCTGCATGATTTCATCCTTGTCAGTATTCCCGTCATCCGTCTTGTCCGTTCCGGAAATCGTCCGGCCTGCTCTGTTTTTATTGTCCTTGAACTGCTTGGCTTCCCAAGTAATCTGCGCACGTTTTCCCAGCAGGTCCATATAAGGATAACCCGAATTGATGGCCTGTTCCAGAATGCGGTCCCAGTCTTCCTTCGAATGCTTCTGGATGTCAAAATAACCGTTTACCTTGCCGAACAGGAAATGGATGGCAACCGATTTGGCCGCAGCCTGCTGTCTGACCTCCTCCGTATCAAGAACCAACGGTATATTATCGGCAACCCAATTCTGGACATAAATTTCACCTGCAATGGGAGCCGCAATCTTATTCAGGCCCTGCACCAACGACAACTTGGCCTGATTGTTATACCCTTTGTCCAATCCCAGAATCATCAGCTGAAGGTTAGCTCCTTCATACAGTTTTCCCACCCATACATACATGGTCTCGTCCTGCTCGACAAAAATGCCTGTCGGGTTGTCACACTGACCGTATTTCCCGGTCTTGTTAGCCTCAGCCATGATTGAAGGAGTCTGGTACGGGCGATAGACAGCCGCACGGTATTCCGAGCTGTAATTTCCGGCTTTCATGGCCAATGCCAGTTCCTTTATCTGCTCACTCGGAATGGAAGCAATCTCTTCGTCCGTCAGGTCATCCCTCAACGCGGCACAGGTTTCATCCTGAAAATAAACCGAAAAGTCCGCATCCTGATTCACCGTCAGCGTCTGTTTGTGATTTTCATCATAAACCAATGTGAGAACAGCCGAACGATAATAGGAAGAAGGGGTAACCTTTATACCAATAGTATTTCCCTCCAACGTCACGTCGCACCATTTCCTATTGGCTTCCTCCATAATACACCCTATATGCGACAAGTCCACTCCGTCAGCCACATCAAAAGTGACCTCACGTTCCCCACCTTGCACATTAAAGGTTATCTCATCCGGCAAATCCAGAATCCAGCTTTCTGGAATCGCCACATCTGCCGTCTCCTTCTTTGCATCACATCCGGCAGCGAAGAACAGCAATGCAATCAAACAACAAATGCGGGATACCCCCCGGCACATTCGTTTTGTTTCTGTTTTCATAAAATATTATTTTTTAAGTTTAGATGTCACAAAATTAATTTCGAGCGGAAAACAGCACAATTATAATAAACGAAAAAGGTGCATCAATTTACCATCCGGACAAATTGAACATATTTTTCGCACGATTTTATACCATTTTCTATTCACTGAATTCGGGAAACCCCATTTAAGCATGAGTCCGATACTGAAACAAACGAAACCGGCCGGATGCAAACGCTACTGCCATCCGGAATAGAGAGATATAAACCCCAATTAAAGAAACATGTCTTCAGACTAAAGATACATATCTTTAACCTGAAGACAAACTATTTTCTGCATAGCACTGCAATGCTTTTCTGTAGAAGCATCATGTCTTGGAAGAACTACACATATTCCTTATACTAATTCGAGCATTCATACGACACCTTACATGCACAAACGCTTTATCTATGACACAAGACATAATTCCGCAAACAGTGACATAATCCGCCCGAAAGGAAAATCTGCACCTGTCTTCCGGACGATTTTAGCATCTCACTAATATATCTTTCGTCTCCAGATATTTTTGAAATGCAAAAAGACATCCCTAACGATACGAGCAATGACAAGAAAGGCTCAAAGAGCCTTGCCATCTATACTCTTTGAGCCTTCCCCGTATGTCAAGAAGCCACAATGTCAGTCGTTCTTCACAAACTGAAGCGTTCCTGCCTTCACCAAGTCGTTATGATTTATACGGTAACCGCATTTTTTTCCACCCAATCGGATGCTCCGGATATAATCACCCTCCGCCTCCGGATTCGCCACTTCAATGACCAGCCTGTCCTTTTCATAATATTTCGGATTCAACTTGATGGTCACCTTGTCGAACGTGGGCAAAGTCAATGTATATTCAGGCACACCCGGGCAGTCGGGATAAAATCCCATCATGCTGAATATTGCCCATGAAGACATAGTACCCGTATCTTCATTTCCCGGAATACCGTCAGGTTTCGTCGTGAAATGTTTGGCCAACAGCTCTTTCACCAGCTTCTGAGTGCGCCACTCCTCTCCCTTGAAATAGCTGAAAAGATACGGATAGGCAATATCCGGTTCATTGGCCGGATCATACAGTCCTTCATCGAAAACCATCTGAAGCTTGTCGACAAATTTCCGTTTGCCACCCATCAGCTTGACAAGTCCCTTCACATCATGCGGCACGTAAAACGTATAGTTCCATGCACTCCCTTCATGGAATCCCGGTACAGGCTCAAAATTCGCTCCCTGTTTCGGGTCAAAAGGAGAATAGAAGGTCCCGTCAGGAAGAATCGGACGGAATGTCCCATATTCTTTTGAATAATAATGCTTGTAGCCCATCGAGCGGTCATAAAAGAGTTTGGCATCCTCTTTCTTTCCGAGCGACTCGGCCAAAGTGGCCAATGAATAGTCTGCAATATAATATTCCAGCGCATGCGACACGGAATTATCATACTGCTCACGCAAAGGCACATAACCGCGGCTCATATAGTCGTCGTTGTCCGGACGCAGAAGGTTGTCTTTCCCCGGTGTCGTGGCCGACTTGTACATGGCCTCATAAGCCACATCCATATCAAAATCGCGCAACCCCTTCATCCACGTATCCACTATGACCGGAATGCTCGGGTCGCCCTCCATAGTCAGAGTCTCACGCCCGTAAAGTTCCCATTTCGGCAGCCAGCCATGCTCACGATACATGTCTATCATGCTCCGCACCATATCCATCTGCCGCTCAGGATAAACCAGCGTCATCAGCTGATGAAGGTTGCGGTAAGTATCCCAAAGTGAGAACACGGTGTAACGGTTTCCTTTCGCGGTAAGGATTTCGTTCCCTTCCATCTGCGGATACTGCCCGTTCACATCCTGCAGCAGGTTCGGATGAATAAGCGCATGGTACAGTCCCGTATAGAACACCGTCTTCTGTTCCGTCGTGCCTCCTTCCACCTGAATACGTCCCAAATCATCGTTCCAGCGTTGGCGCGCTTCCTGATGTATGGCCGCAAAATGCCGTCCGGACTGTTCCTTCTCCAGATTCTCACGGGCATTTTCGATGCTCACGAACGACACACCCATCGCCACTTCAATCTGTTCGCCTTTTTCCGTATCAAAAGTGAACCATGCGCCGATGTCATCACCGGCAATGTCCTTGGCATATTTCGTATAGAGCTTATACTTTCCCTGGTCTTTATCCCATTCCGCCTCCACACCTGTCATGGGACGCTGTTTCTTCCAATAGCCGGAAGCCTGCGGAGCCTTGCTGACCCGCATCACAAAATAGATAGGAAAGACCGCCTGGGGATTATAGCAGAAAGTGCCCAGCACCTTCATGCCCTCCACCTCACAATCGTTCACTTTCCGCATATAAGCTCCCGTCTCATTGGTCAGCCCTTCTCCCAGATTCAAAAGGACATTGCTCTTGCCCTCCGGGAAAGTAAAGCGGACAAGCCCCGTACGGGGAGTGGCCGTAGCTTCAGCCAGCACATCATATTTGGTCAATGAAATCGTATAATAGCCAGGGGAAGCATTTTCTTTCTCGTACTTACTGCCGTAATGACGATAATCCACATCCAAATCCCCTGTGGTCGGCATCAGAAGAAGAGAACCCAGTTCCGGACACCCCACCCCGCTCAGATTCACATGCGAGAATCCCGTAAAGAAACTGTTCCTGTTGTCGTAGGGAGTTGACCACCAGCGGGCATCCTTATCATATTTGTTCTCATCGGAACCCATCACATTGAAAGGGACCACCGACATCATCCCATTGGGACAAATGGCTCCCGGATTACAGGTACCGAAATTGGTCGTTCCGACAAACGGATTCACATAGTCGGCAAGCTCCTGTGCCGACAAAGAGAAAAGCGCAAGAAGACTCGCCGCGCAGGCCAACAATCGTCGTTTCATACACATAAATACAGATAGATTAACAAATAAAAAATTGTCCGGAAAGAGAGGGCGTATCAAAACAAGGAGCAGCCCTCATTTTGACACACCCACTTTTCCCGCTTATATCCCAGAGCGTAAAGATATAAATATTTTTCTTAAATGACAGATGTACGCTTGACAAAATCAATTATTTCTGAAATATAGCCGAATGCCATCCCTACCACCGTATCCGCAGCCCCGTAATACACGGCCACACGGGTGCCATCCTGCAGAGCCGCACAAGGGAACACCACATTCGGCACATCCCCCTGCAGTTCATAAGAAACGGCCGGCGCCAGAAGGTATTCGCGGGTGCGATACAGCACTTTCGCCGGATTCTCACGGTCCAGTATGGCCGCCCCCATCGAATAGCGGAAGCCGTTGCAGGTAGTGATCACTCCATGATAGAACAGCAGCCATCCCTCCCCGGTCAGGAAAGGCACAGAGCCCGCTCCGATTTTCGTGCACTGCCATGCGCTGTCTTCAAAGGGGGTTACCTTCATCACACAACGGTGTTCCCCCCAATATTTCATGTCCGGACTGTAACTGATATAGATGTCGCCGAAAGGTGTGTGCCCGTTGTCGCTCGGACGACTGAGCATGGCATACTTGCCGTTTATCTTCTGAGGGAACAGCACTCCGTTCCGGTTGAACGGGAGGAATGCGTTCTCACACTGATAAAACTCCTTGAAATCAAACGTATAACCGATACCTATCGTAGGGCCGTGATAACCGTTGCACCACGTAATCCAGTAGCGGTCTTCAATCCACGTCACACGAGGGTCGTACTTATAGTCCGACTCTATCATGTCGGTATTTCCCGGTTTGAAACGGATAGGCTCATGACAGATGTCCCAATGGATTCCGTCTTTGCTGAATCCCGCAAATATATTCATCTGAACCGCCTTGTTGTCACAACGGAACACCCCTGCAAAACCGTCGCCGAAAGGCACTACCGCACTGTTGAAAATACTGTTTGAAGAGGGTATGTCGTAGCGTCCGATAACAGGATTTTTAGAATAACGCCACATCACATCGCCGCATCCTTCCGGACGCTCCTCCCAAGGCATGTCAATCTTTTCCATCATAATTGTTCAAGTTAGTATAAAAATTAAAGATGTCCATATAATTCAGCCACAAATTCTCTCACTCCCTTTCTCCCTTCAGCAGTGAGCCGTCGGGTGCATACTTGAAGGGCACAAAATACGTCATCAGGAATGCCGGAACCGTAGCTATCAGTACAAAGATGAAGAACGGTTCATATCCGCCCGGCTTGTCAAACCACTCGCCCAGCACTTCACACACCCATCCGCTCATCATCCCCGGAAGCATCACGCCAAGATTCATTATGCCCGAAGCAAAAGCATAGTGCGCCATCTGGTGTTTCCCGGGAGCCACCTGCTGCATCATGAACAATGTCAGTCCCACGAATCCGAAACCATATCCGAAATATTCGAACACAATGCCTCCGCAGACCAGCAGACCGCTTTCCGGCTGGAAAATGGCGAGCAGCGCATAAACCACAAACGGAAGATTGAAGATACAACAAAGAGAGAACAAGGTCTTTTTCAGCCCGCGCGCGGAGATATAGTATCCGGCCAGCAGAGACCCCAGCACAAAGGCCGCCGCGCCATAGGTGCCGTAATATAGCCCTATCTCCTTCTCACTCAGTCCCAGTCCTCCGGCCGCCCTCTCCTCTTTCAGGAACAGAGGCACGACTTTCATCACAAATCCCTCGGCAAACCGATACAAGACAATGAAAAACAGATAATACACGATATGACGCTTGCGGAAAAAGTCCGCCAGCACCTCCACCAGTTCCACCAGCACCTGCCGCATAGTGCGCAGATTTCCGCCGGCGTTCCTCTTTCCTGAAGGAAGCATGAACGCATGGTAAGTGCCAAGCAGCACCATCACTCCGGACAGCACAGCCATGATGAGCATCCATGCCCGCCGGTTGGCATCCAGAAGCAGTGCCTCGTCATGAGTTCCTCCGCCAAAACGTTCGATGGCATACCCCGCCAGATACACAAGTCCGCCGGTCGCCACAATCTTCGCGATATTATAGAATGCCCCCTGCCAACCGATATACTTCGCCTGGTCGGAAGGTGAAAGTTCGCTCATATAAACCCCGTCGCACGCGATGTCGTGCGTGGCCCCGCTGAAAGCGACCACAGCCAGCAGCGCGATGGAAATACTGAAGAAATGAGGAAGATTCAACGAAAAGGCCACCAGACCGAAGGTTATCCCCGTTATCAGCTGGGTGGCCACCACAAAAAATTTCTTTGTCTTGAACAGTTCAAGAAAAGGACTCCACAAAGGCTTCAGTGTCCAGGGAAGCAGGATGAGCGAAGTCCAGAAGGTAATCAGTTTATCCTCCACTCCCAATCCCTTGAACATCAGCACCGTCACCATATTGAGCACGACAAAGGGAAGTCCCATCGCGAAATAAGCGGTAGGCACCCAAGCGATAGGGCTTCTCCTTGCGTTCCTGTCAGTCTGCATGTTTTCCATAATCGTCCGAATGATTGCTGAAGATGCACGGAAAGCAACCCGATATCCGAACCGGAACATCGGGATATTCTGAGGCGAATATCCCGTTATTTCCGACACGCGACGGATGCCGCATCCTTTCAGCCCGTTTTCTCAATCCTTCACCTCCTTGCTGAACGAATAAGGAGCGTCTTCCGGAGAAATGCCTCTTGTCTTGTTCGGTTCGCTTCCCATGACAATTTCAATGCGTCCTCCATTCTGCAGGGTGGAATGAGTCAGATAATTCCTTGTATATTCCTGCCCGTTCACCTTCATCGATTCAATGTACAGATTCCGGTTGCTGTTCTCCGGTGCGTCGATGACCAGTGTCTTGCCATTCTCAAAGTGCAGCGTCGCTTTCTTGAAGAGCGGAGCACCCATCACATACTGGTCAGTGCCCGGACATACCGGATAGAATCCCAGAGCCGAGAACACATACCATGCGGAAGTCTGCCCGTTGTCCTCGTCACCGCAATAACCGTCGGGAGTCGGAGTGTACATCCGGTCCATCACCTGACGAAGCCAATACTGCGCTTTCCAGGGTTGTCCGGCGTAATCGTACAGGTAAATCATATGCTGGACCGGCTGGTTCCCGTGCGCATAGTTTCCCATGTTCATCACGGTCATCTCGCGGATTTCATGTATCGGGAATCCATAATAGCTGTCGTCGAAGAGAGGCGGTACAGAGAACACCGAATCCATCATCATCACGAACATCTCATCTCCTCCCATCAGGTCGATCAGCCCCTGCGGATCATGGAATACGGACCATGAATAATGCCAGCTGTTCCCTTCCGTAAAGGCATCCCCCCATTTCAACGGAGAAAAAGGAGACTGGAACGTCCCGTCGGCATTCTTCCCCCGCATCAGCTTGCTTTCCGGGTCGAACAGGTTCCGGTAGTTCATGGCACGCTTCGCGAAAAGCTCCACTTCTTTCTTCGGACGTTTCAATTCCTTGGCCAGGCGGTAAATGCACCAGTCGTCATAGGCATACTCCAGCGTGCGGGCTGCATTCTCGTTGATTTTCACATCGTAAGGCACATAGCCCAACTTGTTGTAGTATTCATAGCCCTGACGTCCGGTGGAAGAGACTTCCGGATGCACATGCTCTGTTCCATGCAGCAGTCCTTTGTAGAGCGTTTCCACATCTTCCACCTTCACCCCTTTCAGATAAGCGTCTACCAGAACGGAAGCCGAATTGTTGCCTACCATACATCCGCGATGGCCGGGGCTGGCCCATTCGGGGAAGAAGCCGCTCTCCTTATAGGTGTTTATCAGTCCTTCCTGAATTTCTTTGTTGACCGAAGGGTACATCAGATTAAGCAACGGAAAAAGACAACGGAACGTATCCCAGAACCCGGTGTCCGTGTACATGTATCCGGGCAGGACCTCTCCGTTATAGGGGCTGTAATGTACAATCTGTCCCGTCTTGTCTATTTCATAGAATTTGCGCGGAAACAACAAGGAGCGATAGAGGCAGGAATAGAACGTGCGGTACTGGTCCAGATTTCCTCCTTCCACTTCAATGCGTCCAAGCACCTCATTCCACGCGTCCCGGCCTTCCTGCACGAGGGCATCGAAAGAATCATCTCCCAATTCCTTCAGGTTCTGGACTGCCTGGTCAAGGCTGATGAACGAAGATGCCACACGGGCATGGACGGTTTCTCCTTTATGTGTACTGAAACCGACAACAGCTCCCGCATGGCCGGCCTGCTGCTCCGTTCCGTTTTCATGGAACACACTGTCGGCTACAGTGGCCTGACACGTGAACGGCTTGTCGAGCTCAATGACAAAATAATTCTTGAAATTGGCCGGCACTCCGCCGCTGTTACGGGTAGAATACCCCATAATCCGGTTGTGCTCTCTGTCAATCTTCACATACGACCCTTTGTCGAACGCATCCACCACCACATACGAATGTTCATTCTCGGGGAAAGTGAAGCGGAACATCGCCGCACGGTCTGTCGGAGTCATTTCCGTCACAATATCATAATCGGCCAGATATACCTTATAATAATAAGCCTTGGCTGTTTCTCCCTTGTGCGAGAACCAACTGGCACGTTTTTCCTCATCAAACTCAGGCTTGCCCACCATCGGCATAATGGAGAACTGCCCGTAATCATTGATCCACGGACTCGGCTGATGGGTCTGCTTGAATCCTCTGATTTTATTGGCCGTATAGGTATACTGCCATCCGTCCCCCATCTTCCCGGTCTGTGGAGTCCAGAAATTCATTCCCCACGGACGGGCAATGGCCGGATAAGTATTGCCGGCAGACAACTCAAAAGTAGATTGTGTCCCCACCAGCGGATTCACATAATCCGCATAGTCCTTCGCCTGCACCAGACTGAAGATGCCGAAAAACAAAAACAACAATAACGAATGCTTTTTCATGGTTATTCTATTTTAGAAGGTTTTACTCCCCATTTTGTAGGCTTGGCAGTCATCACAATTTCCAGCGTCCCGCCTCCCGCTATATCCTGATGAGTCAGGAAAGGCTCGTCCAGCGGTCTGCCGTCCAATGTGACAGACTCGATATATTTGTTCTCACCCGAATTATTTTTCGTCACAACCGAAAAGACTTTCCGGTCGGGCAAACTGACATCCACCCGGTCAAATATCGGACGACCGATAGAATATACCGGTTTCCCGGGACACACCTGATAGAATCCCATTGAGTTGAGGACATACCAGGCCGACATCTGGCCGCAGTCTTCATTCCCGGACAACCCGTCCGGCGCATTCCGGTACTGCTCCTTCAATACCCGGTCAATCAGTTCCTGGGTTTTCCACGGGCGGTTGGCATAATTATACAGATGAATGACATGATGGCTCGGTTCGTTTCCATGAGCATACTGGCCAATCAGACCACTGATGTCAGCCGAAACCAGATCGCCTTCAATAGTGGAATCGGCCGTAAACAGAGAGTCAAGTTTGCCGACAAAAGCGTCTTCTCCCCCCATCAGTTCAACTAATCCTTCCACATCGTGCGGCACGAACCACGTCCACTGCCATGCATTCCCCTCACAATAGTCATCGTTCCGATGGTTTGAGGCTTTCGGGTTGAACGGAGTGCGCCAGTTTCCTTCCGAATCCACTCCCCGCATGAAACGGACAGAAGGGTCAAAATAAAGCGTATAAGCTTTGGCGAACCGCGCATATTTCTGACTGTTCTTATAATCTCCCGTAGCTTCGGCCAAAACGGAAATGCAATAGTCATCATAAGCATATTCAAGTGCTTTGGCTACAGATTCGTTTTCACGGTCGCAGGGGATGTATCCGATTGTATTCTTATAATATTTGGCCATCGGCATCAGATGGGGCAGCACCAAATCCGGACACTTGATGCCCGTCGTGTCATATTCCGCCGCTCTCAGACAAGCCTTGTAAGCTTCCTGCAAGTCGAAGTCAGCATATCCTTTCGTGTAAGCATCGGCTATGAGAGACGCCGCATGGTAGCCAATCATGGTTCCCGTATAGTTGGAAGCCAAATCCCACATCGGGAAAATCCCTCCTTCCCGACTCTTCAGCAACAGCGAGCGGATAAAGTTGTTGTTCAGCTGCGGGTCAATGATGGAACACAACGGATGCAAAGCCCGGAATGTATCCCACAAAGAGAAGACCGTATATACCGGTCTGTCAACATTGCCCTGATGCACTTTCAGATCCATTCCAAGATACCTTCCGTCCACATCCGTAAAAAGATTCGGACTGACGGCCGTATGGTACATGGCTGTATAAAAAATTGTCTTGTCGGTTTCATTGGCCGTAGTCACGTCAATCTTCGAAAGATAGCTGTTCCACAGCTGACGGGCATCACTGCGCACCTTGTCAAAATCCCATCCGGGAATTTCCGCTTCCAGATTCTTTTTCGCTCCGTCCATGTCGACAGCCGAAATGCCCATCTTCACCAGAACCTGTTCGTCTTTTTCCGTATTGAATTTCAGCAACACCTTGCAACGCGGCTGCATCTTGCCATTCTGATCGGCCAACGTATCCCGGACAACGACAGAAGTGAACGGCTTGGAGAATTTGGCATAAAAACTGACCTGCTGGTCGAAAGCCCAATATTCAGTCAGCTTGTGGCCCCTGATTTCCGTGTCACTGACCACCTCCACCTGCATGTCCAGATTCGTCTGGTGCTGGATGGAATAGTCCATGTCGAGAATGAACCCCGCATCGTCCGTTTCAGGGAAAGTGTACCGATGGAAAGCCGTACGGGAAGTTGCAGTCAGTTCCGCCTTCACGCCATAACGGTCAAGAAACACGGAATAATATCCCGGCTCCGCCGTTTCATTCTGATGGGAAAAAGCCGATGCATAAGGAAGTGTCTGTGAAGAATAGTCCTGCGGATCGTACTGCTGCTCGCCCACGGTCGGCATCAGAAGGAAATCACCGTAATCGGCACATCCCGTACCGCTGACATGCGTATGTGAGAACCCGTTGATAGTGGAGTCGGCATAATAATACCCCGAACAGGCATCCCATCCGTCGATACGGGTATCGGGACTCGGCTGAACCATCCCATGAGGAACTACAGGACCAGGGAACGTATGTCCGTGTCCCCCTGTTCCGACAAACGGGTTCACATAAGCTGTATAGTCCTTAACCGCCTGACTTCCCGTACACGACGAGAAGCAGGCCACGCCTCCACAAATTCCAACGATGGCGACAATGACTGCATTTTTCATAATATTCTTAATTTTGAGATTAAATGACTTAGCTTATTCAGGAGAGACAAAGACCACACCGTTATGTATCTTATACTTGATGTGAAGCGTATGTTTCAGCGCATCCAGCATCTCCGTGGCCGTCTCTTTCTTCTTCAGTTCACCGGAATAAGTTGAAAGGTTTTCCATCCCCGGTGAAAGAATGATCTTCACGTCGTATATTTCTCCCAATATCTCGGCAATCTTCACTATGTCGGCATTCTGCAGATGTACCATGTCACTGTGCCAGATGGCATCAAGCACCGCATCGGTATCCATCACCCTCATCTGTCCCGTGCCTGTGTTCAGTTCTACCCTCTGGCCCGGTAAAAGCGTTATGGAGCCCTCCCTATGAGTGCCTTCCGCCTTTATCTCTCCTTCAAGCAAGGATGCCTCCACAATCCGGCATCCCGGAGCATTCTTGAAATTGAACTTTGTGCCAAGCACTTGCACGTTCATCGCCTCACCGCATACGACGAAGGGCTTGTGTCTGTTCTTCGTAACCTCAAAATAGGCTTCGCCCGACAGTCTCAAACGGCGTATCTTCTTTTCAAACTTCTCAGGATATTCCAGCACAGAATTTTCATTCAGCCACACGTGGCTTCCGTCCGGCAGCACCACATCAATGACTTCTCCGTCCGTCGTCGCCACCTGTTTCCATTCTTCCTGAAACGCACCGGCAAAATACCATGCACCCACTCCCGAAAGGGAAAGCAACACCGCCACGACCGCCGCAAACTTCATCCATCCTCTCCATATGACGTTTTTCCTCATCCGGTTCTCTTCCCGTTCTATCCGTTCAAAAAGGCGGTTTTCCGCTTCCCTGACGCGGTTCCTCTCCATCTCATCCGCACGCTTTCCCAGAAAATATAACTCCTCCCATTCAAAGAGCTGCCGTGCGTGCTCATCCGTCTCGTTCGCCCAACGGACAATGCTCCGCCGCTCTTCTTCGTTACATTTCCCGTTGAAATAACGGACAATCATCTCATAATCAATCTTTCCCATTTTGCCTTCCTAAAAACTATTACCTGATGTCTCCTTTTACTTAAGTGAAACAGATTTCACGACGAAAACACTTACGCAAAACATGTTAAAAAACATTATTCTGCAAGATGGACTATCACCATGCCTTCCCCGGCGAATTTCCCATTTCAAATTCAAGCGTCCCTCCGTCCATTATCTGCCGGTGGGTGATGTAGCTGACGGTAAGGGGGGTTCCGTTAAGCTTTACCGAACGGACATAACAATTTTCCGGACTCGCCCCACGGGCAAGCACCTTGAACTCTTTTCCGTCTTCCAGCCGCAACGTCACTTCCGGGAATATCGGACAGCCTATCTCATATTGTCCGGACACGGGATTCACCGGATAGAACCCCATCGCACTGAACACATACCAGGCCGACATCTGGCCGCAGTCCTCGTTGCCGCACAGACCGGCAGGCGTATGCGTATAAAGGGTGCGCATGATCTGGCTCAAATATTTCTGCCCTTTCCACGGCTGCCCTACCTTGTTGTACAGATATGCCACGTGATGACTTGGTTCGTTGCCGTGCGCATACTGTCCGATCATTCCCGTACTGAATATCGGAAGTTCATCCTTGTCGGTGGGATGATATGTGAACATGCTGTCCAGCTTCTGAACAAACCTTTCCTTTCCTCCTGCCAGTTCAATCAGCCCGTCAATGTCATGCTGCACCGACCAGAAATATTGCCATCCGTTGCTTTCGCAGATGTGCGGGCTATAGTCTTCCGCGTCAAAGTCCGCGATGAAACGGCCGTCCTTGTCTTTCGGCTGCATGAACGAAGTAGACGGATTGTACACATTCCTATAGTTCCCGGCACGCGCATAAAATTCATCCGCAATCTCTTTCTTTCCCATCTTCTCCGCCATCACAGCGATGCAGTAGTCATCGAAAGCATACTCCAATGTTTTGGAAAGCGACCAGTCGTCGCCTTCGGAGGGATCTCTCAAATCGTAAGGAATATATCCTTTTTCCTTATACACACCGATGTCCCGATAACTGTCCAGATTGGCGGTGGCCACACAGGCGGCAAGAGCCTTTTCCGCATCGAAGTCTCCGATACCCTTCAGATATGCGTCCACAATCACCGGTACGGCATGATAGCCTATCATCATGTCCGTTTCACTTCCGTAAAAATTCCACACCGGAAGCCGGCCGTTCTGTTCATAAAAAGCAAGCAGCGACTTCACCATGTCGCCCACCCGTTCCGGCTGGGTCAGTGTGAAAAGCGGGTGTGCCGCCCTGTAAGTGTCCCACAGAGAAAAAGTGCTGTAATTGGTCCATCCGTCCGCCTGATGCACTTTCCCGTCAGGACCGTAGTATCGCCCGTCCGCATCGCAATAAATTGTAGGAGCAAGCATACTGTGATACAACGCCGTATAGAATACGGTACGTTCGTCACGGCTTCCGCCTTCAATACGGACGCGCCCCAACGCTTCATTCCATCCGGCTTCAGCCTTCCGGCGGTACGAGTCAAAATCATCACCCTGAGCCTCAGCCTTCAGATTCCTTTCCGCTCCGTCCATGCTTACTCCTGAAAGAGCCGTAACAAGGGTTATCTGTTCTCCCTGCCGTGTGGGATAATCGAAACGGGCAATCATGCCAGTGCCTATCCGTTTCCCGTCTTTCTCAATAGCCGTACTGTCAACCGACATGGAAGCGAAAGGCCGGGAAAAACGGGTGCAGAAATAAACCTTCTGGTTGCGTGCCCATCCGTCGGAATAGCGGTAACCGCGTATCGTCACCGAATCGACCGCCTCCACATATGAATCCTGGGTGGCATCCCAGTTCATTGCCTTAGACAGGTTCAGGAAAATGGCAGAATGAGCTTCCGGAAAAGTATAACGCTGAATGCCGCAACGCTCGGTGGCGGTCAGCTCCACATTTATGTCATAATCGGTCAGCCTCACCTGATAATATCCTGCGGAAGCCTTCTCGTCGTCATGTGAAAATTTGGAATGAATGCCGAGCGGAGCTTCCGCCTCGTTGTAAGGAAGCGTGACCGGCATGAAAGAGACATCGTACAAGTCTCCTGCCCCGGTCCCCGACAGATGCGTATGGCTGAATCCGGCTATCGTGCTGTCCGGATAGAAATATCCCGCAATCCTATCCCACCCGGGAAGACCGTTGTCGGGACTCAACTGCACCATGCCGAAAGGCATCTGCGCACCCGGATAGGTGTTTCCCGTGAAGTCCGTCCCGATAAACGGATTGACGGACAAAGCATAATTTTCACTTGCGTTTTCGGAAGGGTGGACACAGGCAGAAAGAGCCAGTCCGACCACACACACTGCAGACACTGGAAATTTCATAACAAACTGATTTTTCTATGTTTTTGTAAAGAAACAACTTTACAGGAAGAAACACTTAAGCTTCCGCTCTGATTTAACAAAATAAAACAGGTACATGCCTGCACAACCGGATTCCGCATGCGTCACGTGCAACGGAAACGGCCTGTTCCAGGAAAAATACCGATTCATTCAAGAGAAAACACCGGCATATTTTCCATAAGACAAACGGGCATTCCATGACGGCGGCACAATCGTCCGATGACAACCGGCCAACAAGCAAAAAATAATCCTTATCTTTACTCCGTCAAAAAAACATTCTCAGCATATGGCCGGAATTTATCTCCATATCCCCTTCTGCAAGAAACGCTGCATTTACTGCGACTTCTTCTCCACCACGCAAAGTGAAAAGAAAGCAGCATACATTGACGCACTCTGCCGTGAACTGACATTGCGAAAGACATACATCGGGAATGAACCGGTGGAAACAATCTATCTGGGCGGGGGGACACCTTCACAACTGGACCAAAAGGACTTTGAGAAAATTTTCACCGCCATATCCGAGACATACACTGTGACGGACGGTGCGGAAATTACACTCGAAGCCAATCCGGACGACCTTCGTCCCGAATATATCCATATGCTGCGGTCTTTCCCTTTCAACCGCCTCAGCATCGGAATGCAGACATTCCAGAATGAGACCCTGAAACTGCTGAACAGAAGACACACGGCAGAACAGGCCGTAAAAGCTTTTGAGGACTGCCGGGAAGCGGGTTTCCGGAACATCAGCATCGACCTGATGTACGGACTTCCGGGAGAAACGGCGGAGACTTGGGCTTCCGACCTCCGGCAGGTTGTGGAAATGAAACCCGAACACATTTCTGCCTATCATCTTATTTATGAGGAGGGAACTCCTTTATGGAAACTCCGCGAAGCTCATCGGGTGGAAGAAGTGGATGAAGACCTGAGTGTATCTCTGTTCACCTGCCTCATCCATACGCTGAAACAGAACGGATACGAGCATTACGAAATCTCAAACTTCTGCCTGCCCGGATGCCACTCACGACACAATTCAAGTTACTGGACAGGAAAAAAATATCTGGGATGTGGCCCCTCCGCCCATTCTTACGACGGAAAGTCGCGCCAATGGAACATCGCCTCACTGGAAGGTTATATCCATGGCATCGAATGCGGAACGGAAATCTCCGAGAAAGAAGAGCTGGACCTGTACACCCGCTACAATGATTTTGTGCTCACCTCTGTCCGCACCTGCTGGGGCATGTCTCTGGAAAGACTGAAGACGGATTTCGGAGAAAAGCTCTACAGATATTGCCTGAAGATGGCCCGCCCCCATCTTGCACAAGGTACGCTGGAAACCTGCCATGGAACATTGAAACTCACGGAAAAAGGAATCTTCATCTCCGACGGCATCATGAGCGACCTGATGTGGGTATGACAAACCTTCGGACATAAAAAGAGCCGGACTGCGGCAACTTGCTTGCACCGCAATCCGGCTTTTCTCTACAATCGTATCCCGCTATTATTTAGCCAGGCTATATACGATGTCCATTATCTGTTTGCCCAGTTCATCAGCCTCTTCCATGGTGGAAGCTTCTGAATAGACACGGATAATCGGTTCAGTGTTGCTCTTGCGCAGATGCACCCACTTGTCGGGGAAATCAATCTTCACACCGTCAATGTCATTGATTTCTTCGTTCTTGTACATTTCCTTCACCTTGGCAAGGATTGCGTCCACATCCGTTTCCGGAGTCAGGTCAATACGGTTCTTGGCAATGAAATAATTCGGATAAGTGGCACGCAGCTCGCTCACCTTCTTTCCTTCATGTGCCAGATGGCTCAGGAACAGCGCAATGCCCACCAGTGCGTCACGTCCGTAATGAGATTCCGGATAAATGACTCCACCGTTGCCTTCACCGCCGATTACCGCATGAGTATCCTTCATTTTGGTCACCACATTCACTTCACCCACCGCTGAAGCATTGTACTGCATTCCATATTTGCGGGTCACATCACGCAACGCACGGGTAGAGCTCAAGTTGGAACAAGTGTTTCCCGGAGTATGCTTCAGCACATAATCAGCTACGGTCACCAGCGTATATTCCTCACCATACATCACCCCATTCTCACAGATGATGGCCAGACGGTCCACATCCGGGTCTACCACAAATGCCACATCATTCTTGCCCTGCTTCATCAGTCCCATGATGTCGCCCAGATTCTTCTCAAGCGGTTCCGGATTATGCTGGAAGTCACCCGTCGGCTCGCAATAAAGCTTCTCTACATGCTCCACGCCCAGACGTTCCAGAAGTTCCGGCAAAATAATGCCGCCTACAGAGTTCACGCAATCGATTGCTACATGGAAATGCGCATTACGGATAGCCTCAACGTCAACCAGTTTCAAAGCCAGCACGCTGTCAATGTGCTTCTGGTTATATGTATTGTCTTCCATATATTTCCCGATATGGTCGATGTCGGCAAACTCAAATTCCTCTGCAGCGGCAATACGGAGCACTTCGTTGCCTTCAGCGGCATTCAGGAACTCCCCGTGTTCGTTCAGCAGCTTCAGGGCATTCCACTGCTTCGGGTTATGGCTGGCTGTCAGGATGATTCCTCCGCATGCCCCCGACATGGTTACGGCAAGCTCTGTAGTCGGTGTAGAAGCCAGTCCGATATTCAGCACATCAAATCCCATTCCCATCAACGTACCGCAAACCACATTCTTCACCATTTCACCAGAAATACGAGCGTCACGCCCTACCACGATCTTATTGCTTGTCTTGGTTGTAGTTCTGCGGATCAGGGTAGCATATGCAGAAGTGAATTTCACAATGTCCAAGGGATTCAGCCCTTCGCCGGCATGGCCTCCGATTGTGCCGCGAATACCGGAAATAGATTTAATCAGTGTCATAAACTAAAAGATTTAAAAACTATATTGGTTAATGAATTCATCAATACGGGTTATAGGTTATCTCATAAAGACAAGGATACACATACTGCTGTGCGAGCGATGTACCTTCGCTATGAGGAACAATGATTTTCACGCGGGCCAGTTCATCGGCTTTTGTCGTACGGGAAGGTTTGAGATAACGCAGAGGTATAAGCCAGCCTGACGGAACGGCACTGGTACTGTAGCGTCCGTACATACTATACGAATCGTTTCTCGTGAACGAAGCGGAATAAGAACTTCCGCTGATGGTCAGCTTGAACTCTTCCCCCTCAATCAGATAATCAGGATTAAGCACATGCATGTTCGCCAGAATCGTGTCGCCGGCATTGAACATGTCGCTGCGCGTCTGAAGAGCGATTTCCACAAAACGGGCCGTTATGTCATATGTCCCGTCCTGCAGCACCTCCTTGCCCTTGCCCCGGCAGGACACGTGCATATATACACCGCTCTCTTCAAGGAGCACATACTCGTTCTCCGCCAAGTTCATCGAATCCTGGGCTGCAAACTCGGCTTCACTGATTACCTTGATGTCATTCTGGTTTATATAACTGTTGATGGCATCCGCCTCGTCCTCCTTCATCTCCGCATAAGTCTTTCCATCATCACAACTCTGAAGTCCAAATGCCAACGTACCCACTATAATCAATAAATAATAAATCTTTTTCATTTCTAACCCTTTTTCTGTGGACAAATATAAGGAAATCCCACTACAAACATCCTCTTATTTTGTCCAATTATGTCTAATATTGTCCAATAATAAAAATAAAGCATCAATCTTTCAGAAGAAGTCCTTCATACTTCACCAAAGCCCGTTTGAAAAGTTCGACGGCTTCATCCATTGAACCATAAAACTCACCTCCGGAAGCATTCAGATGTCCGCCGCCGTTGAAGAACTCTGCCGCCACCTTGTTGCACGGGAAGCTGCCCACCGAACGGAGAGAAACTTTAATCATATTCTTTTCCGTATCTTCACGCAAGAACACCGAGAAACAGATGCCTTTGATCTGAAGCGGGATGTTGACGAAACCTTCCGTATCACCTTTCACATACTGGAACTTTCCCTGCTCTTCTCTGGTCAGCCAGACAAGCGCGGAACGGAACTGCGGATACACCTGCATCTTTTCATAAAGTACATAACCCATCAGACGGAGACGGCCTTCGGAATAAGTGTTGAACACCTTCCGGTAAATCTCGTCCTTGTCAATGCCTTTCGACAACAGTTCACTGATAATGAAATAAATATCCCGGCTGTTTGAATTGTAGGTAAACCCTCCCGTATCGGTCATCATGCCCGTATAGATGCATTCCGCCCCCTCAAACGAGATGTCATCAAAACAGCCCATCTGACAAATCAGACGGAACACAAGTTCCGAAGTGGAGGATATTTCCGGATGGGATATGGTTACCCGGCAAAAAGGTTCAGGATCAAGATGATGGTCTACCATCACTTTCCGTCCCGGCGCATCCTTCACTGCCTTTCCCATATCGCCGATGCGCGACAACGCATTGAAATCCAGACAGCAGAGCACATCAGCCTCACTTATCAGCTTGTCAGCAAATTCCGGATATTTGTCATAACGCACAATATCTTTCGCACCCGGCATCCAACGAAGAAAATCAGGAAACGCGTTCGGGACAATCACATTGACAGTCTTTCCCTGTGAAGTCAAGAAATGGCAAAGCCCCAGCGAAGACCCCAACGCATCACCGTCGGGAGATATATGGGTCACGACAACAACTTTTTCGGCCTTTTCAAAGTAAGTCTCCACTTTGTCAATATTGGCCTGAAGTATTACTTTAGATAACATACTATTTTTAAAGTCCATTACTGTTTGAGTGGGCAAAAGTACGAATTAATTTTCAGAAACTACAGAAGAATCAAACAAGAACCACTGACAGACAAATCGGTATAAGATATTTTAAGCAATCGGCATTCACGAATCAACGACTCTCTGTAGTTATCGCTCAAAGAACTGTCGAGAACAACTTCCCGGATGACAAACAAACGGTTCAATGCCGCCAGATTGCCTTTAAAGCCACGACAGATATATACAAAATCAAGCGGAAGACGAGTTTCGGACATCTTGTCCCGCCATCGGCCGGACTTCATGACCCCCACTTTCAATGAATCTATCCGGAACAGCCCGTCGGAGGAACATAACAAAGACAAAGTCCTTCCCTGACGCGCATAAACCTCCGACCTGAAGAAGCAGAGATGACACGGGGAAGGCTTTGCCCGTTCATACCAGCAGACAGCAAGAAACACGACCGACACCGCAAGAATGCGTATAGGTGTACGGGCGTACTTCAAGCCGCTTCCAGCCCATGCCCCATAGACAAGCCCCAGCAGAAGAAACAAGATGACCAACCGGACTTCCGAAAGATACAGCGAGGTCAGTTGTGAACCGTAAAGTTGCTGCACCATACGCATGGAGTCATTCAGCAGATTTGTGGAAAACCGCAGAAACCATACCGCACAATCGCCCAATACAGGCACACTGAATAAAGCCAAAGCGGACATAGCTCCACCAAGTATACAAGCCGACAACGGCGCAACAATCAGATTGGCCAACAGAAAATAAGTAGGGAAAGCCCCAAAATATAACAGTACAAGCGGAAATGTCCCTAACTGCGCGGCCATGGAAAGGGCCAGCGTATTCCATACATATCTGCAGAAACGGTTGGGAGCAACCCACAGTCTGCTGAACAATGGATAGAACAGCAAGATGGAATATACCGCCACAAATGAAAGCTGGAAGCTGATGTCAAAAAGATAAAAAGGATTGTATAGCAACATCATAAAAGCGGTCAGAGTGACGGAATAGACACCCGAGAAACGGTCTCTCGAAACAAGAGCGGATATCATGTACAAAGAAAACATCACAACCGAACGTATGACAGGTGAGCTCATCCCCGATATGAAAGCAAACACCCAAAGAAAACCGACAATCAAGAAAGTCGAAAAGAGTGACCCATATCTCAAACCACGCAACGGACGAAATACAAGAAACAGGATGCCAGCCAATATTCCGATATGAAGTCCCGAAAGAGAAAGTACATGGCTTGCCCCCGTAGCACTATAAACCGCTTCCAGCTCCGGTGTCAAATCACTTCTGTCACCGACAGTCAGGGCTGAAACAACCGCCAGCACATCCCCGTCCAGTCCCCATTCATGGTAAAGACGCACAATCCGTTGCTGGATTGTCAGAGCATATTGCCGGAAAGAAAGCTCATTCTTTTTCACGCACATCCAGTTGCCGGAAAAAGCGATTCCCGTTCCGCTGATGCCCTGGCGCATCAGATAATTGCCATAATCAAATCCCGTTATTTCTTTCGTCGAAGCAGGGCGGGAAAGTTTGGCATAGAAACAAACACTGTCACCGCACTGAATGCCTCCGGAAAGCGAATCTGGAATCCACGACAACAAAACAGAACGCCCCACCCACTCTTTCCGTATTTCACTCCCCGACAAGGAATCTGAAATCTCCCGCATATAGGACACGCTGACTTTCGCCTGCACAGTCTTCCCTCTCTGCCGGGGAATATCTTCCACCATTCCCCAATATACCTGTGCACGCGGATTCCACTCAAACTCCACCTGTTCCCGTTCATACAAAGACAAAGCACCTCCCAGAAAGAAAAAAGCTACACTTACCATACAACCGAAAAGATGGCGAAACCGGAACAAAGAACTGCGGAAAAAACAACCTGACAACACAGAAAAGATGAGGAAACCCAGAAACAGGCATTCCCAAGAAATCAATCCGGACAACAATCTGTCGGATAAAAAAATTCCGGCTGCCAGAAATACAGTCAGCCGGAAAACAGGATAGGTTAACAAAGAAGAATGTATTTTCACAAAATCTCTATACGTTTTTCAACTGATGAATGATTTCAATCATGTCCGGTGCCTTGAAGACCGCACTTCCTGCGACCAATACGTCCACTCCGGCCTCAGCCAACAGAGGTGCAGTCTGCAGATTCACCCCTCCGTCAATCTCAACCAGCGCATGCGATCCGCTTCGCTCTATCAACTCGCGCAGTTCTTGAATCTTCCGCAACGTATGAGGAATGAATTTCTGCCCTCCGAATCCCGGATTCACGCTCATCAACAGCACCATATCCAAGTCTTCTATTATGTCGGAAAGCATCGCTACCGGAGTGGCCGGGTTCAATGTAACCCCCGCCTTCATCCCGGCTTCTTTTATCTGCTGAACCACCCGATGCAGATGTGGACACGCTTCGTAATGCACATTCATCATCATCGTTCCCAGCTCTTTAATTTGAGGAATGAACTTCTGCGGCTCTACAATCATAAGATGCACATCCAGAGGTTTCTCACTCATCTGTGCCACAGCCTTCAAGACAGGAAAACCAAACGAAATATTCGGGACGAACACCCCGTCCATCACATCCAGATGAAGCCAGTCGGCTTCACTATGATTGATTTTTTCCACATCTCCACCCAGATTCGCAAAATTAGCGGAAAGCAGGGAGGGCGCGATTTTCAGTTCCTTTGCCATATTTCTATCCGTTACAAAACAAATATGGAACAAAGTTAAACATTCTTTTTAAATTGCCAAGTGGTTCACGGAAGATTTACCGCCCCACACTGAAGCGCAGACCCAGCTGCAGGTTAAAATTGAGAGGATGTTCCTTACGAATAGTTTCTATGCTGCTGTTGTCATCAAAATAATAAGCGATTCCCGGCTCAAGATACAAACCTAACTGCGGGGTAAAATTCACCTGCGCACCTACTGCTGCCGTCACAGACCACTGCAACGGATCCACATCCAGGCTCTCCTCCCAGCTTCTGCCTCTGTCCGCATCAATTGTCTTCAATTTCGTCGACACACATTTCTCAACCGCACCACCTGCCGATGCATAAAACGCAAAGCGATTGTTTTTCCAAATCGACCGTTGCACCTTCAAAGGAATCCCCACATAATGCAGTTTCTGTTCATATTCCATATATGACACCGCCCCCGACCTCCAATCGGTAGACAACAACGTATACATCAGTCCCGTCTCCAGTGCCCAGTCTTCATTCAATGCCCAACGGAAAGAAGCGCCGACCGTCACCGGCATATGATGTTTGATATTCGTTTTAGACTCATGCCCCTGATTCTCCAAAGAGTTCTGCCCCAAAGCCGTCGCCTTGTCATTTACAGCCCCCATCAGATTGCCGGCCTGATAAGACGAGACAAATCCCATCATACCATTATAAGTGTTGGAAGAAGAATACGGAGTGTTTCCCGCGAGCAAACCCACTGAAAACTTTTCTTTTTCCCCATTCTTTCGATTTTGCCGAAGCTGATACGCGTTCTGCCTCATCCGCTCCCTGTCAGCAGCACGGCTTGCCCGCGGTGTTTCTTCCGTCCTGCCTTCATTGCGGTCCGTCTCCGATTCGTCGGTCCGCTCCACAGATTCCACCGGCAATGACATACGCGAGGCCTCCCCTTCTTCTCCGACCGTCACCGGCGAAGGCTGCGTACCCGTCTCACCTGGAGAGAGAACGGCCGTCTGCTTTCCTGAAACGGGCGGCAACGTTTCCGCCAACGCCTGTCCGGGAACTCCCATATCCAGATTTTCCTCATCATCTCCGTCAGAAAAAGAAGGCTGGGAAAGAACTTCCTGCACCATCATGTCCTGCCTCTCAAAATCGGCAGCAGGCGATGACCAGAACCATACAGCCAAAGAAGAGGCAAGCAGCACGAGCACCACAGCCGCAGCATACCACATCCTCCGGAATGGAATCACTTTAGGAACATTCAGTTCCTTTGCCAGCTCTTCCCACAGCCCGTCGGGAAGAGGTTCGGAATAGTTTTCCATCCGTCTTCGCAATTCTTCAATCCATTTATCCTCGTCCTTCATTTCCATGAATAATGTTCCTTTCTATATTCCTTTATTTTCCGGATCATCAGCGTCTTCGCCCGATAAAACTGCGATGATGACGTATGTTCCGTTATGCCTAACATGTCAGCGATTTCCTTATGGCTCTTGCCCTCAAACACATACAGATTAAAAACAGTACGATACCCTTCAGGCAGTTCCGCTATCATCCGCATCAGCACCGAATGGGGGATGTCAGCCACACCTTCGTCTGTATCCTGCACATCAGGGACCTCATCCACCAGCACCTCCTGCTGGGACATCTGCACATGCTTCCGCAAATAGCCCAACGCTTCATTCACCATCACCTTTGACAGCCAAGCCTTCAGAGAGCCAGTTCCTTTATAAGTGAACAGACCGATTGACTGGAATATGCGTATAAACCCGTCGTGCAGCACATCCCTTGCCGATTCCCTGTCGCCGATATAACGAAGACAAATCGCCATCAGCGAACTCCCATACCGCTCATACAACTCTTTTCGAGCCAGATTGTCCGCCTGTTTGCATTTTAACGCTAATTCTTCTTCCGTCATATCCGGTTTTATCGTGCTTTGTCAAATAAATGATTGGAATACAAAAATACTGCACCGGCTCCGGCTTTTTTTATCCGTTATAGTGTTTTAACAAAAAAGAAAGCAGTATAATATCCGTTTTTTGATTTTCTAGACAAAAAGGAACAATATATGAAATCTTTCATCAAACATATTACAATAGCCTTCAGCACTGTACTGTGCGGCATCAGCTGCCAGTCTTGCGTGAACGACGACAGTGAAGAACTTTTCATGACCGAGATCGGTGCTTATTCTTCACTGGGAACCGTAGTGGAAAACAATAATTTAGTGATTGAATCTGATTCCTACGGACTGCTGCATCCGGTGAACAAGGAAATCTTCACGGACAATCAGGCCAGCTCCATCGGGCAAAGGGTGCTGATGGAAATCAACTTCATGGAGGCGAATCCTCTGACTGCCGACGAGAACATACAGGACGTAAGAGTGGAACGCCTTTATAAGGTACTGACAAAATCAGCCGATGACATACGCACATCTGGCGGCGGCACGACCAATGCAGACCAAATATACGGCAACCAGCCGATTGCGGTCACCGCAGCCTCCATCAGCAAATCCCATCTGAACATTCAGTTCAATATCGGAGGGAACAACACAAACATAGCCCACCGCATCAGTCTGCTGCTGACCGAAGAAAGTGTACTGGACGAGGAAGGTCTTCTGCGTGTGGAACTGCGGCACAACCCGGAGAATGACCTGCAGAAGGAACCATTCTGGGGAGTCGTGTCTTTCACGCTGTCAAGCATACCAGAATATGAAGACCCGACGTTCAAAGGATTCAGAATCGTGTACAACAGCGGCAGGGGTGCCGAAGAGTATGTAGTCAAAACATCAGACACAAACACCTACACGAGATCAATAGGCTACCTGTGGCATAGCAGGTGCAAATAAATAAAAGCGGGAGCCGACATGGGCAGCCCCCGCTTTCCGTTTTATTCTACATACATCCCTTCGGAATACCGGTAACCTTTCAAGAAATCAGACACGGCCATGCGCTTTTTTCCGGCCAACTGCAAGGAAAGCACATCAAGATACCCGTCGGACACGGCTATCCGGAAATAAGTTTTCCCGTCCGTTTCCACTGCACCCGGCTTCAGCGAATGAGAAGAGAACCGCTTCTCCGATTCAAAAATCTTCAGCACGACCGCCCGGTCCGGTCCCTCATGCAGTTCCGTCCATGCGCCAGGATAAGGAGAGAGACCACGGATAAAGTCATACACACGCTTTGCCCCCCAGTTCCAGTCTATCCGGCAGGTTTCCTTGAATATTTTCGGAGCCGGACGCAATTCTCCCGCTTCCGCCAGATTCTCCTGCGGTATGGTCTTCACATTTCCCTCAAGAATGGCATCCACCGTCTTCAAGACCAGCGTCCCGCCCAGCATCATCAGCTTGTCGTACACAATCCCCACATTGTCCGTATCGGCAATGGGGACACGCACCTGGTCGATTATCTCCCCTGTGTCAATCTCATGTTTCAAGAAGAATGTAGTAATTCCGGTTTCCGTCTCACCGTTGATGACCGCCCAGTTGATAGGAGCCGCCCCTCTATATTGCGGAAGCAACGAAGCGTGCAGGTTGAACGTGCCCAGACGAGGCATGGACCATACCACTTCAGGCAGCATCCGGAAGGCCACGACAATCTGCAGGTCGGCACGGAGTGAACGCAACTCTTCCACAAAGGCCTCATCCTTCAACTTCTCAGGCTGAAGCACCCTCAGTCCCTGCTCCACTGCATATTGTTTCACCGGACTAGGCTGAAGCACACTGCCATGCCGGCCCATCGGCTTGTCGGGCATAGTAATCACCCCCACCACATTATAACCGCCTTCCACCAGACGTTTCAGGCTCTCCACCGCAAATTCGGGAGTACCCATATACACGATTCTCAAGTCTTTCTTTTCCATAACAATATCATGATTATTACGGGCCAGGCCGCCCGTTGCCCTTCATCGTTCAGTATTTCAAATCAGGCCCGTCATTCGGCTGACAAATCAACCATCATCTGACGGTAAGTGTTCAGCACTTTCGACTTCGACACGCACCCTATATATCTGTTGTCTTCGTCCACCACCGGGAGATTCCACGACCGGGTCGAGTCAAACTTTTCCATCACCACCTCCATCGAATCGGTCGTTATGATTTTGGCACGAGGTTCCACCATAAAGTCCGCCACATGATAACGATGGTATAATTCCTGCCGGAAAATAATGTTCCGGATATCATCCAGCACAACCACTCCTATCAGTTCTTTTCTGGCATCAACCACGGGGAAGAGATTGCGGCCCGACTGCGATATGGTCTTTACCATCTGCGCCAGATCCATGTCGGGACGCACCGTCAGAAAGTCCGTTTCAATGACACTGTCCATGTTCATCAAAGTCAGCACAGCCTTGTCCTTATGATGTGTGATAAGTTCCCCGCTCTGTGCCAAACGCATGGAATAGATGCTGTGCGGTTCAAACACGATAATGGTCAGGTATGCACATACCGACACTATCATCAGCGGAAGAAAAAGTCCATACCCGCCCGTAAGCTCCGCAATAAGGAACACTCCCGTCAGCGGGGCATGCATCACCCCCGACATCAGCCCGGCCATACCCATCAGCGCAAAATTCTTTTCCGGAATATAGGTGTCGCCGATATTGAACCGGTTGCAGACATACGAAAACACAAAACCGGCGATGCAGCCAAGGAACAGACTCGGAGCGAATATACCACCGCACCCTCCTCCACCGTTCGTGGCACTCGAAGCGAACACCTTGAACAGAATAATCAGCACCAGATACAGCACAAGCAGATGGGTGTTCCCATAAAACAGAGAGTTGTTCATCACCGTCTCCCAGTCGGCATTAGAAGTTCCGTTGAGCAACAATGAAATGGTATCGTAACCTTCGCCGTACAGCGGCGGAAAGAGAAATATCAGCACACTCAACATCGCACTTCCGATAACGAACTTCACATACGGACTCTTATAACGGCGGAAGATACTCTCTATCCAGTTCATCGAACGGGTAAAATACCATGCCACAAGGCCGCAGAATATCCCCAGGGCAATGGCATAAGGAATGCGCTCCAGCGAAAACGGATAGTCGAGATGAAACTGGAACATCGCTTCCGTGCCCGTAAGCAGATAAGAGACCGAAGCGGCCGTCACGCTGGTTATCAGCAACGGAAGAAGAAAAGCCATCGTCAGGTCCATCATCAGCACCTCCAGCGTAAACACGACCCCCGCAATGGGCGCCTTGAAAATGCCCGACACGGCACCGGCGGCACCGCATCCCACCAGCAGCATCAACGTCTTGTGGTCCATACGGAACAGACTTCCAAGATTTGAACCGATGGCTGAACCCGTAAGCACAATCGGAGCCTCCGCTCCCACCGAACCACCGAATCCGATAGTAATGGCGGAAGCACAGACCGACGACCATACGTTGTGACGCTTGATACGGCTCTGCTTGCGGGAAATGGCATACAATATCTTGGTCACTCCATGACTGATGTCATCGCGCACAATTTTCCGGATAAACAACCCGGTCACGAAAATGCCCACCACCGGATAAACAAGATACAGCCAGTTGGCACCTGTCGTATCAAAATTTTCAGTAAGGAATTCCTTGATGTATTCTACCAGAAACTTCAGCACATATGCGGCCAGAGCAGTAAAGACACCCACAAGCAAGCTCAGAATCAGGACAAACTGCTTGTCTTTTATATGTTTTTCTCTCCAAAGGAGAAGACCCTGGAGAATATTGTTTTTCTCATCCGTTATCTTCATGTTCCACGCACCTATTCTCTGATGATTTTCACTTCTCCGCCTCTGCCGAGCTTGATGATGCTTGAAGGCTTGGAATGCCCCGTCTCTTCACGACGGAAATCCACCACATAGTCCACCGCATCCTTTATTTCATCGCTGATTTCACTGAACACAGCCGGAGCCGGTTCTCCGCTGACATTGGCGGAAGTGGACACAATGGCTTTACGGAACTGAAAGCACAGCTGCTTTGAGAACTCCTCGCCGGTCACGCGGATGCCCACCGTGCCATCGGAGGCTATCAGATTGGGAGCCAGATTTCTCGCCCCGTCATATATGATTGTCAGCGGCCTGACGGCCATCTCAATCAAATCCCATGCCACCTGCGGCACCTCTTCCACATAATATTCCACCTTGACCGGACTGTCTACCAACACAAGCATCGCCTTGCTGTCGGCCCGCCGCTTTATTTCAAAGACCCGTTTCACGGCTTCCTCGTTCGTCGCATCACATCCTATCCCCCACACAGTATCCGTCGGGTACAGGATTACCCCGCCCCCACGCATGACTTCGCACGCTTTCTTGATTTCATCTTTCATCATAGCTCTTTATCATTAAGTATAGCCAAGTCCGCAAACAGACTTTCTGTTTACAGCGAGCAAAATTACAAATGATTTTCAGGATAACCCAAGAAAGTTTGATTAATTTTGCCGAAAAGCTTCCGGGACGGCTTATGGACACATTCAGAAAAATCATCCACATCGACATGGACGCATTCTATGCGTCGGTAGAACAGCGCGACAACCCTGACCTAAGGGGCAAGCCCGTCGCCGTGGGGCATGCCGAACAGAGAGGAGTGGTGGCCGCCGCCAGCTATGAGGCGAGAAAATTCGGAGTACGTTCGGCCATGCCGTCTCTGAAAGCCCGGAAACTCTGTCCGCAACTTATCTTCGTCGCCGGCAGAATGGACGTATATAAAAAGGTGTCGTCGCAAATCCATGAAATATTCCATGAATACACAGACCTGATAGAGCCGCTTTCTCTGGACGAAGCGTTTCTGGACGTGACAGACAACAAGAAACACATCGAACTGGCGGTCGACATCGCCAAGGAAATCAAACGCCGCATCCGTGAAGAGCTTCATCTGGTTGCCTCCGCAGGCGTGTCATACAACAAATTTCTGGCAAAGGTGGCTTCCGACTACCGCAAGCCGGACGGACTCTGTACGATTCATCCCGACCAGGCGAAAGACTTCATCGACAGACTGCCTATCGAAGCGTTCTGGGGAGTGGGGCCCGTCACGGCCAAAAGGATGCACAAGCTGGGCATATTCAACGGAAAGACACTGCGGGAATGCCCGCTCGACATGCTGCAGCGGCAGTTCGGCAAGGCAGGAATCATCTACTACAATTTTGCACGGGGCATAGACGACCGTCCGGTGGAGCCTGTCCGCATCCGGAAGTCCATAGGATGCGAGCACACGCTTGAAAAAGACATTTCAGTGACATCATCAGCCATCATTGAGCTGTACCACGTGGCCCACGAACTGGAAGGACGTCTGAAAGCGAAAAATTTCAAGGGATATACGCTCACTCTCAAAGTTAAGTTCAACGACTTCACTCAAATCACGCGCAGCCAAAGCACCAACGCTCCGCTGTACGAACTGAAAGACATTCTGCCTCTGGCAAAATGCTTGCTGAAAGAAGTGGACTATACACAGCATCCCATCCGGCTGCTGGGGCTTTCTGTCTCCAACCCGAAAGAAGAACACGACTGGCCTCCGGAGAACGTTCCCCAATGGATACAACTGGAATTTGACTTCAAGGAAGGATGTTCTGAATAAAAGTTCCGTTTTTAACCCTGTTTAGTTTTATTGGTTTACGCTTTGCATGCAAGAATCTCTAATTATGGGGCATTGAATCGCATGTTTGCCTACGCCTACAGATTCATTACCACCTGCTCGAAATTTTCCTTATCACTCTTCGCTCGGTTGCGGATCTTGCTGCGATAGTTATACACGGTGGCCAACGAGTAACCCAGAAAATGTGCGATTCGAGCCGAATCGGTTACCCCCAAACGAATCAGCGCAAAAATACGAAGTTCTGTGTTTAAAATCTCACCCGATTTAGGAAAAATTTTTCCATCCTCCACCAACAAATCATTAAAGTCATCCACAAAGTTCGGGAACAAATCCAGAAACGAACGGTCAAACTCATTATAGAAGCTTTTACGTTCATCCTTCAGGAACTGTTCGGAGCGGATGGCCTTGAACAGTTCCTCCAGCTTCGATGCCATCGCCAGTTTCTCCAACGAACGGCGATACTGTTCCAGCTTCTCAAGATACCCCACACAACGGTCCAGATAACGTGCGATATACACCTCCTTGATTTTTCCTGTCTGCACCAGTTGCACGTTCATTTCACGCAACTCGCGGTTGGCTGCAAACAAATGTCGGCGCATGAGGGAGAGCTTCTTCATGCCATAATACAGATACAATGCAAATGCCACCAGCAACAATGCCAGGACACAGATACTCCAGAACAGAATTTTGCTCACCCTCCGTTCCTGAGCCTCTTTTTCCCTGTATGCCTTGTCGATAATGGGATACACTTCAGTCACCTCCATGAAACGCAGACGGGCATTGCAGTCCACCGCATCCTCCATGGAGCACCTCAGATAACGGTAAGCACGCTCCAAGTCACCGGTCTCATAAACAAGCCGCGCCAATTTGGGCAATGCGGCATACTCCCGCACTGACATCGAAAGATCGACAATGGCCGCCTGTGCCAGACAACGGATTTCCTCTTCCCTATGATTGCCGGCCTGTTCCCAAGCCAACGACTGCGTAAAATTCACATAAGCCCGGAATTTGTCATTCGGATTCTCATACTGCAAACTGTCGAGCGCACGGAGTGCGGCTTCCAGCTGATTTTTACGTAACATCACCTCCACTCTCAACAGATGCCGTTCCGGACCTTCGGGCATGACGGCAATGGCCGAATCACGGAACACGTCAGCTTGCCGGAAATACTTCTGTTTCTCCCTTTCGTTGACCGTATAATCCGCCACCCAGCCGTAACAGGCACGGTAAGTACGATAATAGTAAGCGCACTGCTCCATATTCATCTCTTGCGGATTCACCCGCTGCAGAATTTCCAGCGCCTCATTGTACATACCCATCACTCCCATCACCTCCGCACGGTTCACCAGCACCTCATTCTCCAATGAAGCGTCATTCAAAGATTGCAAACATTCCGATTTTTTATGGATATAGTAAACTGCAGAGTCGGCCTGATAATGAAGATAAAGATTAAACAGCTGATTGCTCAACGCATATTTTTCCCGTACATCCGATGCATGCAACAACTGAAACTTCAACGCACGGAGCGTATCCTCTTTTCGCTCATGGAACAGGGATTTGTCGGCTATCAGATTATCTAATGTTTCAAACAGACTCTGGACCGCCTTTCCGTCTGATTCTGCCCGAGCATTCACGACCGTTCCGCCCAGCACCAATAATAATACGATAATACAATATATTGTCTTCATCCCACTGTCAAGATTTTAAGGTATGTCTTTCAGTTACGGCCAATACTTCTGAAAAATATCAAGGTGTTTTTCCACAAAGCATTTCCGCCAGCATCTTTTATAATATTCCAAAGATACGAAACTTTTCAGAAACCCAAAAGATATGGCAGAAAGAAGTAAGCGAAAGGTGTATTTTTCTTCTAAAACGCTTATAATTATCAGTACCCCCACACTACTTAAAACATTATTTTACAAGTAATTACCACAAAACAGCACTTATATTTTCATTATTATCCGATTACCCGTCCCCACAAAGCCATAATTTTGCCTGCAGAAAAACATTAACAAACTAATACCATTAAATTATGAACTACAAAAAATTATTCTCAGTAGCCACGCTGCTATGCGGATGCATATTCGCCAGCGCACAGAAGTTGACATCGCCCGACGGTAATCTGGTGATGAATTTCAGCCTCAACGAAAAAGGTTGTCCCACTTATGACCTTACATTTAAAGACAAGACAGTCATCAAGCCAAGCAAGCTCGGACTGGAACTGAAAAGGGAGGATGCCAACAAGCAGACCGATTTTGAAGTAACCGGACACAAGGACCAGAGTGTCCTCGACAAGAAATCGAACCTGATGAGCGGATTCACCGTACACGACACGCGTACCTCTACGATGGATGAGACCTGGCGTCCTGTCTGGGGAGAAGAAAGCGTCATCCGCAACCACTACAATGAGCTGGAGGTAACACTCAACCAGCCCGAGAACGACCGTTACATCATCATCCGCTTCCGCCTGTTCAATGATGGTCTGGGATTCCGCTATGAATTCCCCCAGCAGAAAAACCTGAACTATTTCGTCATCAAGGAAGAGCACTCGCAGTTTGCCATGGCAGGCGACCATACGGCTTTCTGGATTCCGGGCGACTACGATACACAGGAATATGACTACACGACTTCACGCCTTTCTGAAATCAGGGAGAAGATGAAGACTGCCGTTACGGGCAACTCATCACAATACGTGTTCTCGCCCACGGGCGTGCAGACCGCACTGATGATGAAAACCGATGACGGACTCTACATCAACCTGCATGAGGCGGCATTGGTGGACTACTCCTGCATGAGCCTCAACCTGGATGACAAGAACATGATTTTCGAGTCATGGCTTACTCCCGACGCAAAAGGTGACAAAGGCTACATGCAGACTCCTTGCCGCTCGCCATGGCGCACCATCATCGTGAGCGATGATGCCCGCGACATCCTGGCCTCACGCATCACGCTGAACCTGAACGAGCCGTGCAAGATTGAAGATCCGTCATGGATTCATCCGGTGAAATACGTCGGTGTATGGTGGGACATGATTACCGGAAAAGGCACATGGGCCTACACGGATGATGTGTACAGCGTCAAACTGGGTCAGACAGACTACTCACAGACCAAACCGAACGGAAAGCACTCTGCCAACACCACCAACGTGAAGCGTTACATTGACTTCGCCGCCGACCACGGATTCGATGCCGTACTGGTGGAAGGATGGAATCAGGGATGGGAAGACTGGTTTGGAAAGAGCAAGGACTATGTGTTCGACTTCGTGACTCCTTATCCTGATTTCGATGTACAGGAAATCCACCGCTACGCCGCAGGCAAAGGCATCGAGATGATGATGCACCATGAAACCTCCTCTTCCGTACGCAACTATGAACGCCACATGGACAAAGCCTATCAGTTTATGGTAGACAACGGATATGGTTCCGTAAAGAGCGGCTATGTGGGCGACATCATTCCGCGCGGAGAACATCACTACGGACAATGGATGGTGAACCACTACTTGTATGCAGTGAAGAAAGCAGCCGACTACAAGATCATGGTCAACGCACACGAAGCGGTACGCCCCACCGGACTCTGCCGCACTTATCCGAACCTGATCGGCAACGAATCTGCCCGCGGAACCGAGTATGAATCGTTCGGCGGAAATAACGTGAACCATACCACCATCCTGCCGTTCACCCGTCTTATCGGCGGTCCGATGGACTACACGCCGGGCATTTTCGAGATGGACTGCAGCAAGATGAACCCGAGCAATACGTCACACGTACGTTCCACCATCGCACGCCAGCTTGCTCTCTACGTCACCATGTACAGCCCGCTGCAGATGGCTGCCGACATCCCCGAAAACTACGAACGCTTCATGGATGCCTTCCAGTTCATCAAGGATGTAGCTGTCGACTGGTCTGAAAGCAAATATCTGGAAGCTGAACCGGGAGAATATATCACTATCGCACGTCATGCGAAAGGTACAGACGACTGGTACGTAGGCTGCACAGCCGGATACAACGGACACGAGTCGAAACTCACCCTCGACTTCCTCAATCCGGACAAGAAATATGAGGCTACCATCTACGCCGACGCCAAAGACGCAAGCTGGGACAAGAACCCGCAGGCATATACCATCACCAAGAAGAAAGTGACCAGCAAGACCAAACTGACACTGAAAGCGGCGGTAGGAGGCGGTTACGCCATCTCAATCAAGGAAATCAAATGACATACATATAACAAGACTGGTTTTTAAGGTTAAAGATTGTGCTCAGGGAACAGCTCTTCACTTCCGGTTGGAAGCGGCAGCCTTCAACCGGAAGCCGGAGGCTTTTCCCCCCTGACGCACAGAAGTTTCTCAATAGGACATCCATACACCATTCATGAAAGCAAGAACTTAAACTTTAATAACATGAAAACAAAGACAATCAAACATTCGTGCAGATTTTTCCTGCTATGGCTGGTGGGAATGCTGCTTACGGTACAAGCTTTCGCGCAAGAGATTACCGTGAACGGTATCGTGAAAGACAATCTCGGCGAACCGGTCATCGGAGCCAGTGTGCTGATCAAAGGCACCACCAACGGAACCATCACAGACTTTGACGGAAACTTCATTCTGAAAGCCAATCAGGGAGACATCATCGTCATCTCATTCATCGGATACAAGACCCAGGAACTTCCCGCCGCAACCAATATGAACGTAGTACTGCAGGACGACAGCCAGCTGCTGGACGACGTAGTGGTAATCGGATACGGACAGGTGAAAAAGGAAGATGCCACCGGTTCTGTCACCGCCATGAAGCCGGACAAGATCAGCAAAGGTATCACCACCTCTCCCCAAGACATGATTACCGGCAAGATTGCCGGCGTGAATGTGGTGTCTACCGGCGGTGCCCCGGGCGCGGGCGCAACGGTACGTATCCGTGGAGGTTCCTCGCTGAACGCCAGCAACGACCCGTTGATCGTGATTGACGGACTGGCTATGGACAACGACGGCATCAAAGGTATGTCGAACCCTCTTTCACTGGTCAACCCGAACGATATCGAGACCTTCACCGTATTGAAGGATGCTTCGGCTACGGCCATCTACGGATCACGTGCGTCAAACGGTGTCATCATCATCACCACCAAGAAAGGCAGTGCCGGATCCGCCCCCAAAGTAAGCTACGACGGAAATGTGTCGTTCGGCAAGCTCCGCAAGAAACTGGACGTGATGACCGGCGATGAATACCGCGACTACGTGACCGACCTTTATGGAGGAGAAGCCAATCTTCCTTATGCGCTGGGAACCGCGAATACCGACTGGCAGGATGAAATCTATCGTACTGCCGTAAGCCACGACCATAATGTGACCATCTCCGGAGGGTTGAAACACATGCCTTACCGTGTGTCACTGAGCTATACCAACCAGAACGGTATTGTCAAGACTTCCAACTTCGAGCGTTTCACCGCCTCCGTCAATCTGGCTCCCGCCTTCTTCGACAACTATCTGAAGTTCAACATCAACGCCAAAAGCATGGTGGCATGGAACCAGTATGCCGACGGTGCTGTAGTGGGATCTGCCATCACCATGGACCCGACCCGTCCGGTATATGACAACAGCACGAACGTATTCGGCGGCTACTACCAATGGAGCGTGCCGGCAGAATTCGGCAATCCCGACTGGACTTTGACCAAGAACTCACTGGCACCGCAGAATCCTGTGGCCCTGCTTGACCTGAAAAACGACCAGGCAAAATCAAAGAGCTTCATCGGCAACATCGAAGTAGACTACAAGTTCCATTTCCTGCCCGACCTGCGTATCCACGCCAATCTGGGTGCCGACTACTCGGAAGGACATCAGACCACCATCATCTCCCCGTACTCTTATTCAAACAACTACTACGGATGGAACGGCACCCAATATGAATACAAATACAACCTGTCAGGAAGCGCATACCTGCAATACATTAAAGATTTCAACGACGGAGACCACGTACTTGACGTGATGGTCGGTACTGAAGAGCAACATTTCCACCGCACCGGCTACCAGATCGGACAAGGCACAGATCCGCTGTCCGGCGAGGCACACGATGAACAGGTAAGAGCCAACACCGCTTACGGTTACCACAGCACATTGGTCTCTTACTTCGGACGCATCAACTATACGCTTCTGAACCGCTACCTGCTTACCGTTACACTGCGTGAGGATGGAACGTCCCGTTTCGACAGCGACCAACGCTGGGGTACTTTCCCGTCGTTCGCCCTCGGATGGAAACTGAAGGAAGAAAGTTTCCTCCGCGACGTGAACTTCCTGTCCGACCTGAAACTCCGTCTAGGATGGGGCGTTACCGGCCAGCAGAATCTGAGCAACACGATGGACTTCCCTTATCTGCCGGTCTACACCGTGAACCGTGAGTTCGCATACGTGCCGATGGGCGACCGATACCTCATCACTTCACGTCCCGGAGCCTACAACCCCAGTCTGAAATGGGAAGAGACAACCACTTGGAATGCCGGCATCGACTTCGGTTTCCTGAACGGACGCATCACCGGTACGCTGGACTACTATTACCGTGAGACCAATGACCTGATCAACACGGTCTATATTCCCGTCGGAACAAACTTCAGCAACATGCTGACCAGCAACATCGGATCACTGCGCAACCAAGGCGTAGAATTCTCGATCAATGCCAAACCGATTGTCACCAACGACTTCCTGTGGGATCTGGGATTCAACGTGACATGGAACAACAACAAGATCACCAAGCTGACCGGTGGCGACGACAGCGATTATTATGTAGCTACCGGAGGTATCTCCACCAGTACCGGTTCCACCATCCAGGCTCACAAAGTCGGTTATGCGGCCTCATCATTCTACGTCTATCAACAAGTGTATGACGAAAACGGGATGCCGGTAGAGAATACATTCGTTGACCGCAACGGCGATGGAATGATCAACGACAGCGACCGGTATATCTACAAAAAGCCGAGCGCTGACGTACTGATGGGACTGACCTCGAAAATGACCTACAAGAACTGGGACTTCAGCTTCGCGCTCCGTGCAAGCATCGGAAACTATGTGTATAATGACGTGCTGGCCAACCGTGCCAATGTAAGTGCCACAGGTATATGGTCCACTTCCGGATTCTACTCGAACCGTCCGGTCAACGCACTGGACCTAGGATTCACCGGAGTAGGGAACTACTATATGTCTGACTACTTCGTACAGAACGCCTCATTCCTGCGTTGTGACAACATCACGCTGGGATACTCGTTCCAGAACCTTTTCAAGACCTCGGCTTATGAAGGAATAGGAGGACGTGTGTATGCCACAGTACAGAACCCGTTCGTCATTACCGGCTATGAAGGACTTGATCCGGAAGTACAGACCGCGTTTGACACTCCGGGTATTGACAACAACGTATATCCGCGTCCGGTAACCTTCCTGATTGGCTTGAGCCTCCAATTCTAACCTTATCCAACAACCTAAAGAACATACCATTATGACATTCCATAGATTAAAATCCCTGATGCCGATAGCAGCGCTTGCCGTAGCCTGCGGCTTAGGCTCCTGTGTCAACGATCTGGACATCAGCCCGATCAATCCACAGACCAACACCATATTCTCACAAGACGAGGTGTACAATAAAGTATATGCCACTCTCAGTCTTACCGGCCAGCAAGGTGCGGCAGGAAGCGGCGATGTGGCAGGAGTGGACGAAGGCAGCAACTCTCCCTTCTACCGCATGATCCTGACATTCTACGAATACCCGACCGATGAAGTGATCTGCAGCTGGACAGACGCGGGTATCCCCGATCTTTTCCAGATGAACTGGGGATCGTCAAATGTCCCTATGACCGGATTCTACAGCCGTCTGATGTATGACGTGACTCTATGCAACCATTTCCTGGAGCAGACAGCAGACCAGACTGACGAAAAGACCGTACGCCAGCGTGCGGAAATACGCTTCATCCGTGCCCTGAACTATTATTACATGATGGACGCTTTCGGGAATCCTCCATTCACAGAAACTGTATTGCTGGACGAGAACCCGCCCCAGATACAGCGTGCGGACTTGTTCAAGTACCTTGAAAGTGAATTGACTGCCATTGAGTCTGACCTGGCGGCTCCCCGTACGGGAGAATTCGGACAAGTAGATCAGGCCAGTGTATGGATGCTTCTGTCGCGCATGTATCTGAACGCGGAAGTCTATACCGGCACAGCACGATGGAGTGACGCGGCCGCATACGCACAAAAAGTCATCGGTTCCGGATACGGACTGGCTGACAATTATGCCTCACTCTTCATGGCCGACAACGACGAGAACGCGGATGCCATGCAGGAAATCATCCTTCCGCTCCGACTCGACGGACAGAACGCACGCTCCTACGGAGCCGCCCAGTTTGCCATCGCCGCCACCCACACGGCAGGCATGACTTCCTGGGGCACTTCAGAAGGATGGGGCGGTGTGCGTGCCCGTCAGGCTCTCGTGGAAAAGTTTTTCCCGAACGGCAATGCCCCTCTGAATGCGGACGAGACACAGATGACCGCAGCGGCAGGCGATGACCGGGCCTTGTTCTTCTCCGGCACAAGCGATGACGGGCGCACACTGGAAATAGCCGACCCGTACACATTCAAGCAAGGTTTCTCCATCGCCAAATGGACCAATGTACGCTCTGACGGCCAGCCAGCTTCCGACGCGACTTGGGTAGACACCGACTGTCCGTTCTTCCGCACAGCCGAAGCTTACCTGACCTTGGCTGAGGCTATCCTCCGGAATGGAGGCCCGCAGGCCGACGCACTGGAAGCTGTCAACACCCTGCGCCGCCGTGCCCATGCTGACGAACTCCCGTCTATAACACTCGACCAGATTCTAGACGAAAAAGCACGTGAATTCTACTTTGAAGGCCAACGCCGTACCGATTTGATCCGTTACGGATATTTCACAGGAGGAGAATATACCTGGGACTGGAAAGGAGGGGTGCAGAACGGTACATCCGTAAACTCCACCTACAACCTCTTCCCCATCCCATCGTCTGACCTGAACGTGAACAGCAACCTGAAACAAAACGACGGATATTGATCCGAAAAAACTGAACGAATGACAGAATCAAACAGCGAATGTAATATCACAAGTGTGTTTTAAGAGCGAAGTCAAGAAAAAACAGCCCGTTGCCTCAGCACGAATAAAAAGCCATTCGAGTCAAGGCAACGGGCTGTTCCTATATGTCTGTCCGCCTTATTTGTGCGTATGCACGATTTCAGTAGGGGCAAGCTCCTCGTTCCGCTTTTCCGTCTGGAACACCACGTTGCGTGCCAATTCAATGAAAGCCTGTCCGGTGACAGAGTTCTCGTCAAGTGCCACCGGTGTCCCCTTGTCACCGTTCTCGCAAATGCTCTGCACGATCGGGATCTGCCCCAGCAGCGGCACATGCAACTCCTCCGACAGACGCTTTGTCCCTTCTTTCCCGAACAAATAATACTTGTTGCCCGGAAGTTCCGCAGGAGTGAACCATGCCATATTCTCCACCAGACCCAGAATGGGAACATTCACCTTGTCGTTGGTGTACATGTTGATGCCTTTACGGGCATCTGCAAGAGCCACCTCCTGAGGAGTGCTCACGATTACCGCTCCGGTTATGGCCAGCGTCTGCAACAGAGTCAGATGAATGTCACTCGTTCCGGGAGGCGTGTCAAGAATGAAATAATCCAGTTCGCCCCATTCCGCATCTCCCACCAACTGTTTCAAGGCATTGCTCGCCATGCCTCCACGCCACAAAGTCGCCTGATTGGGGTTGACGAAGAAACCGATTGACAACAGCTTGATGCCGTATTTCTCAATCGGGATGATCATGTCGCGTCCGTTGATTTCCTCCGCATACGGACGGGCATCCTCCACCTGAAACATCTTGGGCATCGAAGGTCCGAAGATATCCGCGTCAAGCAGACCCACCTTATAACCCAGCTTTGACAATGCAACGGCCAGATTGGCAGCTACCGTCGACTTTCCGACACCTCCTTTTCCGGAAGATACCGCAATGATGTTCTTCACCTGCGGCAGCATTTTTCCCGGCTCAGGCCGCGCAGCCTGTCTGCTTTCAGTGGAAATATGCACTTCCACATCCTTCGACACATATGTATGGATTGCCGTCTCAGCCGATTTCACGACCGACTTCATAAACGGATCGGTCGGCTTGTCAAAGACCAGCGAAAAGCTGACCTTCATTCCGTCAATGCGAAGATTGTCGGCCACCATCTCCGCCTCCACCAGATTCTTCCCGGTTCCCGGATAACGCACTGTAGCCAGCGCGTCAAGAATTAATTTTGGATACAAAGTCATGATTCTCTGTTTTTAAGATTATCGTTCAATAAAAACCTACTTACTTGTCCTCAGCCCGCTCCGTTTGCTGCGGTTGTAGCTGCGGTAGTCGTCGAGTTCTATCTCCACGTCCGGCTCACGCAACATGCCCTCCTGCGGCAGACGGAAACAGATGTACTTGATGTTCAGCCCGCGGTCGAGCCACTGCTGTTCATAATAAGTGCGGATACTCAATATATCGTCATCCATGCCCGAATGGTACAAGTCGTCCGTAATGAACTCCACCGGCAGATGATTTTCCTCAATCATGCACTTCGTGTAAGTGAACATGAAATTACTGTCTGTCTTCAGATGCACCAGTCCACCAGATACCAGGAACTTGCGGTAGCGGTTCATGAAATAAGTGGAAGTCAGCCTTTTGGTTGCCTTCTTCATCTGCGGGTCGGAGAAGGTCAGCCAAATTTCACGGACTTCATCCGGTCCGAAGAAACGGTCGATGATTTCGATGTTGGTACGCAGAAACGCCACATTCTTCAACCCCTCGCGCAAAGCGTCCGTGGCACCGGTCCACATTCTCGCCCCCTTTATATCCACTCCTATGAAATTCTTTTCCGGATAACGCCGGGACAGACCTACTGTATATTCTCCACGTCCACACCCCAGTTCAAGCACTATCGGATGATCATTCTTGAAGAAATCCCTTCCCCAATTGCCTTTCATTTCAAAAGGTGTCTCCTCCATCATCGAATATGGATGCTCAAAGACATGCGGATATTCCGCCATATCTGCAAATTTCGCTAATTTACCTTTTCCCATTTAATTTTAAACTGACATTTCCTAATTCGAGCCAAAGTTACAGTTTTTCAATGAACGGACAAAAATAATCCGACAGAGAGGGTGGACATTTCAGGTTCCGGACGTTTTTATCAGAAAACGGTTTATAAACAAAGACATGAAACTTCTGCCACATATCTTTTTCTTGTTCCTGCACATCCTTCTGCTCCCCGGATGTGCACGCGAAGACCATTCTCTCACGCTCCCCCACTTCAAGGCACAGATTACGGGAAACGGATTCTCTTCATTCGTCTCTCCCGGCAGAGCGGCAGGCCTCACTGAATTCCAGACAGGAGACCGGATTCTGTTTTTCTGCAAAGGCGGCATAAACGCCGAAGGACTCATCCTTACATTCGACGGAAAGAACTGGCAAGCAGATGTCCCCATCGAATGGGAGGAAAAGGGGAAAGCGTATTTCACGGCCGTATATCCAGTTCTGGAAAGGGATGCAGGCGGGAACTATGCCAAAGAACAGCTTTATGACAAGGAGAGATGGAACCTGAAAGACATTCTCTTCTGTCAGGATTCCTGTGAACAGAACAGCGTAATCCGTCTGAAATTCGGACATCGGTTCTCACAGCTCAATTTCATCGTTGAGGAAGGTCTGAACAGCCGGGCGGCGGAAGCCGGATGCCGGTCCGCCATGATTGAATCATTTGATCCGCGCACAGGAAAGATTGCCTATGCCTCCCAAGACATACAATCCTCCCAGCCCAACCGGCATGACGGAAATGTCTATGGCTTCATCATCGCTCCGTCTGCCCCTGCAAACACATCGTCTGTAGACTTTTCCCTCGCCATGTCCGACCAGACAACCCATTCCACACGCCTCTCCTCACTCGTCTTTCAGGCCGGAACCGCATATTCCTGCAGCGTGAAGATGAAAGACAACGGCATCGGAATCTATACGGCTGAAGATTTCATCGCGTTCACCTACCTGATTAATGGAGAAAGCTACAACGGAAGAAAGCTGGAAGAGTTCGGAGAGACAACCAATGGCACAACCGTCTATTATCTGAAGAATGACATCGAGTTTACAGAAGAGGAGTCAGACCGTCTGAAAACAATCGGCGGAGCACAGCTGAAAGGCAAGGCTTTCAAGGACATCTTTGACGGACAGGGACATACATTGTCGCATATCCGGCTGACAAAGAAACTGAACGGATACACCAATTACGGCATATTCGGAGAAACGGATACCACAGGAATCATACGCAACCTTACCGTCGAGGACATTTCTTTCACACAAAACGGAAATATCGGCTACGTCGGGCTGCTGGTCGGAGTCAACAGAGGAAAAATATACAACTGCACGGTCAAGGACTGTACGATGAAAGCCGCATCCAAAAGTGAAGTGGACTACAGCGGCATCACATGCTCCAATCAGGGCTCCATCATCAACTGCCATGCAGACAACATCAACATAACGACCGACAAGACAGTCAATTCCATGGCCGGAATCGCAAAATATAACAGAGGAAACATTCTGAACTGCTACGTCACCCACATGAAATTCAGCGGTTCCACAGGCGGCGCGCATGTATGTTATGAGAACAGAGACAACATACAGAACTGTTATGTATATGGAACCGAAGGGAAATACAATGCCTTATGTTACAGTGCGATAAACGATTCCTACATCGCATACTGCTATTATCCGGACACCTACAAGAAGAAACCGGTTGAGGTGGAGCAGAAACCCAATCATGAGATGCTCCTGAAATACGACAAGAACTGTCTGATAAAAGACTCGAATGAGGCTTTGCACGAAAAGATGAACCAATGGATTGATGAAATAGGAAAAATAAAGTATCCTGACTTCAAATTCACAAAATGGACGGAAGGCGAAAACGTGCCGGCCACATTCGTCACGCAGCCCTAAGATTATGATTTTTTTAATCAATAAAGAAGAGGCCTGTTTAATTTATTTGTATTTTTGCGCAAAATGCAGAAACGGGAAAAGAAATGAATAAAAACAAAAGCCTTATCATTATCATCGTTGCTCTGGCTATAGTCATAGCGGGAGTTTCTTTCTTCGCTCTCAAGCAGACACAGAAGAACAAGGAAATGGCTGAACTCTTCGCCATCGAAAAACAGGAGATGGAAAACGAATACAGTAATTTCGCCACACAATATGATGAATTGCAGATACAAATAAACAATGACTCGCTCCGCGAGAAGCTGGAAAGCGAAAAGTTGAAAACCCAACGCCTGCTGGAAGAACTCCGGCAAGTGAAGACAAGCGACGCGGCGGAAATCATGCGGCTGAAAAAGGAGCTGAAAACCGTACGTGCCGTACTGCGAACTTATGTCATCCAAATCGATTCTCTCAACCGTCTCAACGCTGCATTGAAGCAGGAAAATGAAGAAGTAAGGAGCAAATATTCGGAAGCGACGGCACAAATCACCAACCTGTCGCAGGAAAAGGAAACGCTTCATCAGAAAGTATCGCTTGCCGCACAACTGGACGCAACGAACGTGACCGTACAAACACTGAACAAGCGGGGCAGAAAGACTTCACGGGTAAAGAACGTGAAAAAAATTGCCGTTTCGTTCACTATCGTCAAAAACATCACCGCCGAAACTGGCAACAAGACCATTTATGTCCGCATTGCCAAACCGGACAACAGTATCCTGACAAAAAACGACTCTGACAAATTCAAATTCGAAGACAAGGAAATCGGATACTCCATAAAGAAATACATCGAATATACAGGTGAAGAGCAATCCGTCACCGTTTATTGGGATGTGGAGGAATTCTTGTCTGCAGGAACTTATCATATCTATATCTTTGCTGACGGAAACATGATCGGACAAGGTTCTTTCTCTATGAAATAAAGCCGAAAGGTTATGAAGAAGATTTTCAACAGACTCGCCATGGCGGGAATCATTCTCGCCTGTATGTCGGCCGCATCATGTGGAGAGGACCGGTCGGGGGAATATTATGCTCTGATAGGTACAAAAACATGGATTTATGGAGTGATGCAGGAAAATTATCTGTTCTATGAGGACATCCCTTCGGAAGAGAAACTGGATTTCTTCGAACGGCCACAAGAGTTTCTGGAGTCAGCCGCCTCTGACCGGGACGGAAAGAATGGAGTGTTGTTCTCTCATGTGGACTCTGTATTCACTGAATCACGTGCCACAAGCACTTATCCCAGCTTCGGATTCGAAGCGGCACTGGTCCGCACACCGGAAGGAGCAAACACGATGCGTGTCCTTTATGTGCAGCCGGAATCACCGGCAAATGAAGCGGGACTGAAGCGTGGAGATTGGATCATAGCTGTCGACGGCAAAGAAATTTCTCAAAGCGACTATTACAATGATTATATCGAACATCCCACCCGTGCCCATGCCTTCACATTGGGCAAATATAATCCCTATACGGAAGAGGAGACAGAAAATGACGAAGACTACACCGAACGTGCAGAATTTGACACACTCGGCGTTGTCCAGATGCCAGCCCCACGCTATGTAGAAGAACAAGATGTGCTTGCCGCCAAACTTATCGACGTAAACTCACACAAAACGCTTTACATATTGTACAATGAGTTCGGCGAAAACACAGATGCACTGGAAAGTGCTTTCGCTCAAGCGTCCGGACAATTTGAAGACATCATTCTTGACCTCCGCTATAATCCGGGAGGATACGTTTCCACTTCGCAAAAGATATGCACCATGCTGGCCCCGCAATCGGCCATCGGACAGGTATTTCTGAACATGACATACAACGACAAAATCAACAAGACGGAGACCTTGAATTTTGACGCGAATCTGCTTTCAACGGGGACTCCCCTGCAATACAACAATCTGTATGTCATCACTTCCGAAAACACAGCCTCCGCTTCGGAAATTGTCATCAACTGCCTTAAGCCCTACATGAACGGACGGATTATACAAGTAGGCACTCCTACATTCGGGAAAAATGTGGCCCAGCAACTGTTCACAGATGCCAGTTCGCCCAATATAGAACTCTGGCTCACCACGACTTACCTGAGCAACTCGGAAGGCTTTTACGAATATTTTGAAGACGGACTGCAACCCGACTTTGAAATTGAAGAAGACATGGGCGGGGAACTGGGAGATTTCGGAACCGAATCCGACTTGCTGATGCTTCCCGTATTCCATCATATAACGACCGGAAGCTTTCCGACAGCGGACATGCCGGAAGAAGGGTCTGACGACACAGAAGCGCAAAGCCGCAGCACACGCATCTCCTCAAAATGCAAGACCTTGGAATGCTCCGTCAGCCGCAAACCGAAACTCAACCGGCTGTCCCGATAAATCAGAACAAATACCGGCAACCTTTGGACAAAACAGGCTGATGTTCTCGACTGAACATCAGTGTACTTACACACGCAGAGCCCCCAACGATTTTCAGAAATGAAAGATTGGGGGAAAATGTCTTTTCATTACACGACCCAATTCCTTAACATATTTATCAACTACATTGATAATCTTTACAACAATTCGCTTGGGATGTTTGTTATAAAAGCATACATTTGCAATGTTGCATAAGCAACCAAACAACATAGCATTACAGACAATGAAAGAACTTTTAAGTCTCATTCTGGCAGTCGGCATTCCTCTGTATGGTTTTGCCCAGCAAACACTGACACTGGACAGCTGTCGCGCACTGGCTCTGAAAAACAACAAAGAGCTGCGCATCTCGCAAGAAAAGATAAATGCCGCCCGATATGAAAAAAAGGCCGCATTCATCAATTATCTGCCTAAAATCGAATTCATGGGCGGATATATGCGCACGCAAAAGGAGATTTCTCTTCTGAACGATGAGCAGAAACAGACTATCAGCAACTTGGGTACGGCTGCAGGCGCACAGCTCCAGCAAGGTCTGGAAATGCTGGCCGCACAAAACCCCGGTCTTGCGGCAGGTCTGCAAGGTTTGCTGCCCGGTGCCGTGTCCGGCATCACAACGGGACTGAACTCTATCGGACAAGGAATCGTCGATGCATTCCGCACCGACACACGGAACCTGACTGTCGGAGCCGCGACTTTGACCCAACCTATTTTCATGGGAGGGAAAATCATTGCCTATAACAAAATCACCAAATATGCAGAACAGCTTGCCGAAGCACAACACGCTACGGGACTACAGGACATCATACTGAATACAGACCAGGCATACTGGCAGGTCGTGTCACTGGCCAACAAAAAGAAGCTGGCCGAAAGTTTTCTCAGGCTGGTGGAGAAGCTGGACTCTGATGTCAGCAAAATGGTCAATGAAGGGGTGGCGACAAAAGCTGACGCGCTCAGTGTGAAAGTGAAAGTGAACGAAGCGGAAATGACACTCACCCAAGTGGACAACGGACTGAATCTGTCAAAGATGGTACTCTGCCAACTGTGCGGACTCCCTCTGGATACAGACATCAGACTGGCAGATGAGGACATGGAGAACCTGACCCTCCCGAACACTTATACGGAAGCCAATGTCAGTACGGCTCTGGCCAACCGGAACGAGCTGAAAAGTCTGGAGCTTGCCTCCGAAATATATCGCCAGAAAGTGAATGTGGTCCGTTCCGATTTTTTACCTTCCGTGGCCGTCACAGCAAACTATCTGGTCACAAATCCCTCTCTGGTCAACGGATTTGAAAACCGGTTCCGGGGAATGTGGGCCGCCGGTGTCATAGTGAAAATTCCTGTATTCCACTGGGGAGAAGGAATTTACAAGGTAAAAGCGGCCAGAGCGGAAGCAAACATCGCACGCTACAAACTGGATGACATAAGAGAAAAGGTAGAACTTCAGGTCACTCAAAGTTCCTACAAAGTGAATGAAGCGACCAGACGGCTGACTATGGCTGAAAAGAATATGGAAAAGGCGGAAGAGAACCTCCGATATGCCAATCTGGGATTCAAGGAAGGAGTCATTCCAACCAGTAACGTTTTGGAGGCACAGACTGCGTGGTTGTCCGCGCAATCCGGAAAAATCGATGCACAAATCGACGTGAAACTGAGTGAACTTTATCTGAACAAATCAATGGGTACTTTAAAATAACAATGAATATGGAAAAGACGCAGCGAAACAATATCATGCTGGCATTCATCACACTCGTAGGAGCTATAGTCATCGTCAGCGTAATCGGGTTCCTCACTTTGGGGGAAGGTCCGGAAATCATTCAAGGACAGGCGGAAGCCACTGAATACAGAGTGTCGAGCAAGGTTCCGGGACGTGTACTGAAATTCTTTGTCAGCGAAGGAGACCAAGTGAAAGCCGGCGACACGCTGGCCATTCTGGAGGCACCCGATGTAATGGCGAAACTGTCGCAGGCTCAGGCTGCCGAACAAATGGCACAGGCAATGAACGAGAAAGCCATACGGGGTACCCGCAGTGAACAGTTGCAGGCCGCATTCGAAATGTGGCAGAAAGCCAAGGCCGGACTGGACATCGCTGAAAAGTCCTACAACCGAGTGAACCGACTCTACGAGGAAGGGGTAATGACCGCACAGAAGCGTGATGAAGCGAAAGCACAATACGACGCGATGAAAGCGACCGAACGCGCCGCACATGCCCAATATACTATGGCCAAAAACGGAGCACAACGTGAAGACAAGGCCATGGCCGCCGCACAAGTGGAACGCGCCAAAGGAGCCGTTGCCGAAGTTTCATCCTATATATCAGAAACTTACCTCACCGCATCTGCCGACGGAGAAGTGTCTGAAATATTCCCAAAGGTAGGTGAACTGGTAGGAACCGGAGCACCTGTGATGAACGTGGCACAACTTGACGACATGTGGGTGACATTCAATGTAAGGGAAGATTTCCTGAAAGACTTCACCGTGGGAGGAGAAGTGGAAGCCTATATCCCCGCACTAGGGAAAAGCGCGGCTTTCCGAATCACACACATGAAAGATCTGGGCACTTATGCCGCATGGAAAGCGACCAAGACAACCGGACAATTTGACTTGAAAACTTTTGAAGTGAAAGCGAAGCCCGTCAAAGCAGTGGAGAATCTGCGCCCGGGAATGTCTGCCATCATTGAAAAATAAAACCCTGCGCTATGTCATCTGAAACATGGAAATGCCTGTGGAATATCGCGAGACGAGAAACTTACCGCATCGCGACGAAGCCGATGTATCTGTTCTGCATCATCATTGCACCGATATTCAGCTTTGTGTTCTTCTCTACGCTCATGAGCAAAGGACTGCCCACAGACATGCCGGCCGGAGTGGTAGACCTGGACAATACGGCCACTACGCGCAACATTATCCGGAACCTCGACGCATTCCAGCACATTGACATCGTGACCCGTTACAGCAGTGTCACCGAGGCCAGAGAAGCCATGCAGAGAGGGGAAATCTATTCATTCTACTACATCCCCAAAGGAACGACTGAAGAGGCACTGGCCAGCAGACAGCCGAAAGTTTCGTTCTACATCAACTATTCCTATCTGATTGCCGGTTCACTGCTCTATAAGGACGAACGGACAATGTCCGAACTGGCTTCGGCCGCAATCGGACAGGCAACCCTGCTGGCCAAAGGAGCTACGGAGGAACAGGCTATGGCATTTCTCCAGCCGGTTGTCATTGAGACACACGCACTGAACAATCCGTGGCTGAACTATTCCGTATATCTATGCAACACGTTGTTTCCGGGAATACTGATGCTGCTCATTTTCCTGACCACCATCTACACGCTCGGCACGGAGCTGAAGGAAAACACAGCGAAAGAGTGGATGCAGATGGCCAACAATTCAATCGTGACGGCATTGAGCGGAAAACTGTTTCCACAAACCATCGTCTTTTTTGTGATAGCCGTCTTTTATAACATATACCTTTACGGATATCTCCACTATCCGTGCAACAGCGGAATATTTCCTATGCTGATGGCGGGACTTCTGCTCGTCGTTTCCTCACAGGCGTTCGGAATATTCCTGTTCGGACTGTTCGGCAATTTCCGTCTGGCACTGAGTGCCGCCTCATTGTGGGGAGTGATTTCATTCTCCATATCGGGCTTCACATATCCCGTCATGGCCATGCATCCACTCCTGCAAGGGGCATGTGTGCTGTTTCCGCTGCGCCATTATTTCCTGATTTACGTCAATCAGGCTCTTAACGGATATCCCATCATCTATGCCTGGCAATCGATTGTCGCTCTGCTGCTTTTTACGCTGCTTCCGTTCTTCGTGCTGAAGAAACTGCGTACGGCCATGCTGCATTTCGTGTATCTTCCTTAAACATTCGCCTTATGAACAACAAACCATTCCGACATATTATCCGACAGGGCCTTACAGGCCTGATACACATCTGCGCACACGAACTGAAACAGGTGTTCAAGGACCAGGGCGTACTGATTTTCTTCCTGCTGGTTCCGCTGGCTTATCCCCTGATTTATGCGTTCATCTACACCAATGAAGTGGTCAGAAACGTACCGGCTGCAGTGGTCGACATGAGCAACAGTTCACAGAGCAGAGAGTTTCTCCGTCTGGTGGATGCTAGTGCCGACGTGAAAATCCAGTCCCACTGCGCCGACATGGAAGAGGCCAAAACGCTTCTGAAAGAATCCAAAGTGTACGGCATCATCTATATCCCGGCTGATTTCAGCAAGAATCTGGCCACCGGGAAACAAGCCACAATAAGCCTCTACTGCGACATGAGCGGAATGCTCTACTACAAGTCGCTGCTGCTGGCCTCCACCAATGCATCACTGACAGTCAACGAAAAGATACAGATAGAAAGAGCGGGCAACACTACTGAACGGCAGGATGAAATCACGACCGCACCGATAGAATATGAAGACATTTCCCTGTTCAATCCTCAGGACGGTTTCGCCAGCTTCCTCATTCCCGCCGTGCTGATACTGATTATCCAGCAGACACTGCTGCTGGGCATCGGAATGTCAGCCGGAACAGCACGGGAAAAGAACCGCTTCCGCGACCTTATCCCGTTAAGCAGGCACTACCAGGGGACACTGCGGGTAGTCATGGGAAAATCATCCGCCTACCTGCTGATTTATCTTATCGTGGCAGTCTACATCCTGTGTCTGGTCCCCCATTTTTTCAGTCTGGTGCAGATAGCGAGACCATGGACTCTGATAGCGTTTGTGTTCCCATATCTTCTGTCGTGCATTTTCTTTGCCATGACCTGCTCCGTGTTCATCCACCATCGCGAAGCATGCCTGATGATTTATGTGTTTACATCTGTTCCTCTGCTGTTCATATCGGGCATATCATGGCCGGGGGCAGCCATTCCCGAATTCTGGAAAATATTCTCGTATCTTTTCCCGTCCACATTCGGCATCAACGGGTTCGTGCGCATCAACAGCATGGGGGCAACCCTCAATGAAGTGCTTCCGGAATATCATGCGCTCTGGCTGCAGACAGGTGTCTATTTCATCACAACCTGCCTGGTATACCGTTATCAGGTCACTCTGAGCCGCCGTCACGCGCTGGAACGTCTGCACATCTTCCGGCTTCGCATGCTGGCCGCAAAAAAACAAAGGAAACAGACGACCTGAACAGCGGGTTGTCACGACGGAAATTACGGCCTGTTCCAACCCAGACAAAAGGATATTTCAGGCAAGCTCCCGAAATGTCCGGGAACTGCAGACTGCATCAGGGCAAAACATGTCCGTTCAACTTTATTAACACTGCGGCAAGGTCGAATCAGGCAGAATACTTGTAGCTTTGTGACAATTTAACCGCAAACGTTTATGAAGCATCATATTGTCATCATTATTGCACTTACGGCATTCATATGGTCAGGGACCGGATCTTCCCAGGCTGCCATACGGGAAAACGAAAAACAGACATTCCATATCACCGTACTCAATACAGCCGGAGACCCGCATGTGGGGATGATTCTGAAAATCTCGGGATACGGCACTGAATATACGAGCGACGAACAGGGCCTCATCGAATTTGAGCATGAAATCCATGGGAACAATATCCGTACAGCCAACTTCTACTTCCCGGAAGACAGGCAGAAATCCGTAAAATCCCTGCGCCTCGACGAAGCGGCCACCGATACGATTATCCGCATCGACAGTCAGGAAGACATGGTGCGATACAAGCAGAGCGGAAAGACTTTTCACATCAGAGGGATCGTGAAGAACGGAAGAAAACCGATACCACATGCGGAAGTGGCCGTCCAAGGGACAGGACAACGCACATTCACAAACGAAAACGGCGAATTTTCCATTGAAGCGGACTATAGCCATACCATTATGGTACGTGCAGACAGAATGGAAAACAAGTATCTGGACGTGGAACCTTTTCTGGCAAATCCCGACGAACCTTATACCATCCGCATGATACGGAAAGGAGCCGACCGGATTTATGCCAGCGTGGAAGAAATGCCGGAATATCCGGGCGGGATGAAGGCTTTTTTCAATTATGTGAGAAGAAAGGCACGCACGACCGAACTGGCGGAACAGACTCAGACCGAGGGGACTGTCATGATTCAGTTTGTTGTGGAAAAGGACGGAAGCATCACCTCACCACGCATCGTGCGCAGTCTGGACGCGGTATTGGACACTGCCGCACTGGATGCCGTCATCGTAATGCGCGACTGGATTCCGGCAAAAGACCACGGGACGATAGTCCGCTGCAAATATTCCGTACCCATCCCCTTCAAGCGTCCCAAGCCGAAAGAACCGGAAAAGAAACCGGAAACAGACATGACCATGCCAAAGGATTCGCTTCAGACAGACAGTCTGCAGACCGATTCTGTCCGGATGGACATGCCCGGACATTTTGCCCCCATCTCCGTCCGCGACTCATTGCCGGGCGACTCCGTGCGGGAAAAGCTGACATTGAAGGCTGATTCGCTTTTCGCGGACAGCATAATTGTCCAGAAGGCCGACACCCTGCGGACCGACTCTCTGACACAGGCTTCACAACAAGCCGCAACCGAAGTGAAACCTAAAAAACGAAATATCTTCGTGCGCTTCTTCCGCTGGCTGTTCGGGATAAAAGACAAGGAAGAAGTACCCAAGGACTCTTCGCCTGAGCAAACTCCGGCAATAAAAGAAGAGATTCCGGCCGCCAATACAGAAAACTGAATATAAACTCAAAAATACGATACAGACGATGAAAAAGATTTTCACACTCCTGTTCTCCCTGCTGATTTTCACCACGGGAGCAACGGCACAAAAAGTCACATTGAAAGATGTGGCCAACGGCACTTATCGTGCGCAAGGCATCTATGGTCTGAAACCCATGCTTGACGGAGAGCATTACACACAAATCAGCGGCGACCACAAACGCATCGTGAAATATTCATTCAAGACAGGGAAGGAAGTCGGAACAATCTTCGATGTCACGACTGCACGAAATGTCGAGCTCAAATCGTTCGACGGCTATATCATGTCGCCCGATGAAAGCCTGATTCTCATCCAGACGGAAACGAAACCTATCTATCGCCGGTCGTTCACTGCTGTCTATTACATATACAACGTAAAGAACCGCACACTGGAACCACTCTCAAACAACGGTCCCCAACAGGTGCCTCTCTTTTCACCCGACAGCCACCAGATTGCTTTTGTGCGCGACAACAATATCCATCTGGTAAAACTACTTTTCGGCAACAGCGAATCGCAAGTCACCAAAGACGGGGAATACAACAAAGTGCTCAACGGAATCCCCGACTGGGTGTATGAAGAAGAATTTGCATTCAACCGTGCATTCGATTTCAGCGCAGACAGCAAGATGATTGCCTATATCCGCTTTGATGAAAGCGAAATACCGATGTATTCCTTCCCATGGTATAAAGGACTGGCACCTGAGAAGAAAGAATATGCCACCTATCCCGGAAGTTATGACTACAAATATCCGAAATCGGGAGTCGGGAACTCCAAAGTCAGTGTACATACATTTGACATCAAAAGCCGCGTGACACGGGAAATGAAGCTGGAAATTGACTCCGACGCTTACATTCCGCGCATCAAATTCACCCACGACCCCAACAAGCTGGCCATCATGACGCTCAACCGCCATCAGAACCGTTTCAACCTTTATATGGCCAATCCGAGAAGCGGCATCTGCCAAGTAGCCGTCCGGGACGAATCGGAACAGTACATCAAGGAACAAGCCTATTCAAACATTGCCTTCTTCCCGGAAAACATTGTGATGATGAGCGAACGTGACGGATACAATCATCTGTATCTGTACACTATCGGAGGCAATCTGGTAAAACAGATTACCAAGGGAGAATTTGAAGTGAAGGATTTTTTGGGATGGGACCGGAAAACGAACGAGTTCTATTATACAAGCAACGAAGGAAGTCCGTTGCGGACAGCCGTCTACAAAATTGACGCGAAAGGGAAAAAGACCAAACTGTCCACACGTACAGGAACCAACACGGCATTGTTCAGTACGGACATGACATATTACATCAACACATTCTCAAGCATCGACACTCCCACACTCATTACACTGAACAACAACAAGGGGAAAGAACTGGTCACGCTGGTCGACAACAAGCAACTGAAATCGCAGCTTGCCGGACTGAACATGCCGCAGAAAGAGTTCTTCACTTTCACCACCAGTCAGGGAGTTGAACTGAACGGATGGATGATGAAACCTTCCAACTTTGACCCGAACAAGAAGTATCCGGTCATCATGCACCAGTATAGCGGCCCAGGCTCCCAGCAAGTACTCGACAGATGGGGAATCGGCAGTTTCAGCGACGGAGGAATGTTTGAAGCCTACATGTGCGACAAAGGATTCATCATGGTGTGTGTGGACGGACGGGGCACCGGAGGACGAGGAGCCGCATTCGAGAAATGCACCTATCTGTCTATCGGAGTAAAGGAAGCGACCGACCAGGCTGAAGCCGCCAAATATCTCGGCACACTGCCGTACATCGACGGAAAACGCATCGGCATCTGGGGATGGAGCTATGGAGGCTACAACACACTGATGTCAATGAGCGAGGGGGCAGGCGCATTCAAGGCGGGAGTGGCCATCGCCGCCCCTACCGACTGGCGTTTCTACGACACGGTGTACACCGAACGCTTCATGCGCACACCCAAAGAAAACGGCGACGGATACAATGCCTCTTCCGCCATCAACCGTATCGGCCAACTGAAGGGGGATCTGCTCCTCATCCATGGCAGTGCGGACGACAACGTGCATTTCCAGAACTTCATGGAATACAATGAAGCACTTGTTCAGGCCGACAAGCAGTTTGAGACTCAAATCTACACAAACAGAAACCATAGCATCGCAGGAGGAAATACCCGCAACCATCTGATGAACCGGGTGGCGGATTTCTTCCTCAGAAAGCTGTAATCCTTGCAATAAAAACGGGGAGCGGGCAACGGGAAAGCATCCATGCGGCATGACAGCATGCGACTGCCCGCCCTCCGTTGCTGACCTTTATCTTCACTCAAAGAAATGGAACACATCAGAAAGCCGGAATGGCTTAAAATCGACATCGGCACAAACGCGCGCTATACCGAAACAAAACGGATTGTCGACACACACAGACTGCATACTATCTGCACCAGCGGACGATGCCCCAATCTCGGCGAATGTTGGGGAAGGGGAACGGCCACTTTCATGATTGGAGGAAACATCTGCACGCGTGCCTGTAAATTCTGCAACACGCTTTCGGGAAAGCCGCTCCCGCCAGACCCGTCTGAACCGGAGCAGGTGGCAGAATCGGTCCGCCTGATGAAACTGGACCATGCCGTCATCACTTCTGTCGACCGGGACGATCTGGATGATCTGGGGGCACACCATTGGGTATCCACCATCGAAGCCGTCCGGCGCATGAACCCACATACCACCATCGAGGCCCTGATACCGGACTTCCAGGGAAGGCGTGAACTGATCCAACTCCTCATCGACACGAAACCCGAAGTTCTCTCACACAACATCGAGACCGTACGCCGGCTTACTCCGGAGGTGAGAAGCGTGGCACGTTACGACACCAGTCTTGCCGTTCTCCGCCAGATTGCAAAAAACGGCATAAAGGCAAAGTCAAGCATCATGGTCGGACTGGGAGAGACTCCAGAAGAAGTGGAAGAGACCATGGATGATCTGCTGAAAAACGGATGCAGACGGCTTACCATCGGCCAATACCTGCAACCAAGCCGGAGACACTACCCGGTGAAGGAATACATCACCCCTGAACAGTTTCTGGAATACAAAAATACTGCAATAGCCAAAGGTTTTGAGACAGTGGAAAGCGGACCGCTTGTCCGTTCGTCTTACCATGCGGAAAAACATCTCTAAAAGGATGCGGGTATGCCAGGATGAAAAGTCGGCTTTCAATCTGGCATACCCGCATCCATAAAAAAACAGCCTGAAACTCAATCCAAAGTAACCCGTCATTCCAATTCGGCCAACAGCCTGTTTCTGAAGGTCACAGAATGTCCAATGACACCGATTCCGTCACGACAGTTCTCTCGCCTCCACAAAACCCGTCCGCACCTTCTGAAAAGGGCAGACAGCCGCAAGACAAGCGCATCAGGTCCATTTCCCGGCTGTCCGTTGTTTCCTCTGGCATGAACTCACCTGATTTGCAGAAAATCCATTCCTGCATCGAACAAAATAAAAGAAAATTTGTTGCATTTATATAATGCCGCTACCATGAAACTATTACTGAAATACAAATCCCAGATCGTGTCCCTCGGACTGCTTCCGACAATCGTCACACTGACCGGACTGCATTTTCTCCCCCACACCACCATGCTCGGCATAGGACTTACCGCCAGTCTGATTGGATTATGCTATGACATTTTCCGTCTGAAAAGTCTGAATTTTTTTCTTTTGCAAGGTACAATCGGCATCGGCACCTGCTTTCTTCTCCGCCTGATGACCGGATACGAATACATTCCACCACGCAGCATCACTCCCACACTGGAATTTCTGCTGCTGATATTCGCCTTTGTCTATGTGACTGCCCCCGAAATCTACCAGAGCTTCCTGAAAAGATTCCGCCTGAACGCAAACATCTCCTGTATGCTCGAAGCGAAAGTGATTGTCATACTGTCAAGCCTCCACCTGCTAGGGCTGTTCTTGTTCCAGAACCGTCTGGACACCTACGACAACCGACTTCACTTTTTCCTAGTTTTCTATATTCCTACAATGATTTACACCCTCTGTCTGATAATAAACATGGCAGGAATCCATCTGGCCGCCTCCCAGGAGTCTCTTTGCAGCATCATACGGATTGCTCCGGTGTGTAACGGGAAAATCTATCTCATACCCTACAAGAAAGATGATTCATCAGGACATATCTGGGACATACCGCTGGTTTTCATTTTTGAAAAGCCTCTGCATAAAAGCAAATCCTTTGCCACCACGCAAGCAAGAAAATTTCTTAGGGAAATTTCAGGGAACGACATGAGTCCGTTCATATCTCCACGTCTGATTTTAAAATACAAGATTGAGAAACTGACACCTCATCCGGTACAACTGTTCATATTTCCTATCGACAGAGAAGAGAAGTGCCGGAATGGTTCCGGACGCTTCTTCACTTTCTCCGAGCTGGAAAAATCGTCCGGAGATTTCAGCAGAACACTGCTGGTTGAAAAAGAGCACCTGCAGATTTCTGCAAACCTATGGAAAGAATTCACTTATAAATGAGAAAGATACACGGAATCTTGTTAAGTTCCGGCAGATGCCCCTTCCACTCCTTCACCGAATGGGTCTGGATGTATTCACCTTCACACGTTATGTTGGCGGCAATGCATAACCGGGTCTGTGGACGACACACACGCAGAATCTCATCCATCAGTTTCTGGTTGCGATAGGGAGTCTCTATGAAAAGCTGAGTTTGATTTTCCTGATAGACACGGGCTTCAAGTTCTCTCAACCGCCTGATACGTTCTGCCGGTTCTATAGGCAAATAACCGTTGAAAGCAAAATTCTGTCCATTGAACCCGGCCCCCATCACAGATAAAATAATGGAAGAAGGTCCCACCAACGGAACCACTTTAAGCCGTTTCCTCTGGGCAATGGCCACCACATCCGCTCCCGGATCGGCCACGGCAGGACACCCGGCTTCTGAAATCACTCCCATGGAACTGCCTTCCTCCAAAGGACGCAAATAGCCGGAAATCTCTTCAAGACAGGTATGTTTGTTAAGTTCATAGAATGTCAGTCCGTCAATGTCTATCGACGAATCCACCTTTTTGAGGAATCTGCGCGCAGAACGCACATCCTCCACTATAAAATATTTGATACCCAATATGATTTCCCGATTATACGGAGGCAATACCTTCTCGACAGGCGTGTCACCCAACGTCACGGGCAACAAATACAAAGCTGTTTCCATAATGTCTGAATAATTCACTCACCGGACCGGGGAAAAGGAATCAGTTCCCGAAAATCCGTCTTTTCCAACAATTGACCGACGGTCATACTCTTATGCTCTTTCATCCACTGGTCAATCAATCTCATACCCAACCATATCCCGGTAAAAGGCGGCATCTGCTGCTTGGCAAAAATAAAGTTCGGATTGGATGACATATAAGAACGGATTACCATAGGGTCGGTACTCAGCAAATGATTGCTGTCCGACATCCATTCCCACAACCTCTGTTCATTCTTCTCACACCATTTCAATTCATCGTCAGTACACCCCAACGCAAAAGCTCCCAGTCTGTCAGAACCAAAGACATGTTCCACTACCCAGGCAATCTTTCCACGATACATCATAATGTCAAACAAGGCCCTGTGCCCCTCCTCCCATGAAAAAGGGTACTGCCCCAGCAGATAAAACGTAAAGCAATCAGGAACAATGCGGTCAGGCGACATGAAGCGTCGCTGATAAGAATAATAATATCTTTTATACAAAGGATAATCCGCCCCCATATACTTGTCAAGACTGAATCCCAACAAACTGTCGGCCACCACCACAGACTGGTTCAATGCAGATATCTGAGAATAGACACGAGGCACCGGCAACGAAGGGAGTTCTTTCTTTAATGCCCTGAATCCTTCCGACAGGTCCTTCTCTATCTGCGACATATCACGGAACACGCTGTCAGCGTCCTCCATCAGACAGACCAGTATAGAGTCGGAAAAATAGGTGCACATACGCTCGTTGATGTCCGGCTGGTCTACCGAACCGAGTTCAAGCACATCCTCGATAAGCAGACGAGTGGCGTGAGACCATTCCGTACTCATCCTCTGCCATGCAAGAAGACTGTTCAGAACCGCTGCCTCATATTGCAAGCGGTCATAACGGAAGACTTCTACATCCATATGTGCCGAAGAGCCACCTTTCCGCCCGTCTGTATGACAAGCGGAAAGTACGGCTATCCCCAGCAATATGAATATAAGCTTACGCATCAATATGATTGTTATCCGTAAATGATGTTTCCGTTAGCGTCCTTGTACTCATCCAGTCCCTTTTCATAAGTAGCCATTGCACGCAGGCTCATACCGACACTGGAGAAACCTCCGTCGTGATACAAGTTCTGCATGGTCACTTTACGGGTCAGGTCAGAGAACATTACGATACAATAGTCTGCACATTCTTCTGCAGAAGCGTTTCCAAGCGGAGACATACGGTTGGCAAAGTCAAACAGCTTGTCCATTCCCTTCACTCCCGACCCTGCTGTCGTCATGGTAGGCGACTGAGAGATGGTATTGATACGCACATGATGCTCGCGTCCGTAAATATATCCGAAACTGCGCGCGATGGATTCCAGCAAAGCCTTCGCATCCGCCATGTCATTATATCCATAGAAAGTGCGCTGTGCAGCCACATAACTCAAGGCCACGATTGAGCCATAGTCATTGATAGCTCCCAGTTTCTTGGCAGACTGGATCATCTTATGGAATGAAACGGCAGAAATGTCAAGTGTCTTTTCAAGCATGTCATAATCCAAATCATCGTATGTACGCTTTTTGCGGACATTCGGAGACATGCCGATTGAATGAAGCACAAAGTCAATCTTTCCACCCAGCACTTCCATAGAACGCTTGAACACGTTCTCCAGATCTTCCACGCAAGTGGCGTCGGCGGGAATCACTTCACAGTTCAGTTTCTCTGACAATGCGGAAACCTGACCCATACGCACTGCCACCGGCGTGTTCGACAGAGTGATTGTCGCACCTTCCTCCACCGCACGTTCAGCCACTTTCCAGGCGATGGACTGTTCGTTCAAAGCACCGAAGACAATACCACGCTTTCCTTTCAATAAATTATAACCCATACTTTTTTTATTTGAAATTGATGGACAAAGATACAAACTTAATTTGCAATTCTCACACTTTCGATTACAAAATATCAGAGACAGCGCAAAACCAATCAGTTTTTGCAGAAATTGAATCAAAAAGGACAAGTGCAGCCTGCTTTTATTCGCTATCTTTGTAAAGCCAACGGATTATTAACAACGAAAAATACATACGATGAAAACATTACCTCTTACCCTTCTGGCTCTCTTATGCGGTACAGCCGGAATCCATGCACACGAGAAAGAAATCAAGGTGACTGTCGAGAACACATGGCACAAGGCCAAGACCGACGAACCTGTCGTAATCGACCTGAATGCCCTGAAGCTGGACTTCACGGTAAAGTCGGCGGTCGTGAAAGACGGAGAAACGGAAATTCCTTCACAGCTCGACGACATGAACTTCGACATGAAAGCCGACGAACTGGCCTTCGTGACCGATGTGCCCGCAAACGGGAAGAAAGAGCTGGTGGTAACCTTGTCGACAGAGAAAAGTGACCGGAAATACCCTGCAAGAGTATATGCCCAGATGCTTTTCCGCACTTCCAAGAACGACCAGTACGCGAAAGGAACCGCCATCTATGCACCGGGTGACAGCTACACATACACGGTTCTCCATCATCACGGAATCGCCTTCGAAAGCGAACTGGTGGCCTACCGCATCTACTATAACGAAAAACAGACGACAGACCTTTACGGAAAATTCAAGAAGGGTCTGGAAATCGAGGAAAGCATGTTCTATCCTACCGACGAGCAGTTGGAACGGGGATTCGGCGATGATGTGATTCTGGTAAGAAACAGCTGCGGAGCAGGCACCCTGAAAGGCTGGAACGGAAAGGAAGCCACCCACATCATGCCGGTAGCCGTCAGAGGACAACGTCTGATAGCCAGCGGACCTGTGCGCACCATAGCCGACGCAGAAGTGAAAGGATGGGAATATCAGGGAAAGGAACTGAACATGATCAACCGCTACACGCTTTATGCCGGACACCGCGACGCACAGGTGGACATCATCTTCGACCAGCCGCTCGGCCAGGAAGAATTCTGCACCGGCGTACAGAACATTGCAGGCAACGCGGCCATGTTCTCCGACCATGAGGGGCTTGTGGGAAGCTGGGGAACCGACTGGCCCGTGAACGACACCATCAAATACAAAAAGGAGACCGTCGGTCTGGGGACATCCATCCCGCGGCAATACATAAAGAAAGAGGCGAAGGACAAAGAGAACTTCCTCTACACCGTCAGCGCGCCGGGAAAGGACCGTTTCACTTATCACACCACATTCACTTCCACAAAAGAGACATTCGGTTATCCCACAAAAGAAGCGTGGTTCTCTTATCTTGAGGAATGGAAGAAGGAACTTGAGCATCCCTGCAAGGTGTCGGTCCAGATTGTCCGCTAATCACCGCTCCATCAAAACATTCAGGGGGTGACGGAACCACATCCGTCACCCCCTGAACATTTTGTGTCCATCCGGCATCATTCCGGTTTGGCTTCCCAGCCCAACGCGCTGGCACCCAGCACAGCCGCATCAGCATCCTTCAGTTGGGAAAGAAGAAGTTTGGTCTTCCCTGCATAAATTTTCAGTACATTCTCGTCAATCGCCTTCTGGATAGGTTTCAGAAGATAATCGCCCGACTTGGCCAGTCCGCCGAACAGAATAATCGCTTCCGGACTTGAGAAGGCTATGAAATCAGCCAATGCCTGTCCCAGAACACGGCCTGTAAATTCAAAGATGTCCTGAGCCAGCTTATCGCCTTTCACCGCCGCATCATACACGTCCTTCGACTGGATTTCTTCTGCAGGAATGTTTCTCAGCAGACTCGGTTCAGTGCGCTGAACCAGAAATTCGCGGGCCGTACGCGCCACACCCGTAGCGGAGCAGTAGGTTTCCAGACAGCCTTTGCGGCCACATCCGCACTGGCGTCCGTCCCGGTCCACTATCACATGGCCAAGCTCACCGGCAAATCCGTCGTGTCCGTACACCAACTGTCCGTTGATCACGATACCGCTGCCCACACCGGTTCCCAGCGTAATCATGATAAAATCCTTCATGCCTCGCGCCGCGCCATAAGTCATCTCACCGATAGCCGCCGCGTTGGCGTCGTTCGTCAAAGTGGTAGGGATTCCAAGCTGTTCCTCAAACAAGGAAGCAAGCGGAATGATTCCCTTCCACGGCAGATTAGGAGCGAACTCTATCGTTCCGTTATAATAGTTTCCGTTCGGAGCACCTACACCCATACCTTTGATTTTGTCTGCTCCGCCGAACTGGGAGATCAGAGGTATCAGTTTCTTGCAGACTGCCTCCACGTAATCTTCAATCTGTTCATACTGCTGTGTCTTCACTGAATCGGAAGCCAACACATTTCCGCGCGAATCAACCACGCCGAATACCGTGTTCGTACCGCCAATGTCCATACCAACCACATAGGGTTTCTCTACATTGTTTATTGTCATGACATTTTAATGTTTAGGGTTAATTATTGTAGCAAAAATAAAGAATCACAGAATATGGAGCAAATTTTCCGTGGATTTATTTAAGCCGGCACACAACTTTTACATATACTTTAATATATGTCCGGCCTGTTCCGTCTTTTTCTTCCCCAAAAAATACCGCCACATCCGGTCACAAACAAGCGGTTATTCCGGCCAAAACAGCCCGTTGTTTCAGTCAAAATGACAGGATATTACAAGTCATCAAATTTATCAGTCGGAAAATTGCCGCGTTCATAAAACTTTTTATACCTTAGCGGTCGCAAACAGAACACAAATTGACACATACGCTTCATCTTATGATACGATTAAAGGACATTCACAAGACCTACCATAACGGTGCCCCTCTTCACGTACTGAAGGGAATCAGCCTGAACGTCGAAAAAGGAGAGTTCGTCTCCATCATGGGAGCTTCCGGCTCCGGCAAATCCACTCTGCTCAACATCCTCGGCATTCTCGACAACTACGATTCGGGCGAATACTGGCTGGATGACGTGCTGATACGCGACCTGAGCGAGACGCGGGCCGCTGAATACCGCAACAGGATGATTGGATTCATCTTCCAGTCGTTCAACCTGATTCCGTTCAAGAATGCCATGGAGAATGTGGCCCTTCCCCTTTTTTATCAGGGGGTGAACCGCAAGAAAAGGAACATGCTGGCTATGGAGTATCTTGACAAGCTGGGACTGAAGGAGTGGGCGCACCATCTGCCCAACGAGCTTTCCGGCGGACAGAAACAGCGTGTGGCCATCGCCAGAGCACTGATTTCCAAACCGCAGATCATTCTGGCCGACGAGCCGACCGGTGCGCTCGACAGCAAGACATCCGTGGAAGTGATGAGCATTCTGAAGGAACTGCACGACAACGAAGGGCTTACGATTGTGGTTGTCACCCACGAAAGCGGAGTGGCCAACCAGACCAACAAAATCATACACATCAAAGACGGTCTGATTGAACGGATAGAGGACAACATTGACCATCATGCCTCCCCGTTCGGACAGAACGGTTTCATGAAATGACAGACAACCATGACTGACCTGATACAAGAGATTTACGGCACCATCATGCGCAACAAACTGCGCACTGCCCTTACGGGGTTTTCGGTGGCATGGGGCATCTTCATGCTCATCGTCCTGCTGGGGGCCGGAAACGGACTGATCCATGCGTTCGAAGGGCAGTCGGCCGGCATGATGATGAACTCGATGAAGATTTTTCCCGGCTACACGTCAAAGCCCTATCAGGGCATGCAGGAAGGACGAAGCATCTCACTGAACAACCATGACCGGGAAATCAGCTCGACAGCCTTTCCCGAACATGTCATCACGGCAGGAGCCACCATCAGCCAAAGCAGTGTGACGCTTACATACGGAAAAGAACAACTGAGCATCGGACTGGACGGAGTGTTCCCGAACTATCCCGAACTGGAAGCCGTGAAACTGCAGGAAGGACGGTTCATCAATGAACGCGACATGAAGGAACGGCGTAAAGTCATCATACTCCATGAGAAGACGGCAGGCACGCTGTTTCCCAAAACCCACCCCATAGGGAAATACATCAAGGCCGGAGGGGTGGTCTATCAGGTGGTCGGCATCTACGGAGACCAGAACAGCTTTTCCCCTACTGCATTGGTCCCGTTCACAACCCTGCAGACGGTCTATGCCAAAGGAGACAGCATCGACAACATCACATTCACCACAAAGAACCTGACCGATGAGACGGACAACGAAGCGTTTGAGGCCGACTATCGCCGGATGCTCGGCAGCCAGAAACGGTTCGACCCGACAGACGACAGTGCCATCTGGATCTGGAACCGCTTCACCCAATACCTGCAACAGCAGACCGCCACACAGATACTGCACATCGCCATCTGGGTAATCGGAATCTTTACCCTGTTGAGCGGCATCGTGGGAGTGAGCAACATCATGCTCATTACGGTGCGCGAACGCACACACGAATTCGGAATCCGAAAAGCACTCGGTGCCAAGCCGATGTCTATCTTATGGCTCATCATCTCCGAAAGTGTAACCATCACCACCTTCTTCGGATATGTGGGAATGGTGGCCGGAATAGCCGCCACAGAATACATGAATGCGGTGGCCGGCAAACAGACCATGGATGCGGGAGTGTTCTCGATGACATTCTTCGAAAATCCTACAGTCGACTTGTCCATCGCCGTCCAGGCAACCTTGACATTAATTGTCGCCGGAACATTGGCCGGACTCTTCCCAGCCTTGAAAGCTGTAAGAATCCGCCCGATAGAGGCACTTAGAGCAGAGTAAACATGAAACTATTCGATTTAGACGTTTGGGAAGAAATACTGGTCACCATCACGCGCAACAAGACAAGGAGTTTGCTGACCGCTTTTGGCATCTTCTGGGGAATCTTCATGCTGATTGCCCTCATGGGCGGCGCACAAGGTATGCAGCAGATGCTTTCACGCGAGTTTGAAGGGTTTGCCACGAACTCCGGATTCATGGGATCGAACAACACCGGCAAGGCATACAAAGGTTTCCAGCAAGGACGCTACTGGGATCTGGAGAACAGCGATGTGGAACGTATCCGCCGAAGCGTGAGCGAGGTAGACATCATCACCCCGAGCCTTGCCAGATGGGGAGTGGACATCATCTATAATGAACAAAAGATATCAGGCACTCTGAAAGGGCTTTATCCTGAATACGGAGCAATAGAGGAGCCGCTGCTTTCGCACGGACGATACCTGAACGACATGGACATAAAAGACCGGCGACGGGTATGCATCATCGGGAAACGCATCTATGAGTCTCTTTTCCCCGGGAAAGAGGACCCTTGCGGACGGTTCATCAAGATAAACGGAATCTATTATCAAGTGGTGGGTGTCAGTCTGTCAAGCGGGAACATTTCCATCCAGGGACGTTCTGAGACATCGGTCATCATTCCGTTCACCACCATGCAGCAGAACTACAATTTCGGACAGAAAGTGCAACTGCTGTGCTATACGGCCAAGAAAGGTTACTCAATCAGTGAAGTGGAGAAGAAAGTGGACCAAGTGGTGAAACGCGCACATTATATCCACCCGGACGACAGTCAGGCAACGATTCTGGTCAATGCGGAAGCCATGTTCAGCATGGTGGACAACCTGTTCTCAGGCATACGGATTCTGGGATGGATGGTAGGACTTGGCACCCTGCTGGCCGGTGCCATCGGAGTGAGCAACATCATGATGGTCACGGTGAAGGAACGCACTACGGAAATCGGAATCCGCCGGGCCATCGGGGCGCGCCCCAACGACATACTCCAACAGATACTCTCGGAAAGCATGGTGCTGACCATCCTCGCCGGAATGGCGGGCATCGCTTTCGCAGTGTTCATTCTGAATGCCGTGGAAATCGGCACATCCACTCCCGATGCGCCGACCCATTTCCTGATCAGTTTTTGGGAGGCCGTCGGAGCATGCATGCTTCTGCTGTTTCTGGGACTGCTTGCCGGACTGGCACCGGCTTACCGGGCCATGTCAGTCAAACCGATTGATGCCATCCGTGACGAATAACATCTATTATCTGAACAGACAATAAAAAACCAACCTATATGAAGAAGTTTATAAAAATAACCGCGATTGTACTGATTGCGGCAGTGTTTGTCGGCACATTCGTTTTTCTCTACCAGAAATCGCAGCCAAAGGAAGTGAGTTACCAGATTCTAAAGGTCACGACCAAAGACCTGAGACAGACCACCGTAGCCACTGGGAAGATTGAGCCACGCGATGAAGTGGAAATCAAACCCCAAATATCGGGTATCATCGCCGAAGTGTACAAAGAAGCGGGACAGACCGTGAAACAGGGAGAAGTCATCGCCAAGGTGAAAGTGATTCCGGAACTGGGGACACTGAACTCGGCGGAAAGCCGCGTACGTCTGGCGGAAATGAACGGCAGACAGGCAGAGACCAATCTGCAACGCATGGAAAAGCTCTACAACGACAAGCTGGTGAGCAGTGAAGAATACGAACAGACACTGCTGGCTGCAAAACAGGCGAGAGAAGAACTGCAGGCCGCAAAAGACAATCTGGAGATTGTAAAGGAAGGAATCACCAAAAACAGCGCATCCTTCAGCAGCACACTGATACGTTCCACCATCGACGGACTGATTCTGGATGTCCCCATCAAGGTCGGCAACTCCGTAATCATGAGTAACACGTTCAATGACGGAACCACCATCGCCACCGTAGCCGACATGAGCGACCTGATTTTCCGCGGCAACGTGGATGAGACCGAAGTGGGACGCATCAGGGAAGGCATTCCAGTAAAAATCACTCTGGGAGCGTTGCAGAACATGAAATTCGATGCTACCCTAGAATATATTTCACCGAAAAGCATTGAGAATAACGGAGCCAACCAGTTTGAAATCAAGGCGGCCATCACTGTCCCGGACAGCGTAACCATCCGTTCGGGCTACAGTGCCAATGCGGAGATGGAGCTGCAACATGTGGACAATGCGCTGACAGTTCCGGAGAGTGCCGTCGAATTCAGCGGCGACTCCACATTCGTCCATGTGCTGACAGACAGCGTTCCGGTGCAGAAGTTTGAACGCCGCCGGATTACAACAGGGATAAGCAACGGAATCGATACGGAAGTGACCCAAGGTCTGAAGGCCGGCGAAGCGGTACGCGGACTGAAAATAGAAGAATAAGCCATGAACAAAAAGATTCTGACAACAACCGTCGGCTTCCTCATAGCCGTCCCCATGATTTCACAGGAGATATGGAGTCTGGAGAAATGCATCGACTATGCCATCGGGCACAACCTGACCGTAAAGCAGCAGGAAGCGGCCCGCGACAAAAATGCAATTGACCTGAACACTGCCAGATGGAGCCGTCTGCCCGATCTGAACGGAAACGCTTCACATTCATTCAACTTCGGACGGAGCCTTCAGGCAAACAATACTTACCAAAGCATCAACACGCAGAGCACGGGATTCAGCGTAAGCACCAGCATCCCGCTGTTCACCGGAATGCAGATTCCCAACACGATTGCGCTGTCAAAGCTGAATCTTCAGGCGGCTACCGAAGACTTGAACAAGGCGAAGGAGGACATCAGCATACAGGTGGCTTCCGCCTACCTGCAGGTGCTGTTCAATCAGGAACTGGCCAAAGTGGCACATAGCCAGGTGGAACTGAGCAAGGAGATGCTCGCACAGAAGGAAGCGTTCTTCAAGAACGGAAAGGCTTCGGAATCGGAGTGGATGGAAGCCAAGACCCGCGTGGCACAGGACCAACTGTCTGCCGTCCAGGCTGAAAACAATCTCACTCTGGCACTGCTCGACCTGAGTCAGCTGCTGGAGCTTCCTTCACCCGAGAATTTCAGTATAGAGACTCCTGATGTACGGATGGAGCAACTGGAAGAAGAGCTGACCTCACCCACCGACATCTACAATCAGGCCGTACTTGCCAAACCGGCTATCCTTGCGGCGCAATACCGTCTGCAGGGGGCGGCGCGCAGCATCAGAATCGCCCAGAGTTCCTGGTATCCGCAACTCAGTTTCGGAGCGGGACTGAGCACCAACTACTATAAAGTGTCAGGCAGAGAGAATGCCCAATTCAGGACGCAGTTACGGGACAATTTCAGCCAATACGTAGGCATTTCACTCAGCATTCCCATCTTCGACCGGCTGAACACGCGCAACCGTGTGCGCGCTGCACGCATAGACCAGACCACGCTGTCATGGCAACTGGAGGAGGCGAAGAAGTCGCTCTATAAAGAAATCCAGCAGGCATATTACAACGCGGTCAACTCCAGAACGCAGTATTATAGCAGTGAAACGGCCAACGAAGCGGCGGAATCGTCATTCCGGCTGATGAAAGAGAAATATGCCAACGGAAAAGCGAACGCCACGGAATACAACGAATCGCGCACCAGTTGGATGAAGGCACTGTCAGACTGCATCCAAGCGAAATACGAATATCTGTTCCGCACGAAGATTCTGGATTTCTACAAGGGAATCCCGCTGACACTGAAATAAGCGGAAAAGACACTTCATGCATCTGAGGAGGCGAAGGCGGGGCTTTCTCCCATAACGCCGCCTCACCCTCTCAGATGCATTCCCAGCCCGGCAGTTGCCCGAGTCAGGCCCCACACTTTTCTTCCTTCTCCAGCACAGGACAAAGAAGCCATCCGTCCTGCAGAAAAGTTACCATCCTTCTTCCATCCGGACAACCGCATATTTGATGAAAAGCAACGGCCTTCCCTCCACAAAACACCCCGTCATTTTCCCACAAAGACACTTTCCAAAGGACACACGGCAAGCTCCCATTCCATCCGACAAGAAATCCATTGTCCGACAAGTATGGCACAGACAAAAAGCCAGATTACGGACGTGATGTGATAAAATCAATCGTTTTTGTAACAAATCAAACAGTCTACGGAACATAGCCGAACGAGATAGGAGCAAACAAAAAAGCAGATTTCCGACGAATGGGCTACCTTTGCCGGTACAAGAATTTCAAATGAACGGAAATACCATGAAAAAGACATTCATTATGCTCTCGGTCCTCCTGTCAAGCCTGACAATACAGGCGGCGGAACCGTTTGTTTCCTTCAAGAAGGACATACAATATTTTCCGCTGGCGGAAAACGGAACGCCATGCAACATCCTTGCTTCCGCACAAGAAATGGAAGGAGTCAGGATGGCGATGGAGAATCTGGCAGAAGACATCAAAAAAGTATGCGGGAAACAGCCGGTACTGAAAACGGAAGGAGCGCAAGGCCGTTGTCTCATCATAGGGAGCATCGGGACTCCGCTGATTCAAAGCCTCATCAAAAAAGGAAAGATTGACGGGAAGGAACTGGCGGGCAAAAACGAAAAATACCTGCTTCAGGTAGTGGACAATCCGAGCGACGGAGTGGAAGAAGCACTGGTCATTGCAGGAAGTGACAAACGGGGAACGGTCTACGGCATCTACGAGCTGGCCGAACAGATCGGTGTGTCACCATGGAACTGGTGGGCGGACGTGCCTGTCACAACACAAGAGAATATTTACATCAAGCCCGGAGTATATACCGACGGCGAGCCGAAAGTGGAATACCGGGGCATCTTCCTGAACGATGAATGGCCCTGTCTGGGAAACTGGGCCAACGAGAAGTTCAAGGGGTTCAACAGCAAGTTCTATAAGAAAGTGTTTGAGTTAGTGTTGCGCTTGCGCGGCAACTTCATGTGGCCTGCCATGTGGGGAAGCGCGTTCTATGACGATGACCCGCAGAACGGCATCCTTGCCGACAAGATGGGCATCGTCATGGGAACGTCCCACCATGAACCGATGGCCGCAGCGCAAAAGGACTGGAGCCGCCGGAGAAACGGAGCATGGAACTACCAGACCAACAGCAAAGCACTGAAGGAATTCTGGACTTTCAGTGCGGAACGGGCGAAGGACTGGGAAACCGCCTATACGGTAGGGATGCGCGGTGACGGCGACGAACCGATGAGCGAGGACGCGAATGTGGACCTGCTGCTGAAGATAGTGAAAGACCAGCGCAAGATTCTGAAAAAGGTTACGGGCAAAAAGCCGGAAGACATTCTGCAGGTATGGGCACTCTATAAGGAGGTGCAGGACTATTATGACAAGGGAATGCGTGTGCCAGAGGACATCACACTCCTGCTCTGCGACGACAACTGGGGGAACGTGCGCAAACTGCCCGGTCTGGACGAGAAGCCGCGCAAGGGAGGCTACGGGATGTACTATCATTTTGACTATGTGGGTGGTCCGCGCAACTCAAAATGGATTAACATCAGTCCGATACCCCGCATATGGGAACAGTTGAACCTGACCTACGAACATGGGGTAAGGAAGCTATGGATTGTGAACGTGGGCGACCTGAAACCGATGGAGTATCCCATCACGTTCTTTATGGACATGGCATGGAATCCGGAAAGATTCAACGCGCAGAACCTGCAGCAGCACACTGTCGACTTCTGCCGCCAGCAGTTCGGCGACAATTATACGGAAGAAATTGCCTGCATACTGAACACTTACCCCAAATACAACCGCCGTGTCACTCCGGAAGTGCTGGACGCGGACACCTATACGTTCAATTATGGGGAATGGGACAAGGTGAGAGACGAATACAATGCGCTGGCACTGAAAGCTCTCAGCATCGGTTACCTGATGCCGGAGCAGTACAGAGCAGCTTATGACCAGCTGATTTCATTCCCCGTACAGGCATGCGCCAACCTTTATAACATGTATTACGCACAGGCACAGAACAAACGGCTCGCGGCGGAAAGAAATCCGGAAGCGAACCGATGGGCCGACCGGGTGGAAGCCTGCTTCAAACGGGATACTGAACTCACGGACTACTACCACAGACGGATTTCCGACGGGAAATGGAATCATCTGATGGGACAGGTGCACATCGGCTACACTTCATGGAACAATCCGGAGAAGCAGGTCATGCCGGCTGTGACCCGCATCGCTGTTGAAGAAGAACGTCCCGAATATGTGTTTGAAGAGAAAAACGGATACATAGCCATGGAAGCGGAGCATTGGACGCGTGCCGTGGCGGACGGAAAGACGCAATGGAGTGTTATCCCGGACTTCGGGAAAACGCTTTCGGGTGTCACCACACTGCCCGTAACGGAAACGCCTGAAGAGATGTATCTGGAATATGACATGGAAACGGAACACGCCGGGAAGGTATGCGTGGAGCTGGCTCTCGCCCCCACACTGAATTTCAATCACAACAGGGGACTCCGCTATGCCATCAGCTTCGACGGAGGAACGGAGCAGGTTGTCAACTTCAACGGGCACTACAAGGGTGAACTGGACGAATGGCAGAGAAACCACATTATCCTTTCGCGTACGGTGCATGAGCTGAAGGAAGCGGGCAGACATACGCTGCGAATCCGTCCGCTTGATCCGGGAATTGTCATCGAACGCATACAGATTGATGCCGGGGGGCTGAAAAAGACCTATCTCGGTGCACCGGAGACGCTGAAGGAAGAATGAATAAATGAAAAAGAACGACAAACGAAAAACAAAACGATATGCAAAGCCAGAAAGTTTCACTTCCCGAAAAAGTCGGATACGCACTGGGAGACTGTTCTGCCAATCTCGTATTCCAGATGATGATGATTTACCAGACCAAGTTCTATACGGACGTATTCGGTCTGGAAGGCGCGATAGCGGGTACGGTCATGCTGATAGCCCGTATTGTCGATGCATTTGTAGACCCGACTGTGGGAATCCTGTCCGACCGCACCAAGACACGATGGGGGAAATACCGTCCGTGGGTACTGTGGACAGCTCTCCCCTTCATGGTGTTCTACGTGCTGGCATTCTATAACCCCGGCATTGAAGACAAAGGTCTGGTAGCACTTTACGCGACCATCTCCTACACACTGCTGATGACCATGTATTCGTTCAACAACACTCCCTACTCATCATTGGGAGGTGTCATGTCGGCCGACATCAAGGAACGCACCAGCATCACGTCTATCCGTTTCGTCTTCTCCACCATCGCACAGTTCATGGTACAAGGTCTCACACTGCCCCTTGTAAACAAGTTCGCCGATGGAGGCGACAAGGGACACGGATGGCTGTGCACCATTTCCCTGTTCGCCGCAGTGGGATTCGTGTTTCTCCTCTTCGTGTTCTTCTCCACAAAAGAACGCATCACACCGCCCGCCAAACAGCAGAACAATACAAAACAAGACATCAAGGACATCCTTTCGAGCGTACCCTGGCGTGCCATGTTCGTTCTGACGCTCTTCGTCTTCATCACACTGGCAATGTGGGGAAGCGCGATGAACTATTATTTCGAGAACTACGTGGATGCCAACTCGCTCTATGTGTTCCTTGAAAATATCGGTCTCGCTTCCACCGATAACAGCAGCGTCGGCTATCACATTCTGAACGCGTTCGGACTGATTGTCTCGTCTCCCGACAAAGCATACGAAGTGGGGTTCGGTGTGTTCAACATGGTGGGCGCACTGGTCCAGTTCCTCGGAGTGATTCTGCTGGCCAACTATCTTGCGGGCAAATACGGAAAAAAGAGAACTTTCATTGTTTGTCTCACTTTAACGGCTATCTTTACGGCGATGTTCTACTTCCCCGGCAGACAGGACATCGGGACGATATTCGTCCTGAACATATTGAAAAGCCTTGCATATGCTCCGACCGTTCCCCTGCTCTGGGCGATGATAGCCGATGTGGCCGACCATTCGGAGTACATCCACTACCGGCGCGCCACGGGATTTGTGTTCTCCGGCGTGGTGTTCGCACTGAAGGCCGGACTGGGAGTGGGAGGCGCGATTCTGGGATTCCTGCTTTCCGGATTCGGATATGTGTCGGGAAGCGGACTGGCACAGAGCGAAACGGCCATCGAAGGCATTGTGCTTTCATCCAGTCTGATTCCGGCGGCCACTTTCTTCGTAGGGGTCATCGCACTGCTCTTCTATCCGATTTCCAAACAATATAACGAAAAGATGCAGGCAGAACTGGCCGAACGCAGAACGCAGAAACAGGAACGATTATTAACATTAAAGGAAAAGCAAAGAAATGAATATCAAACGAACTTTATTTTCTCTGGCAATGGCTGCACTTTTCTGCCAGTGTACAACAGGAGAAGAACGGACCGGACTGAAAGATGTCGTAAAGGACAAATTTCTTATGGGAGTAGCCATCAACACATCACAGGTTGCCGGACATGAACCGAAAGCCTCCGCCGTCATCGCACAGCACTTCAATTCGGTTGTGGCGGAAAACTGCATGAAGTGTGAAGTCATCCATCCCGAAGAAGACCGTTATGATTTCACGCAGGCGGACAGATTCGTGGAGTTCGGACAGAAGCATGATATGGCAATCATCGGACACTGTCTCATCTGGCATTCCCAATGTGCCGGATGGTTCTTTACCGACAAAGACGGAAAAACCGTATCGCCCGAAGTGCTGAAACAACGGATGAAAGACCACATTCATACAGTCGTGGGACGCTACAAGGGTAAAATCAAAGGATGGGACGTGGTGAATGAGGCCATCATGGAAGACGGCTCCTACCGCAACAGCATGTTTTATCAAATTCTGGGCGAGGAATATATTCCTCTGGCATTCCAGTACGCACATGAGGCGGACCCTGAGGCCGAACTCTATTACAATGACTATGGCATGAATGTGAAAGGGAGGCGCGAAAGAGTGGTCAGACTTATCAAAGAACTGAAAGAAAGAAAGCTTCGCATTGATGCCGTAGGCATGCAGGGACATATGGGAATGGACTATCCTGACCTTGAGGACTTCGAGACAAGTATGCTCTCCTTTGCGGCCGAGGGGGTAAAGGTTATGGTCACTGAATGGGATATGAGCGCACTTCCTACAGCATCTCAAAGTGCCAATATCTCAGACAACGTGGCATATAGGGATTCACTCAATCCATATGCGGACGGACTGCCCGAAGATGTGTCGAGGGAATGGAATAGCCGTATGAAAAGTTTCTTCAGTCTGTTTGAAAAACATGCCGACATCGTGAGCCGTGTCACCGCATGGGGTGTTACGGACAAAAATTCCTGGAAAAATGACTTCCCTGTAAAAGGCCGGACAGACTATCCGCTCCTCTTCGACCGTAACTATCAGCCGAAACCTTTCGTCAAGGAGATTATTGAAAAGAATAGATAAAGAAGTGAAGGAGATTCGTCTCTAATACCCGAATTAACAGCAATCATTTAAATTTTCATATCATGAAAACAGAAAAAAGATACCTGCTGCCTGACGACTACATGGCAGACCCTTCCGCCCACGTGTTCAACGGGAAAGTGTACATCTATCCTTCCCACGACTGGGAAAGTGGTGTGCCGGAGAACGACAACGGAGATCATTTCAACATGGAAGACTATCACGTGCTCTCCACGGAAGATATCATGCACGGTGAAGTCAAAGACCATGGAATGGTCCTGTCCGTAAAAGATATCCCTTGGGCAGGCCGCCAGCTCTGGGACTGCGACGTGGCAGAAAAAGACGGGAAATATTATATGTACTTCCCGCTGAAGGACAAGAATGACATCTTCCATATCGGAGTAGCCGTAAGCGACAAACCGGAAGGGCCGTTCATCCCCCAGCCCGACCCGATAAGAGGAAGCTACAGCATTGATGTCGCTGTCTTCCGGGACGACAACGGAAGCTACTATATGTATTTCGGCGGAATCTGGGGAGGCCAGCTTCAACGCTACCGTGACAATAAGGCGGTGGAGAATCCGTCGCTGCCCGCCTCCGGAGAACCTGCCCTGCCGGCACGTGTGGCAAGAATATCGGATGACATGCTTCAATTTGCTGAAGAGCCTCATCCGGTAGTTGTGGTCGATGAAAACGGAAAACCGTTGACCGCAGACGACCCGCACCGCTTCTTCGAGGCATCATGGATGCATAAGTACAACGGGAAATACTATTTTTCCTATTCCACCGGCGACACCCATCTGCTCTGCTATGCTGTAGGCGACAATCCTTACGGTCCGTTCGTCTATCAGGGAGTGATACTCACACCGGTGGTAGGATGGACAACACATCACTGCATACTTGAATACAAAGGAAAATGGTATCTGTTCCACCACGACAGTGCACCGTCGGGCGGAAAGACCTGGCTCCGCAGTCTGAAGGTATGTGAACTGCAATATGATGAGAATGGAAAAATAACGACAATAAACGGAACCGACGAATGACAATCAAGCTATTGACAATCGGACTTCTGTTCAGCGGACTTGCTTGTGAAAGTCTGTCCGCTGAAGACGGAAGCCGTCTCTGGCTCCGCCAGGACTCTACAGCGCAAGCTACAATCAACTGCAAAATACAACAGTCTGCACCCATAGAAAAAGCAAAGGAAGAACTGAAAAGAACATGGTCGGGCAAACCGGTCGTACTGGAACTGAATTATGACACGGAACACAAGGCACTGGGAAGAGAAGGATACACCATCAAAGGTGATACGGATAGTGTCAGACTGGAATCGGCAGGAGAAACCGGACTGCTCTATGCGGCATATCACCTGCTCCGCCTCCAGGCTACGGGAGCCGATCTTTCCCGCCTGGACATCAGAGAGAAACCGGCTTACGACATCCGCACACTCAACCATTGGGACAATCCGGACGGAACCGTCGAACGGGGATACGCAGGACAGTCGCTCTGGGAATGGGACAAGCTGCCGGACACCATCTCGCCACGCTATGAAGCGTATGCAAGGGCAAATGCATCAATCGGCATCAACGGAACGGTGCTCAACAACGTGAACGCCTCTCCGGAAACGCTTTCTTCCAACAATCTGACAAAAGTGAAGGCATTGGCCGACGTGTTCCGTCCTTACGGCATCAGAGTCTATCTTTCCGTCAATTTCGCTTCGCCGAAAGCACTCGGCAAACTGCTGACAGCAGATCCATTGGACAAGGAAGTGACAGAATGGTGGGAAAAGAAAACAGACGAAATATACAACCTCATCCCCGATTTCGGCGGATTCCTCGTAAAGGCAAATTCGGAGGGACAGCCGGGCCCGTGCGACTACGGACGTACCCATGCGGAAGGAGCCAACATGCTGGCACGCACATTGAAACCTCATGGAGGCATCGTGATGTGGAGGGCCTTCGTCTACAGCCCCACCGACAGTGACCGGGCAAAACAGGCATACAACGAATTCAAGCCGCTTGACGGGGAATTTCTGGACAATGTCATCGTACAGGTCAAGAACGGCCCTATCGACTTTCAGCCGCGTGAGCCTTACAGTCCGCTGTTCACCGCCATGCCTCATTCGCAACTGATGGCCGAATTCCAGATTACCCAGGAATATCTGGGACATTCCAACCATCTGGTTTTTCTCGCCCCGATGTGGAAAGAGTTCTTCGGCGATGTCTCTCATCAGTCACTGCGCGCCATAGCCGGCGTATCGAACATCGGTGACGAAGCCAACTGGTGCGGGCATGATTTCGCCCAGGCCAACTGGTATGCATTCGGACGACTGGCATGGAATCCGGAACTGACATCGGAACAGATTGCCGAAGAATGGCTGGCACAGACATTCTGTTCCGACCCACGGTTCGTCAACCCCGTAAAGGAGATGATGCTCGCAAGCCATGAGGCCGCCGTAAACTATATGATGCCTCTCGGTCTGCACCATATTTTCGCCTGGAACCATCACTACGGACCGGAGCCTTGGTGCCACATAAAAGGCGCACGCCCCGACTGGCTTCCACCCTACTACCATCAGGCAGGAAAGAACGGAATCGGTTTCGACCGCAGCCTAACGGGAAGCAATGCCGCAGCACAGTATCCGGACTCGCTGGCATGCCTGTTCAACAATCCACATACCTGTCCCGACGAGTTCCTCCTCTGGTTCCACCATCTTCCCTGGCACTTCAAGATGAAAGACGGACAGACACTCTGGAACGCACTCTGCCACAAATATGAAGAAGGGGTACTGACAACTGAAAAAATGCAGGAAACGTGGAAAGCCATGGAGCCATACGTGGACAAAGAACGGTTCAGCCGCATAGCGGAACGTCTGTCCATCCAGAAGAATGATGCTGTATGGTGGAAAGATGCCTGTCTGCTCTATTTCCAGACTTTCTCAAAAATGAAACTTCCCAAAGGCATCAGGAAACCGGAGCATAAGCTCAAAGACCTGATGAAAGTGAAGCTTCCCATCAGCAATTATGAAAGACCGACAAAAGATATGTTGCCCTGAAGACAAGGGCAACAGTTATCAAACAATTATCGACAGCTACAGAATCCACACCGCGCTTTCCGGAAGATAACCGCTCCGGATGCGCCATTCCTGCGGATACAGATTGTTGGCCCGGTTGCCTATGTTCTTCACAAAGCCGAGCGGCCGGCCATGATAAGTGACCAGCACATAACCACGTGGAGTATCCGGAAACAAAGCGACGGCCTCCTTGCGCAGATAGGCGACGGCCTGCTCATACGTCAGTTCCGCCTGAGGAAAAGCCGTTCCATTACATTCCACATTCATGGCAAGCGAATGTCCCGGCTGCCAGTCCTTCCCTTTCCATTCGCCCAAGATGATTCCGGCATGAAGCACCTTCAGACGGGATTTGAACAGTTCATACAAATCCAGAAACGCGCCCGGAAACGCCACCGCCTCCTCTCCATCAACCATCAGCGCATACCGTTCCGGATTGAGAAGCCAGTTTTCCATCTCACGTGAAGTCTTCAGCGGATTCCGGCCTCCCTTCTTTCCCTTATCCTTATTCTGTCTGTTGCGCTTCCTTCCTCCGGTCTCTGCCTCCCCGTCGTCCGATGTCTTTCTCAGAACGGCCATGAACAACCCCTCACCTACTGTTCTGTGAGGCAGAAAGCGACAGACCGGGAAATCGTATCCGGCAAGATTGCCTGTTATTCCCCACCCGTCATCCGTCTCCACGGGAAGCACCTCCGCGCCCAGTTCCTCGGCTATCCAAGCCACATTGTCCTCATTTTCCTCTCTGTTATAGGTACAGGTACTATAAATCAGAATACCTCCTGTTTTCAGACAAGGCCATATTGCGCTCAGGATGCTGCGCTGACGCTGCCAGCAAAGGCGTACATTGTCCGTGCTCCATTCCGAAACCGCCGTTTCATCTTTCCGGAACATCCCTTCGCCCGAACAGGGAACATCAGCAAGAATCACATCAAACAGCGGCCCCAGTTCCGTAAAATCTGCCGGATCATTCTGGGTGACCAGCACGTCGGGATGCCCCCATTTAACCATATTCTCCGCCAACACCTGCGAACGGCCGCGCATCACTTCATTGGCGACCAGCAGACTGCCTTCAGGAAGAGCCGTACGGGCCAATGTGGATTTCCCTCCCGGCGCGGCACACAAGTCGAGCATTATCGACGGAGACGTGACATACTGCCTGAGCACCTGATCGAGAATCATCGACGAAGCCTCCTGCACATAATAACATCCGGCATGGAACAAGGGGTCGAAAGTGAAGGCCGGACGCGCAGACAGATAGAACCCGTCCCTGCACCAGGGAACGGGAGATGCCCCTTCCGGGGAAAGGCCGCACTTCCGGGGATTCATCCTCACACTTGCAGGCGGTTCCTCCTGCAAAGCTCCGGCAAACAGGTTCCACTCATTCTCGCCCAACAACTGTCGGGTACGTGTCATAAACTCCATGGGTAAGTCCATATTTCCTCCTCTACACAATTTGGTCGGGACAAATGTACAAAAAATCTTTCTTATGCCCACCGAAATAGCCGCTTCCTCCCGACAGAACATGCGGATATTGCCGACCAAACACGCGGATATTCTCAGGCAAAAACAAGGGTTATTGAAGCTGTTTGCTACCGTCAAGTTAGAAGTGCAACTCCGCCACCGCCTTCCTCCGTCCTTGGAGCGTAGCGGAAAGGGCGGAGG
>CALUIZ010000006.1 GCA_944320815.1 uncultured Phocaeicola sp. | reverse complement strand
AAAAAAGGAGTACCGCTGTACTCCAACCTTTGTTAACCTTAAATCTAATACTATGAAAAACACATTGCAAATATACGGACTTTCCGGTTATCTGCAAACAAAAGAGTGATAAAAATCTGTTTTGTAACGTTTTTTATGGATTGCCCCGTGTCTCTATTCTTTTGTTAACGTTCTTTTTGCTTACCTTTGCGCAAAATTTAAAGAACGAGGACAAGAAAAGATGGCATTTGAAGCAACAAAGAGAGAGTGGAGCGAGCTGTACGCCTTTTTCCGTCTGCTGGCCGACGGAAAGGTGTGCTCCGGAACTCCCGACGCGAAGAAGGATGAAGCCCGGTGTCTTCCGGTGGCGATGGTGCAGAGGGAAGAGCACGACGGCACACGCCGCTATATTGTGGAGAAGGACTGCATACACATTTCGGGCGAGAAGATTGACAGGCGGATTCCGCGTGAGGATTTCGACACGGTGGCGGGCCTGATTCTGGAGGGCATCCGCAACGCGCAGGGAGACGAGGTCACTTCGCCCGACGGGGTGGAGGGGTTTCTCGACGAGGCACTTATCTATGATCTGGAGGCGAAGACGGACGACCGCACTGACTTCAGCGTGGCGTTCTATTCCGTCGATGCGCCGCTGACAGGATTTGTCGTGCGTTCCCGTCTGGGGACGATGTTCCCGCTGCTCGACGGAGGCCGTGCGGCCAACTTCAAGTTTGAGCAGACGGGCGTGAGGTTTCCTTCTCCGGCGGTCAACAAAATCAACGCGGCAGGCGAGGAAGACAACGTGATAGAACGCATGCTGATGATTGAGCGGCTGGGAGGCGCGCTGAAATACAGCGACGTGGCCGACAAGATTTTCCGCAGCAACCTTTCGATGATCGACCTTCACATGGGCCGCCTGCTGGGCGAGATGACCCGCCTGATGTGGCTGGACGGAATCACGAAGGTGTCTGAGCTGACGGAGGAGGTGAAGAAGCTGAACCCGCTCAAGATTAAGGACGAGCTTATCAGCAAGCATGGTTTCTACGACTATAAGGTGAGGGAGTTCCTGCTGGCGGTTGCCATGGGGATGCGTCCGGCGAAGCTTTACAACGGGGTGGAGTCGGCCATCGGAGGGATGCTGTTCGTGACCGGTGCGGGAGAGGTGCTCTGCTATCAGCGCGCGTTCCGCCAGACCTTCGCCGACTTCCTGTTCTATAACACGCGTCTGGAGAAGGGGTCTACGGCAAAGGACAAGTATGGTTTCCTGGAGCGGGAGAACGGTGCCTATTATTTCAAGCTGAATCTCAAGGTGGGACTGCTGAAGCGGTAGGGCGCGGGCGGCGGATATGCTCCTTGAACGCAGAGACACGGAAGCGCAGAGTCTTGTTTGTCTGACAATCAGATGATATTCTCTGCACTTCCGTGTCTCTGCGTTTGTTTTTTCCGGACCGGAATGCCCTCGTCTTATTCTTCTCCGCTGTAGCCGCCGTAATATTTCATGAACTGGGTGCGCTCGAACGGATTGACCTCGCCTATGGTGCGGGCGTTCATGCTGCCCTTGAACTGGGCCACGGACTCATATCCTTTCCCGTTCATCCAGTCCGACAGCTCTTTCTTCATCGCCCCGATCACCTCCGGTCCGTGCCGGTAGACTGCGCTGCATATCTCTGTGGCGGAAGCTCCCGCCAGGATGGACTTGACGATTCCTTCTCCGTCGTGCACTCCGCCCGACACGGCATAGTCCGGCTGCGGAACCTCGGCCGAAGCGATGGCCGTCCAGCGGATGCGTTCGGCCAGTTCATGAGGGCCGCTCAGGATGGCGGAATGCGTCAGCGTGAGACTGTCGGTGCGGATGTCGGGCTGGTAGAGCCTGTTGAACAGGACTATGGCCGCCGCGCCGTTGGCGTAAAGCTGGCTGGCCAGTGCCACCGGATTGGTGAAGTTGCTTCCCAGCTTGAAGATGACGGGGATGCCTGCCACCTTCTTCACGTGGCGGAGAATCTCTACATGTCGGCGTTCGAAGCTCCCGTATTCATAGTCTCTGCCCGTCTGCAGCGAGAGCACGTTCAGTTCCAGCGCGTCGGCTCCCGCCTCTTCCATGGTCCGCGCGAAGTCCACCCATTCGCTGTCGCTGCAGCAGTTGATGCTGGCGATGACCGGAATCCCGCAGCTTCCCTTCACTTCCCTGATGAGGCTGATGTGCCTGTCGAGGGTATGCGAGCGCACATACGTCTGCAGATAGTTGTCCGCTTCAGGCGAGCCGTATCCCTGCAGGTGTCCGCTTTCGGCACTGATCTGCTCCTCGAACACCGATTTCAGTACCACGGCTCCCGCTCCCGCCTCTTCGAGCCTTCTGATTTTCTCCGCGCTGTCGGTCAGTCCCGAGCTTCCGATGATGACCGGATTCTCGAGCGAAAGCCCCGCAAAAGTTGTTTTCAGTTGTGCCATAATATCTTGTCTTTTAATAAACTCGTTCGCCGAATATCTTGCTTCCCACGCGGACCATCGTGCTCCCTTCCTCCACGGCGAGCGGATAGTCGTGCGACATGCCCATCGAGATTTCCCTGAAGGTGTCGCAGTCGCTGAAGAACCGCTCCTTCAGCTCGTTGAAGAAGTCGCGCAGGCGTCCGAACTCCCGTCTGATTTCATCCTCGCTGTCCGTGTTGGTGGCCATGCCCATCACGCCGCTGACCGTCACGTTCTTCAGCTCCCTCCAGCTTCCCTCCTCCAGCATCTGCCGGCAGGAGTCGAACGTGAACCCATATTTCGTGTCCTCCTCCGCGATGTGGATTTCGAGCAGGCAGGGGATGACCCTTCCGCATTTCCCCGCCTGCCGGTCGATTTCCGCCAGCAGCTTGTAGGAGTCCACCGCGTCGATCATGGCGATGTAGGGCGCGATATACTTCACCTTGTTCGTCTGGAGATGTCCGATGAAGTGCCATTCGATGTCTTTGGGCAGCGCCGCCTGCTTGAGGCTCAGTTCCTGCTCCCTGCTCTCGCCGAAGACCCTCTGTCCCGCCGCGTATGCCGCTTCAACCGCCTCGTTGGGGTGGAACTTGGAGACGGCCACCAGGCGGACGTTCGGGGGAAGCTGCGCGAGCACTTCTTTCAGGTTTTTCTGGATGTCCATGGCAGTCTGTGTTTTTGTCGTCATCGTTTGTCAGCGTCGGGAAATTCGGGTTTCACGTCGGGTTCGGCAGAGTAGGGATACACGTCCATGATGGCGGTTTCCGCCACCGACGCGATTACGTAGTCGGCCATCGTGCCCTTCATGCCCTCGTCCAGCTTCTTCACCGCGTCGCGCAGGTCGGCCGCCTGCACCAGCACGTTGGTGGCCGTCTTCTTCTCCGTGCCGCTCTTCTCGTCGAGTGTGATGAAGTAGAGCTTGCACTTGAACCAGCGGTCGGCCGCGTCCTCCTCGCAGGGGAAGAGCTCGCTGTAGTTGGCGCGCTTGATGTCGGCCACGGTAAACTCTCCGCTGATGAACGGGGTGATTTCTTCGATGATGCGCGACTCGGCTTCCGTGAAGCTGAGCGCGTCTACCAGATAGGGTTCCGTCACTTTCTTGTTCATGCCGTTCTCGGCCACTTTCTCGTAACGGATTTTGCATTCAAACCAGTTATGCATCATAATTGTTCCGTAAAATTCTGTTTTGGTCTTGATAATATTTAAAGGTGTGGCAGGCTTCGTTCCGCCCCGCCGGGAAGGCCGCCGCGAGGTTTCCCGGAGTTCCGCGGTGTCCGTCTCCCGACAGCGGGATGTCCGCGTCCGGGCAGCGGCATGCTTTTCCGCAGTCCTGCCGGCGGGCAAAAAAACAAGCCGCACCTTGTTCTACAAAGATACGACTTATAATTGAACGGGAAAACAAAATGCGGAAAAATCCGTCATTCGCGCCGCGGCCCTTCCATTTGGGCCCTTTCGTTTGCATCATCAAAAGATTCCCGTTGCTGTAGGGGCGTATCGCATTTTCTCTCATTCGCGCTGTTTGCAGCGGTTCTGCTGCATGAACTCCTGTATGGCCTCCGTGTGGTCTCCCTTGATGAGTATGTGATGGTTTCCCAGCGGGTTCTGCAGGAAATAGCTTGCCGGCCTGTCGAGCTTCACCCTGATCTGCGTGCGGCAGCAGGCCGCCAGATTCTCGTTTCCGGTGATGTAGCCCGACGAGAGGAAATATTCGTCCATACATTCCCCTCCGCATTTGAACACCGTGGCATCTCCCTCGTGCATGATTCCCTGTATCCCGATTCCGGTCCCCGACTCGAAGTGGCTGCGGATAATCAGCTCTTCGGCCATCGTGGTGGGCACGGAGCAGTGCGCCAGCAGCACCTCGTTCCGTTTCATGTCGATGAACGACGGGTTGGCGATGAATCCCGGCTGTCCGGTCAGTTCCCTCACCATCAGCAGCGTCAGGATAGACTGCAGGTCGCCTTCGCATCCGGCGGGGATTCCCTCGTCGTTGAGGAGCGAGAGCGCGAGGCATCCCGTCACCTTCAGTGTCGGGATGAGCGAGAAGCAGGTGACCGTCACCGCGTCGAGGCTGTATTTTTCGCACACGTCCTTCACCGCCTTGTGGAGCCTCATGCCCCGCAGCAGGTCGTCGGGGGTCACCTCCTGGATGGCCTTGACGCGCGCGATGAACTTCGACGCCTCCATGCCGATCTCGTCGTCCGTGACGTTGTAGAAGTTCCTCTCCACCTCCTCTATGGGGATGTCGACATAAGTCACCCCCCACCGCTGGCTCGCCAGCAGATAGTCCACATGGCTCGCCACGAGCCACGGTGCGGGCGTGCCCACCACCCCGATACGCTTGTTCTTCAGGCTCCGTTTGGCCGCGAACGCCTTGTGGTGGGTCAGCACCTGGGCGGCCATCTCGTCGGGGCGTCCGTGGATGATTTTCACCTTCATGTCGCGCGTGCGTATCCATGCCGATATTTCGAGGGCCGCCGCCAGCGAGTTGCCCGTGCCGTCGGTGAGCAGCGTGATGGGGTAGGGAAGGAGACTGAAGTTGCGCACCACCGCGTCCTCCACCCCTCCGCTGGCGATGAAGGCCATCTTGTAGGCGTTTGCGGGGATGCCTTCGGCTTCCGTGTAGCTGACAAGGTGGAGCGTGAAGAACTTCTCGAGCGCGATGAAAAGAGACTTGTGCATTTCGTAGATCTGTTCTTTCCGGAACGTGTCGGCGTTGAATATGATGAGGTATAGATTCATGATAGATGTCGTTTTTTTATTCGCATGACAAACATACGGCTTTTTTTCTGAAAAAATCGGGATGCTTAACTGAAAAGGAGTTAAAGTAATTTACTTTCCCCTAAGCAGGGCCGTTCTGCGGAGGTCTCCGCGCCTTCCGGAAAGGCGGACGGAAGCCGGGGAAACTTAATTTTTCAAACCTATTGTTGCTAAATTAAGCCAATCGCTTTATCTTTGCATCCACAACATCATTAATTCGTAAAAATATGCCACAGATATCCATTCGGGGAACCGAGATGCCTGAGTCGCCGATACGGAAGCTCGCGCCTCTGGCGGAAGCCGCCAAGGCGAAAGGAACTAAAGTCTATCATCTGAACATCGGCCAGCCGGACCTCCCCACTCCGCGGGCGGCCCTCGACGCGATACGGAACATCAGGCGCACGGTGCTTGAATACAGTCCGAGCCAGGGATACCGCAGCTACCGCGAGAAGCTGGTGGGCTACTATGAGAAGTATGACATCCATCTGGACGCCGACGACATCATCATCACCACCGGAGGCTCGGAAGCGGTGCTCTTCGCCTTCATGAGCTGCCTGAATCCCGGCGACGAGATCATCGTGCCGGAACCCGCGTATGCCAACTACATGGCCTTCGCCATCTCCGCCGGAGCGGTGATACGCACGGTCACCACCACCATCGAGGAGGGCTTCTCTCTCCCCAAGGTGGAGAAGTTTGAGGAGCTGATCAACGAGCGCACCAAGGGCATTCTCATCTGCAACCCGAACAACCCGACGGGCTATCTCTACACCCGCCGCGAGATGAACCAGATACGCGACCTGGTGAAGAAGTACGACCTCTTCCTGTTTTCCGACGAGGTGTACCGCGAGTTCATCTATACCGGCTCGCCCTATATCTCCGCCTGCCATCTGGAAGGAATCGAGCAGAACGTGGTGCTCATCGACTCCGTGTCGAAACGCTATTCCGAGTGCGGAATCCGCATCGGCGCGCTCATCACGAAGAACGCCGAGGTGCGCCGCGCGGTGATGAAGTTCTGCCAGGCGCGTCTGAGTCCTCCGCTCATCGGACAGATTGCGGCCGAAGCGTCGCTCGACGAGCCGGAAGAGTACATGCGCGAAACCTACGACGAATATGTGGAGCGGCGCAAGTGTCTGATTGACGGACTGAACCGCATCCCCGGCGTGTATTCGCCCATCCCGATGGGGGCTTTCTATACGGTGGCCAAGCTTCCCGTCGATGACTGCGAGAAGTTCTGCGCGTGGTGCCTTACCGACTTCAGCTATGAAGGGGAGACCGTGATGATGGCTCCGGCCAGCGGATTCTACACCACGCCCGGAGGAGGCAGGGACGAGGTGCGCGTGGCGTATGTGCTGAAGAAGGAAGATCTGGTGCGCGCGCTCTTTGTCCTCCGCAAGGCGCTTGAGGCGTATCCGGGAAGAGTGGACGACTGATCATGAACTGGAAGTTCTTTATCGCCCGGCGGATTTATCTGAGCGGCGGGAGGAAAAAGGAGGTGTCGGGACCGGCCGTGCGCATCGCGATGGCCGGAATCGCCGTCGGACTGGCGGTGATGATTGTATCTGTGGCGGTGGTCATCGGATTCAAGCATCAGGTGCGCGACAAGGTGATCGGAATGGGGGCGGACATCGTGGTGTCGGGCATCGACGGCGCGGAGCTTTACCAGATGATGCCCGTGGCGGCGGACGACAGTCTGCTCGGTGTGCTGCGGGCCGTGGAGGGAGTGGCGCACGTGCAGCGTTATTCCGCCAAGCCCGGCATGATCATGACTTCCGACAATTTTCAGGGCATGATGCTGAAGGGAGCGGCGCAGGAGTACGACTGGACTTATCTGAAGGCTCATCTGCAGGAAGGGACCGTCCCGGAATTTTCCGACTCGGCGGCGAGCGGAAAGGTGCTGGTGTCGCGCTCCATCGCCGACAAGCTCTCGCTGAAGGTGGGCGACCGGCTGTTCACGTATTTCGTGGAAGACAATATCCGTGCCAGGAGACTGGAGGTGAGCGGCATCTACCAGACCAACTTCTCGGCTTTCGACGACTATTTCCTGATTACCGACCTCTACACGGTGAACCGTCTCAACGGGTGGCTTCCCGCGCAGGTGGGGGGGATTGAGGTGGATGTGGACGACTACGGACGGCTCGACGGCGTGAACGGGGAGATACGTTCCGTGCTGGGCACCCATGCCGACCGCTACGGGCAGTACTACTGTTCGCGCACCTCGGAAGAGCTGTATCCGCAGGTGTTCGCCTGGCTCGACCTCCTCGACACGAACGTGTGGGTCATCCTGATTCTGATGACGGGCGTGGCGGGGTTCACCATGATTTCCGGTCTGCTCATCATCATCCTCGAACGTGCCAACATGATCGGGGTGCTCAAGGCGCTGGGTGCGGACAACACGTCCGTCCGCGAGATTTTCCTCACGTTCTCGGTGTTCCTCATCGGGCGGGGGATGCTCTGGGGAAACCTGGCGGGACTGGGATGCTGTCTGGTGCAGCTCCTCTTCGAGCCGGTTCGTCTCGACCCCGTCACCTACTATGTGAGCGCGGTGCCCGTGGAGCTTCATGCGGGATGGATTCTCCTGCTGAATGTCTGCACGCTGCTGGTCTCCGTGCTGATGCTGGTGGGGCCGTCGTACCTCGTCAGCCGGATTCATCCGGCAAAATCCATCCGTTTTGAATAAATCGCGCTATAAATCAGCCGCGGAAACGAATCTTTACGAATCTTTTTACTAATTTTGCGGTCTGTAGAATCGAAAACAGGAAGCAAAAAGTAAACATAACATATAAGAGTATGGCAAAAGAATTAAAAGACCTGACCAAAAGAAGTGAAAACTATTCACAATGGTATAATGACTTGGTGGTGAAGGCCGACCTGGCGGAACAGTCCGCCGTGCGCGGCTGTATGGTCATCAAGCCTTACGGATACGCTATCTGGGAGAAGATGCAGCAGCAGCTCGACAGGATGTTCAAGGAGACGGGACACGTCAACGCGTACTTCCCCCTGCTCATCCCGAAATCTTATCTGAGCCGCGAGGCTGAACACGTGGAAGGCTTCGCCAAAGAGTGTGCGGTGGTCACCCACTACCGCCTGAAGAATGCGGAAGACGGCTCGGGAGTCATCGTCGACCCGGCTGCGAAGCTCGAAGAGGAGCTGATTATCCGTCCCACTTCGGAGACTATCATCTGGAGCACCTACAAGAACTGGATCAATTCCTACCGCGACCTGCCTATCCTCTGCAACCAGTGGGCCAACGTGATGCGCTGGGAGATGCGCACGCGTCTGTTCCTGCGCACCGCCGAGTTCCTGTGGCAGGAGGGGCATACGGCGCACGCCACACGCGAGGAGGCCGAAGCCGAAGCGCAGAAGATGCTCCACGTGTACGGTGACTTCGCTGAGAAGTATATGGCCGTTCCGGTCATCAAGGGTGTGAAGTCGGCCAACGAGCGTTTCGCCGGCGCGCTGGACACTTATACCATCGAAGGACTGATGCAGGACGGAAAGGCGCTGCAGTGCGGTACTTCCCACTTCCTGGGACAGAACTTCGCGAAGGCGTTCAACGTGCAGTTCGTCGACAAGAACAACAAGCTCGATTATGTGTGGGCTACTTCATGGGGCGTTTCCACCCGTCTGATGGGCGCGCTCATCATGACCCACTCCGACGACAACGGACTGGTGCTTCCTCCGCATCTGGCTCCGATTCAGGTGGTCATCGTTCCGGTCTACAAGAACGACGAGCAGTTGAAGCTGATCGACGCGAAGGTGGAAGGCATCGTGAACACGCTGCGCGGAATGGGCATCTCCGTGAAATACGACAACGCCGACAACAAGCGTCCGGGATTCAAGTTCGCCGACTATGAGCTGAAGGGTGTGCCCGTGCGTCTGGTGATGGGCGGCCGCGACCTGGAGAATAACACGGTGGAAATCATGCGCCGCGACACGCTGGAGAAGGAAACCCGCTCGTGCGACGGCATCGAGGAATATGTGAAGAACTTGCTGGAGGAAATCCAGAACAACATCTACCAGAAGGCACTGAAATACCGCAACGAGCACATCGTGAAGGTCGACACCTACGACGAGTTCAAGCAGCAGATCGAGAAGGGCGGCTTCATCCTGGCTCACTGGGACGGCACGACCGAAACCGAGGAGCGCATCAAGGACGAGACGAAGGCCACTATCCGCTGTCTCCCCTTCGAAGCCGACGAGGAGAGTCTCACGCCGGGCGTGGACATGGTGACCGGAAAGCCTTCCGCACGCCGTGTGCTCTTTGCCCGCGCATATTGATGCGCCGGCGCGTGGATGCAGCATAATTCGGGGGCTGTGGGGATTTGAACGAAGCAAATCCGCACAGCCCCTTTCTTTGTCCCTCAGACGGCGAAGACAGGTATGAGCAGGTGCTCGTCGGGCCAGTTAGGCAGATAGAAAAGAGGGGAGGGACTTCCGCCCGTGCCCGACCACTCGATGCGGCGCACCCGGCCGAAGTCGGGCGGACCGAAGTCGAAGGAGCGTCCGTACAGCAGGATGGCCCTGCGGCCTTCGTCCCTTTTCCACAGCCCGCCGCCGTAGGGACACCATTCTCCGTGGCCCAGCAGGTCTCTGTGCAGATAGACGTGCCCGAACTTCAGCACGCCGTCCTGGTTGATGATGAATTTCTGGTACATGATATTTCTCCTGTATAGTTCTTGCAGTTATTCTTCCAGCATCTTCTTCAGTTTCTCATATTCCCTCCGGTAGCGTTCCGCCCGTGCCCGGTCCTTTTCCGCAGGGCAGGGGATGCGCGAGAGGTCCATGTTGTGCCTCAGGTCGTTCAGCTTCACGCGGATGGCGAGGCAGTGTCCCCGGAAACGTCCGATATAGGTTTCACGGTCGGGGGCGGTGCGCGAGTTCATCAGATGCAGAGTCCCGGCTATCTCCTCCCATTCTTCCGGGGCGATTCCGGGACATTCGTCCTGCAGCGTCCGGACGATTTCCTCCACCGTGTGGGGCGTGTCTTCGGCGGCATCGTGCAGATAGCCCGCCGTCCGTTCCTTCCAGTCGTTCCCCCATTCCCCCACCGTGCGCAGATGACTTTCAAAGTAGTCGTTCCCGCCTTTGTCCTTCTGTCCCCGGTGGAGTTCCCTCGCGAGGCGTGCGGCGGCTTCCGCCACGCGGTTCCCTTCCGTCTGCCCCTTCACGCGCTTGCCGTCGGAACAAGCCTCCGTTCCGTAAATCCTTGTCATGTCATTGTCATTTGAAAGTTCAGAAATCCGCCTCCCGCGTGACGGTGATTTCCTTCCCTGTCGCGGGATGGACGAACGAGAGCGACGCGGCGTGCAGATACATCCGTTCAGCCTTGTGCCCGTAGAGCGCGTCCCCCACGATGGGGTGGTCCAGCCCCTGCGGATGAGCGGCATGCACGCGGAGCTGGTGCGTGCGTCCCGTCAGCGGACAGAAGTCCACCCACGTCCTTCCGTTCTCCCTCTTCCTCACCCTGTAGAGCGTCACGGCCGGCTTGCCATGTTCCGCGCTCACTCTCTGCCGCGGGCGGTCCGCCGGGTCCGGACAGAGCGGGAGTCCGATGCGTCCCTCGTCCGTTTCCACGATGCCCTCCAGTATGGCCGTGTATCTTTTCCGGATGCTGCGCGTCTCGAACAGTGCCTGGAGCCGTTGGTGCATCTCCTTGTCTTTCGCCGCCAGAATCAGCCCCGACGTGTCCATGTCCAGCCGGTGCACGATGAGCGGTCCCGTCGCGTCGGGATAGCGTGCGCGGAGACGGTCGAGCACATTGTCGAGTCCGTCCTTTCCCGGCACCGACAGCATGCCCGCCGGCTTGCAGGCCACGACAATCCATCCGTCCTCATACACGATGTCGAGCGGCGTGCTTCTGTGGGCATCCTCCTGCAGCGGATTCCCCTCCACCTCCAGTCCCGCGAGCATATGACCCAGTATCGGTCCGCATTTCCCCTTGCACGAAGGATAGAACAGCCCATGGCGGCGGATTTCCTCCTTCGGCGAATTTCCCCACCAGAACTCGCCCATGGCCAGCGGGCGCAGGCGGTGCAGGTAGGCAAACTGGAGCATCTTGGGCAATGCACATTCCCCCGCTCCGGCGGGAGGTGTCTTCTGAGGCGTGTCCCTGAAAATCTCGCACAGGTCCTTTGTCTCCCCTTTGGCATTGAGCATCCGGAACTGGCCGAAGAGCCTGAGCTGCAAGGCCGCCGAGCGCGACCTGCGTTCCCGTTTCAGACGGGCGATTTCGTCTTCGTGGACGGCGAGCGCGGTCTTGAGCCGTTCCTCCTCCGCCTTCAGTCTCTTTTCGAGCCGCTTGTATTCCGCTTTCTGGAACTGGCTTTCGCGTATCAGCGTCTGTTCCCGGTTCCCGTCAGGTTCCTCTTCCCTCAGGCGGTCTCTCCGTGCCTTCTCCTCCTTCAGCCACTGCCGTGCACCGGCGAGCCGGCGGGCGTTCTCCGTCTTCATCCTCTCATATTCGTCGCGCAGACAGACATATTCGGGCGACTGCTCCAGTTCCGCTATCCGGCGGTTGATGGCAGAGATTTCCGCCTCCTCCGTGCGGAAGAACCCGCCGGGCTGCAGGAGGTCGAACACGGGAGGGACGAAATACGCGTGCCGGTTGCTCCCCGCCAGATTTCCCGAGAAGGCGGCCAGAAATCCGAGTCCCCCCTCCCTGTCCTCCACCACGAGCACCCCGAACATCTTCCCCCTCTCCAGCTCCTCCGCCCAGTCGTGGCGGGCGGCGAGATAAGCCTGCACCTTTCCTGCCGCCAGCTTCACCAGCGGGTGAGGCGTGTAGCGGAACGGGTATGTAAAAGCCGGCGGCAGAGAGATGCCGTCGGCTGCAGAGTCGAACCGATGAATATAATCAGTGAAAGTATGCCCCATAAGTCAGATCAGTTCACGTTGGCGGCAGAAGCATCCCGCGAACAGTTCGTCCACGTTCTCCACCCTTTCCCTGAAGAGTCCGTACACCGCCGAGCCCGATCCGGTCATGGAAGCGTATGCCGCCCCGATGTCGTAGAGCTTGTCCTTGATGGCGGCGATTTCCGGATGCGCCTGGAACACACTTTCCTCGAAGTCGTTCTTCATGCACTCCTTCCATTCCTCCACCGGGCGGCGGACGATTTCCTTCAGCGTGACTTCCGGGCGGTGGGGCCGGATGTGTGCGTACGCCTCGCGTGTAGACACGCTGATGTCCGGTTTGACGAGCACCAGCCGGTAGTCGGCCAGCGAGAGCCGTATGCGTTCGAACACGTTCCCCGTGCCCGTGGCGAACACCGGCTGGTTCTGTATGAAGAAGGCACAGTCGGCCCCCAGCCGCGCGGCATACGCTTCCATCTCCCCGATGCTCAGTCCGAGGCGGAACTTCTCGTTGAGCGTCTTTATCATGAACGCGCAGTCGGCCGAACCTCCCCCCAGTCCCGCCCCCGTAGGGATATGCTTGAACAGATGGATGTCGACGGGCGGCAGATGATAGACGTCGTTGAGCAGGTTGTATGCCTTCACCACGAGATTGTCCTCAGGCGAACCGTCGAGCGTGGCTCCGCTCACGCGCAGCCTGTAAGGCGCGTCGGCGTTCTCCAGCCGGTTCACCTCCAGCGCGTCCTGCAGGTTGATTGGATAGAACACGGTTTCCAGGTTATGATATCCGTCCGGGCGTTTCTCCACCACGTTCAGCCCGAGATTTATCTTTGCGTTGGGAAAAGTGATCATGATGATATGTCTTTTTTCGTTGTTTTTCCAAAAGTAGTGAAATTTTTGGAGGTGTGCAAACGTGGGGTGGCTTTTTATCTCATTCTGCCACAATCAATACTTCGTTGGAGTGTCGGTTGCTCAAGACATATTTGATTTTTCCGCTTTGATGGACCGTCACCCTTCGTCCTTGCGCTTTCAGCAATCCGACCAATTCATCTATGGAAGGGATTCCGTTGGAGCGATAAGAAATGGCCAGAATGCTTTCCCTGAACTGGTGAAACAGGCGATTGAACGCTTCTTTGATCCGATGGGCATCCGTCCAGACATTGGCTGTACGTTTCAGCCGGAAGTGCTTGCTGGAATAATCTATTCGGTTTCCCCAATGTTCATAATCTGTCAGTCCGTTCAGAAAATGATAGAAATCGGCATAATCCACACCTACTCCCGCTTCGTTCAGATAGGGAGTGTCAATATACACCAGATCGAATGAAGAGGTTATGTCGAACACGTCCTGATTGTTGGCGCGGCAGAAATGGTGGCTGTCAAATACCGCATCGTTGGCTTCTTTGACGAACTTGCGGAAATGCACATCGAATGGAGTGTCCCATGTCTTTTTGTTGCCGAAACTACGCTCCACGTCCTGCAGACGGACGTAAAGATTCTTGCGGTGAAACAGGTTGTACGGACGTTTGATGATGCACGACTGGAACAGAGCGAAATAGGCAACCGCCTGTTTATAAGGGTTGGCAATGTGCCGGATGTTATAGGACACAATGTCAAGCCAACGGTTTTCTTCATCGGTAAAATAAATGTTCTTGAACGTGTCTTCTATGAAATGCGGATACGTCACACCGTATCGGGGAGTCAGCAACATTTCCACTTCCCAGTCATCCAACGTTACATTGCGGTTTTCTATCAAAGCCTTGCCTATCAGGAAATTGAAAGGAAGCAAGTCGTTGTAAGTGACGGTCTTGCCCTCTTGCTTCAACCGGTATGCCACACAGCCTGTACCGCCAAACGCATCGAGTGCCGTTTGGAAAGGAATGTCCTTGATGCAGTCCCATATCCAGCCGACAAACTTCAATTTGCTTCCCTGGTAACGCGTGGTGGGAAACTTGGCTACGGTGGGAAGTTCATCAAACAGTGATAATTGCGCTTGACTCATGTTCAGGATATGTTTTTAAATCGTTTGTATTCGGACAAACTTCTGTAATAAGGCTCTGCCAATTCGGCGGCTTTCGCCATGTCTTTCGTAAGATAATGTGTCCAATAATCATCAAAGGCAGCTTCGCCCAACAAGGCAAACGGGCCATTTCCCTCCTTCAAATCTTGTATATTACTTATGGAACCTATATTTTTTGTGTTCCCGCTTCCGGGATGGTCGGACGCTATCTTCCATTTTTCTTGTACGAAGAAATCGAAGTCTTTCGCTACGGAAGCAATGTCATCCAGTTGTTTTAATGTGTATGTTTGTCGTTCGTCAATTTCTTCTGCTGACGTATAAATGACACCTAATACAACATGAGCTTTATACTCTTCATACGGGCGAGTGATATTCTTCAGGCTTTTTCTGTCGCGGAAATATCCGGTGAAACTCCCCAGTGTCATGCCATTGATGTGAGTTTCTGTTTTCCGGTAACTGCTCTTCAAGTCTGCGGCAAACAGATTGCCTTCCTTGTCTCTGAAGGTTATGTCGGGATAGAAATTCTGTTCTTTGCTCAGTTCTATCTCCAATTCATTTTTGTTTGCAAACTCCAGTATCTTGGGGAAGATATAAAGCTCCAATATTTTGGAAACGATCTTTGTGTCGGTGGAAATGGTATATATGGTTTTGTGTATGTCAATGAAACCTTTCACCGCCCAACTGCCGTCCGCACAACTGATGGCTGGTGCGAAATCAGTGATGGCCTCTCGTAATAATTGGATAAATCTATCCTTTTCCATGTTTTTGTCTTTAGATTAAATGTTTGTTTTTTATCGGCTGGTTGTAGGGGCAGGTATGAGCGGTTCCCCTCCATGCTGCGGACGGAAGGATGTCAGGCTATGCCTTTCCGATGTCATTGCCTTTTTCCCATGGTGATGTTTTTGTTTCCGTGCCCAAAGATAACAAAATAGAGAACACAAATCTGTTTTCCTTTGTGGAAATTGTCAAAATATCCTGTTGCATTCTGTAAATGGTGACGCTGTTTTATGGAAAGAGTGTCGTTGTCTTGGATTTCTTTCCGTTTTGTTTCGGAACTCACTCAAACTCCAGCACGAAGGTGGTGTTCCAGCCGTTGGTGCCGGGTTTCAGCAGACTGACGGTGCCGCCCGAGAGCTTCATGATCTGGCGGGAGAGCGGCAGGCCGATGCCGCTCCCTTCCTTCCGGGTGGTGAAGAAGGGCACGAAAATCTCTTCCGCCTCGTCTTCCGGAATCACCGGACCGTTGTTGCTGACGTGGATGAACACATGCTCGTCCGTCGAGGAGTAGGCGCGCAGATGGATGCGTCCCCTGTCCTGTCCGATGGCCTGCACCGCGTTCTTGGTCAGGTTGAGCAGCACCTGGCGTATCAGGTTCGGGTCGGCGTAGAGCATCAGTTCCGAAGGCTCGATGAGTTTGGTGAACGCTATGTGCGGGGGGATGAGATGAAGCTCCTCTATCTGTGCCACCAGCTCCGCCACGTAGAACGGTTCGGGCGAAGGCTTCTGCAGCGACGAGAATTTCCGGTAGCTGTCGACGAACGAAATCAGTCCCGCCGAAGTGTCGTGGATGGCCCGGATGCCCTCGTAGAGCGGCGAACCGACCACGTCGTCGCGCTTCATGAGCGTTTCGCTGAGCGAGGAGATGGGCGCGACGGAGTTCATGATTTCGTGCGTCAGCACGCGCGTGAGCCTGATCCACGAATCCAGTTCCTTGTCGTCCATTTCGTTGCGTATGTCGTTGAAGGTCAGTATGCGCACGTCCCGGCATCCCAGCGTCATCACCGACGCGCGCACCGAGAGCTGGATTTCGCCCCGCGGCGTGTTCAGATGGAGGTGGCAGCGTTCGCCGGAGCCGAGGCTGCGGAGCCTCTGCGGCACCTCCCTGCCGTAGCGTTCGAGCTGGCTGAGCGTGCCCAGTGCCGGGAGTCCCAGCAGCCGGGCCGCCGCAGGGTTGGTCTGCACCACCGTCCCGTCCTCCTTCAGCACCGCGATGCCCGTGCTCACCCCCTCCAGAATCTGTCCGTAGAACTGTTCCTGCTGCTCCATGAGCTGCTTCTGTTCGGCCATCATCTCCCCGAACCGGTTGAGCGTGTCCTGAAGTACGCGTTCCCCTCCGGCGAGCCCCTGCATCGGGAGGCGGAACGAATAGTCGCGGTTGCGGATGGCCTCGAGCATGAGCCAGCTCCTTTCCTTCAGCCGGCGTTTCATGCCCAGGAAGATGGCGAGGGAGAGTGCGCACATGACGGCCCCCGCGGCGGCACAGGCGATGTCGGCATTGCGGATGCCCAGCGTGAGCGCGGCCACGCCTGCAACCAGGAGAGCCGTGCGTAGGGTGGCGGAGTGGAAATTTCTATATGCCATAGCGTTTCATCTTGTTGTAGAGTGTCTGGCGCGTCACTCCCAGCCGGGAGGCCGCCTGCGAGAGGTTGCCGCCGCATTTGTCGATGGCCTTCAGGATGAGGCTGCGTTCCATCTCGTCGATGGTCTGCACCCCTTCTTCCGTCCGCGGCTTTTCCGCCGGTTCCGGCGTGAACTGCAGCGCGTCGGGCTTCACCCTGTCCCCTTCGGAGAGGATGGCCGCCTTCTCCACCACATGTTGCAGCTCGCGTACGTTCCCGTGCCACGGGCAGGAGAGCAGGAGCCTGCAGGCCTCCTGGTCGAATCCCTTCAGACTGCGTCCGTATTTCGCGCTGTAGCGTTGCAGAAACCGTTCCGCCAGCGGGAGGATGTCTTCTTTCCGTTCGCGCAGGGCGGGGATGTGCAGGTGGATGGTGTTGATGCGGAAGAGCAGGTCTTCGCGGAATTCCCCGCGCCTCACCATCTCGTCGAGGTCGCGGTTGGTGGCGCAGATGAGCCGGATGTCGGTAGACTGCGGAAGGTTGCTTCCCACCCTCACGAAGCTCCGTTTCTGGATGGCCGTCAGCAGCTTGGCCTGCAGATGATAGGGGAGGTTGGCTATCTCGTCGAGGAAGAGCGTGCCCCCGTCGGCCGCCTCGAAGCGTCCCTTCCGGTCGGTGTGCGCGTCGGTGAACGCCCCCTTCACGTGTCCGAACAGCTCGCTCTCGAAGAGCGATTCGGTGATGGCTCCCATGTCGACCGCCACCATCGGTCCGCCGCTCCGTTTCGACAGGCGGTGGATTTCGCGTGCCAGCATGTCCTTTCCCGTGCCGTTCTCGCCCGTGATGAGGATGTTCGCGTCGGTGCCGCTCACCTTCTCCACCAGCGTGCGGAGCGGCCTGATAGCCTCCGACGTTCCCCAGTACATCGTCTCCTCCTCCGCCGTCCCTCCGGCGGCCGTTTTCTTCCTGTCTCCGGCGTTCCCTTTCCGATAAGCCTCGAGCAGGGTCTGCACCAGACGGGTGTTGTCCCACGGCTTCACCACGAAGTCGGACGCCCCCTCCTTCAGTCCCGTCACGGCCAGAGCGATGTCGGCGTAGGCCGTGAACAGCACCACCTGTACCTGTGGCTTCATCCGTTTGATTTCGCGCAGCCAGTAGAGCCCCTCGTTTCCGCTGTTGGTGCCCGACGAGAAGTTCATGTCGAGCAGCACGAGGTCGATGTCCTCCTGCCGGAGCAGGGTGGGCAGCGTGACCGGCGAGGGGAGGGTCAGCACCCGCGCGAAGTGTTCGTCCAGCAGGTAGCGCAGGGAGGTGAGTATGTTGCGGTTGTCGTCAACTATCAGCAGTGTGCCTTGTCTTGTCATGGTGTGTCATCGTTTTTACTGATGCAAAATTATGGAAAAATCTCTGGGCCTCAAACGGGAGCGGTGACAAAATATTTTACACGGAGTGTATAAATTTTTGACATGCCGCGCGTGTGCGCCCCGTATGCATATGCTGGCTGTCAGCGCATTGTGTCTGTGGCACGGATTTTGGTCGCAGACTGGCAGACAAGACAAGAGAATTATGGACACAGCAACTTATCTGAAAGTTTTCTGCCTGGCGGCGACGGGATGTCTCGCACTTCATGCCACGGCGCAGGAGGTGTGGGGAGTGGACCGCTGCATGGCTTATGCCGTGGACCACAACCACACGGTGAAGCAGCGGAGGCTGGAGGCGGACAACTATGAGCTCGACTGTCTGCAGGCCATCGGCAACTTCCTGCCGGGGGTGAGCGGAAGCACGGGCGTGCAGTACAGCTTCGGACGTTCGGTCGACCCGGAGACCAACACTTATAACAATGTCTCCACCTTCAACAACTCCTATGCGCTGGAAGCTTCCCTCACCCTGTTCCGCGGAGGGAGTCTGGTCAACGAGCTGCGCCGCTCCCGGGCTGCCGTCCTGCTGGGGAAGGCCGCCCTTCAGGAGGCACGCGACAATACGGCGCTCGAAACTTTCCAGGCATACATCGACGCGCTCTATTATTACGGCACGGAGCGTCTGGCGCGGAGAAAGCTGGCCGAAAGCGACTCGCTGCTCTACAAGACCCGCCGGCAGGGGGAGCTGGGACTGAAGGGGATGGCCGACGTGGCGCAGATGGAGGCGCAGCAGGCGGCGGACACCTGGAACCTGACCCGCCAGCGCAATCTCTTCCGCACCGCCATGCTCACGCTGAAGCAGAGGATGAACTATCCGGTGCCGGAACCTCTGCCGCTCGACACCTGTCTGCTCGACGCGGACGCCTTCTCGTTCGTGAGGCTCTCCGCCGAGCGTCCGGAGGATGTGGCGGGCGCGGCGCTGAGCGTCAATCCCACCCTGCGCCGGGCGGAGATGAACAGGCGCATCGCCCTCATGCGGCGCAAGGGCTCGTGGGCGAACATCCTGCCGCAGATCACGCTCTTCGGAGGGGTTTCGTCTTCCTACTACAAGGAACTGCACAGGGACGGATATGACAGCTTCGGCCGCCAGTTCCGCAACAACCTGGGGCAGTATTTCGGGGTGAGCATGAGCGTCCCGCTCTTCGGCCGCTTCTCGGGAGTGGTGGGTATGCGTCGGGCACGCAACGACTGGCGCATCGCGCAAGAGCAGTATGAGGAGCAGAAGGCGGAACTCCGGAAGCTGGTGATTCAGGCGGTGAACGACCGCGAGGGCTGTCTGAGGGAAACCGTGCAGATGCAGAAGAAGGTGGCCTCCGATTCGCTGGCTTACCGCGTGACGCGCCGCAAGTATGAGGAGGGACTGATGACTTCGCTCGACGTGCAGAACAGTGCCGCCACGCTCTTCGAAAGCGAGACGCTGCTCCTGCAGAGCAAACTCACTTATCTGCTGAAATGCCGCCTTGTGGACTACTATAAGGGAAAAACGATAATTAATGAACAATTAACAATTAATAATTAATAGTTTTGTTCCTGCATCAGCCGCAGCCATCAACTGTTAATTATTAATTATTAACTATTAACTAACCATCATGGATATCCAACTTGAGAAGAAGAAAGGAATAAGAAAGCAGCACATCCCCTACATCATCGGAGGAAGTGCGGTGCTGGCATTGCTGCTCTGGATTGTGTTCGCCGACCATGCCTCTACGCTGAAAGTGGACGGGCGTTCGCTGAACATCGCGGAAGTGACCGGCGGAGAGTTCAACGACTATATACGGGTGAACGGGCAGGTGCAGCCCATCTCGGTCGTCCAGCTCAGTCCCGAAGAAGGGGGAATCGTGCGCGAGAAGGTGGTGGAGGAAGGTGCCCGCGTGAAGAAGGGCGATGTGATTCTCCGCCTGAGCAACTCGAACCTCGACCTGCAGATTCTGAACGCCGAGTCGGAACTGGCCGAGAAACAGAACCTGCTCCGCAACACGCAGGTCGCCATGCAGCAGGACAAGCTGAACAACGAGACCGAGAAGGTGCAGCTCGACATCGACATCCGGCGCAAGCGGCGCACCTACGGACAGTATGAACGGCTCTACCGCGAACGGCTCGTCAGCCGCGAGGAGTATCTGCAGGCGAAGGAGGACTATGAGGTGGCCATGAAGAAGCACGGGCTGGTGACGGAGCGGCTGGTGCAGGACTCCATCTACCGCACCATACAGATGGACCAGATGGAGGAGAATCTGAGCAACATGCGGCAGAACGTGATTCTCATCCGCGAGCGCAAGGACAAGCTGGAGGTGCGCGCCCCGATTGACGGGGAGCTGGGGTTGCTCGACGTGGAGCTGGGGCAGAACATCGCCGCCGGACAGATGGTGGGACAGATCAACGACCTTTCGGATTTCAAGATCGAGGCGATGATCGACGAGCATTACATCGACCGGGTGGCCGGCGGTCTTCCGGCCACTTTCGAGCGTCAGGGCTCGCAGTTCAGTCTGAAGGTGAGGAAGGTGTATCCTGAGGTGCGCGAGGGGCGGTTCCGTACGGAATTTGTCTTTCAGGGTACGCGCCCGGAGAACATCCGCAGCGGGCAGACTTACTACATCGACCTCCAGCTTGGGGAGCCTTCCCGGAGCGTGATGATTCCGAAGGGCACTTTCTTCCAGGTGACGGGGGGAAACTGGATTTTTGTGCTCGACAAGGACGGGACGAAGGCTTACCGACGGAAGATACGCATCGGACGGCAGAACCCGCAGTTCTATGAGGTGACCGAGGGGCTGGAGCCGGGTGAGAGGGTCATCGTCTCCGGCTATGAGGGGTATAAGGACAATGAGGTGTTGTTAATTAATAATTAACAATTAATAATTAATAATTGACAATTAATGATTAAGGGGTTGCCTGACGGGGCAACTGGAAAAGGAGATACGGGATGAAGAAAATGGTTTTTGCAGGGTTGCTTGCTCTGGCTATGGTTCCGGGCATGGCACAGAATGAAGCGGGGACGGCGTTGCCGGTTCTCCGTGAGGGTAAGGAACTGATTCATATATGGGTGGACGGACGGCTGCAGCCCGGAGCGTGGCGGGTGAGCCCTCAGGTGCGTCCGGATGTCTATTCCACGTCGGGGCGGAGGGTGAAGTTCGCCAACGAGCGGGATTCCGTCGTGTTCGATGTGGAGAAGGACGGGGCGTACGACTTTGTCGTGCTGACCGCCGAGGGCGACTCCGCGTTCACGCGTGTCCGGTGGGAGTCGGCCAATCCGCTGGAGGAGCCTTCCGCCGAGATGCTGCGTAGGGGGCCCGGCGGGAAACTCTCGAAGGAGCAGGCGCGGTTCGATGTGGACGCGCTGGTCTATGCGTTGGGGGAGATTCATCCCGACCTGTTCTCTGTGTGCAGGCAGGAAGATCTGTTCCGTGCAGTGAAGCGGGTGAAGGACGGGATGCCGGATTCGGTCACCGTGCTTGAGCTTTTCCGCAGGGCCGCGCCGCTGGTCACCCTGCTCGGCGACGGGCACACGATGCTCCGTTTTCCCTATAACGACGTATTCACCGAGACCCGCCGCCGTCTGCCGCTCTCTGTCAGGGTGTCCACTTCCGAACTCCGCATCTTTGCGGACCGCTGCATCGACGGACTGATACCGGAGGGGGCGGAAGTGCTTTCCGTCAACGGGCGGAGCGCGGCGGAGATGCTGGAGGCCATGATGCCCTATGCGAGCGGGGAGCGCAGGTTCTTCCGTCTTTCGCGTCTGGACTATGATTTCGCGGCCTTGTTCGAGATGCTCTATGCCGCCGGGGAATACGATGTGGCCTACCGTGCGGAGGGCGGGGCGGACACGCTTCATGCCACGCTGCGTCCGGCCACCTTCGCGGAGATGAAGGCGCGGATGCCGGAAAAGAAGAAGGAGAGCAAGGCACCGGCCTATTCCTTCCGGATAATGAAGGACAGGAACGTGGCCGTGATGGACTTCCGGTCGTTCAGCGACCCGCAGCGGATGCGGGCCTTCGCCGACTCCATGTTTTCCGCGCTTCGCAGGGAGCATATCGACAACCTCATCATCGACATACGCCACAACGGCGGGGGAGATTCTTCGGTCGGTGACGTGCTGCTCCGGTATATCTCGCCCAAGCCCTTTCAGCAGATGGGGAAGGCGTTGGTGCGGGTCACTCCGACCACGCTGCGCCTTATGAACCATCCGGAACTGAAACCGGGATGGACTTTCTTCGACGGTGAAGACGGGAGCGCGCTCGTTCCGCCGCTTTCTGACGACGAGGGGCATTATGCGGGCAAGGTCTGTCTGCTCACCAGTCACATGACGTTCTCTTCGGCCAGTTCGTTCGCGTGGGCGTTCCGGCACTTCGGCATGGGAACCGTGGTCGGGGAGGAGACGGGCGGAATGAGCGTGTCCTTCGGCGACATTCTTCCATACAGGCTGCCCGTGTCGGGACTGGTGTGCACCGTTTCCTGGAAACGCTTCTGGCTGTACGGGGCGGACGAGAACGACATCCACGGCACATTGCCCCATTATGCCGTTCCGCAGGAGGAAGCACTCGACAAGGCACTGGAACTGATTGGTAAGGAATGAAAAGTCTGATTGTCATGAAAACACTGATACGCAACTTTACGCACACTTTCCGGCGGTTCTTCACCGCCAGTGCGCTGAACATCATCGGGCTGGCCATCGCCTTCGCCTCGTTCTTCGTCATCATGACGCAGGTGGAATACGACCTGAACTTCAACAAGGGCTACAAGGACTATGAGAAGATTTTCCGCCTGGAAGTCAATGGGGACGAAGAGGAAGGTTTTCAGTTGTGGACGGCGCGCCCCATCGGAGAGATGGTCGGCGCATCCTCGCCGCACATCCGGGCCTGCGCCATCACTACTTCGTGGAGGGAGAGCCGCGATTACGAAGTGGACGGGAATCTTTTCAACGAGCCTACGTTCACCGGCTTCGGCAACTATATGGACGTGTTCCAGCCCGAAATGATTGGAGGTTCGGCGGATGCCTTGGAGAAAAAAGACTACGTGTTGATTCCCGCTTCCATGGCGGTGCGGTTTTTCGGAAGCGTCGATGCCGTGGGCAAAACGCTGTTCCAGGGCAAACGGACGGACAACAAGCCCGTGACCGTGGGCGGAGTGTACAGGGATTTCCCTGAAAACTCACAGATGGGGAACTGGATTTACCAGTCGCTTGACCCGGACGAAAACAAGGACGAATGGTCCAACTGGAACTACATCTGCTACTACCGGCTGGACAATCCGGCAAATGTCGCCGAAGTGGAGAGCCAGGCTTTCCAATATCTGAAGAAGACGGCGCCCGAATGGGTTCAGCAGGGACTGCTGGAGTTAAAGGGAGTGCACGACCTGTTCCGCCTTATCCCCTTGTCGGAAATCCATTTCTCGAAAGTGGGCGACAAGAGTGCCGGCAGCCGAACTACGGTCTACCTGCTCCTGTGCGTGTCGTTCCTTATCGTCATCGTAGCCGCTATCAACTTCATGAATTTCTCGCTGGCCGAAACCCCGATGCGCATCAAGAGCGTCAACACGCAGAAGGTGCTGGGGGCGACCGCCGGGTCTTTGCGCGCGGGACTTGTGGCCGGATCGGTGCTCGTCAGTCTCATCGCCTTTGCGGTATCGCTGCTGTTGCTGCTCGTCCTGCGTGATTCGGGCGTGCAGGACCTCGTGACGACAAGTCTCGACCTGGACAAACACCTGCCTTTGTTGGCGGCTACGTCCGGCATCAGCCTGCTGACAGGTGTGCTGGCAGGGCTTTACCCGTCGTATTATGCCACCTCGTTTCCTCCGGCACTGGTGCTGAAAGGTTCGTTCGGACTCTCGCCCAAAGGACGGAAGCTGCGCACGGCGTTGGTCTGCCTCCAGTTCTTCGTGGCATTCATGCTGATTATCTCAATCGGCATCATGTATGCCCAGAGCCGCTATATCCGCACCGTCAGCTATGGATATGATAGGGATGCCATCATCGTGGGCAACATGACCCAAGAGACGCGGGCGCGCCAAGATGCCGTTGTGGGCGAACTGTCGCGCATCTCGGGTGTGGAAGGCGTGACGTTCTCACAATCCGTACTCAGTTCCGCCGACAGCTATATGACGTGGGGACGTGGCAGGGATGACAAGAACATCTCTTTTGCCTGCTTCCCCGTAGACTACCGTTACCTGGACGTGATGGGCATCCGCGTCACCGAAGGGCGTGACTTCAAGCCGGGCGACGGCGATGTGTATATCTTCAACGAGGCCGCCCGTCGGAAATATCCGTGGATGAAAGTGGACATGCCCGCCGTTTCGGGCGATTTCCCCGTGGTGGGTTTCTGCGAGAACATCCGGTTCAGCACGTTCCGCAACGATGACACGTCCGAGCCGATGGCGTTCTTCATCCCCGGCGACAACTTCAAGGGGTGGAAGTTCCAGCATACCGTCAACGTCCGTGTCTCCGCCGGCACGGACAAGGTAGAGGCAATCCGGTCGCTCCAGAAGGCGATGGAAAAGTTCACTCCGGGCCACGACTTCAACTTCCGGTTCATGGACCGCGTGCTGGACGACACCTACCGCAGCGAGTTCCGCTTCACGCGCCAGATGCTGCTCTTCTCCCTGCTCGCCGTCGTGATCAGCGTGACAGGCGTGTTCGGCCTGACGATGTTCGAGAGCGAGTACCGGCGGAAGGAGATAGGCATCCGCAAGGTGTTCGGCAGCACCACGGGCGAGATACTCCGCATGTTCAACCGGCGGTATCTGTATATGCTGGTGGGGAGTTTCGTGGCGGCGGCTCCCTTCGGGTGGTGGATAGGCCGTCACTGGCTGGAAGGCTTTGCCGAGAAGACCCCCGTCAGCGTATGGATATTCCTCGTGTCGTTCCTGCTGGTTTCCGCCGTCACCCTGCTTGCGGTGACGGTGCAGAGCTGGCGCACGGCGAACGGGAATCCGGCAGACTCCATCAAGACCGAATGAAATGACAAAACTGTAAAATGAATTTGCAGAAATATCAATAAAAACCAAAGACATACAGTTATGATAAAGATTGAAAACCTTACGAAAACCTTCCGCACGACGGAAGTGGAGACCATCGCATTGAACAAGGTGAGTCTTGAAGTGAACGAAAAAGAGTTTGTGGCCGTCATGGGGCCGTCGGGATGCGGCAAGTCGACGCTGCTGAACATCATCGGGCTGCTCGACAACCCTACGTCGGGCAACTATTATCTGGACGGGAAGGAGGTGGGCCACCTGAAGGAGAAGGACCGCACCCGTGTGCGCAAGGGGAATATCGGCTTCGTGTTCCAGAGCTTCAACCTGATTGACGAGCTGAACGTGTCTGAGAACGTGGAGCTGCCGCTCACTTACCTGCACATCCCCCCGCACGAGCGGAAACGCCGGGTGACGGAGATACTGCAGCGGATGAACATCAGCCACCGCGCGAAGCATTATCCGCAGCAGCTCTCGGGCGGACAGCAGCAGCGTGTGGCCATCGCGCGGGCCGTGGTGTCGGGACCGAAGATTATCCTTGCCGACGAGCCGACCGGAAATCTCGACTCGAAGAACGGACTGGAGGTGATGCAGCTCCTCACGGAACTGAACCGGGAGGGCACCACCATCGTGATGGTGACGCACAGCCAGCGCGACGCGGGCTTCGCGGGACGTGTCATCAATCTTTTCGACGGACAGGTGGTTTCATCAATAACGGAGATGTGACGTATGAAGAAGGCCTTGAAATCGTTGTTCCGGAAAGGGGACGCCAATGTGGTGAAGATTCTCTGTCTGGGAGTGGGACTGGCCGTCGGGCTGACGCTCCTCGCTGAGGTCATCTTCGAGCGTTCGTACGACAGTTTCATCCCTCGTCTGGAGGACACCTACCGCGTGGAGCAACGCTACGCGAGGAACGGGGGAGCTGACGTGAGTGAGTATTCTCAGGTTTCCGGTGCCGTCGCGCCGGGCATCAAGTCTTATTGCCCCGAGGTGGAGGCGGCCACCCGCTTCACGGGGTTTGCCGACGGTGTGTTCGTGTCGGAGGACAAGAAAGAGGTGTCATGCAATATCTATATGTGCGACAGCTCCTTCTTCGACGTGTTCCCGCTGCCGGTGCTGATGGGGGAGCCGCCCCGCACCGGACTGGAGAAGGCGGGCAGCGGCTACATCTCGCGCGAGCTGTTTGAGGCTCTGGGACAGGACATCATCGGCCGCACGCTGACATGGAAGATGTTCCCGAGGTTCCGCTTCACGGTGGTGGGCGTGTTTGAGAACATACCCGAAAACACTCATCTGCCGCGGTTCAACGTGGCGCTGGCCCTGCCCACTATGAGATGGGTGGCATGGGACGGACGCGACAACTGGGTGGGGAACGACCGCTATGTGGGCTATGTGCGCCTCCGCGAGGGAACCGACCCGGCGCAGCTCCGTCCGAACATGGAGCGCATGATTGAAGACAATGTGTCGGAAGAGCTGAAAGGTTCGGGGACGGAGCTGGACTATACGCTGCGCCCCGTGGACGAAATCTTCATCTCGTCCGACTACAACCGGGTGATGAACATCGTGTTCCTTTCGTTCGCCGTCATCATGCTGCTGGCGGCCCTGCTCAACTACGTGCTGCTTTCCATCTCGTCGATGGTGAGCCGGGCGAAGAACATCGCCACCTACCGCTGCTACGGCGCGGGCACGGGCGACATCTGCCGGATGGTGCTGGCCGAGTCGTTCCTCTACGTGGGGATTCTGAGTCTGGGGCTGGCGGTGCTGGTCATCTTCGGTATGCAGGACTTTCTCCAGGTGCAGCTCGGGCACAGCCTGAAGTCGCTTTTCACTCCCTCCACGGTGGCCGTCTGCGTGCTGGTCACGCTGGCGGTGGTCATCGTTTGCGGTGTCGTTCCCGGCTGGCTCTACGCGCGCATCCCCGTCACCTATGCCTACCGCCGCTATTCGGAGAGCAAGAAGCACTGGAAACTGGGACTGCTTGCCGTGCAGTTCATGCTCACTTCGCTGTTCGTGTGCCTGCTGGCTATCATCGGACGGCAGTACAACCTGCTCACCAACTACGACGCAGGGTTCGACTACAAGCACGTGCTGACCGTCGGTCTGGACGGAACGACATATAGTGAGAGGGAACGCTGCATGCAGGAACTGAAGGCACTGCCCGACGTGGCTTCCCAGACCTGGGGCTACCAGCCGCTTTATCACACATGCAGCGGCAACAACGTCTACAATCCCGACACGGGGCAGGAATACATGAACATCGCCGACATGTATTATGTGGGCGACGACTATCACCGCACGTTCCGGATTCCGGTCATTGAAGGCAGTGCCTTCACCGCCAACCTTCAGGACACGGTGACCCGTCAGGCGATGGTGAGCCGCAAGTTCGTGGAGCGGATGCGTGAGCTGGCCGGATGGGAAGGCTCCCCCGTGGGGAAGGACTTCTTCCTGAGCGAGCACGGAGGCCCGCTCACGATATGCGGTGTGTATGAGGAAATTTATCTCGGCTCGCAGATGGCGGAGGCCCGCGACGAGCGTCCCACGGTGATGTTCTACGAAAGAAAACCCTCGTGGAACCTGTTCGTCCGCGTGAACGAGATGTCGCCCGAAACCATCCGGCGGGTGCAGGCTGTGGTCGACCGCACGCTTGTCGGCCGGGAGAAGATAGTGACCAGCCTCGATTCGCATATGAGCGGCCTGTATGATTCCCTTCTCCGGGTGCGCAACAGCGTGCTCTTCGCCGGTCTGTGCGTGCTGGTCATCGCGCTGATAGGGCTGCTCGCCTATATCCGCGACGAAGTGGCGCGCCGCCGCTCTGAGATAGCCGTGCGCGTCATCCACGGAGCCACGGCGGGCAGCGTGGAGCGTCTGTTCCTGACGGATCTGCTGAAGATAGCCCTGCCCTCCGTGCTGGTGGGCGCGCTGGCGGCCTGGCTGGCCGGAAGGTCGCTTCTGGAGCTGTTCGCCGTGAAGATTGCACTGACGTGGCATCTGTTCGCGGCCTGTCTGCTGGCCGTGCTTCTGCTGGTGCTCCTGCTTGCCGCGGCACTGGTGTGGCGCACGGCACACGCCAACCCCACGGAAAACCTGCGCTCGGAATAGCGGGGCGGGGGAGGTGGCGGTGTCAGAACGGCACGTCGGCCACCGGCCCTCCGAAGGGGTTCTCCGGCGGGGGAGCCATCTCGGGCGACGGGGGCGGCACACTTTCCTGTCCGTCTCCGCCGTTCATCCGCGAGCGCAGCACGGGAGCCTCCTCCCTGTCCTCGCCCGGCATCGGGATGATGAGGTCGTCGTCGGGGTTCTGGAATCGCGCGTACTCTCCGCGGAAGCGCAGCAGCACGTCGCCCACCGCACCGTTACGGTGCTTGGCGATGATGATTTCCGCCATGCCGTGCAGGTCGTTCCCCTTCTCGTCGGTATAGATCTTGTAGTATTCCGGGCGGTGGATGAAGCACACCATGTCGGCGTCCTGCTCGATGGCCCCCGACTCGCGGAGGTCGCTCAGTTGCGGCCGCTTCCCTTCGATGCCCTCACGGTTCTCCACCCCACGGTTCAACTGGCTCAGTGCCACGATGGGGATGTTCAGCTCCTTGGCCAGTCCCTTGAGCGAGCGCGAGATGGTGCTCACCTCCTCCTGACGGCTTCCGAACGACATGCCGCTGGCGTTCATCAGCTGGAGGTAGTCGATGATGATGATCTTCACCCCGTGCTCCCTCACCAGACGGCGGGCTTTTGTGCGCAGCTCGAACACCGAGAGCGAAGGCGTGTCGTCCACGTAGAGCGGCGCGTCGTAAAGCTCCTTGATCTTGTAGTCGAGCTGTCCCCACTCATAGGGCGCGAGCTGTCCGCTCTTGATCTTCTCTCCCGGAATCTCGCACACGTTCACGATGAGACGGTTCACGAGCTGCACGTTGCTCATTTCGAGCGAGAACAGTGCCACGGGCACCTTGGCGTTCACCGCCATGTTCTTGGCCATGGAGAGCACGAAGGCCGTCTTTCCCATGGCCGGACGCGCCGCGATGATGATGAGGTCGGAGTTCTGCCACCCCGACGTCATCTTGTCGAGCTGGTGGAACCCGCTGGCCAGTCCGCTCAGACCGTCGGTGCGTGCGGCCGCCTTCTGCAGCATCTCATAAGCCTCCTGGATGACGGGGTTGATCTGCGTGTAGTCCTTTTTCATGTTCTGCTGCGAGATTTCGAAGAGCTTCCCTTCGGCCTCCTGCATGAGGTCGTCCACGTCCTGCGTCTCGTCGAACGCCTTCGTCTGGATGTTGCTGGTGAAGGTGATCAGCTCGCGTGCCAGAAACTTCTGGGCGATGATGCGCGCGTGGTATTCGATGTGTGCCGACGAGGCCACCTTTCCGCTCAGTTGGGTGATGTAGAACGGCCCTCCCGCCTCCTCCAGGTCGCCCCGCAGACGGAGCTGTTCGGTGACGGTGAGGATGTCGATGGGCTTCTGGCGGACGGCCAGGTCGGTGATGGCCGCATAGATGAGCTGGTGTCGGTGCTCATAGAACGATTCGGGACGCAGTATCTCGCTGACCAGCGAGTAGGCATCCTTCTCTATCATCAGCGCGCCCAGCACGGCCTCCTCCAGTTCGGGGGCCTGCGGCTGCAGATGCCCGTATTCGTCGGTCTGCTTCGTCTTCGCCGCCTTGGGCACCCGTATGTTTCTCTTTATCTCTGCCATGGTCTTTCTTCTTCTCGTTTCGGGGGAACAAAGGTAATTCAAAAAACTGGAATACGGAAAGGGCGGGGGCCACAAGTTTTTCCGCGCGGCACGGTCCCTTTCATGCGGTCGCTGTTTAGGGGCGTATCGCATACACCCCTACGTGTAGACCACGGCTTCTTTCATTTGCAGTAGGGGCAGACCCGTGTGTCTGCCCGATGACACCCTGATAATGCAGTTGGGCGGACACATGGGTCCGCCCCTACGCGGACTGTGATTTCAGTTTCGTCCCTTTCGTTAAAAGTGGTTGTAGGGGCGTATCGCATACGCCCGAATGCATGCACGTGGCTGTTTCTGGGCGTATTCGATACGCCCCTACGTGTAGACTACGGTTCTTTCATTTGCAGTAGGGGCAGACCCGTGTGTCTGCCCGATGCCCCCTGATAATGCAACTGGGCGGACACACGGGTCCGCCCCTACGCGGACTGTGATTTCAGTTTCGTCCCTTTCGTTAAAAGTGGATGTAGGGGCGTATCGCATACGCCCGAATGCGTGCACGCGGATGTTTCCGGGCGTATTCGATGCACACCTGCGGGTAGACGAAAGAGCCGCGGAAGGACAGACAAAAGAGGCGGGAAAAATTGCATAATACGCTGGAATTTAGTATATTTGATAGGTGAATCCTCCGCGCGGGGCACGTCATCGGGCACGTTTGCGGACATTTATTCTTTCACATACAAAACATTTCAAGGAACGCATGAGAAAAGACGAAAGCACGACGGGCACGGCCGAGGAGCCGGGGTTCCGTCACGGAGTTTACAGAAAGAGCGAGCTTGCGATGCTCTATTTCCCCTATGCCGGAAAGAAGCAGGCGATGGCCAACCTGAACCGTTGGATAAGGCGGTGCGACGGGCTGCACGAGGCCCTTTCGCACGCCGACGGTCTGAAGACCCGCCGCTTCTTCCTGCGTCCGGAGGTGGAGCTGATCGTGAAGTTTCTGGGAGAGCCCTGAGACTCTCCCCGGGCCCTTCCTCTCCTCCGGCGGGGGCTTACGTGGTCTTTTCCCTTCCCTTGCTTTTCCGCCTCGGCCCTATGAGCAGAAACTCGTCCCGGCGGAGCGGTTCGTCGTCGTCCATCACCCGCACCGCCAGCGAGCGTTTTTGGGCGCACGCCTCCAGCAGAAGGTCGCGCAGCAGTTCCGCGTCGAGTCTCCGCTCGGCCACCGCCATCACCAGCCGGATGCCGATGACGAGCGTGTTGAGCCGGTAGTTGCGGAACATGTCGGTGAAGACATGGCTGTCCAGTCCGGTCAGGTAAGAACACTCCCGCACGGTGAGGCGGAATTTTACGAACACACAGTTGAACAGGTGATGGATTTCCGACTGTATCTTCCGAAGTTGTTTTTCACTCAGGTCCACATATTCGCACACTTGCTTTTTCTTCTTCTTGTTCTGGTTCATCGTTGCGTTTTTTGCAAGTTATAAGTCAGGTAAAATTCAGTTTTCATGCTCTCGCGGCCTCCGTTTTCCCTTCGGCCTCCATTTTTTCCGCCCTCCAAAAAAGGGGTAGGGGTTTTCTTTTTATATTCTCTATATAATAAGGTGGAAAAGTGCCGAAGTGTTTCACTTTTGTTTCGCACATTCCTGTAATGCATTGATTTTGATTCCATTAGCTGTTTCATTTTTGTTTCATTCATTAGCATGAAGTTGCCATTTTATAATTAACTCTCTGTGTTACAGCACTTTGGGTTCGTGCAACTCCCTCCGTGCGGCTTTCGGTTAACAAGTTTAGCTTAAATTTTTTGAAGTAGCACTATGGTTTTAAAAATGTAGTTATATTCACCTACATTTTCATGTTTCTTTTGCGCATCTTTGCGGTGCCTTCCATGGGGGAGGCACACTTATCCAAAGTTACTTGTATATGAAGAAATTAATATCAATTCTGAAAGACCCGAAAGCCGGCGGACAGATTGTTTTGCCCCGCCGTTTGCTCGAAAACATGTTTGAAAACATATCGAAGGCCGACGACACCCGCGCCTGCATCCTGATGCTGCTGAAGTGCGCCTACACCGGGAGCGGCGGCGACGGACTGCAGGAGGGCGAGATGGACCTCTCCCACCGCCGTCTGGCGGGCAGCCTGAGATGCTCCGGATCGCGGGTCTACCGCCTGCTGCTGGAACTGCAGAAGGCCGGGGTGGTGAGGATGAGCCCCGGGGGCACGCGCATGAGCTGGACCAACTACCACGACATCTGCCGCATGGGCCGCAGCGCGGCGCGCGTGCCCTCCGTGGTGCCCCTCGACGAAGAGGCCGCCCGCGCGTTCGACGAGTTCTGGACGCTCTACCACAGCCGCTCGCGGCAGATTCCGCGCGACAGGTATCAGGCGCAGCGCGAATGGGCCGTGCTCACCGACGAGGAGCGCCGGATGGCCATGGACCGCATGGAAGACTATTTCCGCTCGCTCTCCAACATGGACTACGTGCGGACGGGCGCGAACTACCTGCGCTGCAGGAGCTTCCTCTGAACCGGGGGAGGATGCGCCGGAAGAGAATCACACACTGAATCTGAAAACCTTGAAATACTGAAAAAAATCATGTTCTACAACGAAGAAATGGAGGAGGCAGTGCTGTCTGCGCTGCTCCGCGAACCGGCCGTGGCGGGCGACACGCTCAAGACACTGCGTCCGGAAATGTTCTACATCGAGAAAAACCGTCTGATCTACGAAGGAATCGCCTCTGCCTATGCCGCCGGAAAGCCCGTCGACATTCTGGTGGTGGCCGAGGAGCTGCGCGCCCTGGGCACGCTCGACAGGGCGGGAGGGCCCTACGGGGTGGCGCGCGTGTCGCAGTGCGTGTCGTCGGCGGCCCATGCCAGACACCACTGCCTCGTGCTCTACGAATATTATGTGCGCCGCGAGCTGTGGAAGATGCTCTCGGCCCGCGTGTCGGCCTGCGGCGACATGACCGAAGACATCTTCGAGCTGATGCTCTCCCTGCAGTCGGCGCTGGAGAGCCTGCTCACCCGCTCGCCCATGGAGGAGCATCTCAAGCGTATCGACGAGGTGCTCGAGCAGACCATGGAGCGCATCCGGAAGCGTGTGGCGGAGGGACGCGACGGACTGACGGGTATCCCCACCGGCATCGGGAAGCTCGACGAGCTGACGGGAGGGTGGCAGCCGGGCAACCTCATCCTCACCGCCGCGCGCCCGGGGCAGGGAAAGACTCAGCTCGACCTCCGCTTCGCCATGGTGGCGGCGAGGGCCGGGTTCAGGGTGCTCTTCTTCACGCTCGAGATGATGGGCACGGAGGTGGGCGAGCGCATGCTCCTCTCCGGCGGAGGGGTGGACTACCGCAGGGTGAAGCGCGGAATCGCTTCCGCCGCCGACATGGAGACGATGGAGCGGGAGGCGGTGCAGATAGGCTCGCTGCCGCTCTATGTGGACGACACGCCCTATATCGGCATCGACCGTCTGTGTGCCATCGCCAAGAGCATGAAGGCGAAGATGGGACTCGACCTGCTCATCGTCGACTATCTGCAGTTGCTGGGCGTGGGACCGAAGGCGGGGCGCACGCGCGAGCAGGAGGTGGCCGAGTGCACGCGCAAGCTGAAGTCGCTGGCGCGTCTGCTGGAGTGCCCGGTCATCGTGTCGAGCCAGTTGAACCGGCAGGTGGAGAACACCTACGACCACCGTCCCGAGCTGCGCCACCTGCGCGAGAGCGGCGCCATCGAGCAGGATGCCGACCTGGTGCTGATGCTCCACAGTCCCGACGGGACGGAGACCGACAGGCGCGAGCTGATCGTGGCGAAGAACCGCCACGGCGAGGTGACCCGCTCGAAGGGGGAGATTCTTTTCTGAACCGGCGGGCATGCGGCTTTTTCTGTTTCCGGGCATATTCGATATGCCCCTACGCGGATTGTGATTTCATTTGCATCCCTTTCATGCGGTCGCTGTTGTAGGGGCGTATCGCGGAGTGTTGATGATGCAGGTGCAGGAGTTGGATGAGAGCGGCGAAATCGCTATCTTTGCATCCGGAAACAAAAACGAAAGAGATGGACATACAGACAATACTCGACAACGTGAAGATAGAACGGCTGAACGCGATGCAGGAGGCCATGTGCGCAACTTTCGCCCGGAACGCCGACGACGTGGTGCTTCTTTCGCCCACCGGCACCGGGAAGACACTGGCCTATCTCATCCCCCTGGCACTCTCGCTCCGTGCCGGCGTGGAGGGCGTGCAGGCCGTGGTGCTCGTGCCCTCGCGCGAACTCGCCCTGCAGATTGAACAGGTGTTCAGGTCGATGGGCACCGGCTTCGCCGTGATGAGCTGCTACGGCGGACGGCCCGCCATGGACGAGCACCGCGCCATGCGCAGCCTCTCGCCCGCGGTGATTGTGGGCACTCCCGGACGCATGGACGACCATCTGGGCAAACGCAACTTCGACCCCTCGACGGTGCGCACCCTCGTCATCGACGAGTTCGACAAGTGTCTGGAATTCGGCTTCCACGACGAGATGGCCGAAGTGATAGGCCGTCTGCCTTCGCTCCGCCGCCGCGTGCTCCTCTCCGCCACCGACGCGGAAGAGATTCCTTCGTTCACCGGACTGGGGCGCGCCGTGAAGCTCGACTTCCTCGAACCCGCCGCCGCTTCCCCCCGGCTGCGCGTCTTCCGTGTGTCCTCGCCCGTGAAGGACAAGCTGGAGACCCTCTTCCGCCTGCTCTGCTGTCTGGGAGGGGAGCAGACACTGGTGTTCTGCAACCACCGCGAGAGCGTGGACAGGGTGGGGCAGTATCTCCGCTCGATGAAGATGCCCTGCGAAACCTTCCACGGGGGCATGGAACAGGACGTGCGTGAACGCGCCCTCTACAAGTTCCGCAACGGGAGCTGCCCTGTCTTCGTCTCCACCGACCTGGCGGCGCGCGGGCTCGACATCCCCGACATCCGCCACGTGGTGCACTACCATCTCCCGCCGGGCGAGGAGAGCTTCGTGCACCGCAACGGACGCACCGCCCGCTGGGAGGCCGAAGGCAACGCCTATCTCATCCTCCACCCCGAAGAGGAGCTGCCCGCCTACGTGAAGCCCGAACCCGACGAGTTCCGCTTCCCCTCGCCGCTCCCCGCCCCGCCGCTCCCCGCCTTCGTGACCCTCTACTTCGGCAAGGGCAAGAAGGACAAGATCAACAAGGTCGACATCGTGGGCTTCCTCTCGAAGAAGGCGGGCCTGAAACGCGACGAAATCGGACGGGTGGACGTGAAGGACCACTGCGCCTATGCGGCCGTGGTGCGGTCGAAATGCAAACAGACGTTAAAACTCGTGCAGAATGAAAAGATTAAGGGCATAAAAGTTTTGATAGAACCCGCAAAATGATAACTTTGTGTCAGAAGAAAGGGACGGGAGAGGCGTCTCCCGTTCATTTTGCCATGCATCGGCCGGAACGGGGACGCACGGTCAGACGGATGTGTGTCAATATGACAGGAAAATCATGCGTGGAGCGGTAAATTGAAAGAAAGTTTCCGGTCTCTCTGTAAAATTATCATCATTTCTTTTGGTTTTCTAAAAATAATCACTAAATTCGCCGATGTGAACCTTATGAAATGAATGTCAAACCAAATAAACGAGAAAGACCAATGAAGAAACACAATTTCAATGCGGGGCCCTCCATCCTTCCCCGCGAGGTAATCGAGAATACAGCCCAGGCCATCCTTGACTTCAACGGCTCGGGGCTTTCACTGATGGAAATCAGCCACCGCGCGAAGGACTTCCAGCCGGTGGTGGACGAGGCTGTGGCGCTGTTCAAGGAACTGCTCGCCATCCCCGAAGGCTATTCGGTGCTCTTCCTGGGAGGCGGCGCGAGCATGGAGTTCTGCATGGTGCCCTACAACTTCCTCGAGAAGAAGGCGGCCTACCTGAACACGGGCGCATGGGCCAAGAAGGCGATGAAGGAAGCCAAGGCCTTCGGCGAGACGGTGGAGGTGGCTTCGTCTGAAAAGGACACCTATACGTATATCCCGAAAGGCTTCGAGGCCGCCGTGCCCGCCGACGCCGACTATTTCCATATCACCACGAACAACACCATCTACGGGACGGAGCTTCATGCCGACCCCGACGTGCCGGTGCCGATGGTGGCCGACATGTCGTCCGACATCTTCTCGCGTCCGGTTGACGTGTCGAAGTATATCTGCATTTACGGCGGAGCGCAGAAGAACCTGGCTCCGGCGGGCGTGACGTTCGTCATCGTGAAGGAAGATGCGCTGGGCAAGGTGTCGCGCCACATCCCGACGATGCTCAACTACCGCACGCACGTCGACAAGGGGTCGATGTTCAACACGCCTCCCGTGGTGCCCATCTATGCGGCCCTGCAGACGCTGCGCTGGGTGAAGGCGCAGGGCGGTGTGGAGGAAATGCAGCGCAGGGCGAAGCTGCGCTCCGACATGCTGTATGCCGAAATCGACCGCAACCGGCTGTTCCGCGGCACGGTGACGGCTCCGGAAGACCGCTCGTACATGAACATCTGCTTCGTGATGGCCGACGAGTATAAGGAGCTGGAGGCCGACTTCCTGAAGTTCGCCACCGACAGGGGCATGGTGGGCGTGAAGGGACACCGCTCGGTGGGCGGATTCCGCGCTTCGTGCTACAATGCGCTTCCGGTGGAGAGCGTGCAGGCACTCATCGACTGCATGAGGGAGTTTGAAAAGGCTCACTGATTCCGGCGCGGGTCTCCGCACGGGGGTCATGCATCCTGTATTCCATGAATGTCCGCAGACGGCAATGTAGGGCGAACGCGGGCATTCTGTTGTTTTTTATTCTGAATTCTTCATCTTAAACATTTATAAATCATGAAGGTACTTGTAGCGACAGAGAAGCCGTTCGCCAAGGTGGCGGTCGACGGCATACGCAAGGAGATAGAAGGTGCGGGCTATGAACTGGCTCTGCTTGAGAAATATACGGAACGCGGGCAACTGCTCGACGCGGTGAAGGACGCCGACGCGGTCATCATCCGCAGCGACATCATCGACAAGGAGGTGTTCGACGCGGCCGGACAACTGAAGATTGTGGTGCGCGCCGGCGCGGGGTATGACAATGTGGACCTCGCGGAGGCCACTGCCCACGGGGTGTGCGTGATGAACACGCCGGGACAGAACTCGAACGCGGTGGCCGAGCTGGCCGTGGGAATGATGATCATGGCCGTGCGCAACTTCTACGACGGGAAGTCGGGCACGGAGCTGATGGGCAAGAAGCTGGGCATCCACGCCTACGGCAATGTGGGACGCAACGTGGCGCGCATCGCCAAGGGCATCGGAATGGACATCTATGCCTACGACGCTTACTGCCCGAAGGAGGCGATGGAGGCCGACGGCATCACTCCGGTGGACAGTGCCGAAGAGCTGTATGCGACCTGCAACGTGGTGTCGCTCCACATCCCAGCCACGGCCGAGACGAAGAACTCCATCAACTATGACCTGGTGAACCGCATGCCGAAGAACGGGCTGTTGGTGAACACGGCGCGCAAGGAGGTGGTCAACGAGGCCGACCTGCTCCGGCTGATGCACGACCGTCCCGACCTGAAGTATGTGACGGACATCATGCCGGTGCACCATGCGGAGTTTGCGGAACAGTTCCCGGGACGCTATTTCTCCACGCCGAAGAAGATGGGCGCGCAGACAGCCGAGGCGAACATCAACGCGGGCATCGCGGCCGCACGGCAGATCGTGGGCTTCCTGAAAGACGGATGCGAGAAATTCAGAGTCAACAAATGATTGCCGCTCTCACCCACGGCTCTTTCATCTGACATGCTATTCTTTCAATATGCCATGCAGGGGCGGACACACGGGGCCGCCCCTGCGTTTGGATGAGAATGCAGGAACCGCATCTCTCGCCCACCAATTATTAATTGTTGATTTTTAAAATGAATGTCCGCAAAGAGCCAACGTAGGGGCGTATCGCATACGCCCGAAAACATCCACGTGGATAAGCGGGTGCATTCGGGCGTATGCGATACGCCCCTGCAAGTAATCTGGTGGAATGCGGACATTCATTATTTTTAATTGTTGATTATTAATTATTAATTATCGAAAAATGGTCAAGATAAAACCTTTCAGAGGCATACGTCCCCCGAAGGGACTGGTGGAGGAAGTGGCCTCCCGCCCGTATGACGTGCTCAACTCCGACGAGGCCCGCGCCGAAGCGGAAGGCAACGAGAAGTCGCTCTACCACATCATCCGTCCCGAAATCGACTTCCCCGAAGGGACCGACGAACACGACCCCCGCGTCTACACAAAGGCGGCCGAGAACTTCCGCCGCTTCCAGGAGAACGGATGGCTGGTGCAGGACAGTCGTGAGTGCTACTACATCTACGCGCAGACCATGAACGGACACACGCAGTACGGGCTTGTGGTGGGCGCATACGTGCCCGACTACATGAACGGGGCCATCAAAAAACACGAGCTGACCCGCCGCGACAAGGAGGAGGACCGCATGAAGCACGTGCGGGTGAACAACGCGAACATCGAACCGGTGTTCTTCGCCTATCCCGAAAACGGCGCGCTGGATGCCATCGTGGCGAAATATACGGCCACGGAGCCGGTGTACGACTTCATCGCTCCGGGCGACGGCTTCGGCCACAAGTTCTGGGTGGTGGACCGCGACGAGGACATCGCGGCCATCACGGAAGCTTTTGCCGCCATGCCGTCGATGTACATTGCCGACGGACACCACCGCAGCGCGGCGGCGGCACTGGTGGGGGCGGAGAAGGCCGCGCAGAATCCTGCCCACAGGGGCGACGAGGAGTACAACTATTTCATGGCGGTGTGCTTCCCTGCCGACCAGCTGACCATCATCGACTACAACCGGGTGGTGAAGGACCTCAACGGACTCACCCCGCAGGAGTTTCTCGCCGCGCTGGAGAAGCATTTCACGGTGGAGGAGAAGGGAACGGAAATCTACCGTCCGGCCGCGCTGCACAACTTCTCGCTCTATCTGGAGGGGAGATGGTACAGCCTGACCGCCCGTCCGGGCACGTATGACGACAGCGACCCGATCGGGGTGCTCGACGTGACCATCTCGTCGTCGCTGATTCTCGACGAGCTGCTGGGCATCAAGGACCTGCGCACGGACAAGCGCATCGACTTCGTGGGCGGCATCCGCGGACTGGAGGAGCTGAAGCGGCGGGTGGACAGCGGCGAGATGAAGCTGGCTCTGGCCCTCTATCCGGTCTCGATGAAGCAGCTCATGGACATCGCCGACTCGGGAAACATCATGCCTCCCAAAACCACCTGGTTTGAGCCGAAGCTGCGCTCCGGTCTGGTGATTCACAAGCTGGAGTGAGGGCCTGCAGAGCAGGGGACATGGAAAAGATGCGGGGGTGTTCCCTCCTTCCGGGAGGAGGGGGATGCCCCCTGTTCTTTGACTCTGCCCTGTCCAACGCGCCGTCAGGAAAACCCTGAAAAAGGTTGTATCTTTACAACCATATTAAAAACTTTTCTTGTATATTCGCATTGTTGATAATAAATGTTCAGGCGTATGAAATACCTAAATATCAAGAAAGCATTGGCATCAGCGTCGCGGCCATTCAGAAACTGCTCGATCAGCTCATACAGAAAAAATACGTTGAGCGAGGCGAGAAGGATGGTAGCTGGAGAGTGTTTGTGACGCAGTGACAATTCGTGAGCGGATGAAGGTGCGGAGAGCTTCCTGCCTTCTGTGGCCCGCCACAAAGAAATGATGGAACGGGGTTGCGGAATATGCAATATATTTTGTATTTTTGCAGTCGTTTACATGATTCTATGAATAAGATTCCATCAAATATAAGTCTTGCCAGTTTCCCTGAAAGAATTTCTGTCAAAAAAAAATCAGGGGGAAAGGCACAGATATATATGTACGGGCCGAAATCCACACACAATCAGTTGGCGGTAATTACCCATTGTCTGCATAATCCGGACCTGGTTCAGAACTGTTCCAGGCAAGAAGCGGCGGAATATCTGAAGGAATGCTTCGAATATAAGTGCTTTGATACGGAAGTGACTGAAGGCATGCTGAAGGAGCCGTTGATGACAGGACTGTTTGATGATGTTTTCCGGGTGCCGTTTCCTGCCCCTGTCGGTTACAGGTTTACGTTTGTAGATTTGTTTGCAGGTATGGGGGGATTCCGTCTCGCAATGCAGGCGCAGAAAGGTAAATGTGTGTTTTCTTCTGAGTGGAATCCTTTCGCTCAGAAGACTTATATGGCAAACTTCGGAGAAATGCCGTTTGGAGACATAACGAAGGAAGAAACGAAGAAATATATCCCGGTGCATTTTGATGTCTTGTGTGCCGGTTTTCCATGCCAGCCTTTTTCTATAGCCGGTGTCTCAAAGAAGAAAAGTCTGGGAAGAGAAACCGGATTCAGAGACAAGACACAAGGCACTCTGTTTTTTGAGGTGGCGGAAATCATTAGCAGACACAGACCCAAAGCGTTTTTTCTGGAGAATGTGAAGAACTTGGTCTCCCACGACAAGGGCAATACATTCAGGGTCATTCTGTCTACCCTGGAGGAGCTGGATTATTCTGTCCATTATAAGGTAATGGACGGAAAGTATTATGTCCCTCAGCACCGGGAACGCATCATGATTGTGGGGTTTGACAGAAAGCGTTATCACGGGAATGAAGATTTCAGATTTCCTCATCTCCCGGATTCCTCTCAAAAGATACGGGACATACTGGTCGCTTGTCCGGATGCGAAATATACCTTGTCCGACAAGCTATGGAACTACCTGCAGGAATATGCGGACAAACATAAGAAAAAAGGGAATGGTTTCGGATATGGGTTGGCTGACTTGGATGGGATCAGCCGTACTTTGAGCGCGAGATATTATAAAGACGGGTCGGAGATTCTTATCCCGCAGGAAGGAATGAACCCCCGTCGTCTGACTCCAAGAGAATGTGCGCGCCTCATGGGGTATCCGGATAAATATATTATTGAGAGAGTGTCTGATGTCCAGGCATACAGACAATGCGGAAATTCGGTGGTGGTTCCTCTTGTCACTGCCGTTGCCGAACAGTTGGTGAAAACAATGTTAGCTTTATGATTATGAGTGAACTGTTGGATGAAGCAATCGGAAAGGTCCAGAACGGGCAGTGTGCCTTTTGTCGTTTCATTACGGCGAATGACACAGGAAAGAACGGTTCGCACCAGGCCGGATTCTATATACCCAAATGCGCTGCGCTGTTGTTGTTCGACACACCCGGAAAAAAGGGCGAGAATAAGGACAAATACGTGAAGGTCAATTGGCAGAATGACTTCACGACAGAAAGCAGGTTCGTTTATTACGGGCAAGGCTCGCGGAATGAATACAGGATCACCCGTTTTGGGAAGAATTTCCCGTTTTTTGAGGAGGACAATGTGGGGGATTTGCTGATTCTGGTCAAGGAGAGTGAGGAATACTATTCAGGATTTGTTCTTCACACTGACCGGGACATTGATGATTTCTTTTCATTCTTCAACCTTTCGCCTGACATGACGAATCAGCTGATTGATACGTCCCGGCCTGCGGAAGATGTGGAAGGGGAGTTGGAATCTCTTATGGCTGAATGCATTCTTTCATGTGACGATTTTCCGGAAACGGCACGGATGGCGGAAGCGGCCCGTGGCATTTATAACCGGGTCTGTCACGTTTCGCCCGGAGATATTTGCAGGAATCCGGATCTGAACCTGTTGAAATGGATAGACACTGAATATAGTCTGTTCCGGAAATTGGAAGAAAAGTTTTATGCCCCGGTGTATCGCAATCCCTTCCCGAACTGTCAGGAACTCATCAAGTTTTCAAATATGATCCTGAACCGCCGCAAATCGCGGGCCGGAAAGTCTTTGGAACACCATCTGGCCGCTGTCTTTACTGCCGCTGACTTGAAATATGAAAGACAGGCGACGACTGAAGACAATAAGCGGCCCGATTTCTTGTTTCCTGACGGAAAGGCGTATCATGACTTCTCGTTTCCTGCAGATGATCTGGTCTTTCTTGGGGTGAAAACCACATGCAAGGACCGCTGGAGGCAAGTACTGAATGAGGCTGACAGAATTGAGACGAAATATCTGTTCACTCTGCAGCAGGGAATTTCCAGAAACCAGCTTCTGGAGATGAAGCATGAACATCTGAAACTGGTGGTCCCCGCTTCCTATAGAAATTCTTTTGCCGAAGAGTTCCGTCCGGACATTGAGACGTTGTCATCTTTCATCGCGATGGTAAAGGAGAAGCAGGGGAACATGCTTTCTTTCCATACATTCAACTGACAAGCGGAGACGTTCGAGGTCCGCCCCTGAAAAAATCCTGCCCTGCGGCGCATCATTCTGCCGAAATATTCACTACCTTTGCGGCGATTTTTAAAGACCCTGCAAAACATGCCGAACACCACATTCAAAGGATTCGCCTACGGGGCGATCGCCGCCGCAAGCTATGGGCTGAACCCCCTGTTCACACTGCCGCTCTACGACGCGGGGATGAACCCCGACTCAGTGCTTTTCTACCGTTACGCCATCGCCGTCGTGATGCTGTTCCTGCTGATGAAGGCGCAGCGGCTGCCGTTCGCCCTGAAGAAGGCGGAGATTCTTCCCCTCGTGTTCATGGGCGTGATGTTCTCCTTCTCGTCGCTCACGCTCTTCATGAGCTACAACTACATGGACGCGGGCATCGCCTCGACCATCCTGTTCGCCTATCCGCTGCTCGTGGCCGTCATCATGGCCGTGTTCTTCAAGGAGAAGGTGTCGTTCGTCACCCTGTTCTCCATCGCCCTGGCCTTCGTGGGAATCATGCTCCTCTACAAGGGAGAGGGCGGACAGACGCTGAGTCTGGCGGGCGTGTTCCTCGTGTTCCTTTCTTCGCTCACATACGCCATCTATATCGTGGGGGTGAACCGCTCTTCGCTGCGCGACATGCCCACCGTGAAGCTCACGTTCTATGCCGTGCTGTTCGGCATGAGCGTCTATCTGGTGCGGCTGAAGTTCGGCCTCGCCCTGCAGCCGGTGCCCTCGGCGGAGCTTTGGCTGAACCCTGTGGGGATGGCACTGTTCCCCACGCTCATCTCGCTCATCTTCATGACGCGCTCCATCCATTACATCGGCTCCACTCCGGCGGCCATTCTGGGCGCGCTCGAACCGCTCACGGCACTGGCAATCGGCGTGACGGTGTTCGGCGAGGCACTCACTCCGCGCATCGTGGCCGGCATCGTGCTGATTCTCACGGCGGTGATGCTGGTCATCATGGGCAAGCCTCTCATGAAGACCATCCGGATACATCTGTTCCACAAATGACACCCGCCCCATGATGCAGGACGACACGTTCACGACGATTGCGGGGGAGACCGGAGCGGTGTTCACCGAAAAGCGGAGCAAGTTCATCGCCGCCGCCCTTCCGGTGCGGACGGTGGAGGAGGTGAAGGTGCATCTGGAGACCTTCCAGAAGAAGTATTACGACGCGCGCCACGTGTGCTATGCCTACATGCTGGGGGCGGAGCGCAAGGATTTCCGCGCCAACGACAACGGCGAGCCTTCGGGTACGGCGGGGAAGCCCATTCTGGGGCAGATCAACTCGCGGGGACTGACCGACGTGCTGGTGGTGGTGGTGCGCTATTTCGGGGGTATCAAGCTGGGCACCGGCGGACTCATAGTGGCCTACCGCACGGCGGCGGCGATGGCTCTCGACGAGGCGGAAACGGTGGAGAAGACGGTGGACGAGACGGTGACGGTGGCTTTCGAGTATCCGTTCATGAACGACGTGATGCGCATCGTGAAGGAGGAGTCGCCCGAAATCGTGGAACAGTCGTACGACACCGACTGCCTCATGACGCTCCGCATCCGCCGCTCGGCGATGCCGCGCCTCAAGACAAGGCTCTCGAAGGTGGAGACGCTGCGGGTGGCGGAGTGACGGCGGTATCGCATACGTCCGGAAACATCCACGTGCACGCATTCGGGCGTATGCGATACGCCCCTGCAACAATTTCAGTATGCCATCACCCGTAGAAGCCGTGGAAAATGGGGCGAAAAATCCCTGCCCGACGCTTGCTTTTCAGCCAAGAAACATTATCTTTGCAGAAAACGGATGTCCGTAGGCAGCCATGCAGGGCGAAGGTCCTGTCCCCCCTGCGGGGATTGGCGGTACACGGGCATTCCTCTATTGCAGAAAGATTCTAAAAGGCGGAAACATGAAACGCTTCGCATTGCTGACAGCCGTGGCTCTTGCGCTTGCCCTTGCCGCCTGCGACGACAGGGAGGCGCGGATGGATGTGGCAGACCCTGTATGGCCCGCCGTCACGGACACGGCGGAGACGGAGCTGCCCTTCAGGCGGAAGGAGCTGACCGCCGCCGACATCTCCCTGACCAAAGATTTCCTCTACGACAAATATACGCTGGACGACACCTACCCTTATCAGGACACGGTGCGCTCGTTCAAGTGGGACATCATCCGGCAGTGCCTGGCCTTCATCGAGAACCTCCAGGCGGAGCCGCAGCGGTGGGCCGTGCTCCAGAACTACAAGAACCTGAACGGCGAGGCTCCCGTGACGGCGCGCTATGTGCGCAACGAGTTCAACCGGGTGTCCGACACGCTGGGCATCGAACGCTATCAGTCGGTGCCGCTCTATCTGCCTTCCGACACGCTGACCCCCGTGCGTTACGGACGCGACGGGTCGCTGGCACGCCTCGTGGAAGAGGTGGGGAGCTACTGGCTGCTGGAGCCGGTGACGCTGGAGAGCGCGTGGCTGGTGCCGGTGAGGTATGTGAAAGAGCTGTCCGACACCACATTCTTCCGTCACGTGGTCTTCGTCGACCGGCGCGACCAGAACATCGCCACGCTGGAGCGGAAGGCGGAGGGCGAATGGCTCGTGCGCAGCATGAACCCCGCCACCACCGGGAAGCACCGCCCGCCCTACGGGCACGACACTCCGCTGGGCATGTTCGTCGTCCAGCAGAAGAAACCGAAGATGATTTTCCTGAAAGACGGCTCGACGGCCACCGGAGGCTATGCGCCCTACGCGAGCCGTTTCACCAACGGCGCGTATATCCACGGGGTGCCGGTCAACGTGCCCCGCACGGCGATGATCGAGTACAGTTGGTCGCTCGGCACCACGCCCCGTTCGCACATGTGTGTGCGCAACGCCACCTCGCACGCCAAGTTCGTCTACGAGTGGGCGCCCGTGCTCGCCTCGCTTGTGGTGGTGATAGAGTGAAAAACCTCCTTATCTCCTCAAAAGCCCCTTTATGCCCTCATATCCCCTCTTATGGCCTCCCTGCCGGAAAGAGGTTCCGTATCTTTGCATTGCAATCGGGAAAGAAGGGCCCGACACCGGTTGCACGAATCGTTTTTATTGTTTAATCTGAAAAATGTAAAGAAAGGAAAAGAATTATGAGAAAAGCAGTGACTTATTCAGTGGTGGCGAGAAAGAACCCGAATCCGATGGCGGAAGGCGAAGTGAAGTTCTATGCCAAGGCGCAGGCGCGCGGCGTGATGGGCATCCGTGAGATAGCCGAACGCATCCAGCAGACGTGTACCGTGACCCGCGCCGACGTGACGGGCGTGCTGGTGGCGCTGGAAGACGTGGTGGCGGAAGGTCTTCAGGGAGGCGAAATCGTCCGCCTGGGCGAGCTGGGCTCCCTTCAGGTCAGTCTGAGCGGTGCCGGAGCGGGCACGAAGGAGGAATACAACGACGCGCTGATCAACAAGGTGCGCGTGCTGTTCCGTCCCGGCCAGACCCTCCAGGAAGCCATCGCCAACATGACCTACGAAGAGGTGCCGGTGAAGTATCCGAAGACGGAAGACAGCGAGCCGGACACGGAAGAAGGGGCAGAGGAAGAAATCATGCAGTAAGCACGGAGAGTCTGAGGTATGAAGGAAAAGGTGAAATGGATTGTTGTCAGGATACTCAACTGTCTGCTCTGCATCCTGACGGGCAGAAAGAGAAAGGACTGCGGATGAGACGGATAGACACGATTGTGATACACTGCACGGCCACGAGGGCGGACTGTCCGCTTCCGCCCTCGCGTCTGGACAGGATGCACAGGGAACGCGGGTTCCGCTGCTGCGGCTACCATTATTATATCCGCACGGACGGGACGGTCTTCCCCATGCGTCCGGTGGAGTGTGAGGGGGCGCACGCCCGGGGTTACAACGCCACAAGCGTCGGCGTCGCCTACGAGGGAGGGCTTGACGCGGGCGGAAGCCCGGCCGACACGCGCACCGCCGCACAGAAGGATGCGATGCGTGTGCTGGTGAGGCGGCTCGTGAAGGAGTTTCCCGTGAGGCGCGTCGTGGGCCACCGCGACCTGAGTCCCGACGCGGACGGCGACGGAAAGGTGGAACCGGAAGAATGGACAAAGGTGTGTCCCTGCTTTGAAGTGGGCGACTGCCTGCAGGAGTGGTTCGGGAAAAGACACTGAAAGTTTGTCTATTCTTAAAAATGTTTAGGAAAAGAGGCCGGCGGATGCATTTTCGTCGGCCTCTTTGTTGTAGGATTGGAGGAATAGCGTTATTTTTGCAGAACGGTTGCTCCGGAAAGGGCGGCGGGGAAACATGCGCCCGCCGCCTGCCGGAACCGGAACCCAAAAACTAAAAAACAAGAAGAAGTGGAGAATCTGTATGTCATTATCGGAGCTTTCGTGTGTGCGGTGCTGATGGGGAGAATCTTCATCCCCAACATTCTGGTGATTTCGCTGCGCAAGCGTCTGTTCGACGAGCCGGACGAACGGAAGGTGCACCGGCGTCCGGTGCCGCGTCTGGGCGGAGTGACTTTTTTCCCCGTCATCCTTTTCACGCTCTGTACGTTTACCGCCGCCCGCCTGATGTGGGGTCTCATTCCCGACGGCGGCGAGGCGCGTGAGGTGCTAGGAGAGTTCCTCTTTCTGATGGGAGGCCTCACGCTGCTGTATATCGTGGGCATCGCCGACGACCTGGTGGGGGTGCGCTACCGCAAGAAGTTTCTGGTGCAGATACTGGCGGCGGCCATGTTTCCGCTGTCGGGGCTTTACGTGAACAGCTTCTACGGCCTTTTCGGCATCTACCAGCTCTCGCCCGAAGTGGGAATCCCGCTGACCCTCCTTCTGGTGGTGTTCATCACGAACTCCATCAACCTGATTGACGGCATCGACGGACTGGCCTCGGGACTGAGCATGGTGGCGCTGGTGGTGTTCGGCGTGCTGTTCATCCACTACCAGTTCTGGACGTATGCCCTGCTGGCCTTCGTGAGCGTGGGGGTTATCATCCCGTTCTTCTCCTACAACGTGTTCGGGAGCGTGGAGCGGGGGAGGAAAATCTTCATGGGCGACACGGGCAGCCTGACGCTGGGACTCATCCTGAGCTTCTTCGTGATAAAATACAGCATGTACGACCCCTCCGTCCGCCGCCTGCCGATAAGCAGTCCGGTGCTGATTTCCTTCAGCGTGCTGATGGTGCCCTGTCTTGACGTGGTGCGCGTGGTGATGCGCCGCGCCCGCAAGCACCGCGCCCTGTTCATGCCCGACAAGTCGCACATCCACCACAAGTTCCTGGCCATGGGTTTCTCTCCGCGCCGGGCGATGGTCACGATACAGGTCATGTCGGCCTGCTTCTGCGCCTTCACGATGGTGGCCATACGCTATGTGGACAACACGCTCGTCTTCGTGGCCGACGTGCTGATATGGACGCTGCTCAACGTGTGGTTCGACAAGGTGATAGCGCGGCGGGAACGCAGACAGAAGGCCGGAAATATTAAAAAATGCTAAACATATGCATATTTCCCCCCGATTTGTATGTTGCATAACATAAAACCCGTATATTTGCACCGTGTTTTTCATGGTATTAGATTTAAGGTTAATGAAGATTGGGAATCTGGGAAGATTCCCTTTTTTTGTGTCCTGTCCTCAGGGGGCGCGGAAAAGAAAAGGGGAAATCGTTGCGTTTGTTTGCCGGAAAAGATTATCTTTGCAATGATTTATCGCTCGCGGGGCGCATCGGTGGGAGATGCCGCCGCGCGGAGCGTTGCATGAACGAAATACAAAACCATTCGGAACAATTATGAGGAAACGACTCATCGGACTTGTTTTTTTTCTGCTGGCCTGCGTGCCTGTCTGCATGACGGCGCAGAGCGGCATGACCGACGCACAGGTGATAGAGTATGTCAAGCAGGGCTTGGCGCAGGGGAAGGACCAGCAGACCATCGCGGTGGAACTGCTCAGCAAGGGTGCCACGCAGGACCAGCTGCTCCGCCTGAAGTCGCAGTATGAGGCTTCGGGGACGGCGGACACGCAGGTGGCCGAAGCCGATTCGGACGCTGACGTGGAGCGCATGAGGGCCGTCAACGAGAGGAAGGTGAACACGCCTTCCGAACGCGGGGAATATCTGCTCTCTGACGCGATGAAGAAGACGCGGGCGGAACGCCGGGCGTTGAAAATCACCGAAACGTCGGAGGACGATGTGTTCGGGCGGGACATCTTCAACGCCGAGAACCTCACCTTCGAGCCGAACAGCAACGTGGCCACGCCGTCCAACTACTGTCTCGGACCGGGCGACGAGGTGGTCATCGACGTGTGGGGGGCCAGCCAGAACACCATCAAGAAGGAAATATCGCCCGACGGATACGTCAACCTGCCGAACATCGGTCCGGTGTATCTGAACGGCATGACCATGGAGGAGGCGGAACGGCTCCTGAAGGAGGAACTGAAGAAAATCTATGCCGACTCGGCCAACAGCATACGGGTGACGCTGGGCAACATCCGCACGATTCAGGTGAACGTGATGGGCGAGGTGAAGGTGCCGGGCACATATGTGCTCTCGTCGTTCTCCACCGTGTTCCATGCCCTGTATGCCTCGGGCGGTGTGAGCGACATCGGAAGTCTCCGCTGCGTGAAGGTGTCGCGCGGCGGGAAGCAGGTGGCCTCGCTCGACGTGTATGAGTATATCATGGAGGGGCGCATCCGCGACGACATCCGTCTGCGCGACGGCGATGTGGTGATTGTGCCTGCCTACGACGAACTGGTGAAGATTACGGGGCGGGTGAAACGTCCGATGTGCTATGAAATGAAGCGGGGCGAGACGATGGCCGCGCTGCTGAAATATGCCGGCGGATTCTCGGCCGACGCTTACCGCAAGACACTGAGCGTGATGCGCCAGAACGGACGCGAGTATGCCGTGGCCACGGTGGACGAGAAGGATTTCTCCGTGTTCCGGACGCAGGACGGCGACGTGGTGACCGTCGACTCGATTCTTGACCGGTATGCCAACCGGCTGGAAATCAGGGGGGCGGTGTATCATCCGGGAGTGTATGAGCTGAGCGGCTCGCTCAACACGGTGCGGCAGTTGGTGGAAAAGGCCGACGGACTGCTGGGCGACGCTTTTCTGGCCCGGGCGGTGCTCTACCGGGAGCGGGCGAACCTGACGAAGGAGGTGAAGTCGGTCGACATCCGGGGAATCATGGAAGGGACGAGTCCCGACGTGCCCCTGCAGAACAACGACATCCTTTATATACCCAGCATCCACGACCTTCAGGACCTGGGCACGGTGAAGATCTACGGCGAGGTGAACAACCCCGGCGAATATACTTACGCGGACAACATGAGTCTGGAGGACCTGGTGATTACGGCCGGAGGACTGAAGGAGTCCGCCTCGACGGTGCGCGTGGACATCGCGCGCCGCATCCGCGACCCGCGCGGCACGGAGGAGTCGGATCAGATCGGGCGTAACTTCACGTTCCGCCTCAAGGACGGGTTCGTGGTCGACGGACAGCCGGGCTTCGTCCTGGAACCGTATGACGAGGTGTTTGTGCGCCGCAGCCCCGGCTACAGCGAGCAGGCGAACGTGACGGTGACGGGCGAGGTGCTCTATGCCGGCGAATATAACCTGAACACCAAAAACGAGCGTCTGAGCAGCGTCATCGCCCGTGCGGGCGGCGTGAACAGGTTCGCGTATGTGAAGGGAACCAAGCTGCTCCGCGTGGCCAACGAGGATGAGCTGGCGCGCATGGCCGACGTGATACAGATGGTGCGCAAGGAGATAGGCACGGGCATGGTGTCGGCACTGGGACTGAAGGTGGACAGTGTGTTCTCCGTGGGCATCGACCTAGAGGCTGCGCTGGCCAATCCGGGAGGCGACGCTGACATCGTGCTCCGTGAGGGCGACCTGATTGTGGTGCCCGAATACACCAACACGGTGAAGGTGAACGGTGCGGTGATGATGCCCAACACGGTGTCGTACATCAACGGAGAGGGAGTGAAATACTATCTGAGCCAGGCCGGCGGCTATTCGAACAACGCGAAGAAGAAGCAGAAGTTCATCATCTACATGAACGGGCAGGTGGCCAAGGTGAAGGGCAGCGGGAAGAAGCAGATAGAGCCGGGGTGCGAAATCGTGGTTCCGGGCAAGACGCGCAACTTCAATCTCGCCATGCTGATGTCGAACGCCACTTCGTTCGCTTCGCTGGCCACGATGATCGCTTCGCTGGCCGTGATGTTCAAGAATTAGTTAACCCATCCGGGCGGGCGGAAAGGTCCGCCGGGATAAAAATACAGATACGCGAATATGAAATTCCGACTGATTGTGATGAACTTCCTGCAGTTTGCCGTGTGGGGAGCATATCTGACCTCAATGGGGACCTATCTGGCGAAGACCGGTCTGGGAGGCCATATCGGCTTGTTTTATGCGATGCAGGGAATCGTGTCGCTGTTCATGCCCGCGGTGCTGGGCATCGTGGCCGACCGCTGGATTCCCGCGCAGCGTCTGCTGGGACTGAGCCACCTGCTTTCGGCCCTGTTCATGGGCGGGGCGGGATATTATGCCCTGACGATGGGCGACGACGTGGAGTTCACTCCGCTCTTCGCGTTCTATTCGGCGGCGGTGGCCTTCTACATGCCCACGCTGGCTCTGGCCAACTCAGTGGCCTATACGGCGCTCGACAAGGCGGGACTGGATACGGTGAAGGCATTCCCCCCCATCCGCACGTTCGGCACAATTGGTTTCATCTGCTCGATGTGGCTGGTCGACCTTCTGGGATTCCAGCAGAACTGCATGCAGTTTTTCGCCAGCGCGGCCTGGGGACTGGTGCTGGCCGTGTATGCCAACACGCTGCCCGAGTGTCCGGTGAGCAGGGATTCCGGCAGGAAGAAGTCGTTGGTCGACGCGCTGGGCTTCCGGGCGTTTCTGCTGTTCAGGGAGCGGAAGATGGCGATATTCTTCATCTTCTCGGTGCTGCTGGGCGTGTCGCTCCAGATCACCAACGGCTTCGCCAACCCGTTCATCACGAGCTTCAGCGCGATTCCTGAGTATGCCGACACGTTCGGCGTGCAGCATGCCAATCTGCTGATTTCCCTTTCGCAGATAAGCGAGACGTGCTGCATTCTGCTCATCCCGTTCTTTCTGAGCCGTTTCGGAATCAAGCGGGTGATGCTCATCGCCATGGTGGCATGGGTGCTGCGCTTCGGACTTTTCGGTCTGGGAAACCCGGGCGACGGGGTGTGGATGTTCGTGCTGTCGATGATTGTCTACGGAGTGGCGTTCGATTTCTTCAACGTGTCCGGCTCGCTGTTTGTCGACAAGGAGACCGACCTGTCCGTGCGTTCGAGCGCGCAGGGGCTGTTCGTCATCATGACCAACGGAATAGGCGCGACGGTGGGCACGCTGGGCGCGCAGTGGGTGGTCAACCGTTTCGTCGACTTCAGTTCGGCGTTGCCGCAGGTGGACGGGTGGAGCAAGGCCTGGTTCGTCTTCGCTTCCTATGCCCTGGTGGTGGCGGTGGTGTTCGCGCTGGTGTTCAGATATAAACACGAAAGAAAATATTGAAGGAGGTCTTTATGAATGAAATTCGACTGGAGGTCCTCGACATGTCGACCGTGCTGCGTCCTTCCAACGCGTATGCGCTGGTGCTGCAGGAGACGGGTCCCGGAGAAAGGAAGCTGGCCATGATTATCGGGGCGCATGAGGCGCAGTGCATCAAGATGGCGCGGATAGGCTACAAGACTCCCCGTCCGCTGACGTGCGAGATGATGAAGAACGTGCTCGAAGGAGCCGGCGTGACGGTCAGGAAAGCGGTAATCTATGACATAAGGGAGGGAATCTATTCCTCGTGGCTGCACGTGGAGACTCCGGACGGCAATGTTTTCCAGGTGGATTCCCGCACGACGGACGCAATCTGCCTGTCGTATTACATGCACTTCCCGGTCTGTGTGGACGAGGAGCTGCTGGAGCGGGAGATGCTCCGGAACATTTCGGACGACTCTTCCACCTATACGGTGAGCATGAACAATGTGGACATGAACATGCTGAGGAAGGCGATGGACGAGGCCGTGAGGGCGGAGAACTATGAGCGGGCCTCGGAACTGAGAGACGAGATACGGCGGAGGGAGAAGGAACACGGCGGCGGTGACGCCCTGTGAAAGTCCTTTGTCTTGTCTGCCATTGCGGAGATACGGAAAGTGACACTGACAACTAAATCAAGATACAAGAGATGCATTTATTCTATACACCGGATATACTGACGGACCAGGAACTGCCGGAAGAGGAAGCGGGACACTGTCTGAGGGTGCTCCGTCTGGGAGTGGGCGACGAGGTGTCGCTTACCGACGGACGGGGATGTTTCTATCGGGCGGTGATCAGTGCGGCCACCGGAAAACGCTGCCGGGTGAAGGTGGCGGAACGGACGGAGCAGGAGCCTTTCTGGAACGGGAGGCTGCATCTGGCCATGGCTCCCACCAAGAACATGGACCGTGTGGAGTGGCTGGCGGAGAAGGCCACGGAAATCGGCTTCGACGAGCTTACCTTCCTCGACTGCCGCTTCTCCGAGCGGAAGGTGATCAAGACGGAACGGGTGGACAAGATAGTGGTGTCGGCCATGAAGCAGTCGCTCAAGGCACGCAAGCCGCTGGTGAACGGGATGACCGCTTTCGCCCGCTTCATGGAACGGGATTTTGGCGGACAGAAGTTCATCTGCCACTGCTATGAGGGAGAGAAGCCTCTGCTGAGGGATGTGCTCGTGCCGGGAGATGACGTGCTGGTGCTGGTCGGTCCGGAAGGCGACTTCAGCCGGGAGGAGGTGGAACTGGCCGAATCGAAGGGGTTCCGTGCCGTGAGTCTGGGACGTTCGCGTCTGCGTACGGAAACGGCCGCGCTCGTGGCGGTGCATCTGATGAACCTGGCCAACAGCCGGGAAATGTGAAATCAAAAAAATGTGATGTGATATGAATCGTTTGTCATGGTTTGTGGCCGGCTGTATGCTGGCTTTCGCTCTGCCCTCGTGCACGGACAGCAGCGAGTATGCGAATGCGCTGCCCGACGACGCGGCGGCGGTGGTCTCCGTGAATCTGGAGCAGATGGTGCGCAAGAGCGGAGCGGACGGGCGGACGGCCGCATCCTTGGCCGAGGCGTTGAAGGGAGAGTTCAAGGGAGCCGACGGACTGGTCGACCGGATTGCCGACGACCCTTCGGAAAGCGGGCTTGACTTCACCGACAAGGTGTATTTCTTCGCCTCTCCGCAGGGCGGCATGACGGGAATGCTTGTCCGTGTGTCCGACAGCGGAAAGCTGGAGAAACTGCTCGATGTGCTCCGCGGACAGCAGATATGCGCCGAACCGGTGGAAAGCGACGGATGTACGTGGACCACGGCGGGAGGGGCGTTGGTGGCATATACCGACGCGGCCTTCATGATTGTGGCCGACCCGGCAGGGACTGAGCCGGCCGCTATGCAGCACAGGGTTTCCATGCTGCTCCGCCAGAAGCGCGGGGAGGGATTCGCCGCCGACGGGAATTTCGGACGGCTGGCGGATGCCGGAGAGGACGTGGCCGCGGTGCTCTCGCTCGACTTGCTGCCGAGGGAGTATGTGGCTCCGCTCACCATGGGTGTGTCGGCCGACCTGAAACTGAACGACGTGAAGTGTTTCGCCACGTTGGACTTCGGGAAGGGAAAGACGGTGCTGGAGGCGGAGTCGCTGACCACCGACGAGCTGATGAAGGGACTGATGGAGAAGCAGCGGAAGGCGTGCGGACCGGTGAAGGGGTCGTATCTCGACCTGTTTCCCTCGGGGACCGGCCTGTGGATGACCGGCAATGTGGACGGCGGAAAGGTGTTCGACCTGCTGTGCGAGAACCCTACCGTGCGCCGGCAGTTCGAGAACTCCATGATGCCGATAGACTTCAGACTGATTTTCAACTCGATAAAGGGCGACATGGCACTGGCTGTCCCTGACCTGTCGGGAGGAGCCTTCATCGCTTATGCGGACGTGACGGACAGCGGATTCCTTCGGACGTTTGAGGAGCTGAAGCCCCTGCTTTCACTGACGGGCGGCACGATGACGCTGACGAACAGAAGTGCGGAGGAGTATGAGTTCCGGATGGCGGACGCTTCGGTGATGAATCTGCAGCCGGGAGCGGCTTCCTTCTGGTTCGGGGTGAAGGACGGACGGTTTTATGTGACCAACGACCATTCGCTGATAGACCGACGCGTGCCGGGACTTACGCTGCGCGACTGTGAGTGGGGCGGCCGGGTGGAAGGCAAGCTCTTCTACATGGCGGTGAACGTGCCGGACTTGTCCGGAATGCCGGGAATGCCCCGTGCACTTCCGTTCCTCCGTCTGTCGGACTATATCACCGTGGAGACGGCCGACGGGAAGAAGGTGCGCATGGAAATGGTGGCGAAGAACAGGGACGCGAACGTGCTCAGGCAGCTTCTGGAGAGCAGCGGCCTGAACTGAGGCGGAATCATCTAACGGTTAATCTGAATTCTGACGTGACAACAATCGAACTACAACAGACATTGCCCGAGGTGTTTGCCGGACGCGACGGAATCGTGTCCGACGTGTGGCACCGGCAGACGGTTTTCCAGAAAGGGAAGAAATATCTGGTCGAGGCGGCTTCGGGCACGGGAAAATCGTCGCTGTGCAGCTATATCTACGGGTATCGGCGCGACTATCAGGGAATCATCTCCTTCGACGGGGAGAACATCCGGAAATTTTCCGTGGCCCGGTGGGTGGACCTGAGGAAGCGTTCGCTGGGCATGCTCTTTCAGGAACTGCGCCTCTTCGACGAGCTGACGGCCTGGGAGAATGTGCAGCTCAAGAACCGGCTGACCGGCTTCCGCAGCAGGAAGCGGGTGAAGGAGTGGTTCGAGGAGCTGGGCATCGCCGACAAGTGGGACCAGAAGACGGGGAGGATGTCTTTCGGACAGCAGCAGCGGGTGGCCTTCGTGAGGACGCTCTGCCAGCCGCTCGACTTCATCCTGCTCGACGAGCCGGTGAGCCATCTCGACGACGGAAACGCGCGCGTCATGGCCCGTATCCTGACGGAGGAGGCGGCGGAGCAGGGGGCGGGGATAATCGTGACTTCCATCGGCAAGCATCTGCCTCTGGATTATGACAGGGTGATGAAGCTCTGAATCCGGCGGCGGATTTCCATATTCAACTTTTTTATCTCTAACCTTTAATTCAGACGGACGTGGTTTGGAAATTATTGCGGCAGCATCTGAGCGTGGCACAACTGGCGGGGTTCGCCCTGGCCAACCTCTGCGGGATGGTGATTGTGCTGATGAGCGTGCAGTTCTATAAGGATGTGCTCCCCGTGTTCACGCAGGGAGACAGTTTCATGAAAAAAGACTATGTGATTGTGAGCAAGCGGGTGAGCACTCTCGGCTCGGTGATGGGACGCAGCGGCGCGTTCAGCCGGGCGGAAGTGGCGGAACTGGAGGAGCAGCCCTTCACGGAGAGCGTGGGAGCCTTCACTCCGGCGCGGTTCCGCGTGTCGGCGGGGATGGGACTGCAGGGGATGCAGCTCTCCACCGCTCTGTTTTTCGAGTCGGTGCCCGACGCGTTTGTGGATACCGGTCTCGACGGGTGGACATTCCGTCCCGGACAGGAGGAGATTCCTATCGTGCTCCCGCGCAACTATCTGAACCTCTATAACTTCGGGTTCGCCCAGAGCCGGAGTCTTCCGCAGCTCTCGGAGGGGGTGATGGGCATGATGAAGCTCGACATCCGCATGAGCGGGAAGGGGCAGACGGGGCGGATGAAGGGACGTATCGTGGGCTTCTCCGACCGGCTGAACACGATTCTGGTGCCGCAGGCGTTCATGGACTGGGCGAACGCCGCCTACGGAGACAGGAAGGAGGAGGGGCCGTCGAGGCTCATCGTGGAAGTGAACAATCCGGCCGACGACCGCATTGCGAAGTATCTGAAGGAGAAGGGATATGACACGGAAGGCGACAAGCTGGACGCGGGCAAGACCACCTGGTTCCTGAAGACGGTGGTGGGCATCGTGCTTGCCGTGGGACTGGTGATCAGCGTGCTGTCGTTCTACATCCTGATGCTGAGTATCTATCTCCTTCTGCAGAAGAACACGAGGAAGCTGGAGAGTCTGCTGCTGATGGGCTACAGTCCGGCAAGGGTGGCGCGGCCCTACCAGACGCTGACGGTGGTTCTCAACGCGGCGGTGCTGGCGGCGGGACTGCTTGTGGTGTCGCTCGTCCGCGCGGGCTATCTCGACGTGCTGGGACGTTTGTTCCCACAGATGAAGGGAGGCGACATGACGATGGCCGTGGCGACGGGCATCGTGCTGTTTCTGGCCGTGTCGGTGCTCAACGTGCTGGCCGTGAGAAGGAAGGTCGGTCTGATATGGGAGGGGAAGGCATGATACGGCAGACAGAATTTACGCTGAAGCCGCGTCCCCGCGGGTTCCATCTCATCACCGGTGAGGTGCTCGCCCATCTCGGCCCCCTGCCGCAGACGGGACTGCTCAACCTGTTCATCAAGCACACCAGCGCGGCACTCTCCGTCAACGAGAACTGCGACCCCGACGTGCGCGGCGACATGGAGAAAATCTTCGACCGCCTCGTCCGGGAGCGCGAACCGTGGTACGACCACACGCTGGAAGGGCCCGACGACATGCCCGCCCACGCCAAGGCTACCCTCGTGGGGCCGAGCCTGAGCATCCCCGTCACCGCAGGGAAGCTGAACCTGGGCACCTGGCAGGGCATCTACCTGTGCGAGTTCCGCAACCATGGGGGAGGACGGAAAGTGGTGGCCACCCTCATGGGCGAATAGAAAAAAACGTGAAAGACATTTGCTGTGCCGCGGATTCCGTGTGCGTTACCGAAGGCGGAAGAGAGCTTCCGCAGCGTGAATAAATGTTTATGCGGGGAGAGCCTTTGCAAACAATTGTGAACCAGTCTGTGCGATATGTCGGAAATTCTGCCTGAGGCCGCTTTTTGTGGATAAAAAATGTTACTTCCGGGAACAGATTTACGAAAGAATTGTATAAATTTGTGCGTGACAAAAGGGCGCAGACTTCCCCTCGGGAAGTTAATCCTGAAAATTTTTAATTTAAACAATAGCTTATGTCAAAAATCGTTGGACACATTTCGCAGGTCATCGGTCCGGTGGTCGATGTGTACTTCAAGCTGGATGAGGGAGAGGACGCGGAACAGTCGCTCCCGAAAATCCACGACGCGCTGACCATCGCCCGTGAAGACGGACGCACGCTGGTCATTGAAGTGCAGCAGCATATCGGTGAAGACACCGTGCGCTGCGTCGCCATGGACAGTACGGACGGACTGAAACGCGGAATAGAAGTCGTTCCTGCCGGAAGCCCGATATCCATGCCGGTGGGAAACCAGATCAAGGGACGTGTGATGAACGTGGTCGGTGAAGCGATTGACGGAATGAGGAAACTCGACAAGAATGACGGCTTCCCCATCCACCGCGAACCGCCTAAGTTTGAAGACCTGGCCACATCGCAGGAAGTCCTGTTTACGGGTATCAAGGTGATCGACCTTCTGGAACCTTATCTGAAGGGAGGAAAGATCGGTCTGTTCGGTGGCGCGGGAGTAGGAAAGACCGTGCTCATCAAAGAGTTGATCAACAACATTGCCAAGAAGCACAACGGCTTCTCCGTGTTTGCCGGAGTGGGTGAGCGTACCCGCGAAGGAAACGACCTGCTGAGGGAGATGATCGAGTCGGGCGTAATCCGCTACGGCGACGAGTTCCTGAAGGGCATGGAGGAAGGCAAGTGGGACCTGTCGAAGGTAGACTACAGTGAAGTGGAGAAGTCGCAGGTGGCCATGGTGTTCGGACAGATGAACGAGCCTCCCGGCGCACGTCAGTCGGTGGCCTTGTCGGGACTGACGCTGGCGGAATCCTTCCGCGACCGCGAGACGAACGACAACAGCCCGCGCGATATCCTGTTCTTCATCGACAACATCTTCCGTTTCACCCAGGCGGGCTCGGAAGTGTCGGCCCTGCTGGGACGTATGCCTTCCGCCGTGGGATACCAGCCTACGCTGGCCACCGAGATGGGACAGATGCAGGAACGCATCACCTCCACGAAGAACGGCTCCATCACTTCCGTGCAGGCGGTGTATGTGCCGGCCGACGACTTGACCGACCCGGCTCCTGCCACCACCTTCACGCACCTTGACGCGACCACCGTGCTGAGCCGCAAGATTGCCGAGCTGGGCATCTATCCGGCTGTGGACCCGCTGGATTCCACCTCGCGTATCCTCGACCCGCTCGTGGTGGGCAAGGAGCATTACGACACCGCGCAGCGCGTGAAGCAGATTCTGCAGCGCAACAAGGAGCTGCAGGACATCATCTCCATCCTCGGTATGGACGAGCTCTCGGAAGGGGACCGTCTGACGGTGAACCGCGCGCGCCGCGTGCAGCGTTTCCTGTCGCAGCCCTTCGCCGTGGCCGAACAGTTCACGGGCGTGCCGGGCGTGATGGTCTCAATCGAGGACACGATCAAGGGATTCAGGATGATTCTCGACGGTGAAGTGGACTATCTGCCCGAACAGGCCTTCCTGAACGTGGGCACGATTGAAGATGCCATAAAGAAGGGCGAGAAGCTCCTCGCCGCAGCGAAAGGATAAGCAATCAAACGAAACGGTTATGAAAGAACTTCATCTGGTTATCGCTTCGTCCGAACGGACGGTCTTCGACGGGAAGGTGGACATGGTGGTGCTGCCCGGTGAGCTTGGAGAGTTCCAGGTGCTGGTGAACCACGCCCCGCTGATTTCGTCGCTGGCGGCCGGAGAGGTGAGATATGCGGCGGACGACGGGACGCACACCCTGACCATCAGGGGGGGCTTCGCGGAAGTGAGGGACAATCAGGTATCCGTATGCGCCGACCTCTGAAAAAGGGGAGGGGCGGGACGGAACGCATCATGCACGGAGGATAGAATATGGAACTGGACAAGGTAAGGAAGAAATATATCGCGGAGCTTACGGTGGCGGGCATCGTGATGGCGGGGGCGGCGCTGCTGCTCTTCCATCTGCTCATCCCGCAGTGGTACTTCGGGTGGTTCCCGCTGATTCCGGTTTTCTTTTATCTCTTCGGACTGCTCTCCATCAGCCTGTTCACGTTCAGTTGCTCGCTGGGACAGGACAAGCTGGCGATGACTTATCTGACGTGCAAGGTGCTGAAATTCATCCTGAGCGTGCTCGTGCTTCTGTGCTACGGATTCGCGGTGGGGCATGACATGGTGGCTTTCACGGCCACGTTCATCGTCTTCTATTTCGCGTTCCTGTTTTTCGAGACCCGTTTCTTCCTCCGTTTTGAAGCGAAACTGAAATTAAGTAAACAAATTGAAAATGAAAAAATTACGGTACATAGCAATGACACTGCTGCTGTTGCTGGCGGTTCCGTCCGCGACGCTGAAGGCGGAGACCGGCGGTGAAGGCGGAGTGGATGTGAACAAACTGATTTTCGGTCACATCGGCGACGCCTACGAGTGGCACATCGTCACGCTGGGCGATGCGCATCTCACCATCCCGCTCCCGGTCATCGTGAAGAGCAGTACGGGCTGGCACGTGTTCTCCTCCTCCCGCCTAGCGGAAGGCAAGGAATATGAGGGCCTGTACATCGCGGCCAACGACGGGAAGATAGTGGAACGGAACGCTGCCGGCGAAGAGGTGCGTCCGCTCGACATTTCCATCACCAAGAATGTGCTGGGCCTGTTCATCAACAGCGCGCTGCTCGTGGTCATCATGCTGGGCTGCGCCCGCTGGTACAGGAAGCATTCGCTCGAACAGGGCGCGCCCAAAGGCGGTGTGGGAATGATTGAGGCCACGGTGATGTCCATCTATGAGGATGTGGTGAAGGGCTGTGTGGGCGAGGACTACAAGCGTTACGCGCCCTATCTGCTCACCGCCTTCTTCTTCGTGCTGGTGAACAACCTGATGGGGCTGATACCCGTCTTCCCCGGCGGTGCGACCGTGACCGGCAATATCGCCGTGACGATGGTGCTGGCCCTGTGCACGTTCCTTTTCACCAACATTTTCGGAACGAAGGCATACTGGAAGGAAATCTTCTGGCCGGAAGTGCCCACGTGGCTCAAGGTCCCGATTCCTATGATGCCGTTGATAGAATTCTTCGGTATATTCACCAAGCCGTTTGCCCTGATGATCCGACTCTTCGCCAACATGATGGCCGGACACGCCGCCATGCTGAGTCTGATTGCAATCATCTTCATCACGGTCAAGGCCGGGGCGGTGATCAACGGCTCGATGACGGTGGTCGCCGTGGCGTTCGGCATATTCATGAACGCGCTCGAACTGCTCGTGGCGTTCATCCAGGCATATGTGTTCACGATGCTTTCGGCGGTGTTCATCGGCCTGTCGAGAGTGAAGGAGCACAAGGAAAAATGAGAAAATCAAAAAAAGAAAGAAAGTATAACCAATTAAAAATTTAAGAATTATGTTGTTATCAGTTTTATTGCAGGCTGCTGCAGGTGTTGGCATTAGTAAATTGGGCGCCGCTATCGGTGCGGGTATCGCAGTGTTGGGCGCAGGTATCGGTATCGGAAAGATCGGTGGCTCCGCCATGGAGGCGATGGCACGCCAGCCGGAAGCTTCCGGCGATCTGCGTATGAACATGATCATCGCCGCCGCACTGGTTGAAGGTGTGGCCCTGATTGCCATCGTGGTTTGTTTGTTGACATTGTTCTTGTAAAAATAACGGATTATGGGACTTTTAACTCCGGATCCGGGGCTGCTGTTCTGGATGGTCATTACGTTCGGAGTCGTGTTCGTCCTGCTGGCGAAATACGGCTTCCCCGTAATCATCAAGGCGGTGGAGGACCGGAAAGCATATATCGACAACTCGCTCAAGTCTGCGCGTGAGGCCAACGAACAGCTGGCCCACGTGAAGGAGGAGGGCGAAAAGATTCTGGCTCAGGCCCGTGAGGAGCAGAACCGCATACTGAGCGAGGCCGCCGTGACGCGCGACCGCATCATCAAGGACGCTCAGGACCGTGCGGTGACCGAAGGGCAGCGTCTCATGGCGGAAGTGAAGAAGCAGATCGAAACCGAAAAGGAAAGCGCGATCCGCGACATCCGCCGCCAGGTGGCCGTACTGTCAGTGGGCATCGCGGAGAAGATCATGCGCGGAAAGCTCGCCGACGGGAAGGAGCAGAATGCTTTGATTGACCGTATGCTGGATGAAATGCTCGAATCCTCTAAAAAATAACAGGTTATGAATACGGGAGTCGTTTCCAGACGTTACGCGAAGGCTCTGCTCGCCTATGTGAAGGAGGCAGGGACGGAAGACAAGGTGTACGAGGAGGCCCGGAGGCTTGCCGCAAGCTTCGCGGAAGTGCCCGGACTGCGTCAGGCGGTGGACAACCCTGTGCTGGACGCCCGCACCAAGCTCGGTCTGCTCCGCGAAGGGGCGGGCGGAAAGGGAGTCAGCAAGGAGCTGATCCGTTTCTTCACGCTGGTGCTGGAAGAAAGACGGGAGAAGTTCCTCCAGTTCATGATGTGGTCGTACATTGACCTGTATCGCGAGGACAAGCGCATCATCATCGGCAGACTGACGACTGCAGTTCCGGCTCCCAGGCTGGCGAAAAGGCTTGAAGAGGCTTCCTCCCGGCAGACGAAGGGGAAGGTCATGATAGAGACGAAGGTCGACCCCTCGCTCCTGGGCGGGTATGTCTTCGAAATCGCCGGCAGACGCATGGATGCCAGCGTGGCCAACCAGCTGAAGCGCGTGGAACAGCAGTTTATAGCGAAAAACAGAAGAATAGTTTAAAAAAGAAAAGTTTATGCCAGAAAACAATAATATAAAACCCAGTGAAGTTTCGGAAGTGTTGCTCCAGCAGCTGCAGGGGATTGACACTTCGCTGAAATTCGACGAAGTGGGCACCGTGCTTCAGGTGAGCGACGGCGTGGCGCGCATCTACGGACTCCGGAATGCGGAAGCCAACGAGCTGCTTGAGTTTGAGAACGGTGTCATGGGTGTGGTGATGAATCTGGAGGAGGACAATGTGGGAGCCGTGCTCCTGGGTCCGACCGACCAGATCAAGGAGGGCATGGTGGTGAAGCGCACCAACCGTATCGCCTCCATCAACGTGGGCGAAGGCATGCTGGGACGCGTCATCGACCCGTTGGGCGTGCCTCTGGACGGACGCGGGGAGATAGGCGGCGAAACGTGCGAGATGCCGCTGGAGCGCAAGGCTCCGGGCGTTATTTTCCGCCAGCCGGTGACCGAACCGCTTCAGACAGGTCTGAAGGCCATCGACGCGATGATTCCTATCGGACGCGGACAGCGTGAGCTGATTATCGGCGACCGCCAGACGGGAAAGACTGCCATCGCCATCGACACCATCATCAACCAGCGTCACAACTATGAAGCCGGCGATCCGGTGTATTGTATCTATGTGGCTGTGGGACAGAAAGGTTCTACGGTGGCCAGCCTGGTGAACGCACTGCGCGAGAAGGGGGCGATGGACTATACCATCGTGGTGGCCGCCACGGCTTCCGACCCTGCCGCCCTGCAGTACTTCGCTCCGTTTGCGGGAGCAGCCATCGGCGAGTATTTCCGTGACACGGGCCGGCATGCGCTCGTGGTCTACGACGACCTCTCGAAGCAGGCCGTGGCCTACCGTGAGGTGTCGCTGATTCTGCGCCGTCCGTCAGGGCGTGAGGCTTATCCGGGCGACATCTTCTACCTCCACTCCCGTCTGCTGGAGCGTGCGGCGAAAATCATCACCCAGCAGGAAGTGGCCGAGCAGATGAACGACCTGCCTCCCAGTCTGAAGGGGAGGGTGAAGGCCGGCGGCTCACTGACCGCACTGCCTATCATCGAGACGCAGGCGGGCGACGTTTCGGCCTATATCCCGACCAATGTGATTTCCATCACCGACGGCCAGATCTTCCTTGAGACCGACCTGTTCAACCAGGGATTCCGTCCAGCCATCAACGTGGGTATCTCGGTATCCCGTGTGGGCGGAAGCGCGCAGGTGAAGAGTATGAAGAAAGTGGCCGGTACGCTGAAGATCGACCAGGCGCAGTACCGCGAACTGGAGGCATTCGCCAAGTTCAGCAGCGACATGGACCCCGTGACCGCCATGACAATCGACCGCGGACGGAAGAACAACCAGTTGCTGATCCAGCCCCAGTACTCGCCGATGCCGGTGGGCGAGCAGGTGGCCATCCTATATTGCGGAACCAAAGGTCTGATGCACGAAGTGCCTCTCGACAGGGTGCGTGCCTTCCAGGATGCGTTCCTCACCACGATGCGCGCCAACCATCAGACAGACGTGCTCGACGTGCTGGGCAGCGGAAAAATCAACGATGAAGTAACAGCCATTATCGAGAAGGTTGCAGCCGACACGGCCGGACAGTTCAAAGTTAAAGAATAAGCACCATGGCATCACTGAAAGAAGTAAAAGGAAGAATCAACTCCATCCAAAGCACGCTGAAAATCACTTCGGCGATGAAGATGGTGGCGTCGGCCAAGCTCCACAAGGCGCAGGCCGCCATAGAGAGCATGCTTCCTTACGAACGCAGACTGCACCGCATGCTCACCAACTTTCTGGGTGCGGGGCTTACAGTGGAGTCGCCTTTCATCGTGAATCATGATGTGAAGAAGATTGCCATTGTGGTGTTTGCTTCGAACAGCAGTCTGTGCGGCGGATTCAACGCGAATGTCATCCGCCATCTGAACGAGCTGGTCGAGAAGTATGGCAAGGAGGTGGGGCGCGAGAACCTGCTCATCTATCCGGTGGGCCGCAAGGTGGCCGATGCCGTGAAGAAGATGAAGGGGCTCAAGCCGATGGGCGACTACCAGCACATGAGCGGCAAGCCCAACTACAAGGAGGCCGCCGAACTGGCCACGGAGCTGATGGAGCGTTTCCTCAACGGGGAAATCCAGCGCGTGGAGCTTCTCTACAACCACTTCAAGTCGACTTCCACCCAGGTGCTCACGCACGAGACGTATCTCCCGATAGATCTGTCGGGTGAAGTCGGTGAGGCTAGGGCGGACGGTGCGGACACGCCTTCCATGAACGCCGACTACATCATCGAGCCTTCGGCGGGGAAGATTGTGGAGAGACTGCTTCCGCAGGTGCTCTGCATGAAAATCTATACCGTCCTGCTCGACACGAACGCGGCGGAGCATGCGGCCCGCACGATGGCCATGCAGATTGCGACCGACAACGCGAATGATCTGATACAGGAACTGACACTGATTTACAACAAGAGCCGTCAGCAGGCGATTACCAACGAGCTGTTGGATATCGTGGGCGGTTCGATGGCTTGACGCTGACAGTCAGGGTGATATATATGGAAGAATCATCCCGGGGCAATTCCCCCGGTTTGGTTCTTCCATTTTTTTTGCAAAATATCTGTCTGGAGACTTGCAGAATCCAACGGAAACACATATCTTTGCATCGCTTTTAAGGAAAAGCCTCTTCGGGGTGTAGCGCAGTCCGGTTAGCGCACCTGCTTTGGGAGCAGGGGGTCGTGGGTTCGAATCCCGCTACCCCGACAGAAAAGGGAGTCACGATGAAAAGTGGCTCCCTTTTTTGTCGGGGTTTGCTTGGTTTCATTCCGCCACGGTGTAGGTCATCACGAAACTTTCTCAAATGTGTTTGCTCTGGATTTGGATTAAAGTATTTTGCTATTAAGTGGAAAATCTATAAATTTGCGGTCAACTCTAATAAATAGGTGATGAAAGACTTAAATCGATTAAAAGTAGTTTTAGCAGAAAAAAAGAGAACCGGGAAATGGCTGGCAGCACAATTGGGGAAAGATCCAACGACAGTATCTAAATGGTGTACAAACACTTCTCAGCCTGATTTGCAGACGCTTTCTGCAATAGCTGAAATACTGGGAATAGATATCAAGGACTTGTTGTATAGCAGCAAGAATGAATAAGACACTCTGTTAAAGTGATTTGTCTTAATATAAAGATCAAATCAATGGACTATACTTATGGAGATAAAAGAGGTACTGACTTTAGAAGATGTAGATAAACTGATTCTTCAAGAAGAAGAGTTAAATCTAACATCAGACTTGAAGAAACAAATAAGTGAATCTTATGAGTTTCTGAAAGGATTTTCAAAAGAAAAAGTAATATACGGCATTAATACCGGTTTCGGGCCGATGGCTCAATGGAAGATTGAGGAAAATGATCTGGAAAAATTACAATACAATATAATTCGTAGTCATTCAACGGGAGCAGGGAATCCGCTTTCTCCTATTTATGTAAGGGCCGCTCTTTTATCAAGAATTATGACCTTCATCAAAGGTCATTCTGGGGTGCATGCCAATAGTGTTGAATTATTAATACAGTTCTTCAACAAGAAAGTTTATCCTGTTATACCTGAGCATGGAAGTGTGGGGGCAAGTGGAGATTTAGTACAGTTAGCTCATTTGGCTTTAGCGTTAATCGGAGAAGGGGAAGTTTCTTATTTGGGGAGAATAATGAAATCTTCAGATGTGCTGGAACAGCTAGGTCTCAAACCTCTGAAGATGTACATTCGTGAAGGACTTGCTTTGACCAACGGCACTGCAGTTATGACGGGTATAGGCCTAGTCAATCTGCTGTTAGCGAAGAAACTGATACACTGGTCTTTATTGGCTTCAGTCATGATGAATGAGATAGCATCTTCTTATGATGACTTTATGTCAGAAGTACTTAACGGACTTAAGTTGCATAAAGGGCAAAAAATAGTGGCTGAACAAATGAGAGAAATGTCTTCTGGCAGTAAAAGGCTGCGAAACAGGACAGAAGAACTTTATCACCCTCAGGAGAATAATGTATTTCAACATAAGGTACAGCCATATTATTCATTAAGATGTATTCCACAGATATTAGGTCCGATCTATGATGAATGGGAAAATGCAAAAACTGTTTTAATCAATGAATTGAATTCAGTTGATGACAACCCTATTGTAGATAAAGAACATAACACCGTTTTGCATGGAGGGAATTTTCATGGGGATTATGTTTCTTTTGAAATGGATAAGCTAAAGATATCTGTGACAAAATTAACCATGTTGACCGAAAGGCAGATGAATTACCTATTTCATGATAGAATTAACGGGATATTGCCGCCGTTCGTCAATTTAGGTAAGTTGGGACTTAATTATGGTCTCCAGGCTTCACAATTCACGGCAACGTCTACTACGGCTGAGAGTCAGACATTATCGAATCCAATGTATATACATTCTATTCCAAATAACAATGACAATCAGGACATAGTATCAATGGGAACTAATTCAGCACTATTATGCGCGCATGTAATTGAGAACTCATATCAGGTCATGGCAATTCATATGATGGCTTTAGTTCAGGCTGTAGATTGCTTGCAAATAGCAGGAGACTTGGCACCTGAAACAAGGACTTTGTATAATCAGATAAGGAATATAGTTCCGTCATTTGCTGAAGATACACCAAAATATGAAGAGATTAGAAAGCTCGTCACTTTCTTGAAACAATAAGCTAAAAGGATTTTGTATGTCATACAACACCAACAAATATGCACTTGTAACAGGCGGCAGTAGAGGTATAGGCAGAGCTGTCGCTATAAGACTTGCGCAAAGCGGATACAATATCGTAATAAATTATGTATCAAATAGAGAACAAGCGGAAGAAACTCAAAGAATAATAAAGGAATTAGGAGTGGAAGCTGAGATTCTTCAGTTTGACGTTTCTGAAAGGAGCGAAGTGAATGCAGCTATAGAGCAGTGGAAAAGCAGTCATGAAAATGACTATATATCAGTATTGGTGAATAATGCTGGGATAAGAAAAGATAACCTGCTCATATGGATGCCGGAAGATGATTGGGCTCAGGTACTTAATATAAGTTTAAATGGATTCTACAATGTGACGCATGCTTTATTGCAGAATATGCTTGTGAAGAAATGGGGAAGGATAATAAATGTCGTATCCTTATCTGGGATCAAAGGAATGCCAGGACAAGTAAACTATTCTGCTGCAAAGGGAGGAGTAATAGCGGCTACTAAGGCTCTGGCACAAGAAGTTGCAAAGAAGAAAATAACAGTAAATGCCGTAGCGCCAGGATTCATAGAAACTGATATGACAAGTGATTTGAACCAAACTGAGCTTAAGACACATATTCCGGTTGGTAGATTCGGAAAACCAGAAGAAGTGGCGGAGCTTGTTAATTTCTTGGCTTCAGATTCTGCGGCATACATAACTGGAGAGGTTATATCTATAAATGGAGGCATTTACACTTAATGATATATGAATAGAAGAGTCGTAATAACAGGTATGGGAATCTATTCCTGTATCGGTCAAAATAAAGCGGAGGTACTTGAGTCATTATTTGAAGGCAAGTCCGGTATCGGAATAGATCCTAAAAGGAAAGAAATGGGTTATCGTTCCTCTTTGACAGGAATAATAAAGACACCTAATCTGAGAAACCTTTTGGATCGGAGACAAAGACTATGCTTGCCAGAGCAGGGACAATATGCGTTTGTTGCAACAAAAGAAGCATTGGAGCAAGCTGGGATAGACCAGGACTATCTGAAAAATAATGAGGTGGGAATATTGTTTGGAAATGACAGTTGCGCCGAACCGGTAATAAAAGGAGCAGATATTATAAGAGAGAAGAAAAACACGGTTATGGTTGGTTCTGGAAACATATTTCAAACCATGAACTCAACAATAACCATGAATCTGTCCACAATCTTTAATCTGAAAGGCATAAACTTTACGGTGTCCGGAGCTTGTGCAAGTGGTTCTCATGCTATAGGCTTGGGATATCTGCTTATAAAACAGGGCCTGCAAGATTGCATAATCTGTGGTGGAGCCGAAGAAGTAAATGTTTTCTCTGTAGGTAATTTTGATGCATTGAGTGCATTTTCCATCAGAGAAGATGAGCCAACCAAAGCATCCCGGCCTTTTGATAAGAGTAGAGATGGTTTAGTGCCAAGTGGAGGTGCGGCATGTGTAATTATCGAAAGTTATGAATCGGCAGTCAAGAGAGGAGCGACGATATTAGCAGAAATAATAGGCTATGGATTCTCTTCCAATGGAGACCACATATCAGTGCCAAATGTGGATGGACCAACACGTTCTTTAAGAAGAGCTGTTCAAGATGCCGGAATAAACATCAGTGATATTCAATATATAAACGCCCATGCTACATCAACGCCTATTGGTGATTTCAATGAAGCAAAAGCGATTAATGAGGTTTTTGGCAGTCACAAACCTTTTGTCGCTTCCACAAAATGCTTCACCGGTCATGAAATGTGGATGGCCGGAGCCAGTGAAATCGTTTATTCAACATTGATGATGCAAAATGATTTCATAGCAATGAATCTCAACTTCGAAGAGCCTGATGAAGCGTCTGCTCTATTGAATATACCTACGCAAAGAATAGATATGCCATTTGACACTTATCTGAGCAATTCGTTCGGATTTGGTGGTACAAATTCATCATTAATAGTAACTAAATTAAAATAAAGAGACATGACAAAAGAAGAAATTATTGAAAAAGCTCGCACGATTCTGGCAGAAGAGTTTGAAATAGATGTGGATACAATAACACCGGATGCGTCTTTAAAGGACACATTGGGGCTGGACAGTCTTGACCTTGTGGATGTTGTAGTTTTGGCTCAGCAGAACTTTGGGGTTACGTTGACTGCTCCTGACTTTGTGGATGTGAAAACTTTCTCGGATTTTTATGAATTATTGGAAAAGAAAATAAATGCATAAATCAGTGAAACGTAAATGGAGTGGAAAATCAAGGGGAGGAAGATTAGGCTATCTGTTTTTTATTTACACAATAAAATTACTGGGAATCAAGATAGCCTATTGCTTTTTGGCCCTTGTCGTTGTCCATTTTATTCCTTTTGCACCAAAAGCCACACAGGCAATATGGATATATAATAGGAAAAGACTTCATTACGGGACACTTAAATCAATCTTGAAACTGTACCAGCATTATTATGTATTTGGTCAAACTTTAATTGACAAATTAGCGATAAAAAGCGGCCTATCCAGTAAGTATCATTTTAAATTTGACAATTATCAAAGATTTATTGACATAATAGATAACAGTAATGGCGTTGTCTTGATAGGTGCGCATGTCGGATGTTGGGAAGCAGGCGCGGCGTTTTTCGGCAATTATGGGAAAAAGATCAATATTGTAATGTTTGATACAGAACATAGCGGTATTAAAGAAGTAATTGAAAATGCATCAGAAAAGCAGAATTTTAAAATTATACCTGTCAATGAAGATACATTGGGTGCCATGATAAATATAAAAATGGCACTTGACAATGGCGAATATGTATGTTTCAATGGAGACAGGTATTTGGATGAAAACTCATCTGTAATTCTAGACTTTTTGGGCGGACAAGTCAGACTTCCTATAGGCCCGTTTAAGATTGCCAATAAATGTAGGGTTCCGGTTGTATTCTATTATTCAATGCGAGAAAAGGACTGTACATACAGATTCATCTTTGAAGAAGCAGAAATAAACAAGAACGCAACGACAGAGAATTTAGTAAACCAATATATCAGGTCTTTAGAATCGATAGTTAGAAGATATCCGCAGCAGTGGTTCAATTTCTATAGGTTCTGGATTTAAATTAATTGAAAATGAAACTTACACCTCAATTAGAAGAGATATATTCCCATGAGAGACTTACGGCAATAGAAGCCCAAAGAAGAGCGCAAGAAATTGCCTTTGGACCGATAGTCTTCCAAGTATCAAGACTGATGGTGAAATTTGGGATTCTTGAACTGTTGTCAAAGAATAGAGAAGGTTTAACCCAGAAACAGATAGCAGAAAATACAGGCTTAAGTTTATACGCGGCACAAGTCTTGCTGGAAGCGTCCTTGTCTATAGGAACGGTTTTGATTAAAGAAGATATGTATCAACTGTCAAAAACAGGATGGTTCCTTTTAAATGACAATATGGCAAGGGTGAATATGAACTTCAACCATGACGTAAACTATAAAGGCTTGTATAACCTGGAAGAAGCCCTCCTGGAAGGCAAACCGTCAGGACTGAAATCTTTCGGTGACTGGCCAACAATATACGAAGCCTTGTCAAGTTTGCCGGAGAATGTCCAAAATAGCTGGTTCTGCTTCGATCATTTCTATTCAGATGGATCATTCGAAGCTGCTCTGAAAATTATATTTGATGGTGCAAAGAAAGTAAACAGAATATTGGATGTCGGTGGGAATACAGGAAGATGGGCAACTAAATGTGTTCAATATAATCCGTCTGTTGAAGTAACCATTATGGATTTGCCACAACAGGTAGCAATGATGCGTGAACATACAAAGAATATAGACGGTGCAGACAGAATACATGCATATCCTTGTAATTTGCTGGACAAGTCTGTCAAATTTCCTGCCCCAGCATTTGATGTGATCTGGATGAGTCAATTCTTGGATTGTTTCTCGGAAGAGGAAGTGACGAGTATCTGTAGAAGAGCTGCGGAATCGATGGATGAAAATTCAAGACTATACATTATGGAAACTTTCTGGGACAGACAGAAGTTTGAAACAGCAGCTTATTGCCTCACATTGACAAGCATCTATTTTACAGCTCTCGCCAATGGTAACAGTAAAATGTATCACTCGTCTGACATGGAAAGATGTGTCAACAATGCCGGTCTAGAAATCGAAGAGATTGTTGATGGATTGGGATTAGGACATTCAATAATGATCTGTAAGAAAAAATGAAGATAATTGATTTAATACCACAAAGAGATCCGATAGTTATGGTTGACAGATTTGTCGGTATAACAAACGGCATTTCAGAAACTCAGTTGACAATCAAAGATGACAATCTGTTTGTGGAGAATGGTTGTTTTACTGAATTTGGTCTTATTGAACACATGGCGCAATCAGCTGCAGCGAGAGTAGGATATATTTGTAGAAGTGAAAACAAGCCTATACCGATAGGTTATATAGGTGCCATTTCCAATATGGAAATTTTTTCTCTACCAAAGAGAAATGACATGTTAGAAACCAGAATTGAAATACTTCAGGAAGTTTTTGACATTACCCTTATCAAGGCTGAGACTTTTACTGACGGTTGTTTGGCTGCAAGTTGTCAAATGAAAATTTTCTTGAATTCATGAAGAAGAGGAAGTATGATTCTACACCGTCCTTAGTGGGGATTACAAAAGCTAAAGTTCGGTTCAGTGAAGTAGATTCTATGAAAATAGTCTGGCATGGTTCGTATGTAAAATACTTTGAGGATGGAAGGGAGGCATTTGGCCGGGAATATCCAGGCATAGGGTATATGGATATATATGCTAGCGGATATATGGCACCAATAGTAGATCTGCAGATACAGTACTTGACCCCACTTACTATAGATGATGACATCATAATAGAAACGAAGTATATTCAAACACCTGCTGCCAAAATCTGCTTTGAATACCTGATACGGAAATCAGACAGCGATATAATTGTCGCAAGAGGCAGTTCCGTCCAAGTGTTCATAGATAACAATGGGGAAATGTGTCTGAACAATCCTCCGTTTTATGAAAAATGGAAAGAAAAATGGATAAAGTAAAACAAATATATATAGGACATGACAGTTTGATTACATCTTTGGGAGATAAGATGCAAACTTTCTCTGCATTAGAGCAAAAAGAGTGTGGACTCAGCTATAATGAAGAATATGGGATGATTGTAGGAGCTATAGACAGAGCCTTGCCATTAGCGTCTCAACGAGAGGGATGCACATTCTTTGAATCGCTGGTGATGAATAATATATTGGCAATTGTCAATGAATCTCAGTTGGAGGTAAAAGACCAAAGGCTTTTGGTCATTTTATCTACAACAAAAGGTAATGTCATTAAATTGGAAGAAAATATCTGTCCAGTCCCAGAGGATGCATTTTTAGGCACTACAGCACTGAAGTTACAGGAGCATTTAGGACTATCGAACTTGCCATTGGTCGTTTCTAACGCTTGTATATCAGGAGTGTCAGCTCTAATAATAGCCAGAGAAATCATACTACAGGGTAAATATGACAATATTATCGTAGTCGGCTGTGATACGCTAAGTCCATTCATAACAGAAGGATTTGCCTCATTTAAGTCAATAAGTTCAAAACCGTGTAGGCCATATGATAAAAACCGTGATGGGTTATGTTTGGGAGAAGCATGCGGAGCCATACTTCTGACATCAGATGAAAGTCATGCCAGACACCCGTATTTATATCTTAACGGTGGTGCTATAACCAATGATGCAAATCATATATCAGGCCCATCAAGGACTGGTGACGGATTGTATTTAGCGATTGAAAGAGCATTAAGAGAGGCTAACTTGGATAAAGACGATATAGGCTTTATAAATGCACATGGCACTTCAACTGTATATAATGATGAAATGGAAAGCAAGGCTATTGCTTTAGCCGGGCTTACAGATAAACCTATAAATAGTTTTAAGTCGTATATAGGACATACACTTGGTGCATCTGGTGTGGTAGAAACCATACTGTGCATTCATGAGCTTCTCACAAAAAGAGTATTTGCGACTTTAGGATTTGAGGAGCCTGGGACTTCATGTGCCATAAGTGTAAGTTCTAAGGAACAGACGTTTACGAAAGAGGCATTTATAAAGACGGCTTCCGGATTTGGTGGATGCAATGCTGCCATCGTTGTTTCTTCTGAAAGCTACAAAGGTATTCATCCAGCCTATGATAATTCTGTAAAAGAAGTATGTCATTACAGCTTGCCGGTTTCATGTGACGCATTTCATGATTTTATTAGGGTGGAATACAGAAAGTTGGGTGAGACCAACATGAAGTTCTACAAGATGAGTGATTTATGTAAGGCAGCATATGTTTCTATGGCGAATCTGCTGGAAAAGTGTCCGCTGAATCAATACTCGTCGGAAGACATATCTATAGTTCTGGCAAACAGGTCTTCATCTCTTGATGCGGATATCGAGCATCAGAAAATTATCAATAAGCATTCAGAAGAAGGAGCTTCTCCGGCGATTTTTGTATATACCTTACCAAATGTCGTCAATGGAGAACTGTGCATTCGCTATAAGATAAAAGGAAACAACACATTCTTTGTTGAAGATAAAGACAATGGAACCGCAGAAGAATATGCGGAGCTGTTGATTGAAACAGGGAAAGCGCAGGCTGTCATTTGTGGATGGTGTGAAAAGCTAAATGAAAAGTATGAAGTTAATTTGAAATTATTAATCAGAGAAAATAAACGATCATGGAACAGCTAGTAAAAGAACTCAAACAGCATTTGATTGAGGAATTAAATTTGGAAGAAATAACCGTTGATGACATTGATACAGATGCACCGTTATTTGGTGATGGATTAGGATTGGATTCAATAGATGCATTGGAAGTGATACTCATACTTGAAAAATATTATGGTATTAAACTGTCCAATTCTGCAGAAGCAAGACCTGTCTTCTACTCTGTAAGAACACTTGCTGAATACATTGAGAAGAACAAGAAATAAAGTGTTATAATGAGCATTGTAGTTAGCGGCCTAGGTATAGTTTCTTCACTTGGTTTTGGAGTGGAAGAAAATTTGTCTCATTTATATTCAGGACAAAGTGGCATTTCTCTTTGTCCTGAAATACTAATAACCAACAATCAATTACCTGTTGGAGAAATTAGATATTCAAACGAACAAATTAAAGAAAAGCTGTGCATACCAACAAGTAAAGTTATTTCAAGAACAGCATTATTGGGAATGCTTGCCGTTACAGAAGCCATTATAGATTCACAAATTGATGTGTCCAGTGATAAAATAGGTCTAATATCATCGACATCTGTTGGTGGTATGGATCTAACGGAGATATTTTTTAAAGATTATATTAAAGACAATACTAAAGGTGATTTGAGGCAAGTGCTCATGCACGATTGTGCGGCTTCAACTAAGGCCATATGCAATTATTGTAACGTTAATGGCTATTCAACGACTATCAGTACAGCATGCTCTTCATCAGCCAATGCTATAATCAAAGGATATAACCTGTTGAAGCATGGCATATTGGATGCGGTTATTGCAGGAGGATGCGATGCTTTAAGTGCATTTACACTGAACGGCTTCAAATCCCTTATGATATTGGATAAAGAATTATGTAAGCCATTTGATGCAAGAAGAACAGGACTCAATCTTGGTGAAGGCGCCGGATATATTGTCCTTCAAAGAGAAGAAGACTGTAAAAAAAAGTATTGCCGTCTTTCCGGATTTGCCAATGCGAATGATGCATACCATCAAACGGCATCATCAGAAGACGGGGAAGGTGCTTGTCTTGCAATGACAAAAGCTCTGTCCATGGCTGGTTTATCTCCAGAATCTATAGATTATATAAATGCTCATGGTACAGGTACGCCCAATAACGACTTAACGGAATCAATAGCTATATCACGCATATTCAATCAGCATATGCCTCTTATATGTTCCACAAAGTCTTATACAGGCCATACATTAGCAGCATCTGGAGGTATAGAAGCTGTATTTTCCATCTTGTCGATTAAAGAAGGCTTTGTGCCTGAGTCACTAAATTTTGCAGTGCCAATGAGTAATGGAGTAATACCAAATACAAAACTTCATAAACAAGAAATCAATGCCGTTCTCTCTAATTCTTTTGGATTCGGAGGTAATTGTTCAACTTTAATTTTCTCTAAGCAATAATGAGTTGTTACATTAAAAATATAATTGCTGATGATGACGTTATATCAGATGTCAAGGCATTAATACCGGAAGCGGCTGTAAGAAGACGAATGTCTCGCATACTTAGGATGGCCGTTTCAACCGCTGTAGAATGTTGTGGTAATATAGATAATGTTAAAGATATTGACGCCATAATAACTGCAACCGGGTACGGATGTTTGGCAGACAGCGAAAGATTCCTCAGAAATGTAATAGAGAATAATGAAGAGCTATTAAACCCAACTCCTTTTATCCAATCTACATTTAACACTGTAGGAGGCCAAATAGCCTTACTTTCAAAGAACCATTGCGAGAACATTACATATGTAAACAGGTCTCACAGTTTTGAGGATGCATTGCTTGATGCATATCTGCAGGTTAGTATTGAGGGAAAAGGAAGAATCTTATTAGGGGCTTTTGATGAAGTTACTGAAAGCTCCAATAATATATTAGAACGGTTAGGGGTCTTTCGCAATGGACAAAAGAATGGAGAAGGTGCAATCTTTATGGAATTGACATCACAATATTCTGAAGCATGTAAAATCAGGATAGACCGTATTGAGTTTTCAAACAATGCACTCAGCCTGGATGAGTGCTTCTGTCGATATGCAAAATCTAAAGAAGAAAAAATTGTCTATAACAATTTCACGGAATATGGTATTTATCCAACTGTTTCCGCACGGATATTCTACGAGTGCACCAAGAATATGCAGAGAGATGAAGAAATGATAATATGCAATAATTATTTAGGTATGGGTTCTTCAATAATTATAGTGAAAGGAGTTTGATATGCTTTTTATAATAATTTCCTTTGTCTTGCTATTTCTTATATGGGCTTCGGCTGATATCAGAAGTGGAATATACTTAAGATGTATTTGTAGAGGGAATAGGATGGAGAAAGCAGTAGCACTGACATTTGATGATGGTCCCGACCCTGTTCATACGCCCAGAATACTCGATACACTTAAGGAGAATAATATTAAGGCTGCTTTCTTCCTTATAGGTTCAAAGATTGAAACATATCCAGAACTGGTCAAGAGAATTTATGATGAAGGGCATATAATCGGGAATCATACTTATTCACATTCCGGGTCCTATACTCTTTGGAGTAGTGACAGAATTTATGAAGATATACGGAAGACAAATGATGTTATATATAAAATTATAGGCAAGTACCCGATTTTTTTCAGACCACCATTCGGGGTTACCAATCCTCTTATACGGAGAGCTGTAAAAAATAGATTTGATTGCATAGGATGGAGTATTCGATCCTATGATACATTGAAATTTTTGAAGCGTGATTCTATAAGCGAAAGAATAGTACGGAATATCAAGAATGGAGACATCGTTTTACTGCATGATAACAGGGAAGGCTCTGGCTTGCTTCTGAAATCGGTTATAGAAGGAATTGAAAAGAAAGGGATTAAAATTGTACCATTAGATAGACTTATAAATAAGAATGCTTATGAAATATAGATTGATATGTATTTTAATGTGCTTGGGCATGTGCTTGTCGGTAAATGCGCAAGAAAACTCCTGCAATGATAAAGAGTTCATGAATGAATTGGAAAGTAAGACATCCAAAATACAAACAATAACCTGTAAGTTTATACAAACACAGTCTATATCTGTATTGTCAAATAAAGTGTTGAAAAAAGGGGTCTTCTATTATCAAAGGCCAGAACAGATATTACTTTCGTTTAACAACGGAGACTATATAAAAATGACGTCAGAAGATTTCCAGATGAAAAATGGAGACAGAATAAACAAGATGAAGGTGGAATCAAATCCAATGCTACGTGAGCTGAAGAACATCCTGTCGGCTTGCATGACAGGAAAGGTCATGAATTCTGCCAAAGATTTTCAACATGAATTGAAGAAAGGAGAACTTAAATATACAATTATAATGACACCTAAAAAAAAGAGGGTGGCATCTAAAATCAAAGAGATTGTGCTTGAATTTGACAGACGAAACATGTGTCTTAATAAGATGAGAATGACACAGCCTAATGGCGATTATACGCTATATGAATTTCTGGACAAAGAATTGAACAAACAAATCAAACAATTTGACAAACAATGAATTGGGAAGATAATTTCTATAGAATTGCACAGATCATTGAAGGAGAAAATGGATTTAAGTCTATTGTCGAATTAATGGAGAAACACCCTATATATGAGGGGCATTTCCCACTTGAACCCATTGTGCCTGGAGTCTGTTCCCTGGCTATTATAAGACGCTGCTTAAGTGTTTATTATGATAAAAATATTTCTTTCAGCAAAATAAAGGAGTGTAAGTTTATATCTGTCATTAAACCAACAGCGGGACTTTTAATATCAATAGACATTACATTTTTAAGAGATAACACAATATCAGCCATGGTATATAATAACGACGAAACGGTTTTAAAACTAAAAGCAACAATCAAATAATACAAATATGGAATATACTGTATATAAGGACCGGCTAAAGCGGCTGAAGTGTGCTGTCATAATACCTACTTATAATAATGAGAAGACTATAAAGAAAGTTGTTGACAGTGTGAAGGATTACAGTGATGATGTGATTGTTGTCAATGATGGTTCAACAGATCATACATCTGCTATACTCGGTGAATATTCCGGAATACAGTATATCTCATATAAGGAAAATAAAGGGAAAGGATATGCTTTGTTGACGGGGCTGAAATATGCAATCGAGAAAGGATTTGATTATGCTATAACTTTGGATTCTGACGGACAGCACTTTGCGGATGACATTCCTGCCTTTATTGATAGAATAGAGGAAAAGCCGGGAAGCATTCTGATAGGGGCCAGAAACCTTAGGGCGGATAATATGCCGGGGAAGAATACTTTCGCCAATAAATTCTCAAATTTCTGGTATAAGATAGAAACTGGAAATACGCTGCAGGACACACAGTCCGGTTTCAGATTATATCCATTGAAATGGATAAAAGGAATACATTTGCTGACTCGCAAATATGAATTTGAGGTAGAAATTATAGTGCGGGCAGCATGGAAAGGCATCAATGTGGAAAATGTACCTATCAAAGTTTACTATCCACCTAAGGAAGAAAGAGTTTCCCATTTCAGGCCATTAAGAGACTTTACCAGAATAAGTATATTGAATACTTTTCTGGTTATTTATGCTTTGCTTTTCTATTACCCTTGGAAATGCTTGAAATTTCTGACAAAAGAGAATATCAAGAAAGTTATTAGAGAGCAGGTAATAAATAACAAGGAAAACAATATGAGATTATCCATGTCGATTGGCTGGGGGATTTTCTGCGGTATAATACCGATATGGGGATATCAGATGATATTTGCTGCAGTATCGGCCCATATCTTCAAACTAAACAAGGTCATTGCACTGATGTTTTCGAACATAAGCATACCTCCTATGATTCCATTCATTCTGTATGGAAGCATGAGAATAGGATATGCCATTTATCCTTCTGAAGCAAAAATATCTTTTGACAACATTACATTCGAGAGTGCCTATACATCTTTATTTCAGTATATTGCAGGAAGTATGGCATTGGCTGTCCTGTCAGGATTAGCTGCTTGTATTTTGAGTTACTTGATTTTGGCAACAATAAGAAAAAACAGAACGCATGTATAATATATTCATTCATATATATGACTGGTTTGAGAAGCGTCGTATTCTTCTTTATTTTCTATTGATTCTTATAATTGGGGCAAGCGGTTTTTATGCTTCACAAATAAAATTACAAGAGAATATATCTAGTTTTTTTGGTGATGGAGATAAGAATGACAGCAACATTCTGGAGAATTTCAAACTAAAGGACAGAATACTGGTTATGGTTTCCGGTTCGGAACCGGATGAAATGGTGGAAACGGCTTCATCCTTTTCAGACAGCATTCAGTCTCTCATTGATAATGGACTGGTTCATTCTGTTATAACAGGCGTAAACCAGGAAATAATAAATAACAGTTCCGATTTTATATACAAATACCTGCCTGTTTTTCTTGAAGAGAATGATTATATCCGAATAGAGAATGAGTTGGCAGACAGTTGTATAGAAAGGTCTTTAGGCCGATATTACTCTTTGCTGACATCACCATCAGGCTTTGTCATAAGTGACATTTTACGCAAGGATCCTCTTAATTTTGGAACACATCTGTTGAAAAAATTTGAGCGATTCAGTGCGGATTTCGAATATGAGATTTATGATGATTATATCTTTAATAAAGATATGACGACACTGTATATGTATTTGGAACCTACAAAGAGTATGACAAATACGGGTGAAAATGAAGAACTTGTAAATGAACTGGAATATACATGCAAACAACTTTCAAACAACCGGGTTAAAGTAGAGTGTATTGGCGGTCCAATAGTGGCGGTTGGTAATGCAAGACAGATCAAGAATGACACTGTGTTAACATTGTCTCTTGCGCTTATAATAATTCTCCCTTTACTTTATCTGAGTTTCAGAAATAAACTAAGTCTTTTATACATTGTATTGCCACCAATTTTTGGGGCGTTGCTTGCTCTGGCGATAATATCAATAACGAAAAGTTCTATATCTGTAATAGCTATAGGAGCAGGAACGGTTGTATTAGGCATTTCATTAAGTTACTCCATCCATATAATATCACATAACAATCATATTAATGATCCGAGAGATATTATACAGGATTTGGCCTATCCGCTTACTGTTGGCTGTTTTACAACCATAGGGGCATTCGTAGCTCTAATGTTTACAGAATCGCCTTTGCTGCAAGACATGGGGCTTTTTGCATCCTTAACGCTTGTCGGAACAACTGTATTCAGTCTGGTCTTTTTGCCGCATTTCCTGAGATTTAACAATCACAATGAAACCAGCAAGTTGCTGGAAGGAATTGAAAAATATAATGGCTATGCTTTTGAGAAAAACAAATATATAATAATCGGAGTAGCTGTTGCAACTGTTGTATGCCTGTTTCATTACAACAAGGTGGAATTTGACAGTGACATGTCATCTATAAACTTTGAAAGTGCGGCCACACGGGAAGCGGAGAAAAAAGCCACATCAATACTGGGCAACAGTAAGCAACAAATATATATCGTAACCAGTGGAAGTGACCATAATGCAGTGATAAAAGCATATACACAGCTTCATGAGCTGTATGATTCCTTAAAGAATGAAGATTGCATTGAGAAGTATACAGATATTAAGGATTTCATTATTGAAGATGAAGTTCAGAGGGCCCGTATATCAAAATGGTCACAATTCTGGGAAAAGAGGGCCGATGATAGCATGTCTAAGGTCATTAAGGCTGGAGAGTCATTCGGATTTAATGAGAGTGCTTTCGATGAACTGAAGAATACACTTGATCAACTTTATGAAGTATGCGATTATAATCTGCATGATTGTGGCGAATCAATTCTTGACGATTGGATTCACAAATCTCCTTCAGCTCTTACTTTGATAAGCAAAATCTCTATATCACAGGAAAATAAAGATGAAGTATATAAGGAAATAAGCAAGGTTAAAAATACAACAATTATTGACAGAGCATATTTCTCTTCTAAAATGATAGTAAGCACAAGTAATGATTTTAATTTCATACTGCTCGTTACGTCTTTCCTGGTATTCTTTACTTTACTCGTTACATACGGAAGGATAGAAATAGCTATACTTACATTCCTGCCTATGTGTATAAGCTGGATAATAATATTAGGTGTCATGTCCATATTCAATATAAAGTTTAATATAGTAAATATCATATTGGCAACATTTATCTTTGGTATAGGAGATGACTTCAGTATATTCACTATGGATGGTTTGCTGAACAAGTATAAGAATGGAAGCAAACTGTTTGAAGCCCATAAGTCTGCTATATTCTTCTCGGCACTGACAACAGTCATAGGAATGGGGGTTCTGATTTTTGCAAAGCATCCAGCTCTACAATCCATCGCTACAATTTCAGTGCTTGGTTTATGTATAGTTGTCATTGTTTCCTATACGGTTCAACCGTATCTGTTTGATTTGCTGATTTTGAAGCCAACACAACAAGGAGGACAGCCATACACTATATCATCATGCATTAATACTATATATGCGTTCTTATACTTTGTGATTGGATGTATCATTCTTAATGCAATTTATGTTCTCCTTAAATTGACATTTATGAATGCTAAACGCAAACAGAGTATCTTTCATTATCTTATCTGTTGCTTTATAAGGATATTCCTTAAGTCCATGTATATGGTAAACGTTCAATACCAGAACATTAAGGAAATTGACTTTAACAAGCCTTCTGTAATAATAGCAAACCACCAGTCATTTGTGGATATATTGATACTCCTATCTTTATCACCAAAGATTGTCATGGTTACAAAAGGTTGGGTATGGAGATCACCGATATTTGGGCGTATTGTTCAATATGCGGGATTCTACACGATAGAAGAAGGTTATGAGAAATTGATTGATTCTTTGTCTCCTCTTGTAAAAGAAGGCTATTCAGTAGTTGTCTTTCCAGAAGGAACTCGTTCTGAAGATTGTGAAATAAAGCGTTTTCATAAAGGAGCTTTCTATTTAGCTGAGAAGTTACAACTAGACATAATACCTTTGGTTATTTACGGAACAGGCTTGATATCCTCAAAAAGACAGCCTTTCTACATAAAAAAGGGAGAGATAATAGCTAAAGCTATCCTGAATTCAACTGAAACAGAAGAATTAAAGGATGCAACCTATCAGGAGAAAGCCAAATATTACAGGAAATTATTTCTGTATGAATATGGCATCCTTAAGGAACAATACAATAGGGCTACAAACAATTATTATAAAAAACTGCTTATAAAGAACTATATATACAAAGGTCCTGTTCTGGAATGGTATATGAGAATAAAATGCAAGATGGATGGCTATTATAATTACTGGGACAGGAAGCTGCCGCGTGAAGCAAAGATCGTTGATATTGGATGTGGATATGGACAGTTGTGTTTCATGTTGGGGCTGCTTTCTCCAAAACGTGAAATGATTGGCATCGATTACGATTCAAATAAGATAGAATTGGCCAATAATAGTTTCCTGGCAAACGAGAAAATCCGTTTCTGTCAAGGTGATATGCAGGATATTATATTGCCGGAATCGGATGCGTTCATATTTAATGACTCATTGCATTACGTTGACACATCTTGTCAGGAAAGGATATTGTGCCATTGCGCATCAAGACTCAATCCAAATGGAGTAATATTAATAAGGGAAGGAGATTCTTCGAAGAAGACTGAACATAAGACTATTGTTAAGTCGGAAATCTGGTCAACAAGAATAATAAAATTCAACAAGACGGAAGGTCCATTGAATTTTATTTCTTCTGACTGGATCAAACAATTCACCAAAAGAAACAATCTTAATTTAAAAATAGAGAAATGCGACAGGAAAACCTCTCAAACTATTTATATAATAACCAAACCATAAATTATGGATAAATTCGATGTAGTCATAATAGGAGGAGGTCTAGGGGGACTTTCATGTGGTGCGATACTGAGTAAAGAAGGTCTGAATGTTTGTATTCTGGAACAACAAAAGCATGTCGGAGGATGTTTGCAATCCTTTAAAAGGAAAGGATATAGTCTTGATACCGGAATGCATTATGTAGGTAGCCTCTCAGAAGGAGGCACTATGTATCAATATTTCAAATATTTTGGAATACTTGACAAAATCAGATACCAGAAACTTGATGCAGACGGCTTTGATGTGATAAATCTTGGTAATGGAAAAGAATATAGCCATGCTATAGGTTATGACAGATTCACAGATAATTTGTCACAGAGTTTTCCGGAGGAGAGAGATGCCATATCAGAGTATGTCTCTATACTTCAACGTATCGGACGCAATATTAAGCCAGATGTGCTTAAAAAAGGCCATATTTCAAGTGGCGGTGAGGAATATATGGGTATGTCAGCATATCAGACTATAGATAAGCTCTTTAATTCAGACCTGCTTAAGAATGTCATCGCCGGAAATATACCATTATACGGATATGACAAAGACAAGTCATCATTATATGAGCATGGGATGATTCATAACTCAAATATAGAGGGGGCTTATAGATTTGTGGGAAATACACAGCATGTAGCCGATGCATTTTCTGATGTTATAAGAGCAAATGGCGGACAGGTGATATGTGACGCAGAAGTAACAGGTATTGATGTAGAAAGAGGTGAAATAAACAGTGTGGAGATTAACAATGAAACAATCATCGAAACCAGAAGTGTCATATCTGCCATTCACCCTGCAATAACCATGTCACTGTTAAGGAACAACACGGTTATTAAAAAAGCATTTATGACTAGAGTAAATTCATTGGAGAACTCTTTTGGCTTATTTACCACTTATCTGCTTTTAAAGCCAAACGCATTTAAGTATATAAACAAGAACTACTATTTGTACAACACTCCTGATGTGTGGAATAAGTTTGCAGATTACAAGTCATGTAATATACCGGTTATATTGTTTTCATGCCAAAATAATGGAGACAGTGAGTATGCTTCTGTTATAACACTGATGACACCTATGGACTTCAGTCTAATATCCAGATGGGAGGATTCTAAAGTAGGGCAAAGACCAGCGGAATATTTGGAATTCAAAGAGCGTTATACAAACGCTATGATAGAATTTGTGTCAAAATATTTTCATGATTTGAAATCCAGCATACAATATATATACTCAACGACTCCATTAAGCTACAAGGAATATAATTCGACGCCGCAAGGCAGTGCGTATGGAATAATTAAAGATTTCAATAATCCAATGATAACACATTTATCACCGAGAACAAAAATTAATAATTTATATTTGACAGGACAAAACCTGAATGTTCACGGATGTCTTGGTACAACTGTTTCAGCGGCGGTAACCTGCAGCGAAATCTTGGGTAAAGAGTATTTGGCTAAAAAAATTGGCAATGAATAGAATGAGCACATATAAGAAAGTATTTAAAAGGATATTGTTGGCCATTATGGTGATTGTCCTTCTTGCGGTTTTAATACCGGTAACAGTAGGTATATACTACTTTAACAAGGCTGATTTCAAGTGTCCGAATGATAGTATATATCCAGAAAAGTATCATGTTGAATCTGTAGGTGACTCTATAAGGTATATTGAACATGACTTGTTGCATCGAAATAAATATGGATTATGGGAAGTGTATATAAGTGGCTCACCTGTAGAAAGAGGAACAAAATATGGAGTTCTAACGAAAGACTTACTGCAGTATCAAGAGAGTGTTTTTGTTGAACAGATTAAAGAAATTATACCATCTGACTTCTATTTAAGTTTCCTGCATAAACTTATAGCTATATTCAATTGGGATATGGCCAGCTATATACCTGAGGAATACAGAAAGGAGATTTATGCAATATCCCAATCATGCAGCCATGAATTTGACTCTTTTGGAACACCGTATGAGCGACAACTGAATTATCACGCAGCGCATGATATAGGACATGCCATGCAAGAATATATGCTTGTTGGATGCAGTTCTTTTGCTGCATGGAATGAGAATACTTCTGATTCAACTCTGCTGATAGGAAGAAATTTTGACTTCTATGTAAACGACAAATTTGCGAAAAACAAAATAATTCTCTTCATGCAACCCGAAAAGGGGTTCAGGTTTGTTTCTGTATCTTGGCCTGGAATGATGGGGGTTGTATCCGGTATGAATGAGAAAGGTCTCACTGTAACCATCAATGCAGCAAAGGGAGCAATACCGGTTACATCAGCAATGCCGATATCCTTACTGGTGAGAGAAATACTACAGAATGCAACAACTATACAGGAGGCTTATCAAATAGCTCAGGTACATAAAACTTTTGTATCGGAATCGATGCTTATAGGTTCTGCTATTGACAGAAGTGCGGCAATTATAGAGAAAACTCCCAGTAAGACTTCTCTTTATAAAGAAAATGATGATGATATAATCTGTACGAACCATTTTCAGTCAAAAGAGTTCACGAATGATTCTTATAATATAGAAAACATAAATAATTCTGACAGCAAATATAGATATGACAGGCTTTCTGAACTGATCAAAGAATCAACGCCGTTGTCGCCAGATAAAGCAGTCACGATATTGAGGGATAGAAAAGGTATAAACAATAAAGATATAGGATTGACCAATCAGAAATCGATCAATCAATCAATAGCACACCATTCGGTGATCTTCAAGCCAGAAGAATTAAAGATATGGGTATCTACTGAACCATGGCAGAGTGGAACATTTTTATGTTACGATTTAAAAGAGATTTTCAAGAATCCCAATAAACTTGTGGAGAGAAATGACAAGCAGTTGACAATCCCTGCCGACACATTATTTTTAGAGAACTATTACCAGGATATATTGGACTATAGAAAGCAATCTGAGAAAATAAGGGAAAGTATCAATAATGGTTTGGCAATACCCGTTCAAGAGATTTATAGTTTTATAGAACTTAATCCAAATTATTATGAAGTATATAATATTGTTGGAGATTATTATAAAGAAATGAACGATATAAGAAAAGCGGTAGGATATTGGAAAAGATCTCTTGATTACGAGATACCATCCACATATGAATCGGATAAAATTAGAAATAAAATTAAAGCTTATGATAAAGAATAGCACATTACATTATTCTTCTGAACCTGAAATAACCAGATTCCAAGAAGAAAGACTGAAGGAAACATTGGAATACCTTTCGCACCATTCTCCATTCTATAAGAGAATGTTCAAGGAAAATAATATAGATGTCAGACGGATAAAACATTTGTCAGATCTCCACAAGTTACCTGTTACAACGAAAGAGGACTTACAGAAACGTAACGGCGAGTTCCTCTGTATAGATAAAGAAAGTATAATTGATTACGTTACAACATCAGGGACATTGGGAGAGCCTGTAACTTTCGCTCTTTCCAATAATGATTTAGACCGACTGGCCTATAACGAAGCAAGTTCTTTTACTATGGCTGGTTGTAAAAAAGGTGACATCATACAGCTTATGACAACAATAGACAGAAGGTTTATGGCTGGCCTTGCATATTTCCTAGGTGCACGTGAGCTAGGGTGTGGAATCATACGTGTCGGGAACGGTATTCCTGAACTGCAATGGGATACTATCCAAAGAGTTTCACCAAATGTATGTATAGTTGTACCGTCATTCCTGATGAAACTAATCAAGTATGCCGAAGAGAATGGGATTGATCATAACAATTCCTCATTAAGAAAAGCGATATGTATAGGAGAAGCATTAAGGACACCTACAGGTGAATACACGACATTAGGGAAAAAAATATCAGACAAGTGGCCCAATCTAGAACTGTTCTCAACTTATGCATCTACGGAGATGCAATCATCATATACAGAATGTAAAGAACATAACGGATGTCACGTACCTACGGATCTTATAATAGTTGAAATGCTTGATGATAATAATAATCCTGTACCTGATGGTCAACCGGGAGAGGTTACGATAACAACAATTGGTATTGAGGCCATGCCTTTATTGCGATTTAAGACTGGAGACATATGTATCAGACAAACCGGTAAATGCTCATGCGGCCGTAATAGCGCAAGATTAAGTTCTGTTATTGGAAGAAGAGGCCAGATGATTAAATTTAAGGGAACAACTCTGTATCCACCAGCATTATTTGATATTTTGGATAATATACCCGAAGTGGAAAACTATCTTGTTGAAGTATTTACCAATACACTAGGTACAGACCAGATTCAAATCAAGATAGGTTGTAAAAATCAGAATGAATCATTCATCAAGCAAATAAAAGATGTATTTCGTTCCAAAGTGAGGGTTGCACCAGATATATGTTTTGTTCCTGTTGAACTTATAGCACGGCAACAACATCCTGAGATGAGCCGAAAACCCGTTAAGTTTTTTGACTTGAGAAATATTTAGTATCTTTGGGCTTATAATATTTCATAATCAACAATTTAAAACTTCTAAGTTATGAAAAAGAAATTTTTATTTCCACTCTTGCTTTTATTTAGCATGTTTGCTGTTAATGCTAAAAGTGCAGAACCTGTTTATGTTTATGGTGTAGATTATTCATCTGTAAAGGTATATGGTGCAGAAGAAACGACAGAGCAGTTTAAAAATGCATTTGAAGGCATAAATCGGCTATTGATGACTGAGGCCAAGAAATACGATTTCACTGATGTCGTGGGTGATAACAATAAATTAAAATTAGAAATGGTTCTTAATTCTACTAAGGAATGTGATTTTTCTGATATCATAACTCTGGATAAAGATATTGAACCAATAAACATTGCTGAAAAAATAAAGAATTATCCAATAAAAGAAACATCAGGAGTCGGTTTCATAGTTATAGCTACATTATTGGATAAATCAACAAATAAAGCAACTTATAAAGTGGTTCTTTTTGATGTGGGAACAAGAGAGATATTAAAGGAAGAAGAATTCACAAGTAAAGCAGGAGGCTTTGGGCTGAGAAATTTCTGGGCTAAAACTATATACACACTAACAAAGAAATTTGAATTCGATAAAAAGAAATAGTTTGTTTTAAATTATTTTAGAGCCTGTTTAAACTCCAATCGGTCATTAGGACTTCTCACAGCCATACAACTCTGAGAAATCCTAATGACCGATTGGGGCTTATCTATGGAAAGCTTGTCGGCGATAAGGGATGGAAAGATTGAGTGTTCACGGTGTGATGGTAAAGGTAAGGTGCGCAAATCATATTAACTTTCATTATCCCGGGAAATATATACGTAATTGATTTGTCAGGAATCCAATAAATACCGTATCTTTGCTACCATGAAATTCACGAGGTCATTCACAGAAATAGTCGGACTGGAAAAGTTCCAACGCAATGTGGAGGCTTGGATAAAGTTCACATTTGGCATGAAATATACTCTTAAAGATATTACGGGCTTGCAGAACCGCATAGCATTTATTTACAAAAAAAGCTCAGTGGTGGTTTTTCTGAGTTTGCTGCTTATCTTGCCCGTATCTTTGTTGGCTCAAACAAGGAGAGCTCTTGTCATTGGTCTTGGTCAACAAGAGGATAAGGCTTGGAGTAAAATCAATGGTGACAAGGATGTGCCATTCGTGGAGAAGATGCTGAAGAACGCGAAATTCAAGGCAGTGAATGTCAAGAGACTCGTGAATCAGCATGCTACAAAGGTAGCTATCGTGAATGCCTTTAAGTCATTGGAAGCACAATCAAGAAGTGGGGATGTGATATATGTTCATTTTTCCGGGCATGGCCAACAGATGAGGGATGTGCATAATGATGAGAAAGACGGATTGGATGAATGCTGGATACCTTACGATGCATACCGTTTTCCTTGCGAAAAGGATAGAGGAGAAAAGCATCTTACCGACGATGAGGTAAACCATTATTTGAATGCTATCCGAAACAAAATAGGAGACCAGGGGAAAATGCTTGTGGTGATAGATGCTTGCCATAGCGGAGATGGAACACGCGGGGATGATGACGAGGTCGTTCGTGGTGTGGAAGATGTTTTTGAAGCCATCAAATCTTTTATATGGGGAACTTCTGCTGATAAGGGCAGGGTAGAGGTTAATCCTAATGCAAAAAGAAACAAAGAGCGATGGATAACCATCAGTGCATGTAAAAGCGATCAAGTGAACATAGAAATGCGAAGTCCGACTGTGGGCAAACTTACCTATGCCATATATAACAAGGTAAAGGCTGCTACTGGTAGTGATAACGATGATTTCTTTCGGGAAATAAGGAGATTTGTTAATTCCAACACCGGGAGTAGGCCACAACACCCTGTAATGACAGGCGAGACCAACAGATATAAAATAACAGATATAATACGATAATGGCAAAATTAATACAATTTCGGACATCCATACAGGAGAAAGAGGCACGCTTGATAGAAGGTATGGCCGAGGAAAGGCGACAGACACAGTATGAACTATATGCCTACTGTGCTGATTATTTCTGGGACAATTATAAGGGCGTGTTCTTTGCTGGCGAAAGCGCGGCGGAAGAGATTTTCCAGAACTCATTTATTGCGTTTTGGGAGAATATAGAAAGAAGAAAGATTTATGTAGAAAATGGTATCGTGATGGGCAAGGGCGATGTACCCCTTGACGGTAGCATCCTTACCTATTTTATGAGCATAGCCCGAAACAAATATTTGGAGTACGGAAGGGAGCATCCAGTTTATGCCGATCCGGAAACCGAATTGGGACGTTTGATAAAAGAAGAAGGGGTTGATGCTAACGCATATACAGACATGCTCTATGATTCGGACGAGAATATGATGCTCGACATCATTGCAGATGTCATATCTCACATGTCGCCACGATGCAACCAGATTCTTACCAAATTCTATTATGAGGAGAAGAAGCTGGAGGTTATTTTGACGGAGATATCGGCTATAGAATCATATAAGGCGCTGAAATCAAAGAAGCATAAATGTATGGAGACTTTACGCAAGTCTGCAAAAGATATCTATTACAGAAGGTTAAACTCGTAAAAGACTACTGACATGGATGAAAAGTTTCAAGACAGAATAGATGACTATCTGCTTAACAGAATGAAAGATGCCGACAAGGAGGCATTCTTGCAGGAGGTTGAACAAGATAACGAGAAAAGGGAACAACTGGAGTTTACAAAACATGTAAAAGACTCCATCCGCAGCCGTGAAGAGAAGCTTCAAGCATTGGCTCAGTTCCGGCGACATTACACAGAACGTGCGACAGGCACTAAAAATGCAACATGTTATCATTCAGTTTCAACGGCGGAGGCAGCCCCTGTGCGGTCAACCAGGAGAATATGGTTATGGATTTCGGGTGTGGCTGCACTCTTTGTGGTCGGTTTCTTTGCTGTTAAGCCGATGTTTATGCATAAGTCCCCAACGGAATATAACAGCACGCCAGTAGAACAGATGCGTGGCGGAGATGATATATTCAGTCCTGTTTCGGCTGACAGTACGGACAATGATACAATTAATATAGACCAGACTGTAATACCGGATGAATAGAATTGTTGTTGTCATTCTTGCCCTTTTCTGCATGCAGCTGCAGGTGAAGGCGCAGATACTTTCAGAAGCAGAGGTGGTAGCCAAGATGACGCAAGCCTTTGAACTGAACAAAGCAAACAAGCATGCGGAAGCCCTCGAATTGTTTCTGTTGGTAGGCGAGAATACCATACAGCAACGAAGTGAGGCAGAACGGCAAGTCTATGTTTGCAGTCAGACCATGGCTTGTATGTGTTACGAAAGTTTGAAACAATACAAGGACGGGTATATGTTGGCTAAGAAATTGCTTCAAGGTAAGCTGAATGATGAAGAGCAAGATGACATTGGTTACCTTTATGCAATGAACGGCTACTTCTATGCGTGCGATTTTATTCAAAGTGATGGAAGTGAACGTGTAGACTATGGCCGTTGCAGAGAGATTATTTCGGAGATTCTGCCTTATGCGGACGAGCGGTTGAAGGACTATGCGTTGCCAAAGATACCACTTTCATGGTATTTTGAAGGGGTGCAATGTGCCATGAATCAAAGATATGATGAAGCGTTGGCTTTGTACGGCAAGGCGTTAAGGGGTTATCATGAATTGGGAAAGGTGTCGGAAGAAATCGATGTTCTTAAAGGAATGGCATCTGCGAAGAATTTTCTTTGCGAGTTTGATGAGGCAAAGCAATTGTATTCTCAAGCATTGGACTTGGCGAGACTTGAAGGGTTGGAAACTAAGCAGATGGATGTCCTGACTCAAATGTGGTCGCTAAGTTATACCTTGGGAGATATGAAGTTGATACGTTTTACTTCGGCTTCCATGGATTCGTTGATGAAAGTGTCGGGAAATGTCAAGACGAAATTTGCATACTACCATCAGAAAGGTGACGAGGCGAAATCCAATGGACAATATAAACTGGCCGAGAGGTGGTATGTAAAGGCAAAGAATTTAGCCGAGGAAACAAACCAGGATCAGTTTGCGGCAAACAAACATTTGGCATATGCCAAACTTAGAGATTTGTATGTTACTACCAAACAATATGATGAAGCCGTCGTGTACGGACGTAAAGCGATTGAGGAATACCAAAAGCAGTTCTTTCCGGATGATGCCAAATATTATCTTCCCTATAGTTTGTTGGCGGACATTTATAGACTGAAAGGAGACAAGAAGAATTGCTTTGCCTGTATCGATTCGCTATTTCTGAACGAAAGAAAATTAAAAGAGCCCAAAGAACGGTGTCATATGTACATGACTCGTGCTAGCTGTCATTCAATGCGTACAGCGAAGCCATCGCTGACTATCAAAAAGCGGATGAGGTTCTATCGGCCAAATATCCTCAGGTGGAAGAGAACAGAGTAAGGCTTCTTGCATTAATGGGGGGAACAGAACATCAACTTGGCAGGTATGAAGAATCGGAAAAATATTATCGCCTTTATGCCGAGTATACCAAACAGCTTTATGGCGAAAAGAGCATAGAATATATTAATGCCTTAATATATCTTGCAAATGCCGAAGGATTTATTCAGCATCTCGATGAAGGCTGCTGGAACTACACTGAAGCTGTGTCAAGGCTGAAAGGAGTGATGAAAGAGCGTATTCCATACATGAGCACTGAAGAGCGTGAGGGCTTCTGGGAACCCATATCTTCCCTGTTTACAATGATGACTCCATATGCCATAGAAGCAAAGAGAAACAAGACTCCCTTTAGCAAGAGTTGCTATGATGCGCTTGTTATGTCGAAGGCTTTTTTGCTTGAGTCCGAGCGTTCGTTGTTTGACGTGGTGAAGCAAAAAGGCACGAAAGAGGATATGCGGGACTATATGCAACTTGCCTTGATGAAGAATCAAATCAAGGTATTGGAAAAAAATTATGCGCACAATACGGACAGCATATTGAACTTGTCGCTGAGGGCAAATCAGTTAGCTGTTCGCTTGGCAGAGCGATTCCACGACTTCGATGACCTTATCGGTTTTATGGAAATTGATTACGATGCGGTTAAACGGGCCTTGAAGCCCAATGAGGTTCTTCTGGATTTCACGGATTATGTTTCTAAGACAATGGGGCGGAAATATGCTGCTTACATTATAAATAAGGTGGATAAATATCCTTTGGTGAAGTACTTGTTTGCCGAAAGGCAAATTGACTCGCTTGGCATTACACGTCCCGATATGTTCTACGACAAGGATTATGCCCCAGAGGTACTGAAACTGCTATGGGAACCGCTGAAGGAGCATGTCGCTGAAGGGGCAACGGTCTACTATGTGCCATCGCAGTTATTATTTCAAGTGTCTTTGGAATCGCTGCCTCTTGCGGATGGGTCGCTGTTGGGCAGGCATTACAATTTCGTAAGGCTGTCTTCTGCCCGGGAATTGGTGAATGTACAGAAACGTACGTTATCTGCCAAACCTCATTCGGCGGTATTGTATGGAGGTCTGCAATATGATTTGCAACCGACTGACATGAATGAACTGGCGAAGAAGTATGATTTGCCGGACTTGCTGATGATGCGTGGTGAGATGGCACGGGGCGACTCTATATTTCGTGAATTGCCCGGCTCGAGGCAAGAGGTCATGCAGATTGATTCGATACTGAAAGCCAATAAATGGCAAGTGACTCCATTCATTGGGATGGAAGGTATAGAAGAGTCATTCCTTAGCATGCACGGCAAGGCTCCGCAGGTGTTGCAAATAGCCACTCATGGATTCTACTATACCCCAGACCGTGCTGAAACGGTGGACTACCTGAAAGGTTGTTCTGATGCGATGTTGTTGTCGGGCATCGTTCTCTCCGGTGGCAATGCCGCATGGCTGGGTAAGGAGTTGCCTGATGGCATATTGGATGGCATTCTTACTGCCAATGACATATCACGTCTCGACCTAAATGGCACAGAGATGGTTGTGCTGTCTGCCTGCCAAACCGGACAGGGCAAGGTGACTTCTGAGGGGCTTTATGGTTTGCAGCGTGGTTTCAAGAAGGCAGGAGTTGGCGCAATGGTTATGGCGTTATGGAATGTCAGCGACAAGGTGACAACGGAATTCATGATTACGTTCTACGAACAACTTGCTTCCAAATCATGCATGTGGGACAAACGCATGGCATTTGAAACGGCAAAGTCAATCATACGAGACAAATATCCAGACCCATTCTATTGGGCTGCATTTGTGATGTTAGACTAATTCAACTTAATCACCCTTTAAAAAGTGTAATTCAGCGAAATATACCTTCCTTTCCAGGTATGTTTCGCTGAATTACACTTTTTGAGGGATGACTACTTGCTTTTACAATTTTTCTCCTTTTCCATTTATCAAGCATCCATTTCCGCCGGAGTCTTCACAGAGATACAAGTCTTTACCGATTGCTGTAATAGCCGAATAGGCAGGAGGGGTTACCACCTGTCCGTCCGGTGACATGAGTCCGTACCATCCGTATTCCGCTTGATAACGGCGGCATCTGGCTGTGGCCCGTATATTCACCGGACTGCAGCTTGCTCCGTCTTCTGTCTGTTCGTATTCGCAATTGCCGGAAGCAGCCGGATAGCGGAGTTCGCCTGTTTTATAAGTCATCTGTTCCACGTTCCATATAAGGAATGGTTCCATAAGGTTCCCGCGCAGGTCATACTTGCGCATCGTGTGGTCGGGCAAGGTGGCAATGATAGAACTGCCGCTGATGCGGAAGTCTGTTTGTGAAAATGGAAGTATGACATTCAGGCTGTCGTCCAGCACAGCCTCCCTTCCGTCAGTCGTTTCAACCATCCAGAGACTGTCCGACCTGCTGATGTCAAGATATTCCGGCCGCAGCTTCCATTTTCCCGTCTGGTCTATCAGGCCGACATTTCCGTCAACTGGATTTCTCAGCAGGCAATAACCACCGTGGAAAACGTATTCCGGCGTGTCTGGATGCACTTCAAACCCTCCGTCAATCAGCGTCTGCCCGGAATGGTCGATGAACAGCAGTCTTCCGTCTTTTTCCACTGCGGCCAATCCTTCGGAGAACACCCATGCACGGGAATAGGTCGCCGGAATAGCCACTTTCCCGGTGAAACGGTTAAGATATCCCCGTTTGCCGTTCTTGGAGAATACCGCCAGACTGTCATGGTCGTTGGAAGTCGCAATCCAGTCTGCATCCTCCAGCGTCACTTCTCTGGTCTTTTTGTTGTAGACACGCGTGGCATCGCTCCAATAATCTTTTTGGAATATGACATGGTTGCTGATATACCTGCATTTCCATTCCGGGTTCAGTGAAGGGGATATCCATTTGCGGATAACAACGTCATTTATAAATGAATAGAGCAGTGCTCCTGTAAAAAGTACAAGTAATGCCGTCAGGCAGGTGGCAGAAATCCGCCACAGCACTTTGGCGTAAGAGCTTCCGTCTTTATAGCCGAAAAGTCTTCCGATAAAACCAAACACTTGGCATATTCCACGCCACAATACGGTGAAGAACAATCTGAATGAAATCTTTTTTTTCATATCGTTATTTTTAAAAGTTGTTGTTTTTTTCTTCTTCGTCAAAAGCTTCATCCGCCATGATTGTATATTGGTTGCGGCGCTCCTCGACAGACATCGGCGCGCTTCCGTCAGCAGATTCCATTTCCTTGAAATGGGAAAGGCGCGTGAAGAAGTTCATCCGTGTGTTGCTGTCCTTTTTCATGCTGTTTATCGTGCCGGCCGCACTGCAGGCAAAGTTGCGGGCATTGCGGATGGACAAGTCCTCCGCAACTTTGGCGGCATCCTGGTTCGCTCCCATATAAGTGAATGTCCATCCTTCTCCGCGCAGACGTTCTACCAGATTCTTTATCGCCTTGCCACTGTATTCCAGTGACGCGTTTTCCAGTCCGTCCGTGATGACCGTAACGACTACCACCGCGTCTTCCATATTCTTAACATGGGCCTGCATGGAGGTGAGCGTGAAGCCCATCGCGTCATAGAGCGGCGTAGTGCAACAGGGTACATAATCTTCCATGGTCAAGGGACGGGCTTCCCGTACCGGCATCTTGTCGAACACCTGCCGTGTCTCACAACTGCAGAACGTCACCAGCGACACATAATGCTCCTGCGTGTCCGCAAATTTCTCCTGCGCTTTACGGATGCTGGCCAATGTCTCGTTGAACCCCTCCACGGCGGCACGTCGTATGCACTCCATCGAACCGCTGCGGTCGAGAACAACTACATTGAACACTTGTGTTTTCTTTAACTCTTTCATTTTCTTTCTATTTCCCATAATTTGTAAAATGTTTTTGAGGTTTGTTTATATATCTGTTCAGTCACAAAGTCCTTTCTTGGCTTGCCGGAAAACGGAACGTATGACACCCAAAATGAGAGGGGAACGCTCCAGACATTCCAGCAGGCCATTCTCGTCTGTGTAGAAGAACTCACAGGAGGCAGATGCCCTTCTGAATGTCTGATCCACATAGCCCTTGACGAATCCTATATCCCGTATCTGTTTGTTGCAGACGGCGGGTGCCAACGTGTCTTCACTTTCTGCAATCTCGGCGAACTGCGGATAAATGACCGGCACATAGTTCTCTTCCTCATCCCATTCTAATTTTTCTTGTTCATTCATTTATGATAAAAGAGTGACGGAAGTAACCATTTTCTATCACAAATCCGTTTTTTTATAGAAAATCCCCTTGGTTGTCCGGACTTATTGTCCTGTTACAACCAAGGGGATTCGATGCACTTTACCCTTTCTGTCATCCAACTTGTGTCTGGTGTCTATCCGTCAATCAGATACAGATAGCCGTACTCATATATCCAATCATTACTTATGCAAATAAAACTATTTCAAGCATAAGACACCTTAATGAAAAGGTACAAGAACTTCACCTTTCCGGTTAATTACTGCCTTAGCCGTCAGCTCCTTGCAGTCTTCAGCACCGTAGCCGTCTTCATCGGCAAAGTAACTTCCGTCGGGGCATATGGTCCAGTCAATCTCCGCCCTGCCGTCTCTGAATTCATACACGAAGAACCTGTAACGAGCGATAAGGGCGCGGGCATTTCCCGTTACCACGTCCCGTGTGATGACAGACGGACTTACATCTTTCAATGTGAATGCGACCATTCTGCCGTCCTTGTCAACCAGTTCTACAATCAGTCGGTTCCTTTTGTCCACCAGCAGGCATTGTTTCCCGGTGCGGGCCTCCAGAAACAGCATGTCTTCCTTGCGGTTGAAACACGTGTAATCGCTGTCCCCGGTTTCCAGACTTTTCATCAAATTTTCAAACACGTTCGTATTCATAATGCTTATGGTTTAATGATATTCATTCAGGAAAGTTCTGTTCCGTTCAAACAGCCGCTGTTTCCTTCTCCGGAATTCCTTTTCATAATCCGGCGGCAATCCGAGTGCGGCAAGCTCCTCCGGTGTTATGTTCCGCATGACGCTGTTCAGCCGCGCGGTGCTTCTGGAAACATGGCTGTATCTGCTGAATATGCCGAAGGCATTGTGCGTGACAAAAATGTTGCGCCACGCGCCTTTTCTTGTCAGTTGGTCCCAGACCGCCAATATGCAGTTTCTTGTATTCATAAGCTCTTGTCGTTCTTTGATTCTAATATCCGCCATGGACCACATCGGGCACTTCATTCATGCCCACTGAGTTCCTACGTCTTGTCACGCTTGTCATAACCGTCACGCAGTTCCGTCAGAATACTGCAAAACTCCGACCGGGTAAGTATGGTCTTGTATGGGTTGTTCTCTCCGCTTGAATGTATGAGGGGCATGCCCCTTGTCTGCATCAGTGCGGTACGGAAACGCTCGTTCTGCTCGAACATGGCCTGATAGGCATGGCGTATCAGTTTCCGGTAATCGTCGCTTTGCCGGTCGATAGCCAGTCCTTTCCACCATACGATCTGATCGGTCTGCCATGAGGCCACGCTCATTTTCCGGGCATTTCCACCCTTCATGCCGCATATCTGCCGCTGCTTGTCAAGGTCTTTTCTTTTCAAGGACTGAAGAAATCCTTCCATGCTGCCGCAAACCATTCTTTCAAACCGGAACACGTTGCTGCAAAGATTGCTCAGTACGTTTGAAGGATAAAGACCGTTTGAACGGATATCCAAAGTGTTCGTTTCTGGGTTATACATATCCTTCAACTCATGCCCGTTGCGCGTAGTGGCCTTATAGTCTTCTTCCATCTTCTCTCATGCCGTTTAGATATTGTCCTACAAATAATAAAAGTTTTCATAGTTGAACATCGCCAGCCGGCTCTTTTCGTCATTCAAAGTTTTCATCCGGACTGGAATCTCGTGTAGGGGAGTGCCGTCGTCCAACAGTCTCCGCAGCCGTGCAAACATGATTCTGTTCGTTTTGTCCATATCCTCCCTGTTCGTGACGATTCCATAATCCTCCGCCTCGCTCATTTCCGAGATAATCATGCCGGAAAACAGCCCGTGCAGTCCTTCCGTCCGTGCGAAGTCCACTGCATGACACCAGATTCCGATAAGGTTTCCGCCGTGCCGCCGCAGGTAGTAGGCTTGCGGATGACTGACGATGGTACGGTAAAGTTCTTCATCATCATTTTGGCGGAAGTACAGGCCCTTGTGCGAACCGTGCCCCAGCAGCATGATGCGTTCAGCCTTAGGTGTATGGTACAGGATATGGTTCAGTCTGTTACTTCCGCAATCCTGTGCTATGCGGGTGTGCCCCAGCCCTTCATAGAGGACGGTGAGCATATCTGTTGTCTTGTCTTCTGGATGTATGACCAGCATAAATCAAATTGTTTTTAGTCAGACCGCGGATAAATGCCCGCAGGTCTTGTTTCACAATATCTTTTGTATAGTGCAGCTTGGCCTTCCGTCTCATTCCCGTTGGCAATGTAAGCCATGTCATCGGTTATGGCGAGTATGACTTCCGAAAGTTCAAGCGTTTCTTCCAATGTTTTTCCTTCGGGGCAGAATAGGTTCTGTTTCTTTATAGGCTCCATCTATCAGCGACCCTTTTATCCTGTCATTTATGTCCATCATCGTCTTTCCCAGTCAGGTTATAATCAATAACAAAGATATTATTTTTCAATGAGATGTGAAAGTCTATGCCTTCTCTGCCCAACCATTCTATCAGCCTGTCGACTGTTACGGCCAGGTCAATCCATAACAATTTGTTTCTCATGGCAAATTTCAATTACGACGGCCGTGTAGTTGTCCTCTCCATACTTTTCACAGAGGGAGTCATACTCATCAAGAATCTCTTCCAGAGTTTTTTTCTCCAGCATTCTTTCCCGAAGCATGTCCGGAGTCATGCTTTTGTAGAGACCGTCGGAACAGAGCAGCAGCCGGTCTCCCGGCTGTACCCCGAACCGTACCACATCCGGCACCGCTTTTTCGGGGTGGAAAGAAAGGAAACAGCGCGAGACAATCTCCCATCCGAAGCTGAGTTCAGTATGGTCTGTCGTCTGGAAAAGCATTCCCGTTTCCGGACGGCACAGATAACATCGGCTGTCTCCGATATGAGCTATGGTGACTTTGTCGTCTTTTATGGCGGCCATCACCATAGTTGTTCCCATTTCAGCATGACCTCGCTTTGCGGCCTGTCGGTCCAGCTCTGTCTGGGCAGTCCTGCAGGCATCTGCAACCTTGCCTTCCGAGTCCGGCTCGGCACAGTGCATGCACCAATAGTCCAATATTGATTTGCAGACAGTCTGACTGGCCACTTCCCCCAAAGAATGGCCTCCCAGACCGTCACAGACAATTCCTATCCAGCGTCCGCATTCCAGCATCTCGGTTACTCCGAAAGCGTCTTCATTGCGGGTACGGTTTCCCTTCTTACTTATAGCCGCATATTTGATATTCATAAGGCTCATATTTTTCTTTTTGTATCCTGTTATTTTTCGCTGTCGCCAGCAGCATATACTTGCCGTCTTCCGCATAATATAGGACAGGCAGAAGTTTTTCGGGAATAAAACATCTGAATCTATTCTTCATATATCTCTCCCCACGAGGAATTTGACAACGGGTCCATTTCCTTTTCCTCAGACGGCAGTTCTGAAAATTCAAAAATCTCGGCTGATGCCGGCTTCAGCACCTTCGCCTTGTAATCATACCGCATCTCCTCCCGCTTCACTTTCCCGGAAACCAGATAGTCGTAATGCACCGCCTTCAGGACCGTGCCATATCTGCTTTTGCGCATCTGTTTCTGTAAAAGCCCTTCCTTCCATACGCTCACCAGCGTATCGCTGCTGCCTCCATAGAAAGTGATATAGACGTTTACTCCGTTTTCCGCCTTTCGTATCTTTGTCACCCTGACATCATCGGGATAGCGTGGATTGGGATAGCAGACGATGCTGTCGCGTTCACCGTCCCGGTAATATTCTTCCGTGGTCGGGGTGAAGTCTACGAACCGTTTGACAGAATAAGTCCCGATGCCTTCAGAGACTGGCACGACATCCACCCTGAACAAGTATCTTCCACCGCTCAGATCACTGCTCCAGAAACCCACGCAAGGAACGACATTCACCTCCAGTTTGTGGCCGTCGGGAGTCTGTATAACCTTTCCGGAAGGAATCTCATGGACTTCACGCACAAAGCCGTCGCTATCATAAACAAGCCGGGACAGTATATGCCGGGTCGTGTCAGGTCTGTCAAAGTCTATGCTGTCGATGGCCAGCCTGAAATGCAGGTAGGCACTGTCAGTGTCTTCGTCATGCATGCCCGGCTCCAGCTTTTCGTCAAAACGCAAAAGATGTGTCAGTCTTCCGTTCCCGTCGTAGCCGTAAACCAGCCTTTGGGCAAAAGTCTCGGATGTTGCGGAAACCGTCGCCATCAGTTTGCCGTCCTTGTCAACGTACCGTATAAGCCAGTTCTGCGGAGCGAACATCAACCGTTTCACGGCATACGAACCGTCGGAAAACATGACGGAATCGTAATAGATACATCCCTTATGTTCCTGGATATCCGGGTCATTCCAAAAGTCATAATGCACGAAACCGGTGATTTCAAGTGCTCTGTCGTTTTTGCAGGTCAGGAACAGTCCTGATATTGTGGCGAATAACGCCCAAATAAAATGTCTATATCTCATGCTGCCATGTTGTTTGGTTCACCTAATGTCTATTCTATACACTTCGTCCACGCCCCGTATCCCGGCAATCAGGTCCATCGCTTTCTGCAGCTCGTCGGCCGAGTGTACGGAAAAGTCGATGGAAGTTTCCACAATGCAGTCCACGGTTTCTGTAACGAGCCGGGAGATGGATAGGTTCTGCTGTTCCGTCACACTGGTCACGATGTCGTTCAAGAGATGATGACGGTCCACAGCACGGATGCGGACGCGCACTGGATAGAGAAACATTTCATTCTCCTCAAAAGCGACCTCCATGATGGAATCCCCGTATTCCGATGCCAGCCGGATGGCAGAAAGGCAGTTGCGCTTGTGGAGCGTGATCTGTCCGTCCCCGTCCTTGAACCCGACCACCTCATCACCAGGAAGCGGGTGGCAGCAGGTGCATCGCCTGTAAGGAAGAACAGGTCGGCTGGCAAAGTGACTGCGCAGGTTCCTCTTGGCCTTGTAAGTCTGGACGTATCCCATCCATTCCGCGTCCGGAGACGCATCCTCGGAAGTTCCTATCTCCACACAGTCACCGCGGTGCAATACGGTCCTGACAGACGAAAGCCGTCCGTTCACCCGCGCATAGAGCGCATGCAAGCCGATGTCGCTGTGTATCTCGAAGGCAAAGTCCAGTGCGGTCGCCCCCTTGGGCAGTATGATGCCCCTTCCTTTCGGCGTGAACACCATAATGTCATCGTTATAGAACGAAGCGGTCACCCCGTCCATGTAATCCATTTCTCCGCTGTGGCAGACCACATCCTTCAGGACGGACTTGAACTTTTCAAGCCACATCCTCACGTTGTCCTCCGTCCGTTCCGCCGCACATCCCAGTCGCGAATTGCGCACCATCCGTTCCGAGGAGATATGGATTTCCTCCCATCCGCCCAGCGCATTGAGCAGTTTCACATGGAAACTCTGGTAGCCGTTCTCTTTCGGCGCGTTGATATAGTTGGCCACACTGCCTGGACGCTCCTTGAAGTGATCCGTCAGTACAGCATAGATGTGAAGGCTGGCCTTCTTCTCCTCCTGCAGGCCGTCTGCGTCATAGATGACACGGATGTAGTGCTTTCCGTCCGCATGATTGAAGTCGCAGCCTTTCGACTGCATCTTGCGCCAGACACTGCAGGGTGTGCGGTTACAGAGTTCTATGCGGGCATTGATTCCGTTGTCCCAGAGCAACGCACTGATTCTTGCGATGAAGCCCTCAATATATTCCTTTTCCTTATCCTGTTCCTTTTTCAGAAGCGTTTCAAGATGCCCATACTCGCGCGGACAGCGGTAGCGGAAGGACAGGTTTTCAAGTTCCGTCTTCACATGGTACAGCCCCAGACGGTTGGCCAGAGGAGCATAAAAATAATCCGTTTCTCCTGCAATCTTCATCTGTTTGTCGGTACGCATGCTGTCCAGTGTCCTCATGTTGTGCAGGCGGTCGGCCAGCTTGATGAGGATGGCGCGGACATCATATTGCACGGAGGCCAGAATCTGGCGGAAGTTGTCCACCTGTTTTGAACGCTCGTATTTCTCCTTCTTCTGTTTGGTGACCACTCCCACGAGGAAGGCCACATCCTCACCGAAGCGGCTGCGGATGTCCTCAAGTGTGTAAGACGTGTCCTCCACCACGTCGTGCAGGAAAGCGGCCATTACCGGGTTGGCTCCCAATTCGAGTTCTTCGGCCACGATACGCGCCACAGCTATGGGATGGATGATATACGGTTCTCCTGTCTTGCGCTTTTGTTCCCGATGGGCTTCCTCGGCCAAGGCATATGCTTCGCGTATGCGCTGCAAGTCTTCTGCAGACACTCTTTGTTCCAGAAAGTGAAACAGTCGGTTGACACTCTCGTTGATGTGGGTTGTATAATCATCCATGGTTTTTTAGTTTTAAATCATTGTTACATTCATTTTATGCGTATCTATATGTAAAAGTAATCATGATTAAGTCTTTAAACAACAAATCAAAGCAGACTTTTTCGTACATTATGACATTTCCTCAGTCCTTTCATATTCCACACCAAACCATTCGTTCAGTGTGTCCTTTACCTTGGCATTGATTTCAGGAGTAATTTTATCCCTGATCTTCTTGTAGACATAAAGCATGGCGGCACCTTCATCCAGCACCCCCAGCAGCTTGTACACGGCACTCGGTATCAGGCTGACCGGGGAAATGGTATAAATGATAGCCGCATATACCAATGCCTTGTCAAGGGTGGAAGTGTTTTCGTCTGTCATTACATAATAAAACTGAAGCAACGGTCTGGCTGTCACCCGACCGACTTTCAAGGCATATGGCCGTAGTCTGTCAAAGAGTTCCCTGGATTTTCCATTCCAGTCGACTTCCTTTATACGCTCCAATAAAGAGCGGATGTCCTTGCCCATGATACAATAGGCAAGCAATGTGATGCAAATGATGGTCAACATAATCATATCTTATTTTAGTTTGTGATAATATGCAGTCTCTTGTCCTTTTCCGGCTTGATTCCAATTCCGTTCCTTTCGGAAACAGAATTGGAAAGCCTCTTTGTTATCCTGTGTCGCAATCTTTTCCTGTAGTTCTGTCATCTCTCTGTAAATTCCACATCGGATTCCGTGATAGGAATCATTTCCAAAGAGGAGTCAAATGAGGACGAACCCAACGTCAGAGCTATTTTTGTGATGCCGCTCCGTTCCACATGTACCCTGTCTTCCGATACAAGGTTCATTTCTTTCCCTGCCGCGTCACTGATTTTGACTCTTAACGGATTATAGTCGCCTTGAGGGACGACAATGTTAAAATCCGTCTCAAGACTTTCGTGTAGTGGTACAGCCTTTTCACATGTGAGCACAACCCCGTCACTTCCATCCACTATGGCGTAATCGTCCTCTCCAATGATGAAACTTCCGCTCATACCGGCATTGTCTGCGGAAAGACTGATGCTTGACACCTCAATGGAACCGGTTTCCTCACTTTTCAGGCTCAACCGGATGATACCGCACAGATTCTTGAACTTCAGCTCCTTGGTTTTGGATTCGGCATACATCGGGAAGTCCTTTATGTTGTTTGCCACATAGTTCTGTTCGGCAGGAAGCACCATGTGGCTTGGCGTAATGCTGGAAGGATAGAATGCCATATAGGTTGCGCCACTGGCTATTCTCCCTTCTTTTCTGGTAAATTCGGCGAAGGGGGTACCCTCGTCCTCAGTGGTGAATATGGCGGTGCTCATGCCGTCTGAGATGCTGATGGCATCTCCTCTTGTCCAGTAGAGCGAATAATATCCGGCACTGTTGGTCTTGTCCGACAGGCTGCTCCTGGTGCTGTCCGTGCTTTCTGTCACGGCCGAAAAAGTCATGTCGGATTCTATTTCACTGATGTCAATCACTGTCTTCTTTTCTTCAAACAAGTCCTCACAAGAAGAAAATAATGCCATTGCAACAATTCCCAAAAATAATTTAGTCTTCATATTTATAAGATATTAATGTTTTGTTATCGGTAGTCATTTCCTGATATATGCCCTGAAAGGTTTGCATACGGCTGAGCTTGTCTTTGTCACGGCAAAGGATTTCCCGTCAGAAGTCAGCTTATGGCATCTGCTTCCGATGACAGCTTCTGTGAATGTACCCTTCAGCAGGCCGTTATGGACGGGCTTGCTTACTAGGGCAATCTCTTTCAACGTCACCTTGCAATTCTGGTCAGTTTGAACGTATATCAGACATGGCACCCCGGCTTCTATTTCTTTTACCAATTGATAAGAAACGTATTTGTGGTTACCGACAGTTTCAAATTCTTTTAGAACTGCAATCTTTGCGTCTTTCAGTCCCAACAGTTCTGTGTTAAAGGCAAAAGGCAGGCATACACTGTTCCATCCCTTAAGGAATGACCGTTCATACCGGATGTTTGCCACGGCGGGTATGTCCGCCAGTCCTTCCTTGTCTGAAATCACAAGCTCCCGGACAGAAGCCTTGCAAGTCACGTGGCACGTGGCTTTCTTTCCGTTGGACGAACTTGCAGTGATGACAGCCGAACCAGCACTTATGCCGGTAAGTGTGCCGTTCCTGTTCACACTTACTATGTTTGGAGCATTTGAACTCCATGTGATAGTCTTGTTGGTGGCGTTGGACGGACTGACGGTTGCGGTCAGTTGCAACGTCTCTCCGACTGTCATCTCTGCGGATGTGCGGTTCAGTCCGATTCCCGTCACGCTTACGGAGCTAGGGAGTACGGTCACTTCATAATAGAAGTCCATTGTCCGGAAGAATCCGTCAATCACATAGTCGCACTTGAAATATACTTTACAAGAGGATGTCGCCTTGACACCTTTGACGATGGCATAGTTCCGTGTACTTCCTGTCACCACGACTTCAGATGTGTTCTCAGAACTCCACGAGTAATGTATCACGGTGGAGTTTCTCAGTGTCCGCTGATAAGCAGCCCCCAGGTTGACTGTCGCGGTTTTCCCTTCATAGACTTCCACTTCTCCGTCTTTGGCTGACGCCATTGCTGACTGGAAGAAAGCCAACGCAATGATCGCCAAAACTATGATTCTGTATAATGATGAAAACTGTTTCATATGATTGTTCTTTTAACGTGATTGTCAATGCTGGATTCTATTGGCCGAAAACGAACAATGCGACACTCCGATTATTTTCAATGTCCGTCGACTGTTTCATTCCCCAGACGATTTCAGTATCATTCTCTGATAGCTTCCCAAAAACATCGCTCATTCCGGACAGTTCCTCCATGAGAATGTCGCAGCCGGGCTTGTATGACATGGAAACGATGACACCCGCCATTTCAGCCACATGCCTTTCCGCTTCTTTCAATGCCGTCTCCAGCAATTCCGTGAGGGTAGAATCCCCATCGACCGCCACCAAAAGCAGGGGACGGTATCTGGACGAGAACACTTCATAGTCTTTTTTGTCCAGATTGACGATACCCGGATTTTCCGCTACATCATGGATGTAGAAATCATGAATCTCCCGTTCTTCAAGAAGAATACTCTTTTTCATTGTCATATACCCTAGGTCCGTGTCGGGCGCAACTTCTATTATTCGTAATTATTGTCGTTTCTTTATCTGTTTATGAGACAGGGCGGAGAAAGTAACCATTTTTGAGAGATGTTTTTCGGCCGTCCGCCTTTATCTTGCTCTTTTCAGGGCATATTCGGCTTTCCTCATATACTCCTCAGCCCGGTCTCTCGCGTTTTTTGCCTTTCGCCCATAGTCCTTTGCTTTATCAATGGCGATTCTGGCACGCCGCTGATAGACTTCCACTCTTTCATAGTTCTTGCATCTCGAATAATATCCGGCCTCCCGGAAATACCCTTGCGCCTGGCGGTTATAATATGCCGCCTCACGCTCATAGCTTAATGCCCGTCTGGTGTAATATTCCGCTTCCCGCTGATACGACCGTGCCTGCCTGATATGATAGTCGTCCTGCGCATGGAGTGCAAGGAAGCTCACCACGAACAAGAATAAGACTGATATTGCCTTTTTCATATCCTTTTGAGTTTACTGAGCAGATAATCAGACGCAAAATCCAGTGTATTGATGATGTGCGGCACCAGAATATCTGCCGATTCCTCTGACGTGATTTTGTGGTCGTAGTCCAGTGACACACTGCCGCACCTTAACAATACAGCTTTTATGAATTTCACGTTTCTGTTAGTATCGTTGATCGCTTCCGAGAGCAACATTTCATTATATTCAGAAGCCTTGACAAGATGAGGGATGCAAAAGCGCATCGTCTGTTCATCCTTTCTTGTCATATAGAAGTAATGCCGTTTATTGTAGATAAAATGCCATCCCATAGAAGGAAACGATTCTACATCACCACATTTTTTTCTAATTTCATTTACTATTTCTTCTTGTCTCATATTTTGTTGTTTTTATACTCTTTATGGTAAATGAGTGTGGTTTGTAACCATTTCTATCAAAAAAATACATTGAATCAAGTTTGTTGAACGGTGTGGTCTTAGAAAGAAGATTAATTTAAAAATATTAGTGGTGCGATAAAAATCAATCCTCTATTATTAAACTATTAATATTTAATCAATTACATTCATTCTTTGATTTTTTGATTTGAAAATGATTTATTAGTCCTGTTGTTCTCCAAAAGCATCAGGATTATGAATCAAGGCAAGTTTGTATTTTCCCAAGTCATGGAGTTTATCCCGCGTTACCAGTTCGATAAGATAGTAAAGCGGTACAAAGGTGATTGGCACACCAAGAACCTGAACAGCTATAACCATCTCCTGCATTTGCTTTTCGGGCAACTGACGGGGTGCGATTCGCTCAGGGACATCTGCCTGTGCCTTGAGGCCCATTCCAGAATGCTTTATCATCTTGGCTTCCGTAAGAGCGTGAGCCATACATCCTTGTCCCGTGCCAACGAGAACAGGGATTACCGCATTTTCGAGGGCTTGGGATGCTTACTCATGGAACAGGTAAGGGACTTGTACTCAAACGCTAAGCTGTCCGACATAACCATGGACAACGTGATTTATGCCTTGGATTCCACGACCATATCGACCAGCATAAAGCTCGCGGCATGGGCTTTGGGGAAATACGGCAAGGGCGCGGTCAAGATGCATACACTGCTCGACCTGAGAGGAAGCATACCTGCCAATATCCACATCACGGACGGCAAATGGCATGACAGCAACGAGCTTGACCGGCTCTCTCCTGAACCATACGCGTTTTATGTCATGGATAAGGCGTATGTGGATTTCAAGGCTCTCTTCACGTTTCACCAGGCCAAGTCGTTCTGGGTATCCCGGCCCAAGGGGAACATGAGATTCGTCACTCTCAAACAAATGGAGATTCTGGACGAGAAATCACGGATATTGGAGGATTCACAGATAAGACTTACCGGCTACAAGTCAAGCAGGCTTTATCCCGACAATATGCGTTTCATACGCGTGTACGACCCGGATAATGACGATATTATAGACCTTATATCCAACAACTTCGAGGTCGGTGCCACGGAAATATCCGCCCTGTACCGCCACCGATGGGACATAGAGGTCTTCTTCAAGTGGATAAAGCAGAACATCACCGTGAAAGCCCTTTGGGGGTATTCGGAAAACGCGGTCAAAGTACACCTCTGGGCAGCGATTATAGCCTACCTTACGGTGGCAAGAATAAAAGCCGATTACAAAAGCCCTTATTCAATCACCGAGGTGGCAACTTTGATCCGTATCTCCGCCATGGAAAGGACTGACCTGCGAACCTTGATAACCAAACAGGACGATTCAATCATTTCAAACCAAAATGTCAAAGAACGCACTTTATTTGATGACATTTAAACCTGTGCGATTTTATCGCACCAGTAGTATTTTCAAAACACAAAAAAGGCCATCTCAAGTTTATTTTGAGACAGCCTCATATTAATCGATTATGATCTATTTAACTATTTGATAATCATATATTTAATTGTCGCTCGCATCAGGCATGCATCATTGAATATCAGCGGCTATTCATTTAAAAAGGTACAAGTTGTATTCTGACAATTAAAGAAAGTCGAAAAGAAAATGTAAGACGCTTACATTCAGTGGCTTTCGTTTCCGGTCTTGTACCGCCTTTTTCAGCCTTTTTGTGAAATGTCCTCATTCATGTACAATGACTTGATTGGCAGAGGATTTCACCGTATATGTTACAGAACGCTTGATTACGCTTGATTACTTTTGCAAAGATGGTGTTTTTTTGTAAAATAATGATTATTACTCAAATAAAATTGTTATTTTTGCAATGAGTAAAAGTTGTCATTGCATTGAGTAAAATGTAAGAGTATGTATAAACGCGCAGAATATCAGCTGATAACAGAACGTATGAAAGAACCTCGTAAGTTCATTCAGGTCATTATGGGTGCCCGTCAGATTGGGAAATCAACGGTGGTCAAACAGGTGCTGAAAGATTTGGATATGCCTTACCAGTTCTTTTCAGCCGACAATGTTCCGGCTACGAACAGTGCCTGGATTTCCGATTGCTGGGCTGCTGTGCGTAGCTTGAAGGCAAGTCGGGGATGGGAGAGTGTCATCCTTGTAATTGACGAGATACAGAAGATAGCCAACTGGAGTGAGGTGGTGAAGAAGGAATGGGATGATGATACGTTTCATGATCGTAATATCAAGGTGCTGCTTTTGGGGAGTAGCCGTGTATTGTTGGAGAAAGGCTTGTCTGAATCCTTGGCCGGGCGGTTTGAGGAGATACGCATGAGCCATTGGAGTTATCTGGAAATGAAAGAATGCTTCGGCTTCTCGCTCGACCAATACCTGTTTTATGGAGGCTATCCCGGTGCGGCTACCTTGATTGGCGATGAAGACCGATTCAGCCAATATATCCAGTCGGCCATTATCGAGGCTACCATCAATAAAGACATTCTGATGGATACGCCGATTAGCAAGCCTGCCTTGCTCCGCCAGACCTTTGAGTTGGGTGCCGCCTATTCGGGAGAGTTGCTTTCATTGAACAAAATGTTGGGTTCGCTTCAAGATGCCGGAAACACGGTGACTTTGGCAGGATACATCAACCTGTTGGATGAAAGCGGATTGCTTTGCGGTCTCCAGAAGTTCAGTATGGATATGGCCCGGAGACGTGCCAGCATCCCTAAGTTGCAGGTCTATAACAATGCATTGAAGATGGTGTATAGTCCGTTGACTTTTGAGCAGGCGATATTGAATCGTAAGTCATGGGGACGCATCTTTGAGTCAGGCATTGGTGCCTATTTAGTAAGCCAAGCTTTCGTGCATCGCTTTGAAGTGTTTTATTGGCGTGAGCGGGATGATGAAGTGGATTTCGTTTTACGCAAGAAAGGTTCGGTGGTCGCCATTGAGGTGAAAAGCAATGCGGAGAAACGGACAGACGGATTGGATAAGTTTCGCAAGTTATACAATCCGCAATCGGCTTTTATCGTGGGAGACGGCGGAATCAGTGCGGAGGATTTTCTTTCGATGGATTTGAGAAAGTTGTTTTGAGAAGAATATTTATAAAGAATGAATAAATCGTAAGTGTTTAACAAGAAATAGTTATGGCAGTACAATCAAATGATACAGACTTAAAAGACTTGTTGCTTCAAGTTCAGAAAGGTGGGTTACAGCTTCCTGAATTCCAACGCTCATGGGTTTGGGATGACGGGAAAATATGTAAGTTGATAGAAAGCATCACAATGGGGTTTCCTATGGGTGCAGTAATGTTTTTGGAAACAGGCGGTGAAGTCAATTATAAACCTCGTCTATTCACGGGAGTTGACTCGAAGATGGCAAATGTAAAGCCGGACTATCTTGTTCTTGATGGGCAACAGCGGCTCACTACACTTTTTCAGGTATTTATGAGTCCAAAACCTGTTGAAACATGCTGGGAACGCAATAAAAGCTATGTCATTTACCGATATTATTATATTGACATTGTAAAAGCTCTTGATGAGAATGAGGATAGAGAGGATGCGATAATATCTATCTCTGATAAGAAAATAAAAACATCAGATATAGGTAAGGTTATCACTTTGGATTTGACCACCAGAGAAAAGGAGTATAAAAATCTGATGTTTCCTCTTAATTTGATGTTTGACCCTACGGAATCAATGAATTGGTGTTTGGGAATGCTACAGTATTATCAGAACGACCCTGCAAAGTTGGCACTTTATCAGAAATTTAATACAGACATTATTTCGTCTGTTATTGCATATAAGCTGCCTGTGATTAAGGTTTTGAAGAATACCTCGCAGTCATCTGTGTGCCAGATATTTGAAAATGTGAATCGCGGTGGCGTTCCATTAAATGTTTTTGAGTTGGTAACAGCTTCGCTTGCGGCTGATGGGGTTGAACTGCGTCAGGAATGGAAGTCAATAAAGAGTGATTTTTCTAAATTTGACGTATTAAGAGACATCGATGGTACAGCTTTCATCACTTCAATGACACTTTGGGATAGCTACGAGAAGTCAATCGAATCTGATGGAAAAATAGGAGTGAAGTGTAAAAAGAAAGACGTTATGGCTCTTCGCAGTTTGGTGTTTAATCAAAAGCGGGATGTTCTTAAAAATGGTTTCATTGAGGCCGCCCGTTTTTTGATAAAACAAGGTGTTTATGCTGCAGATAATTTACCTTATAATACGCAATTTATTCCATTGGCAGCCATATTTGCATATGATATTAGCCATCAGCATTTACTCACCAATTTGCCCAATTTAACCAAGCTGTCCAAGTGGTATTGGTGTGGAGTTTTTGGTGAGTTATATGGCAGTGCAAATGAAACGCGCTACGCTTCTGATATAAAAGATTTCTTTGTATGGTTGGCAGATGATGACATATTGCCAGATACAGTTTCTCGCTCAAGTTTTCATATAACCCGTTTGTTAAGTCTTCAAACAAGAAATTCAGCCGCGTATAAAGGAGTTATGGCTCTTCTGCTTCAAGACGAGCCTTTGGATTTCTTGACAGCGGGAAAAATGACGGTAGCCACTTATACATCAGAAAATACTGATATTCACCACATATTCCCGGCAAGTTATTGCGAAAAGCAAAATTTGCCACGAGAGAAATGGAACTCTGTCATTAATAAAACTATGATATATGCTTCGACCAATCGTTCTATAGGAGGTGTGGCTCCAAGTAAATATATACAAGCAATTCTTAACCACAAGATTGATAAAGACGATTTAGTTCATGCTGTTTCTACACACAAAATCAACTTTAATCTTCTTAATGAAGATAAGTTTGATGAATTTATTATAGACAGGGCTATTAAACTTGCAGATAGAATCGAACAGGCCACAGGTAAAGCTGTTACAGGAAGAGACAGTCTGGAAGCTATAAACGCATTTGGCGGTTGTTTAATTTCAGAGCACGGGTAAATTTGTAATATGAATACATTATGTCTCACAAAAGTAAAATCATTGTTCATTCTAACTTTAATACAGAGAGACGATGAACAAAAGAAACAAACTTTGGAGACGCCAATAAATGGCACTTAGGTTCGTATGATTCTTAATGCTACTTACGGACATCCTATTATCCAAGAGGATGGAAGTGTGGTTAATCATCCACATTGGTTTGAACTGGCAAAGGACAAGTGGGCAAAGGTGTATCAAACCACAGGCACTCCGTGCAGCTGTTGGATGTGTAGGGGCGAAGAGTATAACCGTAGGGAATATAAGAGGGAAACTTTGCGCATAATCCGAGAATCAATGGAGTAGAAATAGGAAAGCTATTCTTTGCGTATCTGAGCAGGGAATGGCTTTCTTTAGTTTTGCTATCTGTATTGGTGATAAATTTCTGAAAGCGTGTCATAAAATCCCCAACCGCAATTATTAGCATTCTCAAGCAATTTCTCTATCCGTTCATAATATTGGGCTAATAAACCATTCATGAAAATAAACTTCATGGCTTTGTCGAAGTTGTTTTCCAAAGTCGTGTAATACTGTTCCCACATGTCGCCAAAAGTTACGGTATATTCGCACCCCTGTTCTATGTAGAACAACATCAGGTCAGCAACACAGGTGGGTTCTGGTTTCAATTTTTGGAAATCGGAAATGACTTTCCGGCACTTGGCGAATGAAGGCTTTTCAGAAAAGCCACGGGTAGGGAAGAACTCTTGGCGGATAGCTTTCTTGCATTTCTCCAATTCGGCATTGCTGTCAGGTGCCAGATAGAACTCCAGATAGTCTTTGGCTTCTTTTCGTGCATCATAAAGTTCAAGCATCACTTCGATAACTTGCTCTTTGGAAAGTGTTTGAAGGTATTTTTTCAGTTTTGCTTTTGACATATCTATTTGTTATTGTGGTGTTGTATAAGTTTTTCCGCCAGCGGCACATAATACTCCCGTACCTCTTCTGCTGTAGGCGTATGGGCACCGGGGAAGTGATAGACGTGCGTATAGTATTGGCGGAACAATGGTTCAAAATGTGCCAGATGGTCATTTCCGCCGAATAGTCCCCAGATACGGTCATCCAGTTCCGGGTGTGGTAGGCATCCCATTGGTGAGCTTGTACGTCGGCAAACTCCTCTATGAGGGATTGGTCAATTATGAAATGTTGACGTCCGTCTGCCCGTGGTGACTTGTATTCATGCTCTCCGATGCGCTCAATAAGAAAGCAGGTCATTTCCAGATAAGGATTCCCCAAGAGGGCAGGCAAACCGAGCCGGGATGCCACTATTTGTGCCAAGGATGCACCGTTGCTGTTGCCCACTAACACGTAAGGCTTTTCTTGTTGGCAGATGTCTTCAATAAACTCCAGTGCCTCTTTCGGATGCAAAGGTAGGTCGGGTGTAAAAACTTCCGCCTTGCCCATAAATGCTTGTCTAAACGCTTGGGCAGGTATGCAACTGCCAGAAGTAAAGAAACCGTGCAGGAAAAGTATTTTCTTTGTCATCATTGTTCTTTTGTTATAAGTTCCCAATGTCCGTCCTTGTCCGAGCCGATACGTTTGATAACTGTCCCATTCAGTTTTTTTATATGGCGTGCCACGGTAGCACGACCGATGTTCAGTGATTTGGCATATTCATCGTAGGTATATTCCGGATGCGCCTTAATCAGAGCAATAAGCCGTGTTACAGTGTCGTTTACAGTATTACTGTTGTCATTTACAGCATCATTTATACTTTGTTGATACTGTAAAATCCGGCTCTCAAGGTTAGCAATGTGTTGGGCAAGCATGACATCTTGGATAATTGTGCTGTCTTCTTGCTTTCGGCTATCAATCAAGGCTTGAATATATTCACTTTTGGATTCTTTCGTTACAATGGACGGAATAAGCCCCAACTGTCGTTGTATGATATTCATTAGAAGCCTTGTGGTGCGCCCATTGTCGTCCACCCACGGATGAATGGTTACCAGACGAAAATGAGCTTCGAAGCTCAGACGATAGCAGGTCTCCATATCATTTATTTGCCTTTGGAATCATTCATAAATGTAGCCTCTTTTATCACAAACCATTTGGAACAAGTCCGAGCCGATTAATGGATTCATTTACGAACTGCAAGGCTTCATGTATCCTTAGCACCTCTGTGTAATCCCAAAATTTCACTTCCTCTTTTATGGGGAGCGATTCTATCTCTTTTTTAATCCGTTCAATCTGTTTTTGGTCTGTGACGGCGACAATGCCTTGAACCGCTTTGTTGTTCTTGGCTTTCATTAAGTTTAGTATCAGGCTGTCGATAGAGCCGGAAGTTTGAACTTCAAACACATAAATCACGCGCCCCATGTTCCCAATGGTGACTTCCCATATTGCATCGACCACCGCTCCTGCGGCAACTTTCTTCTCAACTTCAGCCCGGAAGCCTAAGCAATGACCGATTTCTGCCACTTTGTCCCGGATGTCATTGTGGATGAACGTCGCATCTTTTTTACTCGTAGCAATAAGTTCTTCTTCTTTGTCAGGAATGGTACAGTCTGTAGAATCCTCTTGCAACTCATTCCAGATAAAAGAGTTTAATGCCAATAAATCGCAGATTTCATTATATCCGTATTCCTGGGACTTCGCGAGCAATTCCCGTCCGATGCCGGATAGCTGTGCATACATTTTCCCGTCCAATCTTGCCTCATAACGTGGGAGATTGTCAATGTTCAAAGTTTTAAATCCGGTGTATGTCTTTTTATTCCAAAGTAAATATTGTGAGGGATAAGTTTTGCATAACAGCTCGCTCATAATAGCCGGACCAATACCTTTAATCTTTGAACGGAAATCATCCCATCGCTTTTCAATGTCGGCTTCTCCATAAATTAAATTGGCAAATTGTTTGCGGAGCAATTCAATCCCATTGGCTTCTATGATGTTATCAATCTGATAATGCTTATTACCCCACATAGCCATGGCCCATAGGGGTGAAAGATATTCGAACAATTCATCTTCCGACAAGGAAAGAAGCCGTTCTTTGGTGAAAGCCTGAGCTTTTTGCTGTGCCTCCATCCATGCTTGTTTTGCCTCATTGGCTACTGATGGATTTTGAGTCAGCCATTCTTTATAAGAAGCGAGATATTTTGTCAGTTTCTGTTCGTTCATCCTATATATTGCGTTTATTATATTCTACATTAGGTTCTGCCGCCATTGAGTATGAATTTTCCTGCAAGCTATACAATTTCGGTTCATTTGCAGTATTTTCATTGTCCGACCATTGTTCACATTGACGGATAACCGTTTCCAATGCGTTGGCAGCTTCTTCGGGAGGATAATGGTATTTCTTTAATAGCCGTTTTATCATTTTACGCATACCAGCCCGTGCCGATTCCTTTTTCTGCCAGTC
>CALUIZ010000005.1 GCA_944320815.1 uncultured Phocaeicola sp. | reverse complement strand
TAAGAGAATACCAGAGTAGCTTCCCCTCCCTGGATTTTCAGCTCATAGTTACCGTCCATATCGGTAACCGCACCATTTGTCGTTCCCTTTTGCATGACAGACACTCCAATCAGCGGCTCGCTCCCCAATTTCGAAACCACATTGCCTTTCACCACATACGACTGGGCAAAAGCCGACTGAATGCCTAACACGACAAAAAAGACCAACCAAAGACATAATCTTCTCATCTTTTGTTTTGTCTGTTAAAAAAGTATTTAAGTGAATAAAAATTCGCACATAACTTTCCCTCCCGTCACTACAGGCATGAAGTTCTTTCTGGCTTTACATGAATATACATCGAATCAGAAAGCGTCGCGAGACTTCACGTTCCGCAACACCAAATCCAGATTAAAAAGTGTTCTGTCTACAATAATAAAGTTAAGCATCTGTTAGATTATATTCTGTATCGGTTACAAAAGTACTACATAATTTTTGCTTTGCTTTATACATTTTACTTTTTAACATAGAAAAAATGCAAATATTTTCCCGATTTACAAAACAATGAAACAAAAAGACAGCATTTACTAAACAAATTAAAGAACACGGAGTCCGGCCGACCGAAAACGGCAGCGAACATGCATACAACACGCATAATCATTCATCCGGACAAGAGCTGCCCGCACCGTCCTTTCCCGCGAGGGCAAGCCTTCCGTCCCGCTGCACAATCTTTTCCTCCGCCAGAAGATAACCGGCTGCCTTCTGCAGGACAGGGACGGAAAGCCCCGAACGTTGTCCGGCCTCCCTGAGCGTCAGAGATTCCTCCGCAAGCAGCTCCAACAGCCGGCGTGCGGCCTGTTCCAGCCCGTCCTCTTCCGCACCGGCAGTGCGCCGGCCGAGACACACGTCACACTGTCCGCAGTCGTGCCCGCTGTCTTCGCCGAAATAGCGCAGCAGCATGCGGCTCCGGCAGTGCGCGTCATCGGCGGCATACTCCAGCATCGCCCCGATGCGCCGCTCATAACTCGCCTTCCGGTCCTCATACACCTCCCTGTCCAGGCGGACAGACGAAGTTTCCCGTCTTTCGCGCGTATATATTATATAAGGTGTCTTCTTTCCCGGAATATAATGAAGGATGCGTCGCCGGGTAAGGAAAAGGAGCGTGTCGTACACCTGCTGGCGCGTAAGTCCGGCGCGTGCGGCCAGAGTATCCTCGTTGATATACACATAATCGGAAAACACTCCGGTATATGAGCGGAGAATGACCCTGAGCAGCCGTTCCGTGTCGGGGTTCTGCTCCCGGATGTGATAAAGCTCGTCCCTGTGCAGCGTAAACATCAGCCGGGAGGCATTGTCCTGCTCGTCCGTGTACTCCAGATAACCGGCACGCGAAAGAATCTTCAGCGCGCTGTCGGTCTGCACCGGATAATGTTTGAAATTGCGGCAGAACTCGTCCATGTTGAAGGCGAAAGTGCATCCCAGCCCGTCGCCCATCGCCATCTGGTAATAGAAACAGATGTCCTCATACACCTTGCGGATATAGTCCTTTTCGGGGAATGTGTCACTGACGCGCCTCTTCAGCGTCACCTTGTCGCGGTCGCAGAAAAGAAGCACGGCATAGGCTTTCTGCCCGTCGCGTCCGGCACGGCCCGCCTCCTGGAAATAGGCTTCCGGCGAGTCGGGCACATCGGCATGAATCACCAGCCGCACGTCGGGCTTGTCGATACCCATCCCGAAAGCGTTGGTGGCCACCATCACACGGTATCCGCCCGAAAGCCAGGCTTTCTGCCGGCTGTCCTTCACCGCGTCGTCCAGTCCGGCATGATAGAACGTAGCCGTAATCCCGTTCCGTTCCAGAAGGGCCGCGAGTTCCTTCGTCCGCTTCCGGTTGCGCGTATAGACCACCGCCGAGCCATCCACACTCTTCAGGATATGCAGCATCTCCCCGTCCTTGTCGTCCGTGCGGCGGACCACATAAGCCAGATTCTTCCGCTCGAAGCTCATGCGGAACACGTTTTCCTCGCGGAACTCCAGACACCTCTGGATGTCCTTCACCACCTCCGGAGTGGCTGTGGCCGTCAGTGCAAGCACAGGCACTCCGGGAAGCAGACTGCGCACTTCCGCTATTTTCAGATAGGCGGGACGGAAGTCGTATCCCCATTGGGAAATGCAGTGCGCCTCGTCGACCGTGATCATCGACACCTCCATGCGGCGGAGCTTCACCCTGAAGATGTCGGTCGACAGGCGTTCGGGAGATATGTAGAGAAATTTGTAGTCGCCGAAGATGCAGTTCTCGAGTGCCACGACAATCTCCTCGCGCGTCATGCCCGAATAGACCGCGGCAGCCTTGATGCCTCTCCCGCGCAGGTTCCTCACCTGATCCTTCATCAGGGCGATGAGGGGAGTGACCACCAGACACAATCCCGGACGGGCGAGTGCCGGCACCTGGAACGTCACCGACTTCCCCCCTCCCGTGGGCATCAGCCCCAGCGTGTCTTTCCCTTCGCCTATGCTGCGGATTATCTCTTCCTGTATTCCCCGGAAACTGTCGTATCCCCAGTAGCGTTTCAGAATCTCCTTGTAGTCGGGCATGGTCAGAACATGTTACTCGGCTTGATGTCTTCAATCTGCAGCTGCACCTCGCCGCGCTTGTGGGTGTTTTCCTCAATCGTGTAGCATATGTTGAACGACTGCTTCGACTTGATGTACCTCACCTGCGAACTTTGTCCGAAGGCGATGCCGTTCATCACGTTGTTCGACTTGTTGTCGACTAGCTCCAGCTTGATGTGTTCCTGCCCGCGTCCCACCACCTTGCTCGTGCCGTAGTCGTACACGTTCAGCGTGGCGAAGACCGGCTTGCGGTTGTCGGGACCGAAGGGGTTAAACTTCTTCAGGTCGAAGAAGAACTTCGGAGTGATGTCGCGGAAGTCAATCTGCGCGTCGATGTCGATAGTGGCACTGGTCTGCTCGGGAAGGATGTGTCCGGTGACGTATTCCTCAAAACGCCTTGAAAATTCAGGCACATTCTCCACCCTCATCGAAAGCCCCGCCGCATAGGTATGCCCGCCAAAGTTCTCCAGCAAGTCACGGCAGTGCTCGATGGCCTTGTACACGTCGAACCCCGAAACCGAACGCGCCGAGCCGGTGGCCATGTCTCCCGTACGGGTGAGCACCACCGCCGGGCGGTAGTAGATTTCCGTCAGCCGGGAAGCCACGATACCGATCACCCCCTTGTGCCACGCCTCATTGAACAGGACGATGGACCTCCTCTCCGACAAGTCGGCGAGATGGTCGACAATGCTGTTCGCCTCCTCGGTCATGTTCTTGTCGAGGTCCTTACGCGCCTCATTATAGCGGTTGATCTGGTTGCTCTTCTTCAGTGCGGTGGGAAAATCCTTCTCAATCAGCAGGTCGACCGCCTCCTTCCCGTTCTGGATACGTCCCGAAGCGTTGATGCGCGGCCCTATCTTGAACACGATGTCGCTCATCGTGATTTCCCTGTCGGTCAGTCCGCACACATCGATGATGGCCTTCAGCCCCACACTGGGGTTCGAGTTCAGTTGCCGCAGTCCGTGATAGGCCAGCACACGGTTCTCGCCCATCACCGGCACGATGTCTGAAGCGATGCTCACCGCCACCAGATCGAGCAGCGGCACGAGCTGGTGGAATTCGATTCCGTTGCTCGCGGCGAACGCTTGCATGAACTTGAAGCCCACCCCGCATCCCGACAGATGCTCATAGGGATAGGTCGAGTCGAAACGTTTGGGGTTCAGGATGGCGGCGGCTGCGGGAAGCTCCTCATCGGGCACATGATGGTCGCAGATGATGAAATCGATTCCCTTCTCCCTAGCATAGGCGATTTCACCCACGGCCTTGATACCGCAGTCCAGCACAATCACCAGTCCGACTCCCGTCTCATACGCATAGTCGACTCCTTTTTTCGACACCCCGTAGCCCTCCTCATAGCGGTCGGGAATGTAGTAGTCGATGTTCGAGTAGAACTGCTGGAGAAATTTGTACACCAGCGAGACGGCGGTCGTGCCGTCCACGTCGTAATCTCCATATACAAGGATGCGTTCCTTGCGTCCCATCGCCCGGTTCAGACGCTCCACAGCCTTGTCCATGTCTTTCATCAGAAACGGATCGTGCAGTTCGCCCAACTGGGGACGGAAGAAGCGTTTCGCCTCGTCCGCCGTGCTGATTCCCCTTTCCTGGAGCAGGCGGCAGAGTATGGGACTGATGCCCAGCTCGCGGGAAAGTGTCTTAGCTGCTTCTCTCTGTACCGGTGTAGGAGGTTGATAGTTCCATTTGTACTTCATTTATATATGTTTTTTCTTTCTTTTTCCTTCCATGGAAGCGGAGACACGGGATTTTCACACAGAACAGACTGTGTACCAGATATATAAATCATGAAGGCATGCCCTGTTCGTGGCCTGACCCCATCCGGGCGGACCCACTCTCCCGCTTCAATCCGTAAAGTTAATAAAAAAGACAGAAAGAAGCGGCCAATCCTGCATTAAATTTGCAGGACCGGCCGCTTCTTATTTAAAATGAGTCTATATATTAGACTGTTAGAGTCCTATTTTTTTTGCGATGTCCGCAGGCACGGCATCCTTGTGCACCAGGATGTTCATGGTCTTGTATTTGGCGAACGTTTTCGACACATACCACAGTCCCTTATACTTTCCGCTGAAGCCCCACGAGTTCTTCATCATGTAATATTCCTTCCCGTTCTGGTCCTTGGCGATACCGTAGATGAGCATTCCGTGGTCGTCGGTAGTCTCCCAGTTGTCGAAAGCCTCCTGACGCATTTCCTGAGTCACCTCGATTTCCGGGAGCGGCTTGCTGGTAAGCTCCTTGCGCTTGTCGGTCTTGCTCAGTCCCAGCCAGTGCGCCATGTCGGAACCGGTCAGTTCGGCTCCCTTCTCCACGTCCGGACACACGGCGATACCGTCGCGCGTGAACCCGTCTTCGCTCACGTCGGCTCCCCAGGCGAAGGTATATCCCTTCTCTATCGCGTTGTCCATCACCTCCATCAGTTCGTCAATCGGCAGGTTGTAGGAAAGTTCGTTGCGCCAGTTGTCGGGCACTTCGATGCTGAACTGGGTATAGAAAGGATGGTGCGTGTAGGAAGTGAGCGATATATAGTCGTCCATGTTCAGTCCCAGCGCCTCGTCGGCGAAGGTTCTCGGAGTGTAGGTCTTCCCCTTGTAGGTGAAGGATTCCGGACACTCGCCCAGGTAGGTGTCATAGATGGCCTCCACGCCCTTTTTCCACACCGGAGAGAGCTTCTTGAAGTTTCCTTTCCCGATGGCCTTCACATAAGCCCCGGCCACTACGTCGAGTTCGTTGTGCACGGGCAGCGAGTCGCCATACATGATGCCGGGCATCGCCTCCTGAGGCACCATTCCATAGTTCCGGTAACAGAAAACGATGTCGGAGAAGCTTCCGCCCGGAGAGAACGAAGCGTCGCCATGGTAGCGCACATAGTTCACGGCGCGGTCCTGCATCGTCTTGTGGACGACGAACATCTCCGAGAGGTCAAACTCTCCCTTGCCCAGGCGGAGCAGTTCGGACTCAAGGAATCCGAGTGAGGAGAACGACCAGCAGGTGCTCGACTGGTTCTGGTCCTTGATGGAGGTGATCGGGTTTTCTTTTACGGTAGTAAACACAAATCCTTCTTCTTTCTTGTCTTTCTTCGGATTCTTCGCGCAGACATTTCCCACGCAAAGGCCCAAAGCGAGAAGTGCAATCAATTTGTTCATAGTCATTCTGTCTTTATTATCTGTCAAAAAAAAAATTAATTCCATTGTCAGCAGCATGCATTCCGGACACAGAGCCTCATTCGTTCATGATGGCCTCCACTTCCTCCACCGTGATGGGGATGCGCTTCTGTCCCGTGAAGCGTGAACCGTCGGGAGTGATCAGAATATCGTCTTCCAGACGGATTCCCCCGAAGTCCTTGAACTTGTCGATGGCGTCATAGTCGAGGAAACCGGTGTGCATCTTCTCCGCCCTCCACTTGTCAATCAGCGCGGGGATGAAATAGCATCCCGGCTCGTCGGTGATGACGAAGCCTTCCTTCAGGCGGCGTCCCATCCGCAGCGAAGCCAGACCGAACTGGGAAGAGGGACGCACTTCATCGTCGTATCCCACATGACACTGCCCCAGGTCTTCCATGTCGTGCACGTCGAGCCCCATCATGTGTCCCAGACCGTGCGGCAGGAAAAGGGCATGCGCTCCGGCGGCCACCGCCTCGTCCACATCTCCCTTCATCAGCCCCAGATCCTTCAGTCCGCGGGCCAGCACCTTGCACACTTCCAGGTGCACCGACATGTAGGTCACTCCCGGACGCGCCAGTTCAAGTGCCTTGTCGTGGCAGGCCAGCACGATGCTGTACACGTCGCGCTGGCGGCTCGTGAAACGTCCCCCCACAGGCACAGTGCGCGTATGGTCGGAACAATAGCAGCTCATCAGCTCCGCGCCCGCGTCGGTCAGCATCAGTCTCCCTTCCTGCAGGAGGTGGCTGTGGTCGTGGTTATGCAGCGTCTGTCCGTTCTGGGTGAGAATGGTGGCGAACGAAACCATCCGTCCGTAGGAAGAGGCGATACCATCGAGCACGCCGGCGATATACTGCTCCGACACGCCCGGCTTGCACAGACGCATGGCGGCGGTATGCATCTCATAGCCCACATTGCAGGCCTTGTCGATTTCGGCAATCTCGCACGGCTCTTTCGAGGAACGGAGGTCGACCACCGCCCTGACAAGCTCCATCGACGCATGCTTGGGTGTCATCGAGGCACGGATGCCCGTAAGCTCCTCTATCAGCAGCATGTTGTCGTGGCGGTAGGGAGGAAGGAAATGGATTTTCCGTCGCTGCGAGATGGCCTTCCCCACCACTTCGCCCAGTCTGGCGAACGGAAGGCTCTTCTCCACCCCCACCTGTGCGGCCAGCTCCTTCATGCTGGGCTGCGGGCCCATCCAGATGATGTCGTCCATGTCCACGTCATCACCGAAAAGATACTCTTCGTGGCTGTCCGCATCGATGATTCCGGCGAATCCGGGGTGCTGGTGTCCGAAAAAATACACGAAAGAACTGTCCTGACGGAACTTGTACGCGTTGTCAGGATAGTTGGCGGGAGCTTCATTGTTCCCCAGAATAAGTATGATGCCGTGGCCGACTTTCTCACGCAAAGCCTTGCGGCGGTTCTGATAAGTAAGCGAATCAAACATTTTCATTTCATTTTTATGTCACAAGCATGAATTTCAGATTGCAAATGTAGCAAATAAAAACGGACAAACGTTCGGAATTGCGACGGAAAATATATATTTGCAGTTCAATGACCAAACTATCGGAGGAAACGGACGTATGGATATTGATTTCGGCAAAACGGGCCTCGTCCTTGAAGGAGGGGGCATGAGAGGGGTGTTCACGTGCGGAGTGCTCGACTTCATGATGGACCGCCGCATTGAGTTTCCCTATGCGGTGGGCGTATCGGCCGGAGCGTGCAACGGACTCTCGTACATGTCGCGCCAGAGGGGGCGTGCCAAATACAGCAACATCGACATGCTCGACAAGTACCACTACATCGGACTGAAATATTTCTGGAACCAGCACAGCATCCTCGACCAGCATCTGCTCTACGAACTGTTCCCCAACGAGATTCTTCCCTACGACTACCAGACGTACCGCAACAACCCGGCACGCTTCGAGATGGTCACCACCAACTGCGTCACGGGCGAAGCCTGCTATCTGGAAGAGAAGGACGACAAGGAGCGGCTGATTGCCATCGTGAAGGCTTCGAGCAGTCTGCCGTATGTATGTCCCATCACTTATGTGGACGGCCGCCCGATGCTCGACGGGGGAATCGTCGACTCCATCCCGGTGCTGCGCGCGATGCGTCAGGGATACGGGACGAACGTGGTGGTGCTGACACGCCACAAGGGCTACCGCAAGACGGAGAAGGACATACGGGTGCCGCGCTTCATCTACCGCCGCTACCCGAAGCTGAGGGAGGCTCTGAGCCGCCGGTGCCAGGCCTACAACGAACAACTGGAGCTGGTGGAGCGGCTGGAAGACGAAGGGAAGATTCTGGCCATACGGCCCGAAAGCCCCGTCACCGTGAACCGCATCGAAAAGGATACCCGGAAACTCACCGCCCTCTACGACGAGGGATATGCCTGCGCCGCAAAGGCACTCGCGCCCTTCCTTCCCGCACAGGAATGAAAGGCGCGGAGAGCGTCAGCCCTGAAGTTCCTCGCATTCCTTCAGCCACAAGGCCGCGCTGGCATCGCTCGGCATGCGCCAGTCGCCGCGGGGACTGAGCGACACGGAACCGACCTTCGGGCCGTCGGGCAGGCAGGAACGCTTGAACTGCTGCGAGAAGAAGCGGCGGAAGAATACGGTGAGCCACTTCTTGATGGTGGTGCTGTCATACGTGTTGCGGAAGGCGATTTCGGCCAGATAATAGATTTTTGCCGGACGCGCGCCGAAACGCAGGAAGTGGTAGAGGAAAAAGTCGTGCAGCTCATACGGGCCTACCAGGTCTTCCGTCTTCTGGCGGATGTTGCCGCTCTCGTCGGCGGGGATGAGTTCGGGACTGATGGGTGTGTCGATAATGTCGAGCAAGGTGTTGCGCGAGAGCGTGTCGACCCCCGTCTGTGCCACCCAGCCCACCAGATGCCGCACCAGTGTCTTCGGGATGCTGGCGTTCACCCCATACATCGACATGTGGTCGCCGTTGTAGGTGGCCCATCCCAGTGCCAGCTCGGAGAGGTCGCCCGTACCGATCACCAGTCCTCCGACCTTGTTGGCATAGTCCATCAGCACCTGTGTGCGTTCGCGTGCCTGGCCGTTCTCGTAAGTCACGTCATGCACCGACATGTCCTGACCGATGTCCTGGAAATGCTGGATGCAGGCATCCCGGATACTGATTTCCTTCGAGGTGACCTGCAGCGAAGCCATCAGCGAGAGCGCATTGTGGTAGGTGCGGTCGGTGGTGCCGAATCCGGGCATGGTGATGCCCACAATCCCTCTGCGCGGCAACCCCAGCTTGTCGAAGGTCTTCACGCACACCAGCAGGGCCAGTGTGGAGTCGAGTCCGCCGGAAATGCCCACCACCACGGTCTGGCATCCGGTATGCACCAGACGCTTGGCAAGCCCCGCCACCTGGATGGAGAAGATTTCCTCGCAGCGTTCGTCGAGCTGGCGGTCGCCCGACGGGACAAAGGGATGCGCCTCTACAGGACGGCTCAGCGTCAGCTCGCGCGAAGCGACCAGTTCGGTAGCCACCCGCAGGGCGGGAGCCGGTCTGTGGGCCTGCACGCTGGCGGCGAAGGTGGTGTTCACCATACGCTCACCGCGCAGACGCTCCACGTCGATCTCACTCATCACAAGCTGCTCTCCAAACGAAAAACGCTCGGAGGCCGCCAGCAGACTGCCGTTCTCGTAAATCAGTCCGTTGCCGGCAAACACCACGTCGGTGGTCGACTCGCCGAAGCCGGAAGAGGCGAACACATAGCCCGCCAGGCAGCGTGCCGACTGCTGGGCAAGCAGCGAACGCAGATAGCGGTGCTTGCCGATGTTCTCCGTATCGGCGGAGAGGTTGAAGATGATTTCCGCCCCCTTCAGAGCCAGCGCGGAACTGGGAGGCACCGGCGCCCACACATCCTCGCAGATTTCCACCCCGAAGCATACGTCGGGCGTGTCGAAGAGGATGTTCGTGGTGAGCGGAACCACCTGGCCGCACAGGCGGACGGATGAATTATCGGGAAGAGTGGAGGCGGAAGCGAACCACCGCTGCTCGTAGAACTCCTTGTAGTTGGGCAGATAGGTCTTCGGGATCACTCCCAGAATCCTGCCTTTCTGAAATACCACGGCACAGTTCATCAGCACCGGACCCGCCGTCACGGGCAGACCCACAATCGAGATGATGTCGAGCTGGCGGGTGTTGTTCATCACCTGCATCAGCGCGAACTCCGCCTGCTCCAGCAGCAGGGACTGCGCGAACAGGTCGCCGCACGAATAGCCCGTCAGGTTCAGTTCGGGAAAGACGATGATCTGTACACCTTTCCCGTCGGCAATCACAATCTGCTTCTCAGTTTCCTGAGCGTTGAACTTGCAGTCGGCCACCTTCACCGCAGGAACGGCCGCCGCAACTTTTACAAAACCAAATTTCATGACAAAAACATTTACACCGCAAAAATAAACAATATTCAAACACGAAGCCACTCCCCCGACAAAGATTTTACCGCCGTTCCGGAGCATCGCACAAAGGTAATGCAACCGCCAACGGCAAGGAAGGCATAAGCGGCCAAAAGATGCCAAAAGAGGGCATAAAGAGGCATAAATGTGGCGATGAAACAAAAGTGAAACACTCAACAGGATGAATATCAGCGGAATGCAAGGGAGCGTGAAACAAAAGTGAAGCATTTTAACACTTTTCCACCTTATTATATAGAGAATATAAAAAGAAAACCCCTACCCCTTTTTTGGGCTCCGCCCGGAGGGAGGCGGAAAGGCATGCCGCACATGAAAAACGGACGCATAATTTCTTCCCGGAACAGAAGGAATCACGATTTTTTTTCGTATATTTGCACAAGAAGCCACCGAAAAAAAACAGACAAAGAAACAAGCCGCAAGCCCGGACGCAGAACCGCGTTCCCAGCGGCGAAACAAGGGCTATCTCCACATGAGGCAGCCTTCAATTTCCTGCCCGGATGCAAAAGTAAAAAAACCAAAAAAAACAGACAAGACTTTGCCATTAAGAAAAATCTTTCTATATTTGCCATCGAATTAAGATTGTAACAATTACATAATTGAAAGAAAGATGAACGTTTACGAATACCTGCTTAGTTACCACATCAAGCCATCCGTACAACGCATTGCAATTATGGACTATCTGCTCAAGCATGAGACGCATCCGTGCATCGACGAGATTTACATGGCACTGTGCAAAGAGATTCCGACTCTTTCAAAGACTACCGTCTACAACACGCTGAAGCTGTTTGTGGAGCACGGAGCCGCAAAGATGCTGACGATTGACGAGCGTAATGCCTGCTTCGACGGAAACACCAGCCTGCACGCGCATTTCCTGTGCAGGACGTGCGGAAAGATATACGACCTTCCTTTCAGGGAAAACCCTGCGGAAAGGGAAGAGCTGGAGGAAAAGGGCTTCGTGCTCGAAGAAATCCACCGCTACTACAAGGGAACGTGTCCGGAATGCGCGAAGAAGGCGGGCGAAAGGAATTGAGACTGAGTTTTGACTCACTGAAACATAAACTAATAACTTAAACTTTTTTAACGTATGAAAAAATTTATCTGTACTGTTTGCGGTTACATCCACGAAGGTGAAACGGCTCCCGAAAAATGCCCGCTGTGCAAGGCTCCGGCATCAAAGTTCAAAGAAATGGAAGAGGACAACAACGGACTGACTTTCGTTGACGAGCACGTGATCGGCGTGGCAAAAGGCTGCGACGAGGAAATGATCAAGGACCTCAACAATCATTTCATGGGCGAATGCACGGAAGTGGGCATGTATCTGGCAATGAGCCGTCAGGCTGACCGCGAAGGCTATCCCGAAGTGGCAGAGGCTTTCAAGCGTTATGCATGGGAAGAGGCTGAGCATGCTGCCAAGTTTGCCGAACTGCTGGGCGACTGTGTATGGGACACCAAGACTAACCTGGAAAAGCGTATGAACGCGGAAGCTGGCGCATGTGAGGACAAGAAGCGTATCGCAACCCGCGCAAAGCAGCTGAATCTGGACGCTATCCATGACACCGTTCACGAAATGGCTAAGGACGAGGCACGCCACGGAAAGGGCTTCGAAGGTCTGTACAACAGATACTTCAAGAAATAATCTGTCCGACGGACAGTCCAAGGGCACAGACTACAAAACCGGAACCGCGGTCGGATTATGCATCCGCGGTTCCGGGGTGTGGTCTGTGCCCGTTTTTCATTTGCCGGCGGATTATCTCTTCCGGCGGAACAGAAGACGGTAGACGGTCAGAATGAGATCGACCGCCACCACCGCGCCCCATATCACAAAAGCGACCGTCAGGGCCATATTCTCGGAGTCCCACAGCATAAAGATACACAGCAGGGCACACAGGTCCACGATTCCTCCCAGAATGCTGGAATGCGAAAACAATCCTCTTGCCATAATGTCATTCGGTTTTTGGTTTATAACGGCGTAAAGTTACGGAATTTTACCATTAATGCACGAAAAGCCGGACCGTTCATTCCGGATGTGTCCGGAGTGTGAAGGACCGGATTCCGCCTATCTTCCACTTCCTATCCACGTCAGCTTGTGCCAGAGAGTCTCCAGCGGACCGCGTCTGAAATGGCGGAACCACCAGTGGGCGAAAGCCACCTGAAGCACCAGGAAACAGATGCCGACCAGCAGACTGGAAGTTGTCCCGCACACCTTGTGCAGCTCCAGTCCGTAGCCGAAATAAAGGAAACTTCCGATGACAGACTGGGTGACATAGTCGGTCAGACTCATCTGCCCGTAGGGGGCGAGCACGCGCAGCACACGGCCCTCGTTCACACAATAGAACAGCAGGAAGGCGGCCACCATCGCAAACATGAAAAACAGATTGTACCACGAATTAAGAACGGTCGTGAGGCTGTCCAGCACCAGTTTCTGCTCCACACAGGAGAACACGAACCTCTTAAAGTAATACAGCACGACAGCCAGAGGAAGCGACACGCAGAGCATCCGTATCCAGAAGCTGCACGAACGTTTCCGGTCATCGGGCGAAGAAAAGCGGAAATAGCCCAGACGACCGAACAGCAGTCCCAGCATGAACAGCGAACACGTCTGGAACACCCGTCCGTAGCACCAAGCCCAGTTCAGACTGGCCAACTGCCCGGTCACGAAATTCACTTTCACCATCTCGATGAAGGAATCGCCGCCCAACTGCGGATACACGTCGCCCAGCGAATAGAGCATCTGTCTGGGAGCGAACGAAGGGTCGGCCAGTCCCATGCACACCTTCACCCACTCCAGAGGCTGCAGCATCAGAACCACCGCCAGAATGAGCAGGTTCCTGTCCGACCAATGGCGCACGGGCACGAGCACGAATCCGAGAATGGCATACAGCACCAGAATCTCTCCGGGAAAGAACAAAGAGTTGATGAAGCCGAAGCCCAGCAGCAGCAACAGCCGCCACATGTAGCGGTTCTTGAAATCCTCTCCCCGCTTTGCCGCGCTCCGGCTCTGCAGATAAAACGTGAAGCCGAAAAGCAGGGCAAAAATGGCATATGCCTTGCCGGAAAACGAAAAGAAAAGGAAATCCCACAAAGAGCTGTCGAGCGACTTCACAAGCGGCGAAGAAGCTTCGGGGAAAGAATAGAAATTGAAATGCTCGATGTTGTGCAGCAGGATGATGCCCATCACGGCAAACCCGCGCAGCGCATCAACTGCAAGAATGCGTTGTTTTGACTGTGCCTCCATATGTATATGTCCGAAATGATTTCTTGATGAATGAAGATATGAAAAAAGAAAGGCAGCGGACCCGCTCCTCCGTATTCCGGAAAGCCATCAGGTCCGTTGCCCTTCTGCCGGCGGAAACCGAAACCGGTGTCCGCGCCTATCCTTTGCCGTCGGATCAGTTCTGCGTTGAATCGCCTGCGGCCGGAGCCGTAGCGGCTGCGTCATTGCTCTGCGGAGCGGCGAAGCCGGCAGGAGCGTTCAGCGGATTGGTGGTCTGCTCTTTCACCGCACGTTCCATGATGACGGAAGAATCTCCTCCCTGAGTAGGAATCACATATGAGGCGGCAACGCTCACGACAACCATAAAGGCAGCCAGTCCCCACGTCAGCTTTTCGATGAAATCGGTCGTCTTGCGCACACCCATAATCTGGTTTGAAGACGCGAAAGCGGAAGAAAGCCCTCCTCCCTTAGAATTCTGCACCAATACGACGAAACACATCAGTACGGCAGCAAGCACCAATAGTACGACTAATAATAAATACATTTTCTTCTATTTTGATTTAGCGTTAATAATCAGTTTCTCCAGAAATCTAATTTGGTCTGCAAAGTAAGTATTTTTTTTTTGATATTTCAAATTTAATTTTTTAATAATTTCCAGTGCCTTGTCATAACGCTGCTGTTTAACATAAATTTTGGCCAGCGTCTCGGTCAGGAAGCTGTCGTCGTCTTCGGGGAGAGACTCCTTTTCCGGTCCCCCGCCCTTCTCTTCCGCCCCGCCGCCGACAGAGACGTCACTGGCCGGGAGGCTTCCGTCCTCCGGAACATGCGCTATGAACTGGTCAATCAGTTCCTGTCCGCGCAGAGGGCATGCCTCCTCCCTGCTTTCCGGAACCTCCTGCAACAGGACAGATGTATAGTCCACGCTGACTTCCGAAGGAAGCGGCAGCCCCCCCCCGTCCTCCTTCTGCGCCGTGTCGGAAAGGAAACGGTTTATCAGGTCGAGCGTGCGGTCGCCGCACCCCTTCCCCGCCTCGTTCTGCGGAGGATGCACCTTCAGTTCAAAGCGTTCCCCCTCTATGAAATAGAACAGCACGCTCAGGTCGGCCACATACATCGCCCCCCTGCGCAGTTCTTCCCTGAAGTCCGGACTGCCCAACAGATAAAGATTCTTGAGATACAGAAGTCTCGCTGTCTGAAAATAAGGATACTGCCCGAGCAGTTCCCTCAGTTCCGCAAGACTCTGTCCGTCCAACGATTCCGGGTGCTTCACCCACTTTTCCAAACGCTGCCGCCACATGCCCCCGAACCGATTACCAGTTTGCCACCGTGGCGTTGAAAATCTGCTCCACAATCTCGTCAATCATCTGCGTCACAAGCTCCTCCTGCACAGCCGAGAGCTGCTGGGTGGAGTTGTACTCGCGGCTTGCCGAAAACTGCTGGTCGGAAAAGTCCTCGGCATGGTTCGAATTGTTCACGAAACGCACGTTCACCGTCATGCGCAGTTCGGCCATCGTAGAATAGCCGTCGGCACCCACACCCTTGTTGTATGCGTCGTAGTTCGTGATTTCACCCGAAAGCTGCAAGTCGCCGTCGCGCTTCACCTGGCGCAGACGCGTCTGCTGCATATACATGTCCTGCAGGGCCGTATTGAACATCGACTCCATCGGACCCCACACGAAAGCCGCCGAGCGGTTCGGGAAGTTCTCGAAAGAAATCGTCTTCACCTTGTCATAGTTGATGGACGACCCGTTGAACTTATACGAGATGGTACATGCCGCCAGCGCACAGAGCGACACGGCCGCAAGGGCCACCCATGCCTTTTTCCTCATTCTGTCAATCAAGCCCATATTCTTTTATCTTTCTATAAAGTGTACGTTCGGATATTTTCAAGTCGCTCGCGGCGTTCTTCCGCTTTCCATGGTGCCGTTCGAGAGCCTTGCGGATCATCTCCTTCTCCACATCGTCGAGCGAGAGGTTCTCTTCCACATACTCTTCCGTGTCCTGCACCTCCGGCATCACCACGGGAGCCACCTTCACCTGCGGGGAGGTGACCTTCACTTGCGGAACTCCCTCTGCCGGCGAAACGGCAGCGGCGGAAGCGTCCACCACCGGATGGGTCTGTATCACGCTTACAGGCGGATTCTGCAGATAGTGCACCGCATCCTGCATTTCGGGAGCGGACACCGGCGCACCTCCGTTCCGTTCCGCAATGATTCCATGGACAAGCTTCTTCAGCTCCGTCACGTCGCGGCGCATGTCGAAAAGCACCTGATACAGAATCTCGCGCTCGCTTTCAAATTTCTTCTCTCCCGGTCTCACTCCCAGAAGCGCGGGGAACTGCGGTTCCGTCCGGGCAGGGAGATAGTTGTTCAGGATTTCCGCGCTGATGTCGCGGTTGGTCTCTATGATTGAAATCTGTTCGGTGATGTTCTTCAACTGGCGGATATTTCCCGGCCACGGATAGGCCACGAGCATCTGCTTGGCATCTTCCGCAAGCTGGATGGCCGGCATGCGGTATTTTTCGGCGAAGTCGGAGGCGAACTTTCTGAACAGCAACACAATGTCGTCGGGACGCTCGCGCAGGGGCGGCACCTTGATGGGCACCGTGTTCAGGCGGTAGTAAAGGTCCTCGCGGAAACGTCCCTCCGCAATGGCTTCGGCGAAGTCCACATTCGTGGCCGCCACGATGCGCACGTCCGTCTTCTGCACCTTCGAGGAACCCACCTTTATATATTCGCCCGTCTCAAGCACACGGAGCAGACGCGCCTGGGTGGACAAAGGAAGCTCGCCCACCTCATCAAGGAAGATTGTCCCTCCGTTGGCCTCCGCAAAGTATCCGTTCCGGTCGCTGATGGCTCCCGTGAAGGACCCCTTCTCGTGCCCGAAAAGTTCCGAATCGATGGTGCCTTCCGGAATCGCCCCGCAGTTGACGGCGATGTAAGGGCCGTGCTTCCTCCTGCTGAACTGATGGATGATCTGCGGGAAACTCTCCTTTCCCACACCGCTCTCCCCCGTCACCAGCACGGACAGGTCGGTGGGAGCCACCTGCATGGCTATGTCGATGGCCCGGTTCAGCCCCTCGGCGTTGCCGATGATGCCAAACCTCAGCTTCACGCTCTGTATCTCTGTCTTTACCATAGATTTTTCTCCGATTATATGACAAAATTACAAAAAACTTTACGCACGCAAGCAATTCCGGCTGAAAAAGTGCGTCCGTCAGAACACCGTCCGAATCATGAAACGGATGCCCCACTTGCTTGCCGTGGGAAGTTCATTGTAGTTGAGACGGCGCACATACTCCACATGGAGCAGCTTGAAGATGTTGTGGATGCCCGCGCTGATTTCCACGTAGGGTTTCTTCGGGTCCATCACATAGCTCGACGTGTGGAAGTTGCCGGCCTCATCGTAGTGTCCGGGAAACAGCATCAGTGTCGGGTCGTCCGCGTTCTGCGGGAGGAAGGGGTTGTTCTTGTCGGTAAGCTTCCCCCACAGACACTTCACGCTGATGAACTCGCGCCATTTCAGCTTCTTCAGCAGCGGGATGCGGTTGAAGAGCTTGCCCTGCATGTTCCACGACACGTCGAGCGAGGCATAGCGGTCGTTCAGGAACTCCATGTTGTTGATCAGGCTGAACGTCTCGTCCTGGATGATGTAGGAAAGGTTGGCCGCCGGCATGATGAGCAGCGGGAAAGGCACCTTGTTCCACTGGATGCCGCCCTTGAGCGAAGTGTCGATGTTTCCCCACGAACTGAGCCACCAACGCTTGTAGAAGGAGACTTCGCTCATGTTGTAGGTATAGTCGCTGCCGAGCACGCCTTTCAGCCCCAGCGTATGCTGGAGGGTGAACACGGGTGCGTCGAGGTTGATGGGCAGACGACGCTGCTTGGTGTTGATGAACGTCTCGCCCGGCGCGTAACGGAGGGCGACGGAAGCCTCGGCCACGGAGAAGTCGTGGGTGTTGTAGGGCGAGCGTACCCAGTCCGTGCCGCCGAGCGCACCCGAAGCGATGTCCTGCTGCAGACGGCTCTCTCCCTCCATCGTGCGGTAGAAAAGCTTTCCGCACGGTTCCAGATTGGTATGGCGGAGCAGAATCGTGGTCTTCAGCCCCGACTCCCTTTCAAGCTCATACTTGACGCTTGCCGTGCGCTCATAGTTGTACTGGTCGACCGAGGTGACCTTCAGCGAAGTGAACACATTGTCCTTGTCGGTTCCCATAAACTTGTCGGTGGGCAGCATGTTGTCGTACGAGTACGACAGGGTGAGCGAGTTGATGGGATACTCGCGCGGCAGATACTCCTTCTTGTCGAACGCATACTCCACCTCGCCCTTGTATTTCGACTTCCTGTCCTTGAATCCGTAGGCGTAATATCCCCTGAAGAACCAGTGGGGGTTGAGGTTGGCCGTGGTCTGCAGCGACCCTCTCAGACGCAGGCCGTCAATATAGTTGCTGGAAATCATGGTGTTGATGGGACCTATGTCCACCTTGCTGGGACGGTCTTTCGTCCCCGTCTCCACGAAATTCTCGATGAAGGCCTTGGCCACGAACATGATATACTTGAAGCCCTTGATTTTCGAGAGGTTCTCCACGAACCTGTCCATCTGGCTCTCCGACTCGGTGAGCTGCACCGGGCGGTACTCGCTCCAGAAGCTGTCGTCGCGCATCATGGCATTGACATCCTTTATCTCATCCCCCTTCTTCCTGAATATGCGGTCGGGGACCTCCTCGAAGCCGAAGTCGGAATAGCGGGTGGTGCGCCTCACCTGAAACGAGCCCAGAATCTTCTTCAGATACGACATCTCACACAGCATGTCGTCCTCCATCAGCACCCACTCGCCCGAGGGGAGCTGCCCGAAACGCTGGTCGATGATCATGTTGTCGACAAAGTTGATGTCCGTCTTCTTCGGCAGCCTCAGTCTGCACTTGTGCACGCGGTAGGTCGAGTCGGCCAGAATATACAGCTCGCCCGTGAACCCGAAGTCCTGCGAGTTGTTCGGCACGAAAGTGAGCTGGAAACATTTCTCCCGGTCCACCACCAGCGTGTCCATGATATAATACTTGTAGAAGTTGATTCCCGCATTTGAAATGGGACTGTCAAACGGATACTGCAGAAACCGGAAGCGGTCCTGATAGATGTTGATGTCCTGAAACACATCCTTCAGGATGGTGGTCAGGATGTCGCCCGTGCTGAACAGCTCGTTAACCCCCGTGGAGTTCAGCCCCTTCACGATGGTCTTCTCGCTGTGCGGGTCCTTGCGGTACACCTTCTCCGACACGGTCTCATCCATCGAAAGCGGGAGAATATTCTTCCCGGTCACGTCGCACACCTCCACCTGGTCGCGGAAAAACGGATATTTCTTGAAAAGGTTCGACTCGCGCAGCGAATCGGTCGTGATGTTGTTCAGCGAGAATGTAATCTTCTGATACTTCGTGTAGTGATAATAGTCGTTCACGCTCAGGTCGTTGAGTTTCTTCGCCCGTATCACCTTCCTCATCATCTCCACCGCCGGGTTGTTCTTGCGCGAATATTTCTCTTTCTTCGGCTTCACAATCACCTCATCGAGCACGGCATCGGAAACCATCCTGACATCAAGCGTGCGCGTGGAGGCCGAAACCTGCAGCTTCTGCGTGGCATAGCCCACCATCGAAAAGGCGAGTGTCTTCCATTCCGGCCTCAGGGCGATGGAATATCTTCCGTCGGCATCCGTCACCGTCCCCAGCTCCTTTCCGTCGTAATACACATTCAGGTAGGGTATCGGGTCGCCCGTTTCAGAGTCGGTGACGACTCCCGTTATCTTCTGGGCCGAAAGCGTCACAACCGCCATGCAAAAGGTCAAAAACAGCAATAATCTCTTTACCATACCAAAACAAGCCCTAATCTCTCAATTACAAATTGGCTGTAAAATTACGCAGCAAAAAGGTCTTGCCCAAATTTACATGTCGTAAAACAGACAATCTTACCTTTTTTTATGAATAATAGAATAAAAATTAGAGACATCTCCCGCCCCACGACAAGGGGAGATGTCGTAATAGAATTCAGCCGTCAAAAAGCAATGTCATGCCGAACGGAGTGAAACATCCCGTGCACATCGGCTTGTGTTTCCGAGATCCTTCACTGGCGTTCAGCATGACAAAACGAAAGCCGGCTCTTGTTTCGGCGCACTCCCTCACCTGATTTCAATCACATATCCCCCGCGGAAAGTGGCGTGAGCCGGAAGGTGCTGCATCCAGTCCTTGTCCTTGAACTCCCCGCCATAGCAGACACGGTCGCAACGCCCGTACCAAGGCTCGATGCAGACAAACGGCGCGTTCTTCCCGGGAGGAGACCACAGGCCCACCACAGGCGCGTCGAAACGCAGGGTGACGCAGGGACGCCTGTCATTGCCGTAAAGGGTCACTTCCTTCACCTGACCGCCTTCGAGAATCAGCGCGTCGCGGTCGAACGTATGCACGTCTATCGGGAACAGCCCGTCCCGGTCCGGCCGAAGCGGATAATGTCTTTCCACGTCGGCACATCCTTTCTCCCCGATAAGAATGAACTCCAGTCCATCCTTCCGGTCGAACCCGAAGAAGCCCCTGCGGATGTCTGAAGGATTGAATCCGGGATACAGAAAGGCCGGATGCGCCCCGATCTGGAAATGAATCTCCTCTTCGGAGGGATTGGAGACCTGCCACATCACTTCCACGGATTTTCCCTTCAGGCGGTAGCCGATTTCCAGACAGAACGCATAAGGATATTTCCCGCGTGTCTCCTCACTGTCTGCAAGCCTGTAGCGGATTTCGTCCGCCGATTCCGAAACCAGCTCAAAGTCCATGTCACGGGCAAAGCCGTGCTGGGAAAGCCTGAACGGGCGGTTCCCGACAAAATAAGTGTTTTCCCACACACTGCCCACGATGGGGAACAGCACGGGCGAATGCCGCTTCCAGAAAGCCGGGTCGGCCTGCCAGAGATGCTCCTTCCCGCCCGACACGATGCTGCAAAGCTCGGCACCGTGCGGAGAGACCTGGATTGCAAGATGAGAATTGGACAATGTCTTCATAACGATAAGTTTTAAATTGTGTTCCAGATACAAATATACAATTTTATACCAAAGCGCAAAGACACTTCACGACAAAAAACAAGGTGGAGGACGCTCCCGGAAACCGTACGTCCTCCACCTTCATATATAAGTCTCACGAAAAAATCAGTCAATCTCTTCATCGGCTTCATAACCGCCCATCTCACGCAGCGCGTTCTTCAGCATCACATACTGCTGGAAAAGATGGTTCACGGGCACTTCGTCCTGTGTATAGTCGTGCATCGGGCTCTTCAGGAAGAAGCTCAGGAAACGCTGGATGCCATAGCGTCCGGCACGTGCGGCCAGGTCACTCAGCAGCACCAGGTCGAGACACAGCGGAGCGGCAAGGATGGAGTCGCGGCAGAGGAAGTTGATCTTTATCTGCATCGGATAGCCCATCCAACCGAAAATGTCGATGTTGTCCCACCCTTCCTTGTTGTCGTTGCGGGGAGGATAATAGTTGATTCTCACCTTGTGATAATAGTCGGTGTACAGGTCCGGCTGGTTTTCCGGCACAAGGATGGATTCAAGCGTGGAGAGCTTGCTGACCTCCTTCGTGTGGAAATTGGCAGGTTCGTCGAGCACCAGTCCGTCGCGGTTGCCCAGGATGTTGGTAGAGAACCATCCGGAAAGGCCCAGACAGCGGGTTCCGATAATCGGAGCGAATCCCGACTTCACCAGTGTCTGTCCTGTCTTGAAGTCCTTGCCCGCGATAGGCATCTTTGTCTTTTCGGCCATTTCCCACATGGCAGGAATATCGACCGTAGTGTTCGGGGCACCCATGATGAACGGTGCGCCCTCGGCCAGAGCCGCATATGCATAACACATGGAAGGAGCGATGTGTTCGCGGTCGTCCGCCTTCATCGCCTGCTCCAGTGCGGCCAGCGTGCCGTGCACTTCCTCACACACGGGCACATAAATTTCAGTGGAAGCAGCCCACAGCACCACGATACGGCTGCATCCGTTGGCTGCCTTGAAGTTGCGGATGTCCTCACGCAACTGTTCCACCATGTCCCAGCGCGTAGCGCAGTCCTTCACATTGTTTCCGTCCAGACGTTTCACATAGTTATGGTCGAAAGCGGCCTTCATCGGCACGATTTTCTCCAGCTCGTCCTTCACCGGATTGATGTCCTTTTCCTTCAGCACTTCACAGTTGATAGCCGATTCGTATGCGTTGGCGGGATATACGTCCCATGCGCCGAACACGATGTCGCTCAACTGGGCCATAGGCACAATTTCGTTATAATGCAGATACTTCTTGTTCTCTCCGCGCCCCACACGGATCTTGTCATACTGGGTCATTGAGCCGACAGGTTTTGCCAACCCCTTGCGGACCATCAAGACTCCGGTCATAAATGTAGTGGCCACAGCTCCTAGCCCCACACACAACACACCTAATTTTCCTTCAGCTGGTTTTACATTCATTTTTTCCATTCCTTTTTTATTTTTCAAGAATAACATACATTTCATTCCTCCGCATGCCGTTTCCCGCACAAATCGGGAAAAGCATGGAAACAAACGTCCCAAAGTTACGGTTTTGTTTTGTTATACAACCCATTTCTCTGATTTTTTATTTCCATATAAGTAAAATTCAGCCATAAAATCAGCATAAAAAGCCATCTTCAGACCTAAAAGGCAGTGAAATTATCCGTAACTTTGCGCCCGAATCTGAAATATTGGAACATAATGAATGATATTTGCTGCATCGGACATCTGACACTTGACAAGATTGTCACCCCCCGAAAGACGACTTACATGCCGGGAGGCACATCCTATTATTTCACATACGGAATACAGCATCTGAAAGACTCCAAAAACTACAAATTAGTCACCGCACTGGCTCCCAGCGAGTATGCCACGGTGGAAGAGATGAGACGGAAGGGCATCCAGGTGGAGGTGCTGCCCAGCCGGCACACCGTCTATTTTGAAAACACCTACGGAGAAAACCAGGACGAACGCACCCAACGTGTGCTGGCCAAGGCCGACCCGTTCACCGCCGAAGAGCTGAAGGACGAACAGGCAAGGTTCTTCCATCTGGGAAGCCTTCTGGCGGACGATTTTCCGCTGGAGGTGGTGAAACTGCTGTCCGGAAAGGGAGTTCTTGCCGTCGACGCACAGGGGTATCTGCGCGAAGTGAAAGGCGAGCACGTGTACCCGACCGACTGGAAAGAGAAAAAGGAAGCTCTGAAACACATCGACATCCTGAAGGTGAACGAGCATGAGGCAGAAGTGCTGACAGGATGCAAAGACCCGAAACAGGCCGCGCTGAAACTGGCCGAATGGGGTGTGAAGGAGGTGCTGCTGACATTGGGCAGCCTCGGCTCGCTGATATATGCGGAAGGCAAGTTCTACAGGATTCCGGCCTATCCTCCCAAAGAGGTGGTGGATGCCACCGGATGCGGCGACACTTACGTGCTGGGCTACCTGTACATGCGCAACAAAGGCTGCTCCTACGAAGAAGCGGGATGTTTCGCCGCGGCCATGTCGACCATCAAGCTGGAGAAGTCGGGGCCTTTCTCCGGTTCGGAAGAAGACGTTTGGCATATTCTGAACACAAGCGGACTGAAAGCCGAAGAAGTGTGAACGCACAACGGCGCGCCATGCCGCAGAAACGCCGCCGCTTTCATAAAAAAGACAACCGCCCGTTCCATCAAGCGCGGGCGGTTGTCTTTTTATGGGCGGGCGGAATTTATTTGCCCGTCAGTTCCATCTTGTAGCTGTACGAATATTTCTTGTCGAGCAAGCGGTACTCGTTGTGCGGCAGCTTCCCCCAACTGTCATCACCTCCTAATCCACGCTGTTTCAAGTCAACGTGGAGGAAGACGTTTTTCTGCGGAACCACATCCGTCTGATGCTGCATCTTGCGCGTGAGTCCGGGGTCAAGATCTTCCGGAGTGACATGCAGGGCGGAGAAAGCCACAGGCTGCAATCCGGTAATTCTAAGTCCCGTCCCCTTTCCGTCCGAAAGAACCAGCCAGCGCACATCCGTCTTGTTACCGGTCTCCTGCGGACGGATATAGGGATAATACTGGTCGGTCACCGTACTTTCGTAACGCCCGATGAAGGAGTTGTCGCAGCGGTCGATGTAGTTTTCCAGCGGGCCTCTCCCGTAATAGGACAAGTTTTCGCAAGCGGCTTTCAGTTCCATGCGCATCCCGAAGCGGGGCAGTTCGGGCAGTTTCCTCCCGGTCATGTCGATGCTTCCCGTCACGATGACCGAACCGTCGTTGCAAATCAGGTATTCCACCGTGTAAGGCACCTGAATATCGTCCAGCATCCATTCCACTCTGACGGGCAAACCCTGCTCTCCCTTCTCTCCGACCGAAACATCGGTTACCGAACGGTTCACATGAGCCGTGCGCCACACGCCGCAACGCAAAGGCATCTTGTTTCCGAAATCATTGTCTATCGGGGCGCGCCAGAAGGCAGGTTCCGGATATTGCACGAAAGGCGATTCTCCGTCGAGCCGGTAGTCATAGAGCATCCCCTTCTTCAAGTCGATTTTCCCGGACACCTTTCCCGAAGCGAACGAAAGCACATTCTTCTCCACCTTGCAGGAAAGTTCTCCCTCCGTTGCCTTGTCGGAAGCGAAGAAGTCGCCGCCAAGTTTCATCTGCTCTTTCGCCACCTCATAGCCTGCCGGCACAAGTTCGGTCGCATGGCGGGTGTAAGTATACAAGTTGAGGAAATATTCGTTTCCGTCCTGAGGGATATCCGGCAAATCAAGTTTCACCTCTTTCGACTGATGCGGTTCCAGACTTACCATAAACGCACCGGAATCGGCAGGCTCTCCGTTCTTCACAAGCAGCCACTTGAAATCATATTCTTCGAGATTCGTGAAATCGTAAAGGTTGCGTACCGTCACAATTCCCTCCGACAGGTTCTTCGCCGTAAAGCGGATATACTGGTACATCTTCTTCACTTCGTAAGCCTGCGGCTTGGGCATCCCGTTGGCGGCGATGATGCCGTCCGTCCCCGTGTTCAGTTCGGTTCTCTTGTCTTCCAACCATTTGTGTGCGCCCATCCTGCCGTTGTACGTCCAATACGTCCTGCCGTCCTGCGCATCGGCCTGCATCATGAAGCCTTGGTCCATAAAGTCCCAGATGAATCCCCCCTGCATGTTCGGGCTGTCATAAATCATCTCCCACAAATCCTTGAAGTTGCCGTTGCTGTTCCCTTGGGCGTGGGCATACTCGCACATGATGTACGGACGGGGCTTGCCGGAATTCCGGTACTCTTCCATCCTCCATATTCCGGGATACATCGGACACACGATGTCGGTGTTCCAGTCCTCCCATGCCTGCTCGAACTGCACGAAACGGCCCGGATCATACGCCTTCAACCGCTTGTATTCGTCATGGAACACCTTTCCGTTCCCGCACTCGTTGCCCAACGACCAGCCGATGACGCAGGCGTGGTTCTTGTCGCGCTCCACCATACGGGTGATACGGTCCACATGCGCATTGTACCAGTCCGGACGATAGGCCGGATGCGGTATCGTGTCCTTGAAGTAAGGAACGGAACCCATGCCGTGCGTTTCGATGTTAGCCTCATCCACCACATAGACACCGTACTTATCGCACAGCTTGTAGAACAGCGGATGATTGGGATAATGAGACGTGCGGACAGCGTTCATGTTGAGACGCTTGATGAGTTTCAAGTCGCGCATCATAATATCTTCCGTCTGCACATGTCCCAGTGTGTCGCTATGCTCGTGGCGGTTTACACCTTTTATATATACGGGCACTCCGTTCACGTGCAGCTTCGAGTCCTTGATTTCAATCTTGCGGAAGCCCACCTTGCAGACGGTAACCGCCAGCGTCTTGCCCGAGGCGTCCGCCAAGGTCAGCACGCAGTCATACAGATAAGGCCGCTCCGCGTTCCACTTCTCCACATTGCGCACAGTACCCGAAAACGCCACTTTCGCGTTCTTCTCCACATCAAACCTTTCGGTACGCGAAAGCACCTTCCTTCCGTTCCCGTCCAACAAGTCCAGCTTCAACGTGCCGCTCTTCACGGCGTTTCCGGCAAACTCGCGCAAATCCACCTCTCCACGGAAAACACCGTTCCGGTAATTGTCGTCCAAATCCGGTTTCAAGAAGAAGTCCCATATCGTCAGCTTCGGATAAGCCTGCAGATAGACATCCCGCTCGATACCCGTCAAGCGCCAGAAGTCCTGGTCCTCCATATAGCTTCCATCGTGCCAGCGGTACACCTGCACAGCCAGCAGGTTGTCCTTTCCTTTCAGGTACGGGGTGACATTGAACTCGGCGGGAGTCTTTGAGGCCTTCGTCATCCCCACCTGCTTTCCGTTGACGTAAATACGCGCATATCCGGTGATTGATCCGAAATGGAGCATCACCTCCCTCCCGTCCCAGTTATCCGGAACATCAAAACGGGTGCGGTACGTTCCTACCGGGTTCTCCACATCGATATAAGGAGGATTCGAAGAAAAGACATACTGGATGTTACGTATAATCGGTTCGCCGAAACCTTGAAGTTCCCAATTGGAAGGCACGCGGATGTCATCCCACTCCCCGTCCTCCAGGTCCGTGCGATAGAAGTCCTTCTTGCTCTCTTCGACGGAGGGCGCATAGCGGAACTTCCATGTCCCGTTGAGCGACTTGTACCAGGGAGACAGCGCATAGTCCTCCGTCCGTGCGTCGTCCGCCGACTCATAGAGCGCGAAATCCGCATGAGGCCGTTCCTTATTCCACTCATAGCGCAAGGGGTTCTCCCACTCGTTCTGCCGGGCACAGACAACGGATGCCACGCCGAGCAGCAGGCTCAGTATAGAAAACTTTAAATTCATTTCAAATTCTGTTTTAATGTCGTTCAACTTTTATGCAAAACTACCCCGTAGTAACCGATCATCTACTGCGGAGCAATTGACCGACTACTACGGGGCAATCAAGCAACTACTACCGGGTAGCTTTACCAGTTTCCATTATTTGTCATTGAACAACAGCGGACCGAAACTGGGATGTCCCCCGTCATATTCAAGTTCCTTATATGTTTCCAGCAATTCTTTGGTGTAAGGCATACTCAATGATTTGCGGTTTACATAATGATTGTAGGCCATATAGAAAACAGGCTGCCAGCACTTTCCGCGTTCCGTGTCTACTCCATTGTTTTTGCCTTTCCATTCTGCTGAGATCTCCGACCAATTGCAATACTTGCCTGTAATGTCCGTCCATTGTGTAAACGGCACATCATAGCCCAAATTGTATTTCACGGTATATTCATATCCGCTCAATACCCGGTTATCGTATGCCGAATAAAGGTCATTTCCCTGTTTCCAAGCAAGCTCGCAAATGACAGGCAAAGCACCGATGCCCAGTATAGTGTGCTGCTGATCACGGCCTGATTCCTGGCACTGTCCGGTCTCTCCGTCGATATAGTGGGCTATCGTTCCGTTATCATTTCCATACAGATAGAAATTCACGCATTTTTGATACATTTCCTTATCATCCCACAAGATAGCAGCTGCCAGATAAGATTTGGTCGTATGAAGCCCCCAGTTGCCATTGGTATATGGTTCTGCTTCATAGAACTCTTCCCATACCGGCAAGAATACATTGCGGAGCATCGTGCTAATTTTCTCCACCTGCTCATCCGTTATTCCGTTCGGATAAGTGTCAGACTGATGGTAAGTGTAACGCAACATTTCAAGCGCATATACAATTTTGATTCCTTCCAGTCCCGCCATCAGCGCCGTATCGTTTCCGTCAATATCCTTCAACATTCCGGCATAGGCAAGCATGATTTCGAGAGACTTCTTTGCATGTGCCTCTTCCTGGGTAATCATCCACATCACCGAGTTAAGGTAAACCGCATCGAAATCGCTTTCCGCACGAACTTTCGTGCTTCCGTATGTTCCGTCGCGGGCAATCACCTCAAAAGGGCCTCCCATCTCATAATCAGACTGGGCTTTCGGCTCTTTCTCCAATGCAAGGAAAGTGCTGTAAGCAGGCTCCTTTTTCTGTTCCACCGACTCACGGATATGATCTATGTCTGCCTGAGTGTGCAACACTCCGGGATGTACCAGAGACGGCTCATAGTTGCCGGCCGTTTCCCACGAATCGATATCATTTACCCCGTTCTCAAACTCCGCCTTGCATCCCATTGCCAAGAAAGACAGTGCGCAGGCTGCAAACAAGTGTATATAATTCAAACTCATAACTTCTTTAATTAAACATTACAATATCGTTATCCTGAAAACAATGCTTATCCCTTATTCTTGACTGCTTTCTGCCTCTACAAGTGCTTTCAGCTCATCTTCTGTTTTAAACGTCTTCACCCAGTCAAGTTTTATGGTACCTTCCAACGGGTCACCGCTGTCATACCACAGCTTCCACCACTGGAATTCCACATTCTCCATATTGATGGCTGTTGAAGGCATAAACTCATTGGAACCTCCAAGCCCCTTCTTCGTAAAGTCGGCGTAGTACACTTTATAGTCACCGCAATCCAGAACGCTCATCTGTCTATTGCCTTTGTCCGTATTCTCACCATATTTTCCGGCCGGTGACTGACCTTTAGTCCAAATATCCAGATACCATTCCATCTTCGTGGATTCTGTAAAGACATCTGCCGGCATATATATCTTGACAGCCAGAATAGGATAATTTCCGGCATGGAAATTGATTCCTCCTGTCCTTGCCAATCTGAGTGCCTTGTAAGTTTTGTCTTCACCTGGAGTTACCACCAGATTTCCATCTTCAACCCCGACAACTGCACCTACATTATTGAATATCGCCCATGAAGCAGCATAATCGAAAGTATCATTCACCTTTCCTTCTGCCACTGTAGCGTTCAGCGTAGCGGAAACCGAAGTTTCACCATAATTTGCCGAAGCTGTAATCGTTACCGAGCCATAATCATGTACTGTCATTACGCCTTCCTCATCGAAACTTACCACGTTCGGATTGGAACTTTCCCACACCAATGTAGAGATTGTGGCATTCTCAGGAGTTACGTTTACGTTCAGTTTCGTTTTCTCCCCTATCGCCAGTTCTTTATGAGACTCATCTATCTCAAGAGATTCAATCTGGATTACTGGCAATACATTGATTTCAAAATCTTTATAGAAATGCTTGCTGTCGGTTGCCGTGGCACGGATTGTCGCTGTTCCTGCCGCCACGCCTTTCACGACACCCGTTTCGGAAACGGTGGCAATCTCAGGTGTCAGGCTTTCCCATTTCAGCCCCGGATAGGTTGCATCCTCCGGTGTAATAGCCCATGTAAGAGGCAAAGATGCCGTCGCATACACGGAACGTTCTTCTTCCGGAATGGTCAGGTTGATATCCTCAATAAAATCAATGTGGTCTATCACCCTTACCGTAACCGACGAAGTGGTGGCATATCCCCATTCGGGAGATGCGGTGATAACGGCCTCTCCCAGCTTCAAAGCAGAGATGCGTCCGTCTGCCGACACATTGGCGATTTCCGGACTGGCAGAGGTCCATATCACATTCTTGTTAGTCGCATTCTCCGGCAACACCTCCCATGTCAGCAACGAGTCTGTATTTATCAGCAACGGAAGTTCTTGCGTTACCTTTATATTGATTTCCGAAACAAGCGTCTTTTCGTCCAATGCCGGAGATACGTCTTCTTCGTTACAAGAAAACAATCCCAAGGACACTCCCAGAATTCCGGCTGCACTCCAAAATATATTCTGTTTCATAATCGAAATTCTCTATTTAAACAATCAAACCTTTAAACCTTTTATTCATCCCAACCCGGATTCTGGCCCAAGTTCGGATTCAGCTGCAACTGATCTACCGGCAACGGATAAAGATAGTTCCTTTCCGTCCACACACGCCCGGACTCATGAAGGATACATCCTTCCGCATCCTTGTCCTTCGAAGCAGCAGATGTCCATCTCGTTTCATATTCCGTGCCGTCCCATTTTACACCGGTAAGATTCATTGGCATTTCCGTTTCCGCCGTTTTCCAACGCTTCAAATCGTCCAGTCTGAAGCATTCGTCAAACAGCTCTACGGTACGCTCGCGACGGATTTCCGTCCGCATGTCCAAAGCGTTCGACGAAACAAACTCATTCGTCAGGTCAGGCATATCGGGATTGACGCGCTTGCGAACCAGATTCAGCGATATGCGCAAATCCTCGTCTTCAATTTTGCCATCGCGTTCGAACACAGCCTCCGCATAGTTCAGCAAAACTTCGGCATAACGGATAATCGGATAGTCATAACCTTCCTTGCCTGTAGCTACCCCGTCGCGTTCGCAACACCACTTCTGAGGGAAGTAGCCCGTTCCATCACCGGGAGTAAAGTTCTTGAAGGCGGCGTTTGCAATCTCTTCCGCGCTCCCTGTCCAATCAATGCGCCCGCCTCCCGGACTCCAGTAATTCCGCCCCGGAACCATCAGCGTATTCTGCATACGGTTGTCACGGTTTTCAAATTCAGAAGCCATCGTACTGTAATCCCAAGTCTCCGGATCAACAGGGAGCCCGTTGCTCTGGAGGTACATGTTCGCCATCTTCCGCGTCACATACAAGGCATTCCCCAGACGTCCCTGAGTAATGTTCAGTCCAATCGGGCTAATCACGCCGTCATACCTTCGAGTAAAGATATATTCTTTATTCGCGCTTTTGGTAATTCCCGCCGGATTGGATTTCTCATTTTCCAAGATAAACAGATACTTGTATGCCCATATACCCAAATCGGCAGGTTTGAACAGTTCAAAAGTCCCGCTTATCATCACTTCATTGGCTGCTTTAGCAGCAATATCAAGCAAATAGCTCGAACGTTCCGTATTCTGCCCTTTGCCGTCATGGAACTTCTGCCATGTTCCCTCATACAAGGCAACCCGCGAAAGGAATGCGTAAGCAGCTTCCTTGGAGACCCTTCCCTCATCGGAAGAAGCGATTGCCTTGAACGCCGGAAGCAGCTCAGCCGCATCCTGCAAATCCCGGATAATGAAGTCGGCCACCTCACCCCGCGGATTGCGTGCCTGTTGCATTTCAGGAGCAGCCACGTCCAATGGCTTCTCCACAATAATCGCATCTCCGTAAAGTTGAAGCAGTTCAAAGAAACAATAAGCTCTGAAAAACTTGGCCTCCCCCACGTAGATAGAGATGTCTTCCGGAGTTGAATAGGTTTCTGCCCTTTCCAAGAGGATGTTGGCCTGACGAATCCGATTGTAATTGTCTGTATAATTTTTGTCTGACGTAGGAATCGTATTCGTTCCGTTGCTGTAAAGGTCAAGCACTTCAGCTGTCTGTATATCCGAGCGATCGTCACTATGTACATTTCCGCCCAACTGCCTGAAATCACGTGTCCATCCGTAGAATTGTGTTGCAAACAATTTGAACTGATCGGGAGTCGACCAATAATTCGTGTCGGCCAATTGTGTCTTCGGTTCAAAATCCAAACAAGAAGACAAAGACAACGCCGCAGCCAAACCCAATACAATATGTAAATTCAGTCTTTTCATCGTATAGATAATTTAGAATGTTGCATTAATACCTACCGTAAACGTTCTGTTGAACGGATAACGGTCTTTTCCGCTAATTTTTCTTGTAGCCTCCGGGTCCCATCCGTCATGAATATATGTTTTCTCCCAAATGTCAGCTCCGGCCACATACACTCTCAGATTCGTCATGAAGTTGCCCATCTTCTTCAATACGGACTTAGGAAGCGTATAGCCTAGCACGATGTCCTTCAAGCGCAGGTAAGCTCCGTTGTCAACCGACCACGTAGATGCAATGTAGTTGTAATTGTTTATCGCATTGTTGTTCGAATAGCTCGGATAATAGTTGTTCGGAGTTTCCGGGCTCCACACATTGCCTACAGACTGATTGGAAGTGTTCAGCCAAATAGCCTTGAACGGAACCTTCCATGCGTCTATGCCGCGATAGATGGTACGTTTGCCCACACCCTGGAATATAGCGGAGAAATCGAATCCTTTCCACTCAAACCCGAAATTAAACGAGAACGACAGTTTGGGGTCATCAGAACCAAGGAATACAAGATCGTCTTGAGTCAACTTCCCGTCCTTGTTTACGTCCTCATACATGTTGTCGCCCAAACGAAGATTGCTCGGCATGTCAATCGTATTATTTCCGCCGAACCGCTGCGTATATTTCATCAACTGTTCTTCGTTCTGAATCTTGCCCGTATAGCGGTAGCCGAAGATGGAATTCAAAGGATAACCGTTCAAAGCACCATTATGACCAGCTACCTTTACAATCTCTCCTCCGTCAATCAGTTCGTTCGTCATATAGGTGAGCGTACCCCCGATGTGGTAGCTGAAATCTTTAATCTTGTCGCGCCATGTCAGAGTTCCGTCATAACCCTTTGCTTCAAACTTGCCTGTATTCATGTCGGGAGCACTTCCGCCCAACACGCCCGGATAGAGTCTTTCTACCAGCATGTTGTTGTTCTTCTTCATGAAGAGTTCGAAGCTACCGAACAAACGGCCGTTCAAGAATCCGAAATCCAGACCTATATTATAATTATAGATGCGCTCCCAGGTACGCTCTGTGCTGACCAATCCTGCCGATTCCACATAAGTTCCTTTTGACGAACCCAAATAAACTCCTGCACCAGACTTATAATTATACAGCTGGATACCGTCGTAACGCCCAATGCCACTTTGATTGCCCACTTCACCGTATGAGACCCTCAGCTTCAGTTCGTCAATATAATCCTTCACGTTTTCCATGAAAGCCTCTTCCGTAATTCGCCATCCGCCGGAGAAGCCATAGAAGAATGCCCAACGGTTTTCCGGAAGGAACTTGGACGAACCGTCATAACGTGCATTCGCTTCAATCAGATACTTTTCCTTATAATTATAGTTCACACGGCCGAAATAAGAAAGAATCGCTTCCTCCCATTTGTCCACCTTATCGATATACACCTCTCCCTGTCCGTTAAGCGCATCCAGAGAAGGCTCCACATTCATTGCCTTTGTAGCACTGTAATCGTATGCTCCGTAATCATACTGCATACCTACCATAGCCGTAAGATTATGCTTCTGATTGAACAGTTTTGAATAAGTGAAAAAAGCCGATGCGGTCAGGTTGTCCGTGCGCGATGCGCTTCTTTTATATGAAGAGCTCTCGGCGGTCGGATAAGGACTGTTTTCGTTGCGAATCAACGTACCGTCATAAGAATACCAGTCAATCGGCAGATATTTCTCGTCACGAACTGCGGTATTCGTGCTATATCCCAATGTCGCATTAAAGTTCAATCCCTCAATGATATTCCATTTCAAAGATTCGTTGACACTCATAGACGTTACAACCAACTTATTGTCACCTCCCAGCTCGCACAGCCAGTTCGGAGTGTGAATGCCTCCCCACGCATAAGGTTTTCCGTCAATGGTAGAAATCGGCAAACCCGGCTGGGGAATGCTCACACCCAAAACGGCTCCTATCTGTGTCGGTGCTACCTGATGCTGGCGGCTTGCCGAGATATTAGAGTCAATGCTAAGGTTCTTTGTCAGATTGAAAGTGTTTGACAAGCGCACGTTGAAACGCTCGTTCGAGTTGTTTCCCCATTGCAAAGTTCCCTGATCATACAAATACCCAAGCGACAAGCGGTAAGTTGCCTTTTCCGTTCCTCCCGAAATACTCAAGTCATGCTGAGTAGAACCGGCATTTCCCCACAACACGTCTGTCCAGTTCATATCGTGAAAAACGAAGTCTGCCACTCCGGTAAAAGCACCGGGAATCGGAGCTATACCGCCTCCGCCGTCTGCTTTAAACCAGCTTCCCTTCAACTGCTTGGCCATTGTTGCATAACGTATCCACTGGTCATCATCACCCAATCCGTCATTCCGTCGCGTCTGTATCACTCCATCCGCCCATTCGTCCAAACTCATCAGACGAGGCTGAAGCCCCACAATCTTGCGCGTATAAGAGCCGTTGTATTCCACCTTAGTCCTTCCCTTCTCCGCACGTTTTGTAGTCACCAGAATCACACCGCCGGCAGCTTTCGACCCGTAGATAGCCGCCGAAGCGTCTTTCAGAAAGTTGATGGATTCGATGTCCGCAGCATTCAACTGAGCCATTTCACTCACGCCGCTTGCCGGTACACCGTCAATGATGAGCAAAGGCTCTGTGGTGTTCTTCGAGACGGCACCACGGATAGAGATTCCCCAACCTTCCTCACCCGGAGCGGCGGAGGAACGGGTAATGCGGAGTCCCGGCACTTGTCCCTGCATGGCCTGCAACGGGTTGGCCACCGTTCCCTTGTCCTTAAACATCTCCGGACCGACCACGGCAACGGAACCCGTCAGGGTCTCTTTCTTCTGCGCGCCATAACCTACCACAACCACTTCGTCCAGCATCTCCGAATCCTCAGAAAGAGTAATCTTCAATGTCTTCTTGTCTGCCGGAACTTCCACTGACTTGTAACCGATATACGAAACGGCTATCACCGCTTTCGGAGATGACACGTTCAGTTCGAACTTGCCGTCCAAATCGGTTATCGCCCCGTTGGTCGTGCCTTTCTCCATCACGGTCGCGCCGATTACCGGCTCTCCGTTCGGGTCGAGCACCACGCCTGTCACTTTTGTCGTCTGCATCGCCGTCCGCACACCCGTCACATCGGCATATACGGGCGAGACTCCCTCACCCAACAATGCGGCGGAAATGAAGAAGGCAGAAAACAGAATCCTTTTTGGAGGGAATTTCAAGAAATCATTCTTCATAAATCCTACATTTTAAAATTAACAATATCATTCGCTCAATGCGTCCATCCCCGACGGACACAGTGCAAATGTAGGGTTTACCGCACAAAGATAATCATTTTCCGCCTGCCCGTATGTCTACTTTCCCCGAATAAGACACCAAAAGATACAATCACCTATACAACAACGGTTTACGTTGCAGCAACTTAGTCTTTTTCGATTATTTGAGACTACTTGTACACGTTCAGGCATCCTCGCTCTTGATATATTCGTTCGGAGTGATCCCGGTCTTTTCCTTGAAACAGCGGAAGAAAGAAGCCCTCGAACCGAATCCGCATCTTTCTATCAATGTGTTCAGCGTATATTTGGTATGGGCTTTGCGCGCTATCAGTTCCTTGAACTCTTCTATCCGATAACCGTTGACATAATCGTAGTAGTTTTGTTTCAGGTATTGGTTGAACACATAAGACAATGTATGGGACGATACGCCGAGCACGGTGGCCAGGTCCATCAGCTTCAAGTCGGCCTTTGTGTAGAGCTTTTCTTCCTGCATCACCTTTTCAAGTTTCCTTACAATCTGCCTGCATTCCGAATCGGACAGATTGCTGGTTCTGTATTTCTCTTTCGGCGCGTCACGCTGCTCACGTTCTTTCTTCTTCATCCATACATAACCGACGAAGCCTCCTGCCAAGATAATGCAGCACACCACAATCACGATTGTCCATGCCTTCCAATTGGTCGAAGGGAGTATGCGGACTTCCAGATCCGTTTCCGTGGCCGGTTCGCCCATACGCCGGACTTTAAACACATAACTTCCCGGCGCAAGGTTATAATACACCGCTTCCGACTTCCCCACCAACCGCTTCCATTCGTCCTCCAACCCGTCCAACCTGCATTCATACGACACGTATGCAGGGTCGGTGAAGGTGAATCCGGAGAAACGGAAGGCCACGTTGTTACGGTCGGTGTCCAGCGTCAGCCTTTCGCTTTCCGGAACGGGAACGGACTCGCCGTTTATTCCGATTTCCGTTATCCGCATCGCGTAGGGCAAAGACCGCCTTTCCCGTTTCCAGTCTTCCGGGAGATATAGCAGACCCTCGTTGTTGGCAAACCACATCGTCCCGTCCTTGTCCTTGACCGGCTGGCAAGGAAGGAAGTTCGGACTCGGAATGCCGTTCACGAAGTTGAACGGTATAAAGCCGCCATCCTTGTCGTAATGGAACAGTCCGTCCTCCGTCCCTATCCAAAGGCAGCTGTCCTTATCTTCCGTGACGAAACGAACCTCTTTCCCCTCCAACGGAGTGCCGATGCCCACCTCACGGACATCGCGCATCGACAAGTCGGAAACAAGGATGTTCCCTTTGTAAGGAACGACGAAATACAGCGTATGCCTGGAGTCCTCGTAGACGGAAGACACCTTCGCTTCATCCGGGAACTCGTCAGAAAACACGTTCTTCTTGATTGTTTTTGATGTGGAGTCCCAGACGGCAATGCCCGTGTCCGTGCAAATCCACCCCTTGTTCATGGAATCGAAGAAAACCGCATACACGTTCCCTTCGGGCAGAGGGGAGTTCCTGTGGTCGAAACGCCGCACCAGCCTATTTCCCTTGTAGCAATAAAGTCCCGTGGAACTGCCTATCCACAGACAGCCCTCCTTGTCCGAAGAAAAGCAGAAGACGCTGCTCCGAAGAAGCTCTCCCGACCTCTCCGCCTTGAACCCGTCTATCTTTTTCGTGTGCAGGTCGAACACATACATGCCTCCGCCGTATGTGCCGATATAGACCTTTCCCTCAAAGGCATAGCAGACGAGGATGATGTTCGAGCGGAGCAGGGGCATCCCGAAACGCTCCGACCGTCCGTTGCGCTCGTCGATATAGTAGAGGCCGTTGCGCGAACCTATCAGCTTCTCGCCCTCACCGATGTAGATGCTGCGCACGGGGATGTGCTCCGAATTGAAAGCGGGAGTCTTGTAGACGGAAAACAGATGTTCCTGATGCACGGTATAGTCCAGCCCGGTCTGATAAAGCCCCACCCAAAGCAACCCGTCCCTGTCCACAAGGAGCGAATAGACGGAATTGGAGCGCAGTCCCTCTCCGGCCTTCCCTCCCGGCACGTTTCGGAACGACCGCACGATGCGGTTTTCGCGGGTCGAGACAAAATGCGCCCCGTTGCCGTCCGTCCCCACGTAGAGCATGTCTTTCCCGTCGTTCGACAAAGACATGATTACGTCGCAACCCACATCGACGTAACGGGAGAACGTGCAAGTCTTCGTGTCGAAGCGGAGGATGCCGTGCGTCATCGTGCCGATGTAGAGCGCGGAGCCGATGCAGGTCATCGTCCGGTAGGAGCATTCGCTTTCCTCTCCCACCAAAGCGTTGGGGTGATGCACGGCTTTCCCGCCGGACATCTTCATGGAATACAGCCCGTTGCGGGTGACCGTCCAGATTGTGCCGCTCCGCTCGTCCACATGAATGCTGATGACGAAGTTTCCAGACGAAAGGACGTTCGCGTCCACCGGTCGATGCTCGAACCTGCCGTTCCGGTACAGGTAAAGCCCCGTCTCGCTGCCCGCATACAGCGTGCCGTCCGCCCCCTGCCGGATGCAGCGCACGCCGTGCGCGATGGTGTCGGGAGCCACTCGTGCCAGCGAATCTCCGCTCACCCTCCAAAGCCCCATGTCGTTTCCCATCCAGACGGTGCCTCCCGACGTTTCGGCGACGGTGTTCACCCATTTCAGCTTCTCGTTCGCGCCGGGAATCGGGTAATGCTTCACGTGAACCCCGTCGAAGCGTTCAAGCGAAGTGGAAGTGCCCATCCACACGTACCCGCACGAGTCTTTGTACAGGGCGCATACCGTCAGGTCGGAGAGGCCGTCCGCCCCCGAAAGCCCGCGAAAAGTGTGTTGATGTCCGCCGTAGACGGACACAAAAGAGAAGAAGAAAAGGCAGAAAGGCAACAATATGTTTTTTATTTTCATAGCCGTCGTTCATTATGATGACGCAAAGATAATATTTTTTCCGGTTATTGCAAGTGTTCTTCCGCACAACCGACGTGACATTCTGACAAAACGGCAATCCGGACCGCCGAGAATGCCGTATTTCGGGCCGGAGGAAGCGGAATGCGCGAGGAAAGCAAGGAGGCGCGTCCGGCGATTGTCATTCCGGTTGCCCGCACGCGCTTTCCGTCGCACCGAGACAACGAATCGCCCGACAAGCCGTCTGAAAGAAAAGCAAACGCACGTTTTCCGCTTCTTTACGCCACTTCAGAACCGGCTTCCGGAAAGACAATTCTACAGAAAAAACCGTCTTTTTTCCGGGCTTCTCCATCCCTTCTCCAAGCTGTGCGCACAAACGCACGGACTTCCGCGCTCGATTTAACGAACTTGCCGGGACGTTTTCCGAGGTTTTCCCCGTCGGATTTGAATTTTTCGGGCAGAAGTTGCCGCGTTTCACCCCGTCTGCAAGGCTTCTGAAGGGGGCAAACGTTTGCATTCGTTAAGGAATCGCCTCCGGAACACGCGGAAGCCTCGGATGAGCTGTCACGGGAAACGGATTTTTTACGCCCATTTGAAAGCCGGACCGCCGTTTCCGCTTCATTGTGACACCGCTACACGAACTGCTTCATATACGCCCTCACCTCCCCACGACCGAGCAGGAGGTGGCTCTCCACCGTCCGCTTCGAGAGGTTGAGCTGCCGGGCTATCTCGGCAGAGCCTTTCCCCTGAAAATGGTTCAGCACGTACACCTCGCGCCGACGGGCCGGCAACACCGACACTTTATGCCGGAACAGGCGCCGCAACTCTTCCGCCACGATGCGGCTTTCCACATCATGAACCGAAACCGGCTGCGACTCGCACACATACGACACGGCCTCGCGCTTCATGTACAACCGCCTGAGGTAATCCGTCACCAGGTTTCTGGCTATCGTGAACACCAAGTTCCTGACGGTTTCCGCGCAAACGCGCACTTTCATGCCGCACAGACGGAGAAACACTTCCTGCACCAAATCTTCCGCGTCTTCACGGCTTTCCACTTTGCTGCAAACATACAGCAACACCGGCTCGCGGAGCATCCGGTAAGAGTCGGCCAACAAACAACTGAAATCTGCCATTTTGCCTTTCATAGTCACTCAAAAAGTTAATGTCTATGCCGCAAATATAGCCCCCGGCCCGTTGAAAAAAGAAAGGTTCCGCCCTTGATTTATCCAACTACACGTAACAAGACATCCGTTGCACCAATACGCTAACAATCAACGTGTAAAAGAAGAATCCGGCTGTATCATTCAATTATTTGATACTTCATAGAAGACACACGGCCCGCACAAAAAAGAAAAAAGAAACGACGGAACGTCTGAAAAAACGTCCCGTCGCTTCTTTTTATCAAATACCTGTTTTCGGATGTATCCGTCATCCCATCTTTCCTGTCAGATAAGAGCGCGTGCGCTCGTCGGCCGGATTCTCAAACATCTTCTTGGTGTCATCGTATTCTATCAGCTCGCCCAGGAACATGAACATGGAGCGGTCGGAGATACGCATGGCCTGCGACATGTTGTGAGTTACAATCAAGATGGTCACCTCTTTCTTCAGCTGGTCCATCAGGTCCTCGATGTGCTTGGTGGCAATCGGGTCGAGTGCGGAAGTCGGCTCGTCCATGAGCAGGATGTCCGGCTGGAGAGCCAGAGAGCGCGCGATGCACAGACGCTGCTGCTGTCCTCCCGAAAGGAACGTACCGCGCTTGGTCAGAGAGTCTTTCACCTCGTCCCACAGAGACACGTTGCGGAGATTGCGCTCCACTATTTCTTCCTTCTGCGACTTCGAAAGGCGGATTCCGTTCAGGATATATCCCGCCAGCACATTGTCGAAAATGTTCATCGTCGGGAACGGATTCGGACGCTGGAACACCATACCGATGCGGCGGCGTTCCTCCATCGGCTCCATTTCGAGCACGTTCTCCCCGTTCAGCAGGATTTCTCCCGTCACGCGGATGTTCTTGTACAGCTCGTGCATGCGGTTCACGGCACGCAGCAGCGTACTCTTTCCGCAGCCCGACGGGCCCATGATGGCCGTGATAGAATTCTTTTCGATGTCGGCGGTGACGTGCTTCACGGCCATCACATCACTGGTGTACGAGATGCAGACATCCTTTATCTGGAGAATCGGGTCTTTTATACTTTCCATTTCTTTGCAACTTGTTTAGCTAATAAATTCAGACATAATACGAAAACCAACAGGAAGAGGGATGCGCCCCAGATCAGGTTCTGCAGGTTCGGGTCGTTGAAGAACTCCCAAATCAGCAGGGGCACCGCCGACATCGGCTTGGTCATGTTCCAGCTGATGGCCGCACCTCCCAGAGCGGTGAACATCAGCGGAGCCGTCTCGCCGACCACACGCGATATGGCCAGCAGGATACCGGTGAAGATACTTCCCAGCGCGGCGGGGACCATCACCTTCAGCATCACCCTCCAGTAGCTTCCTCCCAGTGCCAGACCGGCTTCTTTCAGCGTATCCGGCAGCACCTTCATCGTTTCTTCTGTAGAACGGATAATCAGCGGCAGCATCATGATGAACAGTGCCACACTACCCGCAATGGCGGAATAGCCCTTCATCGGCACAACTACCCAGATATATGTGATAATACCTATGATAATGGAGGGAGTACCCTGCAGCAAGTCGGTCAGATAGCTGACGAACGTGGCGAACCAACTTTTGCGATACTCTGACAGACAGATACCGCAGAGAATGCCCACAGGGATAGCCACCACCGCGGCCAGAAACAGCATCAGGAAGGTGCCGACGATACCGTTGGCGATACCGCCCGGAATGTCTTCGCCCGCCTGGGCGGCAATCATTGCCTTGTATGCGTTCGGGGTGGCCTCCGTAATGAACGACCAACCCAACTGGTTCCATCCCTTGATGAGCACCTCGCCCAGAATCGCCACCAACGGAATTGCCGTGATTCCCGACAACACGCACACCATGATAAAAAGGAGGCGGCTCTTAAAGATACGAAACTTCACTTTATTCATATTGCACTCGGTTTACAGAATTAGACATGGCGGGCACGGCGGATCAGAATCTTGCCGATGATGTTGATGATGGCTGTAATGAGGAACAGAAGCAGACCGATGGCAATCAGTGAAGACAGTTTCAGGCCGTCGGCCTCACCGAACTGATTGGCAATGATACTGGCCATCGTGTTTCCTGTGGTACGCAACGTCTCGGGCATCTGGTTCGTGTTGCCGATCAGCATCGTCACCGTCATCGTCTCGCCCAGCGCACGGCCGATAGCCAGGATGAATGCGGAGAAGATACCGGAACCTGCCATCGGGAAAATCACACGGCGAATCACTTCCGCACGGGTGGCTCCCATCGCATACGCCCCTTCCTTCAGCTCGGCCGGAACCATCTTGATGAACTCGGCACTCAACGAAGCGGCATAAGGCACAATCATGATGGCCAGCACGAAAGAGGCCGTCAGAATGCCGGAGCCTTGCGGAGAGAGGTCGAGATACATGAACGTGCCGCGCAGCACATAAAATCCCCACAGACCATAAATGATGGAAGGGATACCCGCCAGCAAGTCAATCACGGTTCCCAGCACAGCCGCTATCTTGCGCCCCTTGAAATACTCGCCCGTAAACAGTGCCACCGGCAAAGAGAAAGGGATACACATCAGAAGGGCCAGTGCCGTAGTGAGCAGCGTTCCCGTGATGAACGGAAGGGCTCCGTATTTTTCTTTACCTGCCGTAGTTATCCAGTCGTCGGAGAAGACGAATTCCCAGAACCCGAACTCCTTGAACGCGCCCGAGGCGTCAACGGTGAGGGAGAGAATGATTCCCCCACCGATGACCGGAATAAGCACTGCAGATAAAATCAGTAAAGCCTTGAATATTTTATCCTGCATAACACACTCTTTTTATTTCAGAATCGGCTGTCCGTCGTAGGTCACCGTCTTCAGGTTCTGAAGACTCAATTCGATAGCCTTCTTGGGCAGCGGAGCATAGTTCACTGTAGCCGTCTTCTGCTGCACGCTGTCGGCCAGCATATACTTCATCAGGTCGACTGTGGCCTTCGCCTGCTCCATGCTGCGGTCGCCATAATGCTGTTCCTGGTAGATGAGCAGCCATGTGAAGCAGCTGATGGGGTATGCGCCTTCCGCATCGGCGTTCGTGATTGAGCAGCGGGTGTCCTGAGGGATGTCGCCTGCTGCGGCAGAGATGCTTTCCGTAGACGGAGTGATCAGTTCGCCCCGGCTGTTCTTCACGCTGGCATAAGGAATCTTCTGCGCGAAAGCGTATTCAGAACCGATGTAGCCGAACGAATACGGAGTCTGCGCGATGATGCCGGCCACGCCCGGATTTCCTTTGGCAGCCTGTCCCACAGGGAAATCGACCGTCTTGCCCGCTCCGTAAGTGTTCTTCCAGTTTTCGCTCACCTTCGACAGGTAGTCGGTAAAGATGAAGGTCGTCCCGCTTCCGTCCGAACGGTAAGCCACGATGATATCCTTTGCAGGAAGTTTCACGTCAGGATTCAGTTCTGCCAGACGCGCGTCGTTCCATTTCGTAATCTTCCCTGCATAGATGTCGGCAATCACGTCGCCTGAAAGGTTCAGCTTTACCACATCCGGCAGATTGTAGGCCAGCACCACAGCTCCCATACAGGTCGGGATGTGAACGACAGGCTTCATATCTTTCATTTCTTCGTCGGTCAGGAATGCGTCGCTTCCGGCGAAATCCACGATTTCGTCTTTCAGGTTGCGCACACCTCCCCCACTGCCGATGCCTCCGTAAGACACTTTGTTGCCGGTTGCAGCATCGTATCCTTCAAATGACATGTTATAGAAAGGAAGAGGGAACGTAGCGCCTGCGCCACTCAACTCAACCGAACCGGCAGAACCTGATCCGCCACATGCTGCGAATGACAATGCCATTGCGCCCGCAATCAAAGGTAAACAAAACTTTTTCATGTGTTTATAAAATTAAGAACTGTATTTCTGACTTGATTCAATGATTCTCTCAGATGGCGAAAGACGCGTTCAGATAGAAATATCCGGACTTGTCCGCGCCGTCGGCCCTGGGCGACCAGATACGGAAGTTCGGGGCGAGCTTGATGTATTTGCCCAGCCTGAACTCTGCACCCAGCACGCCTGCCATCCCGTCGGAAGCGTTGTTCCAGTCATGCTTCGAATCGAGATAGTCCCAGCGGCCGAACAGACCCACATGTTTGTTGAACTGCACGGAAGCATAGGCCGAGACACCGCTCAGGTCGTTTCCCTTCACGTTTTTGGTGTTCGACTGCCAGTTGTATTCCGCACCCACGGAGAAAGAAGCGTTCCTGTATCCCACGAAAGCCGCCAGATTGGTGATGCCCTCCAGACTGTTGTCGGGAGCTTCATTATAGGAGCCATAGGCACGGACCATGAAGCCTTCCGCCGGAGTCAGGGTTACACCCGCTCCATATTGCAGACCGTCCTTCACCTGCACCTTCTTGTATCCTTCCCCGTTGGCAAGAATCACATCGGCAGACACATATTTGTTGAATTTATAGGCGACGGACACTGCAAGGTCGGCACTGCTTCCGAACTTGTATTCGTCCTGGAAAGACTTCATCACATACCGCTTGCCCCAGAAGTCCTCCTGTGTCTTGAACTGGGTGGTACTGACCAGACCTGCGTTCAGCGTCCATCCCCCGCGCCTCCATGTAATCTGGGCATTCTTGATATAGCCGATACGCTGATAATCCTCCACATGGTCCGACTGGCCGAAGTCCATCACCGCCTTTATCTGAAGTTCTTCCGACAGTTTATACTGATAACCGATATAAGCCCGGTCGAGGTCGAACCCCCTGTCATCATTCACATTTCCGAAACCCGTATGAAAGTCCGAGAATATGGTGATGATTGCCGAACCTTTCTTTTCCCTTGCGGGAGCCTCATCGGTTTCCGCCATGACCGGCGCAGCCGACAGACACCCCAACAACCCCCACATTAAAAGTCTCCTTGCCTTCATTGTAGAATCTTTATCAATTAAAACTTCAAATCATTGACGCTGCAAAGGTCGGCAATAGATGTTACAAAAGTGTTTCAACCGCTTAAAGAAGGTGTAACACCATATTACATTTCCGTTACAACGCATACAATTCCTTATATATAAAAGAAACCCTCCGTCTGGACGGTATCAATCCGGACGGAGGGAAACTTCAACGTATCCGACAAAGTCATTTTATTTCAAGCGTCACGATTGATCTGGCGGGAAGCTTCACCGTCAGACCGTCTTTGGTGAGTTTCGCGCCCTTGAACTCTTTCGGAGCAACCGTTCCGGGATTCTCAAAAGTATTGTAGTCGTCGATATTGTCCGAAGTGAGAATGCTTCCGCTCACCGACTTGCCCTGCACTCCGTCGAGCTTCACGGCCACTTCCTGCTCGTCTTCCAGGTCCACATTCGAGAGAGACACGTGAATCTTTCCGTCCTTGTCGCGGGATGCGGTGGCACTGAGCATCGGGAGGATGCGGTCATCGCGCACAATCTTCCGTTCGCAGTTCAGGTCGAGAGGCAGGTAAGTGGCATCCTGATGTACGTTGTACATCTTGAACACATGGTAAGTGGGAGTCAGCACCATCTTGTCGTCCTTGGTAAGAATCATCGAATGGAGCACGTTGGCAATCTGGGCGATGTTCGTCATCTTCACGCGGTCGGTATATTTATGGAAGATGTCGAGCGAGAGAGAGGCCACGAAAGCATCGCGCATCGTGTTCTGCTGGTAGAGATGTCCCTTGACGGTTCCTGGCTCTTCATCCCACCAGGTTCCCCATTCGTCCACCATCAGCGCAATCTGCTTTTTCGGGTCATACTTGTCCATGATGGCAATGTGGCGTTTCAGCACATCCTCAATTTCGCGGCACTTGCCCAGCGTCCAGTAATAGTCATCATCGGTAAATTTGGTGGCGGAACCTTTGCTTCCGGTCCATCCGGCCACCGTATAATAATGCAGAGAAACTCCGTCCATGCGGTGCCCGACGTTGCGCATCAGCACCTCCGTCCAGTTGTAGTCGTAATCGCTCGCCCCGCTGGCAATCTTGAACAGCACATTCCCGTCATAATTGCGGCAATACGTGGAATAACGGCGGTACAGATCGGAGTAGTATTCCGGGCGCATGCTTCCTCCGCATCCCCAGCTCTCGTTTCCCACACCGAAATATTTCACCTTCCAGGGCTTTTCGCGTCCGTTCTTCCTGCGCAGGTCGGCCATCGGGCTCCCCGCCTCGGAGGTCATGTATTCCACCCATTTGGCCATCTCCTCCACGGTGCCGCTCCCCACGTTCCCGCTGATATAAGGCTCGCATCCCAACATCTCACAGAGATTGAGGAACTCGTGCGTGCCGAAGCTGTTGTCCTCCACGGTGCCTCCCCAGTTGTTGTTCACCATCCTCGGACGGTTCTCCTTCGGCCCGATTCCGTCCATCCAGTGATACTCATCGGCAAAGCAGCCTCCCGGCCAGCGGAGCACAGGCACCTTCAGTTCCTTCAGCGCACCGAACACATCCTTGCGGTAGCCGTTGATATTAGGAATCGGGGAATCTTCGCCCACCCAAAGGCCTCCATAAATGCAAGTACCGAGGTGTTCGGCAAACTGTCCGTAGATTTCTTTCGGAATGATCTGTTTTCCCTGTTCGGGATGAATGGTCACGGTTGCGTCCGGCTGTGCGGAAAGCGTCGCCGAAAAGCACAGGGCCAGGCCCAGAAACGCATTTTTCATAATCTGAAATTTTAAGTGATGATGGATTAAAAAATTTATCTCACCACAAAAATAAAAATTTTCATTTATAAAACAAAACTTTTCCCCGCCATTTAAATGTAAAAAATACACGATTGAAAATCCGCACAAAATTCCGGACTTTTCCACGACGGAAGCATCCGGCTGCCATTCCACAAAAAAATATGGTGAAATCTTTCATTCCACAAGCGGGAGTCATTATCTTTGCTCCAAAAGAAAAAGACCATGAAAAAGCTCGTATCCCTTCTCTGCCTCCTGCTGGCAGCCCTCGGAACACAGGCCCGGCACGACACGCAGGCTCTTCGCCAATGGCAGGACAACAAATGCTCCATGTTCATCCACTTCGGACTCTATTCCCGGCTGGGAGGCGTATGGAAAGGAAAACCTGTCACACAAGGATACAGCGAACAGATTATGGCTTTCGCCCCTATCCCGAAGGGGGAATACGAAACACTGGCCGGCACATTCGACCCGACGCAATTCAATGCGGATTCCATCGCGGCACTTGCCAGACGTGCGGGGATGCGCTCCGTCATCCTCACGAGCAAGCATCATGACGGATTCTGCTTGTTCCGCACTTCCACCACCGGATACAACCTGTATGATGCATCGCCATGCAGACGCGACCTCGTGAAAGAAATGTCGGAAGCCTGCCACCGTGCGGGATTGAACTTCGGACTTTATTTCTCGCTCATCGACTGGCATTTCCCTTATGCGTCGCCCATGTCGCCGCACAATGCGGATTTCATCACCCCGAAGCATCATGAATACACCAAAGCGCAACTGAAGGAACTGCTCACCGACTACGGTCCCATCTCTGAACTCTGGTTCGACATGGGATCGAACACGCCGGAACAGAGCAGGGAGCTGTATGAGCTGGTGCACCGGCTCCAGCCCGACTGCATGGTGAGCGGACGGCTGGGGAATGACCGGTATGACTTCTGTGTGATGGGGGACAACCAATATCCCGACGCTACCCTGCAGACTCCCTGGCAGACCTGCGTCTCGATGTTCAACGAAACATGGGGATACCGCTCATGGCAGGAACGGGGCGACGCGGAAGAAAAGGCGAAAGAAAAGATACGGAATCTCATCAACACAGTGTCGCACGGCGGAAACTTTCTGCTGAACATCGGACCTGACGGAGAGGGCAACGTGATACCCTTCGAGAAAGAAGTGATGGAAAATGTCGGGAATTGGCTGGAACGCTACGGATATGCCGTGTACGGCAGCAGTCCTTCTCCTTTCCGGACGGATTTCGGATGGGGGGCCGCAACCCGGAACGGACGGAATCTGTATCTCTTCCTTTCGGGGAAATATCCGGAAAGCGGGAAAATCGCATTCGACATGCCCGGCTATATTCTGAAGAAAGGGGACGGGAAAATGGCCACCTACCTGCAATACGGCGAACGGATTGAACTGACCGTTCCGGCTTCGGCCTACAAAGACCGCATGGTCCACGTGCTGACGCTCGAATTCGACAAGGAAATCGCTCCCTTGCCCGGAAAGAGCGGGAAAAGCCTCATCCTGACCTCGCAGAACGCAGTTCCGCTCCACAGCTACTCCTGCTTCGACTATTACACCAACTACAAAAGCACGACAGGCTATTCGTGGAACTTCGAGCAAATTCTCCTGAAACAACTGGATCTGATTTACACGCAACAGGAAACAGGAAGAACAATCGACCTCACCGTCGACGACAAGACCTACACCCTGACACTCGACGGAGGGAAACAACAGGAAACGGCTCCTCTCTCCGGCACGGAATGGGGCGACCTTTACCTGTGCGGACCCGAAGGAGGTTCGTTCAGTTCTCCGGCAAGGCTGAAGAAATGGGAAAAGACCACGGAAAGAAACGGCACGATAGTCTGCAAGCCTTTTGAATCATATTATCTGATGCAGGAAATCGAATCTCCGCGCGCCCAGCGGATTATGGTGGAAATCGGAGCCGGAAACGGCGTTGAGGTTTATGTGAACGGAGAGTCTGTCATAAAACACTTGAATCCGTACCGCTGCACGTTCCGGAAAGAAGTGGCGGTCCTCCCGCTGAAGAAAGGAAACAACCGGATAGTGGTCCGTCTTTACAACCGGTTTGAGAACCGGATGGAATATCTGTTCCGCCCTGCCGAAAATCCCGTAATATTCAGGAAAGAGGTGACTCTTCCGGAAATGCTGAACGGGAAATCGCACACGGTGACCATACGACCGCACAATCCGGATTCTCCCCATGCCGATGCGGAACTGTCGAACCTGCGTATCCGGCTGAGAAGAATCGCGATGTAGTTGATAATTAACAATTAATAGTTGAGAGTTGAGAACGTATTCTTAACTACCAACTAATAAATGGCTTCGGCAATTTTCCGCACACTGTCTGATGCGAGAAGCGTATAGAAATGAAGTCCCGGCACACCATGTCTGATGAGGTCCCGGCACTGCTCGATGCCCCACTCCACACCTACAGCCTTCACCTCATCGTCCGTCTTACACTTGCGGAGTTCGGCGGCGAGCGGCTCGGGAATGTCCGTGCGGAACACACGCGGAAGCACCGTGAGCTGGCTCTTCAGCACCACCGGCTTGATGCCCGGAATAATCGGCACGTTGATACCTTCCTTACGGCAACGCTCCACGAACGAATAAAACTTTTCGTTGTCGAAAAACATCTGCGTCACCACATAGTCGGCTCCGTTGCGCACTTTTTCTTTCAGATAGAAGATGTCCGACTCCATGTTGGGAGCTTCCTCATGCTTTTCCGGATAGCAGGCCATCCCGTAGGAGAAAGGAGTTTCGATGCCCTCAATCTTCGACCCGTCGAGCGCGATTCCCTGATTGAACAGATTGACCTGCCGCTGGAGGTCTGTGGCATGCTCATGATACAGGTCCCTGTCTTTCGCCGGAATGTCCAGCGACTTTGCGTCTCCACGGAGCAGCAGCAGATTGGAGATTCCCAGAAAATTCAGGTCCAACAGCGCATACTCCGTCTCTTCCTTGGTGAATCCCTTGCAAATGATGTGCGGAACTGCCTGAATGCCATACTTGTTCTGGATGGCCGCAGCCACCGCCACCGTGCCCGGACGCTTGCGCACCGTAGCTTTCTTCAGATTTCCGTCGGGCTGGGGCACATAGACAATCTCGCTGTGATGCGAAGTGATGTTGATGTATTTCGGTTCAAACTCCCTCAGTTTCTCAATCACGTTATACACCTTCTGGATGCTGTTCCCTTTCAGCGGAGGCAATATCTCAAACGAAAAGACCGGACGTCCACTGTCTTTCCTGCTTTCTATAAAATCTACGACTTTCATCTTATTTTCTGTATTGTTCTCCGCAAAGGTAACGAATCCTTAAAAAAACGGGCAAATATTATCCGTTTTTTTAAGGATTCTGTCTTTTTGTCCTTATTCTTTTTCCGCGGTCGTGATGCGAACTACCGCATTCTTGTCCTGCTCATTATACTCAATCTTCGACACAGGCGCATTCAGTTTGCCCGAAGTCTTGGTCTTGACGAGAATCACCCCGTTCTTTCCCTTGATGCCATATGCAGCGGTAGCCCGTCCGTCCTTCAATACGGAAATGCTTTCTATCCGGTCCGGATCAATCTTGCTGAGGTCACCCGTATATTCTGTTCCGTCCACAAAAACCAGTGGGGACATTTCAGGATTCACGCGCCCGGCATCCGCTCCGGCGGTCTGACCCGCATCCGTCTTTGTCTTCCCCTCCTGCTCCTGCAACTTAAACACGACAGGCAAAACAAACCTTGTCCGCACCGGTTTGCCATCCAACTGACCCGGATTCCATTTCGGCATCGAGCGGACCACTCTAAGTGCTTCAGCGTCCAGATACGAGTCTGCTCCGTTCAGCACATGTACGCCTGAAAGACTCCCGTCCTTTTCTACAACAAACCGCACAACGACCTTGCCTTCCGTGCGATTCTCTACAGCCTTCACGGGATAGCGCAGGTTTTTGGCGAGAAAACGAAAACATTCTTTCATCCCTCCGGGATATTCCGGCATCATGTCTGCCGCATCGAAAATATTTTCCGGCTCCTCATCACTACCAGAAGTATAGCCTACAACCACCACCTCGGCGTTGCTCATGTCTCTTTTCTTCGACCTCACCACCACCTTCCGGCCTACCAAGCTGTCTTTCCGGTGTATTTCCTGGACATTTTCCACATTTTCAACTCCGTCTGCTTTCACAATTGCAGACAAATCAGTAACTTTGACATCTGAAATTCCGGCCAATGAGCCCGAAACTTCAGGACGCGCGAAAGCGACTACAGACATAGCCGCAAGTGGAAGCACATAAAGTCCTTTCATGCGCGCCCACGGATTTGATTTTCTTCTCATCATAGTGATACGTTTTTTAAGTGAACTGTGATTAAAGCTGTTGGCAAGAGAGTAGAGCCTTGCGCCAACGGCTTTTTTTATCAATATCAACTGATACTCCTTCGCATCGACACCGCCACGGACTACTACCGCTTCGTCGGCCTCATATTCATGCACAGTCTGCAACTCGTGCTTCAAGCACCATGCCGCCGGATTGAACCACTGCACGCAAACCAACAGCTCGGCCAGCAACAAATCACATGAATGATGCAGACGAATATGCGCCTGCTCGTGCAGAAGGATAACCTTCCCATATTCTTTCAAATCGTTCTCTGAGATGACAACGTATTTCATCCAACTGAACGGAGCCATTTCTTTCTGATGCACCACCAAACAAATGCCACCAACCCTCCGTTTCTTTCCTCCGCGGAGCAAACGACATATATGCATCACAGCCCCCATCTCCCACAACAGAGAAACCATCACACCCACCATGTACACCAGAACGACCATGTCCGGCCATGTAAACACATGCACATCTCCTGCCTCCTGCAAAATCTTACCCGACTGGACCGTTGCCAGCCAACCATCCACAGGTAGAATCTCCGGAACCAAAGGCGCAGTGCCCTCCCTCGTTATCCGCACACAAGGAAGCACACAAGCCAACGGCCCCATACACAGCAACAGCAGCCGATTGAAACGATGAAAACTTTCCCTGCACAACAGACACTTGTAAAACAGGAAAAAAACAGCCAGACAAGCAGCCGATTTCAACATATACACAAGAAACTCGCCCATACATACCTCCAATTATCGGTTCTGCCTGCCCTTATCCGCATCCTCTTCCACCTGACGGATAAGCTCCTTCAATTCGTCGAGCGAAATCTCTTCCTCCCTCACCAGCGAAGAGACAACACCCAGATAGGAATTGTTAAAATATTTGCTTATTACCCCTTTAAGCGTCTGTCTCTTGAAATCCTCCCTTGAAACCAAGGCATAATATTGATAAGTATTGCCGAAAGAGGTGTGCGACAAATAACCTTTCTCCTCCAGACCGCGCACAATGGTCGACAATGTATTGAAATGAGGACGCGGTTCATCATAAAAATCAAGAAGTTGCTTCACGAACAGAGGGCCTTTTTCCCAGAAAAATCCCATCACTTCTTCTTCCTTAGCTGTCAGTGTTTTCATAACCGGAACTTTTGTTTCTGCAAATGAACTAAAAAATTTAGTTTATCAACTACTTTTCATAGTTAAAAGAACAAAAAAGCAAGGCTGCCTGAAAATAAAATCTGACTATCAAAAGCATAGCCACTCTTATTTTCAGACAGCCCTTCCCTATAAAGACGAACCAGACTATTCCAGTCCGTCCACATCCAGCTCCTCGTTCTTCCGGTAGCCCGAACTGGTCAGGATGGCAATCAGCTGCTGGTCCTCATCCACGATACGCACCTCGATGAAAGGAATACGCGCATGGTTGAACACCTCGTTCGCTTCGGCATAGACATAACCCTTGCGGGCAGGACGGAGGAACGTAATCTGCGCGTTGAGCGAAAGCGTGAGCCGTTCACGGCTGTTCGCTACCGCCGCAAAGGCCAGATCGGCCAGCGTGAACAGCGCGCCTCCCTGGCACACCCCTCCGGCGTTCAGATGATTCTCCGTCACTTCCATCCGGGCCTTGGCATATCCCGGATTGATTTCAAGCAGTTCCACCCCCGCACACGCAGCAAAGCGGTCGTGAGCAAGCATATCCTTCAATGTACCCATAGCAGTTTAATGTATTGTCACCATCGTGGCTCCGAACCCGTATTCGCGGAACGAAGCGTCCTGACTGGTATAATTCTTATATTTCCGTTTCAACTCGTCGAGGATGGCACGGCGCAGCACCCCGTCGCCCTTTCCATGAATGAACACGATGCGCTGTCCTTTCTTGTTCCTGAATTCCTCCAATGTCTTCCGGAACACGTCGAGCTGGTAGTCCAGCATCTCCGAATTGCTCATGCCGGCCGTATCGTCCAGAAGTTCATGAATATGCAGGTCCACCTCCACCATGTCATTCTTCACCTTGTGCTGTTTCTTCTGCGGACGGGAAGGCGCATCGGACACCGACTTCTGCAGCAGAGCCGCCTTTATGTCATCGGCCGAGGCATACACCTGTTTCACGCTTTCATCGTCCTTCACCACCTCATAAACCAAAGCAGGCTCCTCAAAAAAGTCCGACGGCTGGAACGTGTGCAGCTTGTAGAACTTCACGACATCGATGCGGAACTCCTGGTTCACCGCCGGCTTCAGCAGAAAAGTCCGGTCGTCCTTATAGGCAAGAATCTGCACGGCCACATGCTCCAGCGCATTCAGTTCCGACCTTCCGAACTCTTCCAGATGCAGCTTCATGTTGGGTTTCACCGTGCCCCGGCTGCGCAGCGTCCAGCTTTTCCCCTCAGCCGACAGATACAGATAGTCGATGAAATAATTGCTGTCGTTCACGAGATAGGCATCGAACAATGTGGAAGAAATCGCCTTCAGGTCCTGAGGCACATAAGCCAGATACACGTTCAGCACATCATTCCCGCGGATTTCAGGCGCACGGTAAGTGACCGGACGCTCGTCTTCTTTCTCTTCCTCTTCTTCCTCATCCTTTTCCGGAAGCGACGGTTTCGGTGCCGTCTTCAGCGGAATGTTATAGTCATCGGTCTGGACAACCACACATTCCTTCACCAGCATCGGTATTTCAAATCCGTCCTCATCCTCCACCAGCGCAATGTCTTTCCCCTGGAAGCCTTTCACTGTCCCGCCTCCCACTTCACTCAGGAAGCGGACCTTATCTCCAATCTTCATATAATTCGTCTTTTAGATTTTATTCAACACATTACAAATGTAGACACTTTCACCAGAAAATCCACAAGACATCCATATATATTTTACCAGAAACGGAAAAAGTACGGAGACGGACAGAAGAATCACCTCCTCTGTCCGTCTCCGTACCCTTCGCCGTATATCACCGGAAATCAGAACCTGATGTCCAGTTTCCGAACTTCCTCAATCAGCCGGATGAAATCCGTAGGGAACACGTCACCGATGTTTCCGATACGGAAGGTGTCGGCCTGGGAAATCTTCCCCGGATAAATCACGAAACCTTTCGCCTTCAGTGCATAATAAAAGGCCTTGAAATCGAAGTCCGCATCCGGATAATAGAAGGAAGTGATGACGGGCGACTGCTCATCATCGGAGAGCAGCGTCCTGAAGCCCAGCGAGCGCATGCCTTCCACCAGAATGCGGTGGTTTTCACAGTAACGCGCATGACGTGCGACCACTCCCCCCTCCATCTGCAACTCCTTCAATGCCTGCATGAAGGCGCGGACCACATGGGTGGGCGAAGTGAAACGCCATTTGCCGTGTCCCTTCTCCATTGTGCTCCACTGGTCGTAAAGGTCGAGCGACAAAGAACGGGCCACTCCCCTGCACTGCTCCAGAAGACTGCGGCGGGCAATGATGAAACCGAATCCCGGCACACCCTGGATGCATTTGTTCGCACTGCTGATCAAGAAATCAATACCCAGTGCAGCCATATCTATGGGCACCCCTCCGAAACTGCTCATGGCATCCACTATCAACACCTTGCCGCGAGCCTTGACCACCTTCGCGATTTCTTCCAGCGGATTCAGTACACCCGTAGTCGTCTCGCAATGCACCACCGACACATGGGTCACTTCAGGATGCGTGTCCAGATATTCGCCAATCCGCTCCGGACAGACCGCCTGAGTCTCCTCGAACTGCATCACACGACAGTTCAGATGATAATAATCCGCAATCACTCCCATACGTTTCCCGTAGGCACCATTGGCGGCCACCAGAAGGCAGTCTTCCGGACGCACGGCCGACCCCAGAGTAGCCTCCACGCAGAATGTTCCGCTTCCCTGCATCAGCACAGCCGTATATTCTTCGGGGCGGCTGCTCGCCAGCTCCACCAACTGTTTGCGGATCACCTCCACAATCCCGATGTTATAATCTTCATCCCATGTGCACCAGTCGCTCATCATGGCCTCCTTCACGGTCTCGCTGGTGGTCAGCGGACCGGGAGTCAACAACAAATAAGGTCTCATAACTTTCTGTCTTTATATGTTTGCATTCATTCTTTCGTTGATACTCTCAATCAGCGCGGGCAACTCCTCTATGGAATCCACCACGAAATGCGCGCCCGCAGCATACATGCGGCATCTCACTTCCTGCATCCGCCTCTTCAGTTCATCCGCAGGCAGTGCGTTCACCTCCTCTTCCGTCAGTCCGAGTTCGTTGCTGCCCAAGACCACGCCCACGCTCCACACGCCGGCATTCACCCCCTCCCTGATGTCGGACAAGGTGTCACCGTATTTCAGGACAGAAAAGCGCGAAGGTATGGCCAGGTCGCACATGTTCTTGTAAATCATATAAGGATAAGGACGGCCCGCCGGAAGCCCGTCGGAAGTGACACAGTTGTCCACCCGATAACCCTGTTCCGCAGCTGCCGGAATCACGATGTCCATCATCTCCTTCGTATATCCGGTGGTCGAGCCGATAAGGATTCCCCTCCCGCGCAGAAGGTCTATCGTCTCCACCACCCCGGAAATGGGTCCCGAATAGCTTCGCAGAGAAGCAAAAAGCAGACGCTGGAACTCGGCATAACAGGCCTGCACATCATTCTCATTGTAGTCGCGCCCGTACTTTTCACGGAACGCATCGGCCACACGACCGATTCTGAACAGCGCACGGATTTCCTCAATCTTTGTCAGCCCCATATGGGCACGTGTCTCGGCAGCGGTCACCTCCAGCCCCAGCGACCTGAAACTTTCAATGAAAGCGGATACCGGTGCAAAGCAGCCATAATCGACCGCCGTACCCGCCCAGTCTAAAATCACACATTCAATTCTTTTCATATTGCTTTTGCCATTAAACAATTGTCATTCGTCTTTTTCTCCTCAACCGGCACTTCTGTCTTGTCTTCCAGCGAAAACGCGTCCGGATCCTTCCGGAACCGTAGGCTGGCGTTGACCATATAAATCAGCGAACCGACGAAAGCCAAACAACACGCCACTCCGACAAACACGCTCATCCCGTTGTAGAACACGGTCCAGTCGACATGCGAGGCATGAAGCTCCTTGAATACCAGCAGAGCCAGCGTGCCCATATAACCCACAAAGTCGATGGTAATGATGAAAAAGCCTACGTTTCCCCTGATTTTGAAACAGGCGATGAACCGCTCAAAGAAAATAGTCTGGAAACTCAGGTAGGCCATGTCGAGACAAAGGCTCTGAAGGAACAGCCAGATGGTGACGGGCAGATGAAACTGCTCATAATTGGCCGCCACGACGGCAAGTGTCGCCATCCCGGCTATGGAAAGCATCAGCAGCATACAAAGCACCTTCAGATGATTGTAAGTAGTTGACAACAGCGCGAAAATGGCCAGCAGCACCAACGTGGCGACCGAATCAATCTGAGCGAAGGCCCACGAAGAAATGGTGCTTACATCAATGATGCACACGATGAAATCCTCTTTCACGTCGCGCTGCACCGTCAACAGCAGATTGGCCCCGAACAGCAGAACCAGCACGGGCATGAAACGCCTGAACAGGGCCAGACGCTGGCGGCCGTCCAGCGTCACACGCTCCGAACGCGAGGCGATGTCCTCCGCCGTAGGCTTCGGGAAACGGGTCATCATCCACCCCATGAAACACAACAAGGGGAACGCAAGAGCCCCGATAAGCGCAGGCATCCAGAATTCGCTGACATGGAGGTCGTGGAGAGCGTAAAGCCCCAGAGATTTCGCCACGCCCGAACTGAGTGCCATACTCACCCCCATGATACTGGCAAGGATGTCTGTAGTGCGGCGGCCTTCGAGAAAGCTGAAAATCACTCCCCACATACAGCCCAGAGAAAGCCCGTTGAAAAACAGCGCCACTATATTATAGGGCATGGGAAGCAGTCCGAAAGCCAGCAGCGCAGCTTCCGACAAAGCCGCAGAACCGACAATGAACTTCAGACGTCCCTCCGGTTTCAGTTCCGATATATATTTGATGCCAAGAAGTTTGGCCGTCACGTATCCCAGCAGCTGGATGATGCTGACCGCAATCTTATAGTCCATCCCGGCCACCTGCATACCTTCGAACTCGGCAGCCGTAAAGGGTTTGCGGAGGGCATAGACCAGCGAATACGACAGCAGTGCAGTCCCTCCCGCCCAGAGCACGAAAAGCCAGTCGGGCATCGCTTTCCGCCGTTCTTCACCATTATGTAATGACATTTCCATGTTCTCGTTCTTTTCTGATTCCGGCACAAAAGTAGAGCGGAGACAGAAAAGGAAAAATGAATAACGGATGAATCATAAACATGAAATAATTCAGAAACATTCATGCAACCTGTTCATCATCAGAATGAAACAGGAATCACATGCGTTTGAAATCATTTTGTCACATCCGTTTTGGGAACACCTTGGAAGAAAATGCGTAACTTTACCCGTCGAAACCAAAGACACAGACATGTCGGCATATGAATGAACTGAAAGAAATATACGAACGGATCACTTTTCTGAGGCAGAAGGGAGTGAAAATGAAGGACATGGCAGAAAAATCCGGTTTTTCTCCCAGTGTTCTGTCTGCCATCTATTCCACCGTACTGCCCGCTTATTTCAAGGAAACCGAAAAGGGGTGCAATGAAGACGAAGCACTCGACAAGGCACTGGTGTGGGTGAACAACGTATCAAAGAAAAAGCTTCTCGGCTCGCTTCCCGTGCTGAGAAACGCGCTGTTCACCATGGAAATCGTTCCGCAAAGTCACAAGGACACGTCGCCCAACCCGTTTCTCTGCGCACTGGAATGCAATCTGAAAGAGACCGCCAACCAGATTGCCAACTACAGCGGGATTTATCTGAGCTACAGCATATCGTCAAGCAGTCCGGCCATGAAAATCGAACCATACCTCATCGCCCCTTCCGAAAGCGGGAACTATGTGGAAGTGGGGCATCAGAATGTATATGGAACCACACACTGGGGAGCGGTCATGATGAACGGACTCAACCACATGTATCTGGTATTCAACGAGAACAGACCTCCCCAACTGGCTCTGTTCTACATCTGCCTGAAAATTCCCATGTACGACCGGCCTCCTTACCTGAGAGGCATCTACACTTGCTGCGACTACAACTACAACCCGATTGCGCGGCGCATTCTGTTCGTGAAAATGTCTGAAAGCACAGACCGTGCGGAGTTTCTGAAGCTGAAAGGAATCCTGAAAAGCCGCGAATCGCTCAACGAAACGGAAAAACGCTATTACGCCTATACCTGCAGTCCGGAAGATGTCATCCGCATGTGCAACATTCCTTCGCCGCAGATGACCGACCTGGATCTGGAGTTGGAAAAGAAGTTCCTGAACCCCACCTGAAACACCCTTTTGTCTGGTATGAAGCGACCCGGTGTCCGATCCGGAACAACCCGATGCTTCAGACCGGACTCCGGAACAATAGTCGGCACGTTTGAAAGATTATCCGCCGGAATGTTGTACCTTTGCAGAAATTTCACACTGAAAGACAGAAATGGAAGATACAAGACATATCAGAATAAACGATTTCAACTATCCGCTCCCAGAAGAGCGCATAGCGAAGTTTCCGCTTCCCGTACGCGACCAGTCGAAACTGCTGGTGTACCGCCACGGGGAAGTGAGCGAAGACAAGTTCACCTCTCTGCCCGACTATCTGGAACCCGGCGAACTGATGATTTTCAACAACACGAAAGTAATCCAGGCACGGCTGCATTTCCGGAAAGAGACCGGCGCGCTGATTGAAATATTCTGTCTGGAACCCGTACAGCCCAACGACTATGCGCTGAACTTCCAGCAGACCGGCCATTCGGCATGGCTCTGCATGATAGGCAACCTGAAGAAATGGAAGGAAGGCCCACTGCACAGGGAAATGACGGTGAAAGGGAAACCGCTCACTCTGACCGCCACACGCGGAGAATGCCGGGGGACAAGCCACTGGATTGACTTCAGATGGGACAATCCGGAAGTGACCTTTGCCGACATTCTGGAGATGTTCGGCGAACTGCCCATCCCGCCTTATCTGAACAGGGAGACGCAGGAAAGCGACAAGGAAACCTATCAGACCGTCTATTCCAAGATAAAAGGCTCGGTGGCCGCTCCCACCGCAGGGCTTCATTTCACGGAACGCGTACTGGAAGCCCTGAAGAAAAAAGGGGTGGACCTGGAAGAAGTCACTCTCCATGTGGGTGCCGGCACATTCAAACCGGTAAAAAGTGAGGAAATCGAAGGGCATGAGATGCACACCGAATATATTTCGGTCAACAGGCAAACTGTCGAAAAACTGATCGCACATCAAGGGAAAGCCGTCGCGGTAGGCACTACGTCTGTCCGTACCCTCGAAAGTTTATATTATATAGGTGTCACCCTCAGCGAACGCCCCGATGCCAGTCAGGAGGAACTGCACGTGAACCAGTGGCAGCCCTACGACACGGCTCCGCAACTGACCACCGTCGAATCGCTCAGGCACATTCTGGACTACATGGACCGGCACGGACTGGAAGCGTTGCATACCAGCACGCAAATCATCATCGCACCGGGATACAGCTATAAAGTAGTAAGGAAGATGGTGACCAATTTCCACCAGCCACAGAGTACGCTGCTCCTGCTCGTATCGGCATTCGTGAAAGGCGACTGGCGGAAAATCTACAACTATGCACTGGACAACGGATTCCGCTTCCTGAGCTACGGCGATTCGTCGCTGCTGGTTCCCTGAACCTTCAACCCTCATACAACTAATCAAATCCGCCGTTTGTCTGAACTGGAACAGGCAAACGGCGGATTTTGTTATAAAACCACCCTTCGCATACACGCACAAAAAAAGAGACATGGAATGAAACCATATCTCTCTTTTGTTGGGCTACTCGGACTCGAACCAAGAAAAACAGGACCAGAATCTGTTGTGTTACCATTACACCATAGCCCAAACTGAATGATGATATCCTCTCCGTGAGGACCTCATCATGAAATGAAGTTGGGCTACTCGGACTCGAACCAAGAAAAACAGGACCAGAATCTGTTGTGTTACCATTACACCATAGCCCAAAATCAGAGAACGTTTGTCATCTTTTTGTTTTGACGGTGCAAAGGTACAATATTTTTGGAACTTACAAACCTTTTCGGGACATTTTTCTAAAACAAACCGTATTTTTTTCTTTTTTCCCCTTTATTTTCCCTCCATCGGCCGGACATGCCACTAAAAAAATACAAAAGAAAAGGAGAAATAAGTTAACTTTCTTTCGTGATATACAGAAAAGCCAGTATCTTTGTCGGATATTACAAATACATAATTTTAACGAAAAAGCAAATAATGAACGAAACGAAACAACTGATTGAAAAAATAATCGAAGGGATTCAAGAGAAAAAAGGGAAAAACATCGTCACTGCCGACTTGACAGAGATTGAAGATACAATATGCAACTATCTTATCATTTGCCAGGGAAATTCCCCCACTCAGGTCCTGGCAATCGTTGACTCCATCAAAGACCATGTAAAAAAAGAAACGGGTATAAGAGTGCTGTCCATCGACGGACAAAGAAATGCGCAATGGGTGGCTATGGACTACAGTGACGTGGTGGTACACGTATTCCTGCCGGAAATGCGCAACTTTTATGATCTGGAACATTTATGGGAAGACGCAAAACTTACCTCAATACCGGATCTGGACTAATCCCCGCCTAAACTATAAGACACGAATATGAACGAAGGCTCAAACAACAATAACAACAATAACAAACCGAAAATCAACGTGCCGCGTCCTAACCTGACATGGCTCTATGTGCTCATCGCGCTGGTGTTCGGCTGGCTGTGGTTTACCGGCGATGAAGGAAGTGCCACTAAAGAGGTAAACTACACCGAGTTCAAGGAAATGGTAAGCAAGGGATATGCCGACAAAATTATCGCATACGACAACAATACGCTGGAAGTGTTCATCAAACCGGACCACATCGTAGACGTGTTCAAGAAAGATGCGGAAAAAGTGGGAAGAAGCCCTGCCGTAACCGTACGGATCGGCTCTATGGAGTCTTTCGACAAGTTCATCAACGAGCAGCAGGACAACGGAAACTTCACCGGGTCTATACAATATGAAGAGAAGAGCGAATATTTCGGCATGCTGTTCTGGAATCTCCTCCCGATTGTTTTCTTTATCGTCCTGTGGATATTCCTCATGCGCCGTATGGGGGGAGGAGCCGGTGCCGGAGGCGCTTCAAACGTATTCAATGTAGGCCGGAGCAAAGCGCAGCTGTTCGAGAAAGGCACAAACCGCATCACATTCAAAGATGTGGCAGGACAAGCTGCAGCCAAGCAGGAAGTACAGGAAATCGTGGACTTTCTGAAACAGCCGCAGAAATATACGGAGTTGGGGGGGAAAATCCCTAAAGGTGCACTTCTGGTAGGCCCTCCGGGAACGGGAAAGACCCTGCTGGCCAAAGCTGTGGCAGGAGAGGCGGACGTGCCGTTCTTCTCCATCTCCGGATCAGATTTTGTGGAAATGTTCGTAGGTGTGGGAGCTTCCCGTGTGCGTGACCTGTTCCGTCAGGCAAAAGAAAAAGCGCCGTGCATCATCTTTATTGACGAAATCGACGCGGTGGGACGTGCACGCGGAAAAAATCCGAGCATGGGAGGAAATGATGAACGCGAAAACACGCTGAACCAGTTGCTGACAGAAATGGATGGTTTCGGGTCGAACAGCGGTGTCATCATCCTTGCGGCCACAAACCGCGTGGACATCCTCGACAAAGCTTTGTTGCGTGCGGGACGTTTCGACCGTCAGATATACGTTGACCTTCCGGACTTAAACGAGCGGAAGGAGGTGTTCGGCGTGCATCTGCGTCCGTTAAAGCTTGACGATACGGTGGACGTTGACTTGCTTGCACGCCAGACACCGGGATTCAGCGGAGCTGACATCGCCAATGTCTGCAACGAAGCCGCTCTCATCGCCGCGCGCCATCAGAAAAAGTCGGTGGGGAAAGATGACTTTCTGGCTGCCATCGACCGTATTGTCGGCGGGCTTGAAAAGAAGACCAAAGTGATGACCGCAGCCGAAAAACGCTCCATCGCCCTGCATGAAGCCGGGCATGCTACTATATCATGGTTTCTGGAGCATGCGAATCCGCTGATCAAGGTAACCATTGTACCCCGCGGACGCGCATTGGGAGCCGCATGGTATCTTCCGGAAGAGCGACAGATTACAACTAAAGAACAGATGCTTGACGAAATGTGCGCCACACTGGGAGGACGCGCGGCAGAAGAGCTGTTTATCGGACACATCTCGACGGGTGCGATGAATGACCTTGAGCGTGTCACCAAACAGGCTTACGGAATGATTGCATATGCAGGAATGAGCGACAAGCTCCCCAATTTGTGCTACTACAGCAGCACAGACGAATACAGCTTTACAAAACCTTATAGCGAACGTACAGCTGAAATGATTGACCGGGAAGTGCAGAACATGATCAGCGAACAATACACACGTGCCAAAGAGCTGTTGAAAGAACACAGCGAGGGACATAACCAACTGGCACAACTGCTGATTGAACGTGAAGTAATCTTCGCTGAAGATGTCGAACGCATATTCGGGAAACGTCCGTGGACCTCACGTTCAGAAGAAATCATGGCTGAAACTAAAACGATAGAGGCTGAAGAAGAGGCTCCGAAGCAACTGGGAGCAGACAAAGAAACCGCAGAACTTCCGACAGACGAAAAGGAAGGAAACGGAAAGGAAGAGGCTGCCGACAACAAGGAGAATCCCACAGCAGACAAAACGCAGGAATAACATAAAAACGTCGCATCGTGAAAAGCAATTTTATACAACGGACAATCACCGGAATCATCTTCGTGGCAGTGCTGGTGGGCGGTATTCTCGGAGGACCTGTTTCCTTCAGTATCCTGTTTGCCATCATCACGGCACTGACAATCCATGAATTCGGGAACATAGCAAGCAGACAGGAAGGGGTGCAAATAAACAAGACCTTATGCATGCTGGCCGGAGTCTTTCTATATTTCGGTTTTGCATATCTGGGAATAGCACCGGGAGAAAGCAGGATTCTCATCCCCTATCTGTTTCTGATTATCTACCTGATGGTCAGCGAACTGTATTTAAAGCGCAAGAATCCGCTGCATAATATGGCATACACGATGATGAGCCAGATGTATATCGCCCTGCCCTTTTCACTGCTGAATGTACTTGCGTTCCACACAAGCCTTACGGGAAGCACATCGGAATACAACCCGATATTGCCTCTTTCCATTTTCATCTTCACATGGGTCAATGATACGGGGGCTTACTGCACCGGGGTACTGTTCGGCAAGCATCGTCTGTTTGAACGAATTTCACCAAAGAAGTCGTGGGAAGGTTCCATTGGAGGCGGAGTGTTCTGCATCATTGCCGCTGCCGTAATGGCCCACTTCTTCCCATTCATGCCGACAGGCGTATGGATCGGACTGGCTCTGACCGTTGTCGTATTCAGCACTTGGGGAGACTTGACCGAATCTCTGTTGAAACGGACTTTGGGCATCAAGGACTCAGGCAACATTCTTCCCGGACATGGAGGGATGCTGGACCGTTTCGACAGCACCCTGATGGCAGTCCCTGCCGCCGTGGTCTACCTCTATGTGATTTCCTTATTGTAACGACGTAACCAATATTCCATCCAATAAAAAACTGAAGGAAACCGGCTCATCTGCCAGTTTCCTTCAGTTTTTTTATCATCATTCCGGCCGCACGCTCCGATGCGCCGGCATCTCCCAGAATCCGAATCATCTCCTCATAGCCCGCCAGCATTCCGGCACGCCCATTTCCTCCCGGAAGAATCGCCCCCAATTCATTGCGGACGTTCTGCACAGTCATCCCATCAGCCACCAGCTCCTTCACCACCTCCTTCCCGGCCACCAGATTGACCAGAGAAATGTATTTCACCTTCAATATATGACGGCGCAGGAAGGAAACAAGTTTTCCGGCTGCCGTATAATAGCACACCACCTGAGGCACACGGAACAAAGCCGCTTCAAGAGTGGCGGTTCCGCTGGTAACCAAAGCGGCCGAAGCATACCGGAGCAGCCTGTAAGTCTGCCCGTAAACGATTTCTGTGTCGGGATGAAGATATTTCCTGTAAAACTCCGGTGAGATTCCCGGCGCACCCGCCACCACAAATTGAAAATCAGGGAAGGCCTGCGCCGCTTCAAGCATCCGTGGCAGATTGTCCTTTATCTCCTGTCTGCGGCTTCCGGCCAGCAAGGCAACCACCGGCCTGTCAGAGAGGCGGTTGTCGGCAAGAAACTTCTCCCGCGTGTCGGAAGCGTTCGCGGAACAGAATGCCTCCACCGCATCCACACAAGGATTGCCCACATAATTTACCGGATAATCATGCCGCCGGAAAAAGTCGACTTCAAAAGGAAGGATAGAATACAATTCACTGACATCCCTTTTGATGTTTTTGATGCGATATTCCTTCCAGGCCCATATTTTAGGAGAAATGTAATAGAACACCGGAATCTCCGTATGCGCCCTGATATATTCCGCTACCTTCAGATTGAATCCCGGATAATCCACCAGAATCAGCACGTCAGGATTCCATTCCACCACATCCCGCTTGCAGAAGTCCATGTTGCGGAAGATAGTCCTGAGATGAAGCAGCACGGGAATGAACCCCATATAAGCCAGCTCCCTGTAATGCTTCACGCAGGTCCCTCCCACCGCCTTCATCAAGTCGCCTCCGAAAAAACGGAATTCTGCGGAAGCGTCGCGCGCAAGGAGGGCTTTCATCAGATTGGAGGCATGCAAATCCCCCGAAGCCTCACCGACAATCAGATAATATTTCATACGCCTTCCACATTCCAGTTCCACTTTTCAAGCCGTTCCATCTGCTCATAGGCCGTCACATCTATTTTGGTTGGGGTGACCGCCACATACCCATGGTCCAACGCCCAATGGTCGGACTCCTCCGCATCCGGTTCGTTATTGATATAGACACCCGTCATCCAATAATATTTTCCTCCGTGCGGATGCTCCCTTTCCACAAATTCACTGGTCCACGAGCCGTCTGTCTGTCTGCAAACACGCACCCCCTTCAAGTCTTTCACGTCGGGAAAATTCACATTCAGGCAAACCCCCACCGGCAATCCCTCAGACAGCACATTCTCCACAATCCGGCGGACATAAGGCAAAGCAGTGGAGAAATCGGCATCCGGAGCATGGTTGCAGAGAGAGAAACCTACGGAGGGCACTCCTTTCAGACATCCCTCTATCACCACTCCCATCGTGCCGGAATAATGCACGTTCACGGAAGAGTTGTCTCCATGGTTGATGCCGCCGATTATCATGTCGGGCATATGGGGAACGATGGAATGCAGGGCCAGCTTCACACAGTCGACCGGCGTACCCGTACATTTATATACCACCAGTCCCTGTTCCTTCGAAACCAGAGTACATTTCAAAGGCACCTGCGACGTAATCGCCCCGGCCGAACCGGAACGCGGGCCCGAAGGGGCCACCACAATCAAATCCGCCAAGGGGCGCAACACATTCATGAGTTCCTTTATTCCTTTCGCATCAAAGCCGTCGTCGTTCGACAGCAACAACAATGGTTTCCTTGTCATAAGAATCAGTTTTCATTCCAGCGGTGTGTCCAGGCCGTTCCCGTCATCTGAATACCGTGGAATTCAAGCCGAAACACAGGCGTGCCACATGCAAGGTTCCACGGACTTTCCAGTGCCTCCACAAGGCAGAAGAAACGGCAAATGCCCGCTTTCCGTTTTTATGGGGTAAAGTTACAACAAATCTTAATCTTACCAAACCAGCTACCGGATTTAAACAAAAATATATATCTTTGCCCGTGCTGAAGTTATTAACAGAAGCGGTGACTTATCAACATTTCATCAAAAAGCAACCTTTTTCCGATGAAGATTGTCACCGATTATTCGTTACTTCGCAATCAGATTAAACTGATTAGTATGGGAAAAATTATTGCAATAGCCAATCAGAAAGGGGGAGTAGGGAAAACCACCACCACGATAAACTTGGCTGCATCTTTAGCTACTCTCGAGAAGAAAGTACTAGTGATTGACGCTGACCCACAGGCTAATGCCTCATCCGGTCTTGGGGTAGACTTGAAAGACATCGACTGTTCAATCTACGAATGCCTAATCAACCAGGCTGACATCCGGGAAGCTATTTACACTACTGACATTGACGGACTGGACATCATTCCTTCTCACATTGACCTTGTAGGAGCGGAAATTGAAATGCTCAATTTGGAAAAACGAGAAAAAATCATGCGCCATGCGCTGGAACCGATGAAGGGAGAATACGACTATATCCTGATAGACTGCTCCCCTTCGCTGGGACTGATAACCATCAATGCCCTGACGGCGGCCGACTCTGTCATCATCCCCGTACAATGCGAATATTTTGCCTTGGAGGGAATCAGCAAACTGCTGAACACCATCAAGATAATAAAAAGCAAGCTGAACCCTTCTCTGGAAATCGAAGGCTTCCTGCTGACGATGTTCGACTCCCGCCTGAGGCTGGCGAACCAGATTTACGATGAAGTGAAAAGGCATTTCCAAGAGCTGGTGTTCAAGACAATCATCCAGCGCAACGTGAAGCTGAGCGAGGCTCCAAGCCACGGAATACCGGCTATCCTCTACGACGCCGACTCCACAGGAGCGAAAAACCATCTTGCGCTGGCAAATGAAATTATAACAAGAAACAGTAAGTGAGCAAATGGCAGTACAGAAAAAATATGCTTTGGGGCGGGGACTTGACGCACTGATTTCAAACGATGAGATAAAGACCTCCGGGTCATCCTCCATCAACGAAATAGAAGTGAGCAAGATTTCGGTCAATCCCAACCAGCCCCGACATGACTTCGACCCCATCGCCCTGCAGGAACTGGCAGACTCCATCGGAGAGATAGGCATCATACAGCCCATCACCCTGCGCCAGCTGGACGAGGACTCTTATCAGATCATAGCGGGAGAACGGAGGTACCGCGCGTCTGTAATGGCGGGACTGCACACGGTTCCTGCCTATATCCGCACGGCAGACGATGAGAACATCATGGAGATGGCACTGATTGAGAACATCCAGCGGGAGGACCTGAACGCGCTGGAAATCGCACTGGCCTACCAGCATCTCATCGAACAATACGGACTAACACAGGAACGGCTGAGCGAACGGGTAGGGAAAAAGCGCACGACGATAGCCAACTACCTGCGCCTGCTGAAACTCCCGGCACCTATCCAGATGGCCCTGAAAAACAGGGAAATCGACATGGGACATGCCAGGGCGCTGCTGGCTCTCGACGACCCGAAGACGCAAATCAGGATTTTCAACGAAATCATCACGCAGGGATATTCCGTCAGGAAAGTGGAAGAAATGGTGAAGACGCTGGCCGAAGGGGAAAGCGTAGAGTCGGGAGGCAAAAAAATCGGTCCGAAAGAAACGAAGCTGCCGGAAGGGTATGCCACTCTGCAGAATCATCTGTGCAACTTCTTCGGAGCCAAGGTACAGCTTTCGTGCAACCCGAAAGGGAAAGGGAAAATCAGCATTCCGTTCAGCAGCGAGGCAGATCTGGAACGCATCATGGAAATTCTGGACTCTTTAAAGAAAACAGAATAAACGCGAAGAACATTGAAACGGCAAACATTTACATATATATTGTCAGTACTGCTGGCCTGCTGTGCCTCATTCACGGGATACACGCATGCCTATGCGCAGCGTGCACTGAAACACCGTGAAAGGATACTGACCACCGACTCCATCCAGACCATGAACCGGAAAGACAGCCTGGCTCTGGCCGACTCGCTCTACCGGGACTCAAGGCTGAAGGCACTGGAAGCACCTGTCGACACGGCTGTCCTCGCGCAGAAGAACGACTCCGCACTGTCGGCCATGCCCGTCAAGGAAAAAAAGAGGTGGATTCCCAACTCAAACAAGACGGTATGGCTGGGACTGGTCATTCCCGGAGCCGGCCAGATATACAACCGGAAATACTGGAAACTCCCCATCATCTACGGGGGGGTTGTGGGATGTGCCTATGCACTGACATGGAATGGGCAGATGTACAAGGACTATTCGCAGGCCTATCAGGACATCATGAGCAACAACCCCAACAACAACAGCTACGAGGATTTCCTGCCTCCGGGTGTCGATGTGAACGACCGGATGGAATATTATCAGGACCTGTTCAGACGACGCAAGGATCTTTATCGCCGCCAGCGCGACTTGAGTATATTTGTATTCATCGGGGTATATCTTCTCTCGGTGATTGACGCTTATGTGGACGCGGAACTTTCTGACTTCGACATCAGCAAGGACCTCAGCATGACATGGGCGCCGACAGTGTTCAACGATGCATTCCGCAACCGGCCGCAAGGCGTCGGTCTGCAATGCCGCATTAACTTTTAAACCATGAAAAAACTATTGACAAGCTTATTCGCCGCCACAGTCCTCGGCACATTACCGCTTTCCGCGCAGGAAACGGAAAACAGCATCACAATCAATTCTGCCGACGGCGGGAAAGAAGTGATCAACCTGCCGCAAGGAATGGTTTCGACCACAGACAGCCTTTATCTGGACTGGATTTCCAAGCACTATATCAACCCTAATGAAAACTGCACGATGAGCATGCAGAATCCGCAGGTCAGCGACTCGATTTATCTTGACCGGCTGAAACGGATTCCCGCCATCATCGAGATGCCCTACAACGACATCGTACGCAAATTCATCGACATGTATGCCACTCGCCTGCGTCAGAAGGTGGCCTTCATGCTGAGTGCGAACAATTTCTATATGCCAATCTTCGAGGAGGCACTCGACCTGTACGACCTTCCTCTCGAACTGAAATATCTGCCTGTCATCGAATCGGCACTGAACCCGATGGCCGTTTCCCCGCAGGGAGCCACCGGACTCTGGCAGTTCATGCTGCGCACGGGGCAGGTGTACGGACTGAAAGTGAATTCGCTTGTGGACGAACGGCGGGACCCGATCAAGTCCACCCGAGCCGCCGCACGCTACCTGAAAGACCTGTACGACATCTACAATGACTGGAATCTGGTGCTGGCCGCCTACAACTGCGGCCCGGGAACCATCAACAAGGCCATACGCCGTGCCGGAGGAGAAAAAGACTTCTGGAAAATCTATGACTATCTGCCCAAGGAGACCCGCGGATACGTGCCCGCATTCATCGCCGCCAACTACATCATGACATATTATTGCGAGCACTACATCAGTCCGATGGAAATGAGAATGCCTGAAAGCACCGACACCATCCATATCTCCCGCCCGCTGAACCTGAACCAGGTGGCGGAAGTCTGCAAGATAAACATCGACGAACTCCGCGCACTGAACCCGGAATTCAGGAAAGACATCGTTCCGGGAAATGAAAAGCCCTATGCCCTGCGGCTCCCCACCAAAATGGTGAGCAGTTTCATCGACGCGGAAGACAGCGTCTACACATACAAGGCGGACACTTATCTGACACGGCGCGCCATGGTGGAGGTGAAAAGCGCGAAGGGGTCGGGCAGCGGAAAGGCCGTGTACCACCGCATACGCAACGGAGAGACACTGGGAGGCATCGCCGCCAGATATGGAGTGAGCGTCAAACAGCTGAGAAGGCTCAACGGAATAAAAGGAAGCAATATCCGGGCAGGAAAGTCATTACGAATCAGATAAATAAAAATGAGGCATCTGCTTGCATGATTCATATTTTTCCTTATTTTTGCAAAACTGATACAAAAGAGGGAGAGAATTATGACAGATGACCAACTTACGCAAGAGCAAGCAGATGAAAAATTGATTGACAACGCGTTTCAAGAACTGCTCGACCGATACCTGGAAAGCAAACATCGGAAGAAAGTAGAAATAATTACAAAAGCATTCAATTTCGCCCGGCAGGCGCACAAAGGTGTGCGCAGACGTTCGGGCGAACCTTATATCCTACACCCGATAGCAGTGGCACGCATCGCATGCTGTGAAATCGGGCTCGGCTCCACATCCATCTGTGCCGCCCTGCTGCATGATGTGGTGGAAGACACCGACTACACGGTAGAAGACATTGAGAATCTTTTCGGACCGAAAATCGCACAGATTGTCGACGGACTGACCAAAATCTCCGGTGGCATTTTCGGTGACCGCGCGTCCGCACAGGCGGAGAACTTTAAGAAACTGCTCCTGACGATGAACGATGACATCCGGGTCATCCTCATCAAGATAGCCGACCGTCTGCACAACATGCGCACGCTCGGCTCCATGCTCCCCAGCAAACAATACAAGATTGCAGGGGAAACCTTGTATATCTATGCTCCTCTCGCCAACCGACTGGGACTGAACCGCATCAAGACCGAGCTGGAGGACCTGAGCTTCAAATATGAACATCCCGAAACCTATCAGGAAATCGAGGACAAGCTCAAGGCCACACAGGCAGAACGCGAAACCGTCTTTGAGGAATTTACGGCTCCCATCCGCGAACAGTTGGACAAGATGGGACTCCCCTACCGCATTCTGGCCAGAGTCAAATCGCCCTACTCTATCTGGAACAAGATGCAGAACAAGCATATCACATTCGAGGAAATATATGATATTCTTGCTGTCAGAATCATATTCACTCCGCGGAACGAGGAGGAGGAACTGAATGACTGCTTCAACATTTATGTGGCCATCTCGAAAATCTATAAGCCACATCCAGACCGTCTGCGCGACTGGGTGAGCCACCCGAAAGCCAACGGATACCAGGCACTCCACGTCACGCTGATGAGCAACAAAGGGCAATGGATTGAAGTGCAGATCCGAAGCGAACGCATGAACGATGTGGCGGAACAGGGATTTGCCGCACACTGGAAATACAAGGAAGGGGGAGGCAGCGAGGATGAAGGCGAACTGAGCAAATGGCTGAAAACAATCAAGGAAATTCTGGACGATCCGCAGCCGGATGCTCTTGACTTTCTGGACACCATCAAGCTGAATCTGTTCGCTTCTGAAATCTTCGTGTTCACTCCCAAGGGGGAAATCAAGACCATGCCGCAGAACGCAACTGCACTCGACTTCGCGTTTTCTATCCATACCTTCCTCGGAAGCCACTGTATCGGCGCGAAGGTGAACCACAAACTGGTTCCTCTCAGTCACAAGCTGCAGAGCGGTGACCAGGTGGAGATACTGACCTCCAAATCGCAGAAAGTACAGCCTTCATGGATAAATTTTGCCACGACAGCAAAGGCCAAAGCCAAGATACAGTCTATCCTGAAGCGGGAGAAGAAAGAATTCCAGATGCAGGGGGAAGACATTCTCAGCGATTTCCTCAAGAAAGAAGGACTTGACTATAACGACCAGAACATACAGAAGCTGTGCAGCCTGCACAACCTGAAATCGGCAGACGAACTGACCTACAAAATCGGACAAAAGAGCATTGTGCTGGGCGACCTTGAGCGGAACGAGCTGAAGGAGAAACCGACAGGCACAAGCTGGAAGAAATACATTTCGTTCGCGTTCGGAAACATAATTTCGAAGCAGACAACTCCTTCTTCCACACAGGCTCCGCAACCTCTGAACATCGACAAGAAGAAGATTGTGAAGCTCACCCCCGATGAACTGCAGAAGAATTACATCATAGCCGACTGCTGCAAACCGATTCCGGGAGATGATGTGCTGGGGTATATTGATGACAATAACCGCATCATCATCCACAAACGGCAATGCCCGATTGCCTCACAGCTGAAGACAAGCTTCGGCAACCGTCTGCTGGCCGTACAGTGGGAAATCGGGAAAGCACTGAATTTCCCTGTAAACGTATATATAAAGGGCATAGACGGAATCGGAGTGCTGAATCAGGTGACACAAATCATTTCACAACAGTTGAACGTGAACATCCATAAGCTGAACATTGAATCAAATGACGGCATCTTTGAAGGACGTATCCAACTGTTCGTGCATGATGTGGATGACGTGAACACAATCTGCGCGAACCTGAAGAAACTGGAAAACATCAACAAAGTGACCCGAATCGAGAATTTTGACGACCAGATAACGGACTGAACGGACTCTCTCAGCGGACATTCCGGACACAAGACATTCGCCGGGCATGAAGAATGCGGTTTTTCCCTTCTTCATGTCCGGCGAACATTTGACCCTCCATTGCAGGAAGGGCACACGGCAACGGAAACCCGGAATCAGGTCACATAATCCAGTTCCTTCCGCATCCGTACAAGCTCTTCCCTGACACTTTTCAGACGCTCCAGAATCTCACTGTTACGGATGATGGTTTCCTTGTTCTGCTTCAAACGTTGTTTGGCCCCGGAAAGCGTCATCCCCTTCTCCTTCACCAGATAATAAACCAGCCGGATATTGTCTACATCCTCTTTTCTGTACTGCCGGATATTCCCGCCCACTTTTCTCGGGGTAATCATGGGGAACTCCTTCTCCCAATAGCGCAACAACGATTCGTTGACTCCGAACATCTGTGCAACCTCGCTGATGGAATAATATAGTTTCAGTTCCTTGTTCGCCTTCAAAGCCATATGCAACAAATTTTAATCAAACACTTTTCCGTGATTGGCGGCAATCTCCACCATCCTGTCATAATCATCCGCACTCAAATCCATAAAATAATAGTTCACCGGATTCACCACCTGTCCCTTGACATGTACCTCGTAATGAAGATGCGGACCGGTGCTCTTCCCCGTAGATCCCACCTCGCCTATCACCTCGCCCCGCACCACTTCCTGCCCGGCCTTCACTTTAATCTTGTTCAGGTGAGCATAGCGCGTCACATATCCGAAACCATGGTCCACGACGATGCAATTGCCATACAATCCGTCCCAACCGGCCTGCTTCACCTTCCCGTTACCCGTCACATAAACAGGAGTTCCCACATTTGCCGAGAAATCCATTCCCGCATGAAACTTGATTGTCTTATAAATGGGGTCAATGCGGGTACCATACCCCGAAGCAGTCTGTTTCAGATCTTTATTGGCTACAGGCTGGATGGCCGGAATGGAGGCCAGCATCTTGTCGTGCTGCCTGCAAAGTTTCACCACTTCATCAAACGATTTTGACTGGATATAAATCTGACGCGCCAGAAGGTCCATCTTACGCGTAGTGCTGATTACCAGTTCACTGTTCGCCATGTCCATCAAGTCCTCATACCGATTGGTGTTCCGGTAGGTGGCGGTACGAAGCTCTTCGGGCAAAGGGTCGGCCTGCATGATGACCCTATACAAGTTGTCGTCACGCTGCTGCAGACGCGACATCACCTCCTCCGCCTCATCCAGACGGCTGGACAATATATCGTATTGGGAAGCCAGACGGGAATTCTCCGTACGCAAATCCTTTTCAGAAGGAGACCCGAAAATCACCAGAAGCAGAATGAAGCTTCCTGCACCAAAACCCATCCCCACGAACAGCCGTCTCAGATAGCTCAATGCCCTTTGCCTGACGGTAGGATAAATACGGTCATAAGTGCGGGTTTTCGGATTGTATATATAATAAACTTTACGCATCCAAGGCTCGTTTGAAAAAATTTAAGGCACGCATCATCAAGTTTTTGCGCCAAACATACGGACAAAAATAATAAAACCGATTATCTTTGCAAATCGATTTTGAGAATATTAACTACAAGACAAAATAGCGATTATGTTGACAGCAAATGAAATCCGCGACTCGTTCGTCAAGTTCTTCGAGTCAAAAGGGCATCAGATTGTTCCGTCCGCACCGATGGTCATCAAGGACGACCCGACACTGATGTTCACCAATGCAGGCATGAATCAGTTTAAAGATATCATTCTTGGAAACCACCCTGCGAAATACAAACGTGTGACCGACTCACAGAAGTGCCTCCGCGTGAGCGGCAAGCACAATGACCTGGAGGAAGTGGGTCATGACACTTACCATCACACCATGTTCGAAATGCTCGGCAACTGGTCTTTCGGTGACTATTTCAAGAAGGAAGTCATCGGATGGGCATGGGAGTATCTGGTGGATGTGCTGAAAATCAATCCGGACATCCTGTATGCCACCGTATTCGAAGGAAGTCCCGAAGAAGGACTTGAACGCGACAACGAAGCGGCATCCTACTGGGCAAAATACCTGCCGGAAGACCATATCATCAACGGAAACAAGCACGACAACTTCTGGGAAATGGGTGAGACTGGTCCTTGCGGCCCGTGCTCGGAAATTCATATCGACCTCCGTTCGGATGAGGAAAAGGCGAAGGTGCCCGGACGCGAGCTGGTGAACAAGGACAATCCGCAGGTGATTGAAATATGGAATCTCGTGTTCATGCAGTATAACCGCAAGGCTGACGGAAGTCTGGAGTCACTGCCAGCGAAAGTAATCGATACGGGTATGGGATTCGAACGTCTCTGCATGGCCCTGCAGGGAAAGAAATCAAACTATGACACTGATGTATTCCAGCCCATCATCAAGGCCATCGGCGATCTGGCCGGTGTCACTTACGGACAGAATCCGAAAACAGATGTGGCCATGCGTGTGGTTGCTGACCATATCCGCACCATCGCGTTCTCCATCACCGACGGACAGTTGCCCTCAAACGCAAAGGCAGGCTACGTTATCCGCCGTATCCTGCGCCGTGCCACACGCTATGCCTATACGTTCCTGGGACAGAAGCAGGCTTTCATGTACAAGCTCGTTCCGGTACTGGTAGAGAACATGGGCGGAGCATATCCCGAACTGAAAGCCCAGCAGACGCTGATCGAGAAAGTGATGAAAGAGGAAGAAGAAGCGTTCCTGCGCACGCTCGAAACCGGAATCCGTCTGCTCGACAAGGTAATGAGTGATGCCAAGGCGACCGGGAAGAAAGAAATCAATGGAGTGGATGCCTTCACGCTGTATGACACGTTCGGTTTCCCGCTCGACCTGACCGAACTGATTCTCCGTGAGAACGGAATGACGGTGAATGAAGAGGAATTCAACACAGAGATGCAGAAGCAGAAGCAGCGCGCACGCAATGCGGCTACAGTTGAAACAGGCGACTGGATCGTGCTGAAGGAAGGCGAAACGAAGTTCGTGGGATATGACTATACAGAATACGAAACAAGCGTTCTCCGCTTCCGTGAAGTCAAGCAGAAGAACCAGACATACTACCAGATTGTATTGAGTGAAACCCCGTTCTATGCGGAAAGCGGAGGACAAATCGGTGACACCGGCGTACTGGTCAGTGAGTTTGAAACAATTGACATCATCGACACAAAGAAGGAGAACAACCTGCCCATCCATATCGCGAAGAAACTGCCGGAACATCTCGACGCTCCGATGATGGCTTGCGTAGATACCGAACGCCGTGCCGCGTGTGCCGCAAACCACTCATGTACGCACCTGCTGGATGAAGCGTTGCGTCAGGTATTGGGAACCCACGTAGAGCAGAAGGGTTCACTGGTCACCCCCGACTCACTGCGCTTCGACTTCTCCCACTTCCAGAAAGTGACTCCGGAACAATTGCGCGAGGTGGAACATCTGGTCAACGCAAAAATCCGTGAAAACGTGCCTCTGACCGAATACCGCAACCTTCCGATTGAAAAGGCCAAGGAACTGGGAGCCATCGCGCTCTTCGGCGAGAAATATGGCGATGAGGTGCGTGTCGTGCAGTTCGGCTCGTCCATTGAGTTCTGCGGCGGTACGCACGTGTCGGCCACCGGGAAAATAGGTATGGTCAAAATCATTTCTGAAAGTTCCGTGGCAGCCGGTGTGCGCCGTATCGAAGCGGTTACCGGAGCGAAGGTGGAAGAAATGCTCGATTCAGTCCAGGACACACTGAACGATTTGAGAGCTTTGTTCAACAATGCGCCGGATCTGAAAGCCGCCATAAAGAAATACATCGACGAAAATGCGGGTCTGAAGAAGCAGATGGAGGAATTCATGAAAGAAAAAGAGGCCGAGGTGAAAGCCAGACTCCTGACCAACGCCAAAGAAATACATGGCGTGAAAGTCATCAAGGCCGTTCTTCCCATGCCTGCTGATACAGTCAAGAACATCGCGTTCCAACTCAAAGGACAGGTTACGGAAAACCTGTTCGTAGTCATCGGAAGTGTGTTCGAGAACAAGCCGATGCTCACCGTAATGATCAGCGATGACCTCGTGAAGAACGGACTCCACGCAGGCCAACTGGTACGCGAGGCGGCCAAGCTGATTCAGGGAGGCGGAGGCGGACAGCCTCATTTCGCAACTGCCGGCGGAAAGAACACCGACGGACTGAGTGCAGCCGTAGACAAGATAATTGAACTGGGCGGATTCTGACAAGGAGTCCATTTGGCCAACACAAACTGCCGCAGCATGATTTTTCATGACTGCGGCAATTTTTTTGAACTTTTTTAAACCTGATAGTTACAATTTTTCCACTAATATCCACCAAATCAAACATCATAGTAAGAAAGCGCGCAAATCCTGTTTTCAGAAGATATAATGACTTCATATATTTGCAGAAACATTAAAAAAAGAACGCTTATGAAAACATTGAAGAACTTTTGGTATGCACTCTTTCTTTTGTGCCTTGCCTCTCCTGCTCTCACATCATGTGGAGACGATGACGGAGGAACTCTTTCAACACCCCAATTTGAATCTGTCAGCGGGAAATACACAGTCACCACCCCCGGCTCACAGTATAAAAGCATAGAACTGGGTGCCAGCGGAAACTACATCGTAATGACCAACAGCGGATACCGTGCACAGGCAGACGCATCGAGAAGCGCAAAGGAAAAGGACACTTTCCTGTTCCACCACGCAGCGAACGATTCACGCGCCACCAACTACAACGGCATCATTTACGGCACTTACACCCAGCTTTCTGACGGGCGTTACAATCTGGAAGGTTTCGGCATCATCGAAATCATCTATGGCAGTGACAATACGGTGACAGGATTCGAACTGACTCCGGAAAATGGAGGCCCGGTTTCTCTTACCGTATCCAAGGAAGAAACGATGCCCGATGACGACGTTACGAATGCGCTGTGCCGCACGTGGGAAGTGGAAAGCATAAGATTCATTGAAACAGAAGACGGTGAAACGTTCGACATAACCCTCAACAAAGACAATTGGAATAGCTTCGAAGATGCGGAAAGATTCCCGGAAGAAGTGCTGTTCTCCAAATCGGGCACCTATATGATTTATTACACTTCAGGAGAAATCGGCATCTCATCATGGAAATGGAAAAACAAAGATGAGAAAAGTTTCTTCTATTCATGGAACAACCAATGGTATGATGATGAATTCGCCACTGTCAGCTTCTCAGGAAACAGAGCGATAATTTACGAATGCTATGAAGAAAGCGGTCCTTACCCCTACAAAGAAGAAGACTACACTTATCTGATAGCAAAATAATCTGAGACATAAAAACAGCGGGACATTCCAACGGAAGATACAGCTTGCTTCCATGAGAATGTCCCGCTATTTTTTTTGTATGTCCACGAATACCTCTCCTCTTCATGCCTCCGTCTGCTCCTTCAGCCAGTTCACTAGATAAAGCGTTTCCGTGGCACGGGTGAAGGCTGTATAGAGCCAGCGACAATAATCAGGAGAAAACATATCCTCCGTCATGTAGCCCTGGTCGATGAACACACGTTTCCATTGGCCGCCCTGCGCCTTGTGGCAAGTCACGGCATAAGCATACTTCACCTGAAGCGCATTATAGTAGGGATCTTCCTTCATTTTCTTCATCCGCTCCCGTTTCAGGGAAATGTCCGCATAATCTTCCAGTACCCTGCTGAACAAGGCTTCACTCTGTTCTCTCGTGAGAGCCGGCGCATCACTGTGAAGCGTGTCGAGCAGGATTTTCACCTCCAGTTCCAGCTCCTGATAATCAGGGAACTCCAAGAGCACATCCGCAAAACGGAACCCGTACATCTCACGCACCTTACGCACCCTGCGCACCACCGCCACATCACCGTTGGCTATGAAATCAAGCTCCTTGCAGTCCTTCCCCCAATAATAATTGTTCTTCGCCACCATCAGCACGTCACCGGTCTCCAGCTCATCCTCCCTATACAGAATGGTGTTCCGTATTCCCTTGTTATACAGATTCGCCCTTTTGTTCGAGCGGCAAATGACAATCGTCTCGTCCATGCCGGCATGGTCATAACATTCACTGATAGCCTCTATCAGCTCACCGCCCGGCAGCAGTTTCACATCGGGAAAGCCCTCCACACGCACCGACGGCAACGAAAAAATATTTTCCTCCGCAACCATGGCACGAAGTCGGGTGGCATTGTACAGGATTCCCGAATCTTCCGTCTGCCGGACCACCCGGGCAAGGTTGCACTCAAGCACCTGAAGCCCATATCCCTCCAGCACGGAAGCCGACAAAGCCGGGCTTTCCTCCTCCCCTACAGGCGGAAGCTGCGCCGTGTCGCCTATCAGCATCAGCCGGCACCCTCCGCCACCATACACATACTGCACCAAATCGTCCAGCAGACGCCCCGTCCCGAACGAAGCACCCGAAAGTCCTTCATTGGCTATCATTGAAGCCTCATCCACGATAAAGAGCGTATTCTTCATCAGATTCTCACCCATCACAAAATTGTCCGTGTCGTTTGAAAAAGCCTTCTGCCGGTATATCCGGCGATGAATGGTGTAGGCAGGATGCCCGGAATGGCGCGCAAACACCTTGGCTGCCCTCCCCGTAGGAGCGAGCAGCACATGCTTCCTGTTCAGTGCGTCAAGCGTCCTCACCAGCGCACCCAGCAGACTGGTCTTTCCGGTGCCCGCATATCCCTTCAGAAGAAAGACGGCATCCGGCGAAGGCGACAGCAAAAAATCGGCAAACAGCCTCATGGCCTTTTCCTGATCGGCCGTGGGCTGATGTGAGAAGTTCTGTCTGATTTGTTGGAACAAGTCATCCGTCAACATAATGTCAAAATAAAAAATTAGCCGCGGCATCAAGCCCGCTCAAGTAAATTGCGTATATTTGTCACACGAATATAAAGCAAAAAAACAACAATCAGACAGAAACTCCGCAAAATATCTCCTGTATGCGGACCGACAAAGACCATAAGACTGATGACAGACTCCAGACAACCAGACCAACGGACTACACTGTCCATCCGCCTGAGTGCGGACGGATTCTCACTTGCCACCTACCGCTCGCATGAAGGAAACGGCATACTTTCGCATACATTCCATGTCAATCCCCAGCACTCCATGGCGGCAAACGTGAAAGAATTTCTGACGCAGACCGAAGAGCTGAAGCGTCCCCATGAAGAGACCAACATTCTCATCCACACCTCACGCTACACGCCCGTTCCCTTTGAACTGTACGAGGACGACCAGACAGAAATGCTGTTCTACCAGAACCTGCCCAAGCAGAACAATGAAGTGATTCTTTGCAACATACTGAGCAAAAGCAATGCGGTCATCCTGTTCTCCATCGACAAACTGACCCACCAGCTTCTGTCCGATCACTTCCCGAAAGCCAGGTTCTTCGCATCCATCAGTCCGGTCATCGAATACCTCACCATCAGATGCCGGCAGCGCAGAAACGAGACGAAGGAGATGTTTTCCGTGTTCCATCCGGGCAGTGTCGACATATTGGCTTTCGCCCATCAGAAGCTTCAACTGGTCAACTCATTCCATGCGTCGAACATGAACGACAAGAACTATTACCTGCTCAACGCATGGAAACGGCTCGGAATGAATCAGGAAAGGGACCTCCTGTATCTGGCCGGTGACACGCCGCAAAAAGAACAGACCGAGTTTCTGGAAGAATTCATTCCAAACACATCCGTCATCGGTCCCCGGACAGAATTCGGGAGCATTCCCGCCAGCCACATTCCGGACATCCCGTTCGACATACTTTCACTGATTTTATGCGAATAGGTTCAGCCGCATCCCACGGATGCGTAACCGATTCCATCAGAAGCCACCTAAAAAAAGCCATGCCATGAAGCGGTCCCCATGGCAAGCCGCAACCTGAAAATTGCATTTTCCAACCATACTTCGTAACTTTGCACAATCATCCAGGATAAAAAACGTACCAAAACAAATGACATTGATATGCGAGTAATAAGCGGAATATACAAACGGAGGCGTTTCGATGTGCCCCACACTTTCAAGGCAAGACCCACAACCGACTTCGCCAAAGAAAACCTGTTCAATGTGCTGAACGGTTACATTGACTTTGAAGACGGAACCACAGCACTTGACTTGTTTGCAGGAACCGGGAGCATCAGCATTGAACTGGTGTCACGGGGATGCGACCGGGTCATATCCGTAGAAAAGGACCCGCAGCATCACGCATTCATACGGAAAATCATGAATGAAGTGAAAACAGACAAATGCTTCCCCCTGAAAGGTGACGTATTCAAATACATCGAGAAATGTCAGGAACAGTTCGACTTCATCTTCGCCGACCCTCCGTATGCACTGAAGGAACTTCCGCAAATTCCCGACCTCATCTTCAGACACGGACTGCTGAAGCCCGACGGACTTTTCGTGCTGGAACACGGCAAGGACCTGAGTTTCGAGAATCATCCGCACTTCATCGAGCACAGACATTACGGGAGCGTAAACTTTTCATTCTTCAGAGCAGCGGAGACAACAGACGCACAACCGACTCCGTGACCTTGTTCTTCCACGAACGTCTGTTCCATACTTTCGGAGAAAGCAACATACATTTTTTCTGGTCGGCCAAGAATATCTCCTTCAGGGCCAACGCCGTGTCACGGTCGTAGAAAAACGCGTTGGCCTCGAAATTGTGCTCAAAGCTCCGGAAATCCATGTTGGTCGACCCTACCGTAGAGAAATTATCGTCAGAGACCATCAGCTTTGAATGGATGAAACCCTTCCGGTAAAGATAAATTTTCACACCCGCATCCATCATTTCCGACAGATACGACAGCGAGCCTTTGTGTATCAGCCAGGTGTCCGCTCTCTTCGGCAACATGACACGCACGTCGACACCTGCCAGCGCGGCTGTCTGCAAAGCCGTCTTCACCTCCTCCTCCGGAAGGAAGTAAGGTGTCTGCACATAAAAATAATGGCGGGCACTGCAGATGGCCATCATCAGTCCCTGCATGATGTCTCTCCATTCCCCGACCGGATCGGAAGTGACAATCTGAGCCACCGCCAGCCCCTGTGTGTCCACTTTAGGGAAATATTCGGCCGATGTGAACAGCGTGCGGTCCATCGCATACCAGTCGGTAAGGAAAGCGGTCTGGAGACCATATACCGCCTTGCCTTCCAGCCTGACATGCGTATCACGCCAGACTCCCCAACTCACCCCCTTCACATAACGCTCGGCCAGATTCATTCCGCCCACAAAACCCACTTTCCCGTCAATCACCACAATTTTCCGGTGATTGCGGTAGTTTACCTTACCCGTGAACTGGGGGAAACGGACCTTCAGGAACGACATGACCTCAATGCCCTCGCAAAGCATATGCTCATAAAACGCATGGTTCACTTTCCAGCATCCCACATCATCGTGAAGCACACGCACCTTCACTCCTTCACGCGCCCTGTCAACCAGCACGTCGCGCACCAGACGGCCGACCGCATCATTCTCAAAGATATAGAACTCCATATGGATGTGATGCTTTGCACTGTAAAGCTCCCTTATCAGGTCGGACAACATGGAAGTTCCGTCCACATAAACCGTCACCTTATTCCCCCCGAAAGGAAGCGCACCGTTCACGCGACTGAAGAAATTCATCAGCTGCTGTCTCTCGATAGGCGTTTTCAGAGCCACCTGCGACTGATACTCCGCCATCGGGCGTTTGGTCAGACGGGTATAGCCTCTCCTGCTGATAAGATGTTCCCTCCGGGTGCTCTGCCCGAAAAAAAGATAAAATATGAGTCCGACAACCGGCAGAAAGAACAGCACCAGAATCCATGCCATTGTCTTTACCGGATTGCGGTTGTCAAGAATGACCACAAAAATAGTGGTCAATACAACTGCAAAATATATAAAAGAAAACACAGCCATAAACATGCTGCTCCAAACCATGGCTTCCATAGAAACTCGACTTTAAACAAAAATACAGGTTATTTACGAAAAAGCAAAGCATATGGCGGAATAAGTTTCCGGAAAACCCGGCATCCGAATGCAATGATGAAGAACATGTTACAAAGGACAAGCCTGTTCCGGCAAGAACAACCTTCTGCTTCATCTGAAACAGACCGGAATTATTTTCATAAATGTCCGCAAAGAGCTAACGTAGGGGCGTATCGCATACACCCCTACAAGTAATCTGGTGAAATGCGGAATTCGTTTTATTTTTTAAGCACAGAGCCACACAGAGTTTCATTTGACAAGCAAACATATCTCTGTGTGGCTCTGCGTTTGATTCCCCGAATCCGGCTTTCTTACGCTCAGAAACGTCTTGGGCCGGGGCCGCGATGTCCGCCGGGACCGAAACCGCCGGGGCCCATCGGCGGACGGTTTCCTTTTCCGCCGAACAGATTAAGACGGTAAATGAAATGCACCATGCAATAACTGTAGATTGCATTATATTCAGAATCCTGACGCATGGCGGCCGAGATGGTACGGCTGATATTGCTCTGGCGGCGCAGAATGTCATAGAACTGCACACTCACCGTTGCGGCATTCCCCTTCAGGAAATCCTGCGAAATCTGCGCGTTCCAGATAAGTTCGTCACGGTTCATGCTCTCGTCCGTATAACCGCGGCGGGAATTCTGGGAGATGTCGGTAGCGATTGACATGTTCCATGGCAGACGGACATTGGTGCTCGCACCATAAGAATACTGATAAGTGTCCATGTTGTTCTGCTCCTGAAAGCTGTTGCGCGAATGGGTGTATCCCAGCGAGCCGTTCAGCGACAGCTCCCACCAGTCGTTCCGGTACGTACCTCTTACCCGCTCATTCAGCGAGAGCTGGCGGGTCTTGTTCTTGTCCGCATCCGACAAAGCCTCCCGGTTGCTCATGTAGCTGACGATGTTGTTATAACGTGCCATCGTGAACGTATTGATGGTATATTTCTTGTTTTTCAAGGCCGTGTTCGTTCCCAGCATACCGAAAAGATTCCAGTTTCCGTTGATGTTTTCCGGCATCGTGCGGTAACCTCCGGTAGTCTCATCATACGTCCGACGGCTGCTGATGCTGTTCATCACATTCTGGAAACTGAAGTGACTCATCATTCCACGCTGCGTCTTCGTGTTGAACGTATTGTAGAAAATCCTCAGCGTGTTGGTAAATGCCGGCTTCAGTCCAGGATTACCCAGCTTCACGTTCAGCGGGTCCGTGTCATCCGTAATCGGAAGCAGATCGGTCATGCTCGGCTGAGAACTACGTCCGCGATAGTTCACGCGCAACTGGCTGGTCTTCGAAAAATTGTAACGGAAATCCAATGTCGGAGTGAAGTTAAACACCGTACGCACCGTATCCACCGAATAGTCGCCCATCGTATAGCTCAATGTGGAACGCTGGGGCTGGAAAGAGACACCCGCATTGAAACGCATCTTGTCGCGAATCCACCTCAACTGCACTTCTGCCTGATGGTTATAATAATTGTACTCTGCATTCTTGCTCAAGTCGGAATTGAACGCGGCCTGGTCTGAAAGGAATCCCTGATTCACCTCCCAACTTTCAGGCATGTCGAATGTGGAATTTTCAGTTTTCGAGTTCTTATACTGGAAATCATAGCTGAACTGAAGGAATCCTCCCTTGAAAATCGGCTCACTGTAAGAAAAGCGCACCGAATAATCAGAAGTTTTGGTAGGAGTGGTTATATAACGGTTCAGTATTTCAGACACCACCCCATCGGCCAAAGCTTCCTCCACCGTCTGATAGTAATCTGTACGCGAGGTGGAGAACTGCTCACTGTCATTGTTCGTATAGGTATAGCGTGCCCTCATCGTGATGTTGCGCCCCGCCTTTCCAAGTCTGCGGTTGACAAGCAGCATCCCTCTTGCACTGAAATTGTCCGAACGCCCAAGCGTGTTCCGAACAATCGTATTGATAATCTTCTCTTTCGACACCAGCGAAGTGACATCATCAGCCGACACCAGTTCATCGGTGCTCAGTTCCGGGTCTTCATTGAAAGTGAAAGAATTGGAAGCACTCCCGTTGTCAGTCTTCCCGTAAGTGATACGAGGACGGAACATCAGCGTAGTCAGCGTGTCGGGCTTCCATTCCAGACGGAAGTCCGCCGTCAAGTTGGTCGACTTGTTGCGCGAAGCGTCCAATGCATTTTTGAAAGAGCTGGTCTGTGACGAAACGAAAGTCTCCGAATTCTGTTTGCTCCGGATGTCCGCATCGCGATAATTGAAATTCACGCTACCGCCGCTTTCCAACGTTTCCGTTTCAGCCGCGAAATTGAATCCGGCCATCTTCACCGCATTCAGCCCGTTCTGGTTCCCCCGGCGGAAACCTCCACCGCCGCCTGGAAATCCGTTGTCGTTCACATTGTTCGCCGAACCGATGACCGTAAACTGGTTGTCTCCCACAAAACGGTTCAGCATCATCTTCCCGCTATAACGGTCCTTGGTTCCGGCGGCCACGTCCACATTCCCGAACCATCCCTTGTTCATTCCCGGCTTCACGCTCAGATCAAGCACCGTCTCTTCCTCTCCGTCATCAATGCCCGTCATCCTCGCCATGTCCGACTGCTTGTCGTAGGCACTGATTTTGTCAATGATGTTCACAGGAAGGTTCTTCATCGCGATATTGGGGTCATCGGCAAAAAACTCCTTGCCGTCTACCATGATTTTTGTAATTTCCTTTCCGTTGATGGTGATTTTTCCGCTCTCGTCCACCTCCGCACCGGGAAGCTTCTTCACCAGCTCTTCCAGTGCCGAACCTTCGGGCACACGGTAAGCGGAACTGTTGTAAACCAGCGTGTCTTCTTTCGCCACCACCTCAAGAGCTTCAGCCACCACGACAGCTTCGGCCAGCATGACCGCATCTGTCTCCAGCGATATTTCTCCCACATTCAGCCGGGGCCTGCCGGAAGAAAGATTAATCAGTCTGAAATCAGACTTGTAGCCGATATACGAAATTTTCAGCAGATATTTTCCCGGACGGGCAGACAGTCTGAATCTTCCGTCCAAATCCGTCACATTCCCTGCCACGACAGCACTGTCTCTGACTGACAGAATCTGCACACCTGCCTGAATAACCGGAGACTTGTCCACTCCGTCAACGACTGTCCCGGAGACAGTCACTCTACTGCCGCCGCTTTGTGCAAAAGCGGGAATGAAGCAAAGCGTCATCAGCAGAATACCCAAAACCCATTTTTTCATTATGCCGTTTTTATTAGTTTATGATATGAATGTAAATTTGACACACAAAGTCCGCAATGGTTTATCTGTCCGTTCTGTTTTTTAACTTATTTTTTGCTTATGCGTTTCTTCTCCAGAAAAATCCGGCCCGTTCCGGCACTATGCGGGCGCAAAATTATTTATTTGCAAGCTGAATCAGGCATCTTTCTCACTTTTTTTCTAAATTTGCGCCTCAAACATTACAATTATCATGAAGAAACAGGAAATCATAATCTGCCGGAACTTCAAGGAAGAGTTTGCCCAAGCACTCAAAAGCCATCACTACGACAAACTTTTCATCCTGACCGACGAACATACCCACATACAGTGCCTTCCTCTGCTGGAAAACATGGATATGGAATGCATAAAAAACGCTGTCCGCATAAACGTCGGTCCTGAAGACATCCACAAGAACCTGGAAACGCTGGCCTACGTGTGGAGCCAACTAAGCGAGAAGGGAGGCACACGCCGCTCCCTGCTGGTCAACCTGGGAGGAGGAATGATAACCGACCTCGGAGGATTTGCCGCCGCCACATTCAAACGGGGCATTTCCTGCATCAATGTCCCGACCACCCTCCTCTCAATGGTGGATGCGGCTGTGGGCGGAAAAACGGGCATCAACTTCAACGACCTGAAGAATGAAATCGGATCATTCTATCCTGCCGACCAGGTATTGATAAACGGTGAGTTCCTGAAAACGCTGGACCAACGGAATCTTCTTTCCGGATATGCTGAAATGCTGAAACACGGACTGATAAGCAATGTCTCGCATTGGGCGGAACTGCTGGCATTCGACCTGAACCACATCAATTACGATGAGCTTCAGGAACTGGCGGGGAAATCTGTGGAGGTAAAGGAAACGATAGTCGAAAAAGACCCGACGGAACAAAGCATCCGCAAGGCACTGAACTTCGGCCACACGATAGGGCATGCTTTCGAAAGCTTTTCACTCCATGGCAACCATCCCATACTGCATGGCTATGCCGTGGCATGGGGAATGGTATGCGAACTCTATCTCTCACATCTGCATGCCGGATTCCCGAAAGACAAGCTCCATCAGACGGTACGCTTCATCAAGGACAATTACGGAAGACTGGACTTCACATGCGATGACTACGAGACACTCTACAATTATATGAAGCACGACAAGAAGAACTCCGCCTCGGGTATCATCAACTTCACGCTTCTTGGTGATGTGGGCGACATCCGGATCAACCAGACCGCTTCGCAGGAGGAAATATACGAGCTTCTTGACTTTTATAGCGAAACAATGGGATGAAAAGAAAAAAACCGTCCCGGCTGAATTCCAACCGGGACGACCGCATATCTTGACACATATTTTTCTTTCAGCTTCCAGCCGCTTTCATCCGCTCCATGTTCTCACGTGCGGCATCCACATATGCCTTTACCATAAAATTGTTCTTGAAGACATCCGGAGCGTCGGAAATGATTTCCTCCATGAGCGGTGTAAGCAATGGATAAGGCATTCCGCTGCCCAGCATGATGAACACTCCTGGCCCCAGCACGTTTTCATAGTTTTCCTGAATGAATGTCTTGGCCAGACTGTTCATTTCATCTGAGAGAGCCTGGCGTTTCCGGCTGATTTCCTCATGCACGGTCTGGAGGTCCTTCCCGTCCATTATCATGCGGCTCTCTTCATGCTCCACCTCATACGCACGGTCGTCCAGCGAGTTCTTCTTCATCACAAACTCATTGAAGCAGTCATTCAGCGGAGTGCCTTCTATCACAATGCCTGCATTGTCAATCCGTATGTTGATGTCTCCCGGCTCAATCACTACAGGCATGATGCAGTCCTCATCCATATACAAGGAAGCCAGCACCGTGGAATCCACCTTGCCTTTCATCTTGAACAGTCCATGAACCACCTCGGCCGAATCTATATTCACCAGCCGGTCGCCCGACTGCACTTTGATGAAAAGCATTTTCCCGTCAAGCATGGAAACAGAAGACACACCTTCTATCTTGTATTTCTTGCTGCAAGAAGCACAGACCAATGCGCAAAACAGAAAAAAATAAAGCTTATACATACGTAAACCTTTTAAATTCTGCGGCAAAGGTAAAACGTTTCGGAAACGGACAGAAATAAATTATCAAAATTTATACATAGATAGAGGATTATTACCCTTTTGGCAAGCAGAAAGATTTCCATGTTCTTTTTTTTATTATTTTTGTGCAATCCTTCCGGGGATACATGATTTTATCAACAAGAGTTTTTATAATTTACCATTTAAACCAACAGGAATGAAAAGACTGAAAGTATTGGCACTCGCATTGATTTGCGCTGCCTTCTCTCCGGCCAAAGCCGATGAAGGGATGTGGCTGCTCCAGCTCATGCAGGAGCAGAACCTGGCCGACCGGATGAAGGCGCAAGGTCTGAAGATGGACATTGCGGACATTTACAATCCGGAAAAAGTGACTTTAAAGGATGCCGTGGGCATCTTCGGAAGAGGATGTACGGGAGAAATCATTTCACCCAACGGACTGATTCTGACAAATCATCATTGTGGGTATGATGCAATCCAGCAACACAGCTCAGTGGAACACGACTACCTTACGGACGGATTCTGGGCCAAGAATTATGGAGAGGAACTGCCCACTCCGGGACTGACATTCAAGTTCGTGGAACGAATCGTGGATGTGACCGACCTGGTCAACAAGGACATCGAGAAAGGAAAAGTGACCGAAGTAGAATCGTTCGGAAGCAAATATTTAAAGGAGTTGGCCGACAGACAACTGAAAAAAAGCGATCTGAAAGGGAAACCCGGAATCTCCACGCTGGCTCTTCCATTCTATGCCGGAAACAGGTATTATCTCTTTTTCATCAAGACATTCGGCGACGTACGGATGGTGGCCGCACCTCCATCGTCTATCGGAAAGTTCGGAGGAGAAACGGACAACTGGATGTGGCCACGTCACACATGCGACTTTTCGATGTTCCGTGTCTATGCTGACAAAAACGGCAACCCCACCGAAGGATATGAAGCGGACAACATGCCGCTGAAGGCGAAAAAGCATCTGGCCATCTCACTGAAAGGTCTGCAGGAAGGCGACTATGCCATGATTATGGGATTCCCCGGAAGCACCAGCCGTTATCTGACGGAAAGTGAAGTGCGTCTGCGCATGGAAGGAACGAACGTTCCCCGAATCACGGTAAGGGAGGCACGCCAGAACATTCTGCGCAAAGAAATGGCTGCAAGCGACAAGGTGCGCATCCAATATGCCAGCAAATTCGCTTCATCAAGCAACTACTGGAAAAATTCTATCGGCATGAACAAGGCCATCATCGACAATAAAGTACTGGATGCAAAGGCTGAACAGGAGCTGATATTTCTGGAATTTGCGGAAAAGAAACAGAATGAGGACTATAAGGCTGTGGTAGGAAAAATAAATGAATATGTAGACAGAGTCATGCCTTTGCGCACACAACTGACCTACTTCATGGAAACATTCCGCAGCGGAATCGAATTTGCACTGTCCAGCAAGATGACGGTTTTGCAGGACTTGAACACTGCTCTGGAAAAAGGCAAGAAGAAAGACGTGGAAAAAGCAATTGCAAACCTAAAGGATGCTTACGCTGAAATCCACAATAAAGACTATGACCATGAAGTTGACCGCAAAGTGGCCAAGACATTGCTCCCGCTATATGCTAAATGTGTTCCCACAGAAGCGTTGCCTAACTTCTACAAGACAATCCAGACCGAATTCAAAGGGGATTACAATGCATATATAGACGCGCTTTATGACAACAGCATTTTCGCCAACGAGACGAACTTCAATGCTTTTGTCGCAAATCCTACGCTGGAAGCACTCCATAAAGACCTGTCAGCCCAGTACGCGGCTACCGTAAACGAAAAATATGAGGAGTTGAGCAACAGACTCGAGGAGGCAAACGGCGACATCAATCTGCTTCACAAGACTTATGTGCGTGGACTCTGCGAGATGTATGCACCGACTCCGAAAGCTCCGGATGCCAACTTCACCCTCCGCCTCACTTACGGAAACGTGAAGTCATACGATCCGAAAGACGGAATCCACTACAAATATTACACAACGTTGAAGGGGGTGATGGAAAAGGAAGACCCGAACAATCCGGAATTTGTAGTGCCTGAAAAACTGAAAGAGCTGTATGCGGCTAAGAATTACGGACGTTATGCCCTGCCTAACGGAGAAATGCCTGCCTGCTTCCTCACGACCAATGACATTACAGGCGGAAACTCCGGCTCTCCTGTCATGAACGGAAACGGAGAGCTGATCGGGGCTGCATTCGACGGCAACTGGGAATCTCTCTCTGGAGACATCAACTTCGACAACAACCTGCAACGCTGCATTGCAGTAGACATCCGCTATGTGCTGTTCATCGTGGAGAAGCTCGGAGGATGCAAGAATCTGATTGACGAAATGACGATAGTTGAATAACAATACACAAAATGTGCCGACATGCCAGCCATCAATGTATTCAAATGATGGAAGGCACATCGGCACTTCAAAAACCTCTTCCACCCCATGAAAAAAACAATCTTATTATCACTGCTTTCCACGTTCACTCTCGCCGGACAGGCAGATGAAGGCATGTGGATGCTGACCGACTTGAAACAACAGAACGCTGCCGTCATGCAGAATCTGGGACTCGACATCAGTGTCGACCAAATATATTGCCCTGACAACATCAGTCTGAAAGACGCTGTGGTGCACTTCGGAGGCGGATGCACAGGAGAAGTGATTTCTGCAGAAGGACTGGTTCTCACCAACCACCACTGCGGATACCGGTATATCCAACAGCACAGCTCAGTGGAGCATGATTATCTGACCGACGGATTCTGGGCCATGACACGCGAACAGGAACTTCCCTGCGAAGGACTGACCATCACTTTTATAGACCGGATTCTGGATGTGACCGCATATGTAGAGGAACAACTGAAGAAAGACGCAGACCCGGAAGGAACCAACTATCTGTCTCCTTCTTATCTGGGCAAAGTAGCGGAACGCTTCGCCAAAAAAGAGAAAATCAAGACAGACAAATTCAATGTACTGGAATTGAAGCCTTTCTATGGAGCGAACAAGTATTATCTGTTCGTCAAAACAGTCTACAGAGACATACGCATGGTAGGGGCGCCTCCTTCTTCTATCGGCAAGTTCGGGGCGGACACAGACAACTGGATGTGGCCACGCCACTGCGGAGACTTCTCCATATTCCGCATTTACGCTTCAAAAGACGGGAAACCGGCCGAATACAATGCTGAGAACATACCTCTGAAAGTCAAGAAACATCTGACCATCAACATGAAGGGGATAAAGGAAGGAGATTTTACGTTTGTCATGGGGTTCCCGGGAAACAACTGGCGATATATGATCAGCGATGAAGTGGAGGAACGGATGAAGACAACCAACTTTATGCGTGACACTGTCCGTGGGGTCCGTCTGCGCGCGCTGAACGAAGAAATGCAGAAGGACGACCGGACCCGTATCCAATATGCGGCAAAATATGCTTCTTCCGCTAACTACTGGAAAAATGCCATCGGCATGAATGAAGGACTGATAAAGCTTAAAGTACTTGACAAGAAGAAAGAACAGCAAGAAGCACTGCTGGCTTACGGACGTGAAACGGGAAATGAAAAATGGAATGAAGCCTATGAGACCATCAAAAATATTGTGGCCAAACGTTTCCCCTACGTCTACCACCAGCAGGCCATCTATGAGGCACTGATGTTGGGAACGGAATTCTACCAGATTCCTGAAACGGAAGGACTGATGAAGGCTCTACGGGCAAACGACAAGAAAGAGGTGGAAAAAGAAGTGAAGGCTATCCGGGAAAAGGCAGAAAAGTTCTTCAACAAAGACTACAACATGGCAGTGGACAGAAAAGTGTCAAAACTGCTTATTTCGCTCTATGCCCGACTAATTCCGACCGACCAGCGTATCAGTATTTTCCAGACCATCGGAAACAGATTCAACGGCAACATAAATGATTTCGTGGACGCATGTTTCGACACTTCCATATTCCGCAATGCGGACACGCTGGATGAGTTCCTGAAAAATCCTGACGCAGCCACGCTGGAAAACGACCTGATGGTGCAATATGCCCAATCAGTGAAAAAAGGATATGAAAAGACCAGCCAAATGATGAAGGAAGAAACGAATGCATACAACATCGCACATAAGACTTGGGTGGCGGGCATGCTTGAGCTGAAAAAGAAAAATGGCCAGCCGATTTATCCGGACGCCAACTCCACTCTCCGCTTGACATATGGCAAGATAGGTTCATACGAACCGGCCGACGGAGAGGTATATCTGTACTACACAACACTGAAAGGAGTGATGGAGAAGGAAGACCCGGACAATCCGGAATTTGTGGTACCAGAAAAGTTGAAGAAACTGTATGAGACCAAAGACTTCGGCCCTTATGCCATGCCTGACGGACGCATGCCCATCTGTTTTGCCACAGCGACCGACAACACCGGAGGAAATTCCGGTTCTCCGGTATTCAACGCAAAAGGCGAACTGATCGGTACCGGTTTCGACCGCAACTATGAGGGACTTACAGGAGACATCGCCTACAATCCGCAATTGCAGCGTGCCGCATGTGTGGACATACGCTATACACTGTTCATCATCGACAAGTATGCCGGCGCATCGCATCTGATAAAAGAAATGACGATTGTAAAATAAATGACAGTCCCATTCCGAATCCTGAAATGCCCTGCGCACAGGATTCGGGACCAAGGGCTGTTTCAAGACAGGAACCACACGGCATCGCTCTTTGGCAACCGGATTCTGTCTTGAAACAGCCCTTTTCCCATACAGCCGGGAGCATCCCCTTCTCATCCGTTCTCTTCTTCTCCAAGCATCTTCTGGATTTCCAGATCAGTCTTATAAAGCTTGTCCCTGCAAAATTTTATCAGCTTCTGGGCCTCTTTCAGTTTTTCTCCCAATTCATCAATGTCAAGTTCATTGCCTTCTATCTTTGCGACAATAGCTTCCAGCCGTTTCATCGCTTCCGTATAGGTATAAGTTTCTTTTTTTGCTGCCATATCTCTGTCAATCTATTTTTTCACAATGCTTCTGAAAGTTCCTTTCGCCAGACGAGTTTCCACTTCATCACCCGGATGAAGCCGCGAAGCGTCGGTCACGGCCTTTCCGTTCTTCAGTGTAAGACTATATCCTCGCTTCAGCAGCCGGTCCGGCGAAGCCGCCTCTATCTGCCGGGACCACAATTCCAGACGATGCTTCTCTGTCTGCAACCGCACACGCAAGGCCACCCTCAAACGTTCCGACAGACGCTCCTGTGCAAACCCCTCTTTCTGAAGACGCATCTGGACTTTTGAAGGTATGCGTGCCTGCCAGTTGTCCAGACGTTCCTTTTCGTGCGAAAGCCGTGAAGGAACCTCCTGACGGATGTAACACGCAAAGTCCTCCAGACGTTCGGCTGTCTGCCTCAAATGGTTCACCAGAAACTCCGCCGCCGCCGTCGGGGTCTTTACCCGCGTATGCGCCACCATATCGATGACCGTGTCATCCCGTTCATGACCTATTCCCGTAATGACAGGCAAGGGAAACTGAGCGCAGTTGGCCGCCAGGTTATACGTGTCAAAACCGGAAAGGTCGGATGTAGCCCCTCCTCCACGTATAATCACCACCGCATCCCAACGCTCCAGTTCACCGTAGATTCTATCCAGCGCGGAAATCACCGACTGCTCCACCTTGTCTCCCTGCATGACAGCAGGAAACAGACAGGGATAGAACACAAATCCGAAAGCATTGTGGGACAATTGGTTGCAGAAGTCATCATATCCGGCTGCAGTGGGTGAGGATATGACCGCAATCCGTTGCAGAAGTTCCGGCAACTCCAGCTCCTTGTTGAGCGTCAGCACTCCTTCCCGCTGCAGGCGGTCCAGGATTTCCCGTCTCCGCCTCGCCATATCACCCAATGTATAAGTAGGGTCGATGTCGGTCACCGTAAGCGAATAACCATAAAGTTCGTGAAAATCCACCGTAACCTTCACCAGCACTTTGATGCCCGACACAAAAGCCTGCCCCGTTTCCCTTTCAAAATAAGGTTTCAGGCGGAAGAAGGTGTTGGCCCAGACAATTCCTCTTGCCTTTGCCACAAGCGAATTGCCTCCCGCATCCTTCTGCACGAACTCCAAATAGCAATGACCGGAACTGTTGACACGCACGTCGCTCAGCTCCGCCTGCACCCAATAAGTATCAGGAAAACAAGCCCGGATGCTCCTGCGCACCAGAGCATTCAGCTCAACCAAAAAAAGAGAATCATTCACCATCGTCCTCCTTCAGTTCAAGAGCCAGATGATAAGCTTTCCAGATGTCCGTCACCCCATACCCATAAATGTTGTCCGGATAAGAAGAGCGGTCGCTCGCCCGATGCACCACGTCAATCAGTTGGCGGACAGTCAGCCACGGGCAGGCTTGCCACAAACAGGCCGCCAAGCCGCAAAACACCGGCGAGGCGAACGAAGTTCCGTTGGCATAGGCCGTTCCGCCATTCTTGCCCACCACGGCCGTATGCACACCCATCGCCATCACATCCGGCTTGATACGGTTGTCGGCCGTATTTCCCACCGACGAAAAAGGCGCGTTCAGCCCCATCACATCGACAGCTCCCACCGTCAGCACATTTTCCGCATCAGCCGGAGGAGTGATTTTCTTCCATGTGGCTGCGCCTGAATTGCCGGCACTGCAAACCACCAGAATCCCCTTGTCGGCAGCCCGCGAGGCAGAAGCTGCCATCAGCGAAGTATGCCCGTCAAGTTCACGGTAAGTATAATTGTCCATCGCGTCGTTGAATGAAAAATAACCGAGCGAGGTGTTCACCACATCGACTCCCACACTGTCGGCAAACTCGATGGCAGCCGCCCAGTTATCCTCTTCCGCCGGCTGTTCCGAATCGCTGTCTTCCGTACGCAGAAGCCAGTAGCCAGCCTCTGGGGCCGTCCCTACCATCACATGAGGCATGTTGGCCGCCAGACAGGAAAGCACTTTCATCCCATGGTCGTGCTCCGCATAAATGTCCGACTCCGGATTCACGAAATCACGGGTTCCCAATATGTCCATCTTCCTGAATATCTTCATCGCATCCACATTGTAATATCCGGCATCTATCACTGCAATTTCCATTCCCTTCCCGCGGAATCCGGCATTATGGATGCTGTCGCCGTGATGCATCCGTATCTGGTCGGCTCCCACGCCATACGGGTCTGTCTGTTCAGTCCACTTGTTGTCCACCTCCTTCTTGCGGCCTGACGGACGTGCCTGAACAGGACCGGAAGAGACCCATACCTTGCGCACCGACACCACAAAAGGATTGGCAAGAAAACGTTCCGCAGTCTGTTCGTTTCCGGTCTCCACCAGCACCGTATTGTTCCACTTGCTAGACGACACGATTCTCCCGCCCTGCTCTTCCAGCCGACGGAGATAAGCGGCGCATACAGGAAGATCCGTAGAGTCAACCTCCAGCCCCTGACGCATCCTCCGCTCCACAGAACGCGAAGAGAGGAACTCTTCCGGACGGTCAAGCCGGAAAGTGGTCAGTGCCTTGTCTTTCAACTGCACACGATACCGATAAGAAAGAGTCTCTCCCGATGCTGTGGCCGCAACGCCCAGCATACACACACATAGTCCGATATTCTTCAGATTCATCCGATTGCATTTTTAAAACCGCAAAGATACACAAACTTTTCCTTTTGGCGAAAAAAGCGTAACTTTGCACAGTTTTTAACGAAAAGAACTATGGCACAAAAAGAAACAGCAACAGAACTGGGAACAAAACCCATCGGAAAACTATTGACACAGTATGCCATCCCGGCCATCATCGCCATGACAGCCTCGTCGCTCTACAACATGGTGGACAGCATCTTCATCGGTCATGGTGTGGGGGCAATGGCCATTTCAGGACTTGCCATCACTTTCCCGCTCATGAATCTGGCCGCAGCCTTCGGGTCGCTGGTAGGTGTGGGAGCCGCCACCATGATTTCGGTGAAACTGGGGCAGAAAGACTACAAGACCGCCCAGCAGATTCTGGGGAACGTAGTGACGCTCAATCTTGTAATCGGCATCGCATTCACCATTGTCACACTCCTTTTCCTTGACCCTATCCTTTACTTCTTCGGAGCCAGCGAGGCGACCATCCCATATGCGAGGGACTATATGGTAATCATCCTTCTGGGCAATGTAATCACCCACTCCTATCTGGGCCTCAACTCTGTGCTCCGTTCGGCCGGACATCCGAGAAAAGCCATGTTCGCCACCATCATGACCGTCATCATCAACACGGTGCTCGACCCTCTGTTCATCTTCACGTTCGACATGGGCATTGAAGGGGCGGCCTGGGCTACCGTGCTGGCTCAAGCCATCGCGCTGGCATGGCTCTTCAAGCTGTTCTGCAACAAGAACGAACTGCTCCATCTCCAGAAAGGCATCTACGGGCTGCGCAAAAATCTGGTGACGAACATCATCGGAATCGGCATGGCTCCGTTCCTGATGAATCTGGCGGCATGCTTCATCGTGATTCTCATCAACAAAGGGTTGAAGCAGTACGACGGAGACCTGGCCATCGGAGCGTTCGGCATCGTGAACCGTATCACCTTCCTGTTCATCATGATTGTCATGGGACTGAACCAGGGAATGCAGCCGATTGCAGGCTACAATTACGGAGCGCAGCAGTATCACCGTGTGAACCATGTGATGAAACTCACGGTCATAGCCGCCACCATCGTGACGAGTGCGGGCTTCATCGTAGGGGAACTGCTTCCGGAACTCGCTGTAAAGGCATTCACCACCGACCCGACACTGATAGAGACAGGAGCCAGAGGAATGCGCATTGTGGTGATGTTTTATCCTATCATCGGATTCCAGATGGTCACGTCCAACTTCTTCCAGAGCATCGGGATGGCAAAGAAAGCGATTATCCTTTCCCTGAGCCGGCAGGTGATGATTCTGATTCCATGCCTGATTATCCTCCCTCTGTTCTGGGGAGCCGACGGAGTCTGGTTCAGCATGCCGGTATCCGACGCGGCGGCCAGCGTGATTGCCGCAGTGATGCTCTACCGTCAGTTCAAGCTGTTCAGAAAACATCCGGCACCGCAAATCTGATTCCGGGACAAAAAACAGCCGCCTGACTGAAAGAAAACAACCGTCTGTTCAGAACGGAACAACCGCTTATCACGTCCGGAACAGACGTTCATTATCCAACCGACAGAAACAACAAACCACATCCATGATACAAGAATACCAACTGAGAGTGCTGCCCGAACAGGCGGCCAGCGAACAGTCGCTGAAACAATACATCAGCCGTGAAAAAGGGCTCGACGTGCGCACCATCCGGGCCGTCCGTACCTTGAAACGTAGCATCGACGCCCGTCAACGCATCATTTTCGTCAATGTCAAGGTGCGGGTGTTCATCAATGAAGAGCCTGCAGAGGAAGAATTTACCCGTACAGAATATCCGAATGTGGAAGGGAAACGGCCGGTCATCATAGTCGGCGCGGGTCCCGGAGGACTGTTTGCGGCACTGAAGCTCATAGAGCTGGGATTGCGTCCCGTCATAGTGGAACGCGGAAAGAACGTGCGCGAACGCAAGGAAGACCTGGCGCGCATCAGCCGGGAACATAAAGTGGACCCTGAATCGAACTACAGCTTCGGAGAGGGGGGCGCCGGTGCCTATTCCGACGGAAAGCTCTATACAAGAAGCAAGAAGCGGGGCAATGTAGAAAAAATACTCAACGTGTTCTGCCAGCATGGAGCCAGCACGTCGATTCTGGCAGACGCACACCCGCATATCGGCACCGACAAGCTTCCGCGGGTGATTGAAAACATGCGGCAGACCATACTCGCCTGCGGAGGGGAAGTGCATTTCGAGACGCGGATGGACGCACTGCTGACCGAAGGCGGGAAAGTTATCGGAATCGAGACGAACCGGGGAGAAACTTTCCGCGGACCGGTCATACTTGCCACAGGACATTCGGCACGCGATGTATATCGCTGGCTCTTCACCCATCATATACACATGGAGGCCAAAGGCATCGCCGTGGGTGTCCGTCTGGAACATCCCTCCCACCTCATCGACCAGATACAGTATCACAACAAGAACGGACGGGGCAATTATCTTCCAGCCGCCGAATACAGTTTCGTGCAGCAGGTGGACGGACGGGGAGTCTACAGCTTCTGCATGTGTCCGGGAGGCTTTGTGGTGCCGGCAGCCAGCGGTCCTCATCAACTGGTGGTAAACGGAATGAGTCCGAGCAACCGTGGCACGAAATGGAGCAATGCGGGTATGGTGGTGGAGCTGCGGCCGGAAGACGTAGACAATCCGACCCTGCAAGTGCAGGCCGAAGCGTTTGAACGCTCGGCGGAATCGCTGACAGAACAGCTCATGCAGACATGTCCGGCAGAGGGGAGTGTGCATCCGCTTGCCGTCATGCGCTTTCAGGAGAAGCTGGAACAAATCTGCTGGCAGCAGGGCAACATGCGCCAGACAGCACCCTCGCAACGTATGGCCGACTTTACACGAAAGAAACTCAGCTACGATCTGCCGGAAAGCTCCTATGCTCCCGGTCTGGTGTCTTCGCCGCTCCACTTTTGGCTTCCGCCTTTTATCAGCGAACGCCTCAGCAAAGGTTTCCAACTGTTCGGGAAAAGCTCGCACGGTTTTCTGACCAACGAAGCGGCGATGATTGCGGTAGAGACACGCACTTCATCCCCTGTTCGGATAACCCGCGACCGCGACACTCTGCAGCATGTCACCGTTGAAGGACTTTTCCCGTGCGGAGAAGGGGCGGGATATGCCGGAGGAATCGTATCGGCAGGTGTCGACGGAGAGCGGTGCGCTGAAGCGGCAGCCGCTTACGTGGCGGCAAACTCCAGCAAAGACTGACCGTCACAACCGGAAAAGGGCATGACCGCAAAGGCAGGGATTCATTCTCCGACAAGAATCAGAATCTCTGCTTTTTTTATCTCCATTCAAAAATAATGTTTACATTTGTACATACATTATAATGATATACGATGAAAAGAATCTGTCTCTTTTTTTGTCTGTCGGCGATCCTCCGCTTTTTCCTGTTTCCCTGTGTTTCCATGCAGGCACAGCGTGTCTGGAAAGTGAAGGAAGGGCCGTTTGTTGAAAACGACACGACCTTTCTCCGGAAAATATTCTATAAAGGTCCGAATCCGAACGACAACTACATCCACAGTCTGTACATAGAGAAAGACAGGGAGTCAGCCCAATATTACAGCTTTTTCTGGTCTGGATACAATGCGGACTTTGAGGTCCCGGAACTTCTTCTGTCAACGGATATCATCAGCCGGAAACACGGTCCGCTCCCCGCCGATCTTTCCAACATACTGAACGGAATCTATCTCCCTCTCTACAAGTACCGCGGGAAATATTATCTTTATACCCTCTGCGAAGGGAACGAATGGAAACAAATCGCACAACCGTTCTTCATATCAAAAGAACCCGGCGGCCCCCTTCTGTATGGAATCACCCGGCTGGAACAGACATCCGACTCATCATACCGTCTGCAGGTAGACAACTGCCTGGAGAATACGGACTATTATATCCGTACCATTGACATCCATGCCATCGACAAGGAAAAAGGGATTTATGTATGGAAGTTCCAGACAAAATCAAGAGAGATTTCATATGCCTTGTACGTGGAAAAGAGCAAGGCCGAAGCATTTGACCTGATTGCATGGAAAGTGATCGAGCTGGAAGATGAATTCGACAAGTTTGAAGCGATTGACTACCCTCAGATTATCCGGCAAAAAAAATTGTTCTAGAATGAAAACGAACATACCGGAAATAGCTATTCTCGAGCCGAACACACTGTCGGCTCTCGGGCTTCAGACCATTCTCGAGGAACTGATTCCTGAAGCCGTCATTCGGACATTCCCATCTTTCGGAGAATTGGTTGACGACACGCCCGACATGTATGCGCATTATTTCGTATCGGCCAACATCTACTTTGAACATACGGCATTTTTTCTGGAACGGAAACCGAAAAGCATTGTGCTGGCGACAGGAGAACAGCCGCAGCTCAACGGGATTCCGGTCCTCAATACCCGTCTGCCACAGGACCAACTGGTAAAGGCAATCCTGCAGCTCCGCAAGACAGGACACGGAGGCATATGCCACCCGGCGGCTTCCTCCCTCCCGCAAGACAGCAGAAACGAGCTTACACCCAGAGAAGCCGAGGTGCTGGTGCTCGTGACGAAGGGACTGATCAACAAGGAAATCGCAGACAAACTGCACATCAGTCTGACTACGGTCATTTCACACAGAAAGAACATTACGGAGAAGCTGGGTATCAAGTCTGTTTCAGGACTGGCCATCTATGCGGTCATGCACGGGTATGTCGATGCCGACCGGATTTAAATGTGGCAATCCTGTCCATGCCTTTGCCGCGCTTCATGATTCACATGGCAATCATGTACAGAAAACCGTATTCCTTCCATAAATGGAATCGAAAACTCTTTTAATCATCCAACAACAGATACCATGAAAAAACTGATGAAAATGAAACAATGGTTTTTATCCGCCGGACTTATCTTTTCCGCATGCGGATGTACCGCACACCCTTCCCTAACAACCGGGACACAATCTTCTGCAAATGAAGGACTTTACGCCTCACTTCCCTTCCGGATGGACAAAGTGGCGCAACCCGTCTTTCCCGACTATTCAAGATCGATAGATGAATTCGGAGCCAAAGCCGATGGCATCACGCTGAACACAGAAGCCATCAACAGGGCTATCAGGGACGTGTCCGAGAAAGGAGGAGGAAAAGTGATTGTCCCCTCCGGACTCTGGCTGAGCGGTCCGATTGAAATCCTCAGCAATGTCAATCTGCATCTGGAAAAGAACGCTATCCTTTATTTCACAGCAGACCACACACTCTATCCCATCATAAAGACTTCATTTGAAGGGCTGGAAACCCGCCGGTGCCAATCGCCTGTTTCCGCACGCAATGCAGAAAACATCGCCATCACAGGATATGGAGTCATTGACGGCAACGGAGACACATGGCGTCCGGTAAAGAAAGGAAAGATGACAGCCTCGCAATGGAAAAAGCTGGTAGCCTCAGGAGGAACGCTGAACAAAAAAGGAGACATCTGGTATCCAAGCGAAGGCTCTCTGAAAGGGGCGGAGGCATGCACCAGCTTCAATGTCCCGGAAGGAATAGAAACAGAAGAAGAATGGAACAGCATACGCGACTGGCTGCGTCCGGTGCTGGTAAGTTTCGTGAAATGCAGAAAAGTGCTGCTCGAAGGAGTAACATTCAAAAACTCTCCAAGTTGGTGTCTGCATCCGCTTTCGTGCGAAGACATCACCGTCGAGAGAATCTGCGTGTCAAATCCGTGGTATTCGCAGAACGGCGACGCACTCGATCTGGAATCATGCAACCGCGTTCTGGTCACCAACTGCCTTTTTGATGCAGGAGATGACGGCATCTGCCTGAAATCAGGGAAAGACGAAGACGGACGCCGCCGTGGAGAACCTTGCCAGAACGTGATTATCCGAAACAATGTCATACTTCACGGACATGGAGGATTCGTGATAGGAAGTGAAATGTCGGGTGGAGTGAAGAATGTTTTCGTGGACAACTGCACGTTTCTGGGCACAGACACCGGACTGCGGTTCAAAAGCACACGCGGACGAGGGGGTGTGGTGGAGAACATCCATATCAGCCGCATCAACATGCTCAACATCCCGAAAGAGGGAGTGATATTCGACCTGTTCTATGGAAAGAAAACGCAGACGGAAGAGACGGAAAATGCGCTGCAAGGAAAGAAGATACCGGAAGTGACGGAAAAAACCCCCGCTTTCCGCCATATCTTCATCAAAGACGTAACGGTGAATGGCGTGGGACGTGCCATTTATTTCAACGGGCTTCCTGAAATGCCGGTCAAAGACATCCGGATGGAAAACATCACGATGACCGGAGCAGAAGAAGGAGTTGTAATGAACAGAGCAGAAAACGTCAGCTTCAAGAACGTAAAAATCATAACGGACGGCAATGAGAATAATCTGAAAATGCAGAATACGAAAAACGTGTCTGTAAACGGTGACCTCTACAGAGAAACCGGGAACGAGATGAAGACGTTTTCCTTCTAACCCCCTCACAAAATCCTTTCCTGTTCCATCCGAAACGCAGGGTGGCTCCGGTCTGCCCTTCCCGCACAAAAACAAGCGGGAATTCGGACCGGAACAGGAGGACATTTCAACAGAAACAAGCGGGAACTTTCAACAGAACAAGCGGCTGTCTCACCCGATGCAAACGGACCAGAACTAAAGGCAGAAGGCTATATTGTTTTGCAAAATATTATCTTCACAAGCAATACACAATCATATTGCTAAGTTTTACAAGAAAACTATTGCACATTTGCAAAATAGAACTATCTTTGCAAGACAAAACATAAACGTAACAAAAAACATATGAGCTACCTTATAAAACCAGCCAACTACAAGCCTCTGCTCGACATGAAACAGACAGAGTTGGGCATCAAACAGATAAAGGAGTTTTTCCAGCAGAACCTTTCGTCGGAGCTTCGCCTGCGCCGCGTGACGGCACCGCTCTTCGTACTGAAGGGAATGGGTATCAACGATGACCTTAACGGTACGGAACGCCCCGTAACATTCCCTATCAAGGATTTGGGCGACAAGGAAGCGGAGGTCGTACATTCGCTGGCCAAATGGAAGCGGCTGACTCTGGCCGACTATAAAATCGAACCCGGATATGGCATCTATACAGACATGAATGCCATACGCGCCGATGAGGAGCTGGGCAACCTGCATTCGCTGTATGTCGACCAGTGGGACTGGGAACGGGTCATCACTCCCGAACAGCGTACGGTGGAATTTCTGAAAAGCATCGTGACACGCATCTATGCCACAATGCGCCGCACGGAATACATGATTTGCGAAATGTATCCGCAAATCACTTCGTTCCTCGCCCACGACATCCATTTCATTCATTCGGAGGAACTGCTCCGGATGTATCCCGACAAAACGGCGAAAGAACGCGAGAACTTGATTACAGAACGCTATGGGGCGGTGTTCATCATCGGAATCGGTGCAAAACTGAGCAACGGGGAACCGCATGACATGCGCGCCCCCGACTATGACGACTATACAACCGTCGACCCGAACACCGGACTGCCGGGACTGAACGGCGACCTGATGGTGTGGAACAGCGTACTGGGACGTGCGTTTGAAATCTCATCCATGGGTATCCGTGTGGACAAGGAAGCGATGCTGAAGCAATTGAAAATGGCGGGCAAGGAAGAACGCGCCAACCTTTATTTCCACCGCCGTCTGCTGGACGGCACCCTGCCGCTCACCATCGGCGGAGGTATCGGACAGTCACGCCTCTGCATGCTCTATCTGAAGAAAGCGCATATAGGGGAAATACAGGCAAGCATCTGGCCGGAAGATATGCGCAGGGAATGCGAAAGGCTGGGTATGCAGCTTATCTGATATAAAATCCCAGAAAGTTCCGAAAAGGAAACTTTCATCACTCCCAATCGGTCATCAGAAGCAAGCATATCTGCAACTTCTGATGGCCGATTGGGGTTTTATAAAGACTCACCACTGAACAGGTGTTTCCCCGTGTTCAACCAGATAAGCGTTGGCGCGACTGAAATGTTTGTTTCCGAAGAAGCCGTGGTAGGCCGAAAGTGGAGAAGGATGTACGGATGTCAGTACCAGATGTTTCTGGCGGTCTATGAAAGCCCCTTTCTTCTGGGCATAAGAACCCCAGAGTATAAACACCAGATGCTCACGGCTCTCAGCCAGCACACGAATAGCGGCATCGGTAAAGGTCTCCCATCCATGTCCCTGATGCGATCCGGCCTGACGGGCACGCACGGTCAGAGTGGCGTTCAACAGCAGCACTCCCTGCTCCGCCCACCGCGTCAGATTGCCGCTTGCCGGAATCGGAGAGCCCAAATCATCATGAATTTCCTTGAATATATTCTGCAATGAAGGCGGGAAAGGCACCCCATCATTCACCGAAAAGCACAACCCGTGCGCCTGCCCCGGACCGTGATAAGGGTCCTGGCCGATAATCACAACCTTCACCTTATCGAAGGGACAGAGATTGAACGCATTGAAAATCAATCGTCCGGGAGGATAAACGGTGGTCGTATGATACTCCTGCCTGACAAAGTCTGTCAGTTGCTTGAAATAAGGCTTCTCAAACTCCGGTGCCAGTGCTTGCTTCCATCCTTCTTCTATCTGTACATTCATTTCACATCAGTATTTTAGTAAGTAAATGTTCAAAATTAACTGATATTTTTAGGAGTTAGAAGAAGTTAGAAGCCGATACCGCAACCGAACCGGCAGGCTGGCTATTGCCATAACTCCCTATAACTCCATCTAACTTCTGACATAGTTAAACTAAATATGACTAGTCACTTATTTCATTTCCAAAGATCCAGGCGGTTCTTCCGGGCCTCGTCCAAAGGAACGGTTCCGGCAGCTTTGGCCCGGTTCTTCTCACGGAGCGTCTCGTATTCCGCGTCAAGTTCGGCCACAAAACGCGCGCACGTTTCCGGGTTCAGCAGACGCGCAGCCACCGGTGCGTTCTGCGACGCGTCTTTCAGATACACCACCGGACCGTCATAAGCCGGAGCAATCTTCAGTGCCGTATGCAGTTTGGATGTGGTCGCCCCGCCAATCATCACAGGAATACGCAGACCGGCACGCTGCATTTCCGTAACCACATGTACCATTTCTTCGAGCGAAGGGGTAATCAGACCGCTCAGACCTACGATGTCCACCTGTTCGCGCACCGCCGTTTCCACAATCTTTTCTGCCGGCACCATCACACCCAGGTCAATGATTTCATAATTGTTGCATGCCATTACCACCGACACGATATTCTTTCCGATATCATGGACGTCCCCTTTCACGGTTGCCAGCAACACTTTTCCGACCTTTCTTGCCCCTTCCTGCTTCTCCGCCTCTATATAGGGTTGCAGCACCGACACTGCTCTCTTCATCGTACGGGCAGTCTTCACCACCTGCGGAAGAAACATCTTTCCGGCACCGAACAACTCACCCACCCGATTCATTCCATCCATCAGCGGGCCCTCGATGATGCTTACCGCATTCGGATACTTAGTCAAAGCCTCACCAAGATCTTCCTCCAGAAAATCACCGATTCCCTTGACCAGTGCATAGCGCAGACGTTCCTCCACCGGCGTGTTTCCGCGCCATGCCGGATGCATCTGTCCGTTCCCGTTCCCCGCGCCTTCATTCTTCTCCTTCAGCTTTCCGGCAAGTTCCACCAGACGTTCCGCAGCATCCGGACGACGATTGAGCACTACATCTTCAATACACTCCAGCACATCGGCCGGAATATCCGTATAAAGCACTGACGTACCCGGATTGACAATGCCCATATCCATCCCTTCACGGATGGCATGATAGAGAAACACGGCATGCATGGCTTCACGGATATAATTGTTGCCCCGGAAAGAAAAAGACAAGTTGCTCACCCCTCCGCTCACGTGCGCACCCGGAAGATTCCTGCGAATCCATCCGGCAGCCCGGATAAAGTCGACCGCATAATTGTCGTGTTCCTCAATGCCGGTAGCCACCGCCAGCACGTTCGGGTCAAAGATGATATCCACCGGATTGAAACCGAGGCTATCAACCAGCAAATGATACGCTCTTTCGCAAACCTCTATTTTCCTTTCAAACGTATCAGCCTGACCCTTCTCGTCAAAAGCCATGACCACCACGGCCGCTCCCATCCGCTTTATTTCGCGCGCATGGTTCAGAAACACCTCCTCACCTTCTTTCAAGGAAATTGAGTTGACCACACACTTTCCCTGCACACACTTCAGACCTGCACGGACCACCTCCCACTTGGACGAATCAATCATCACGGGGACACGGGCTATATCCGGCTCCGATGCCATCAGATTAAGGAAATTGGTCATCTCTTCCGCCGCATCCAACAGGCCGTCATCCATATTCACATCCAGAATCTGTGCTCCGTCCTCCACCTGCTTGCGCGCGATGGAAAGAGCCTCATCGTATTTCTTTTCATTAATCAGGCGGAGAAACTTGCGTGAGCCTGCCACATTGCAACGCTCTCCCACATTCACAAAATTGATTGCCGGAGAGACCTCAAGCAGTTCCAGTCCCGAAAGCCACATGTGTTCCGGACGGGCCGCCGGGACATGCGGACGCACATCACCCACAAGCGGACAGAAAGCGGCGATATACTCTTCCGTAGTTCCACAGCATCCGCCGATGATGTTGACAAGCCCTTCGCTGATGTATTCCTTCATTTCCTCAGCCATCTCTTCAGGCGATTGGTCGTATTCTCCCAACGAATTGGGAAGTCCCGCATTGGGATACACACTGATATAATAGGGAGCACGGCGCGCCAACTGCTCCAGGAAAGGTTTCAACTGACGGGCACCGAACGAACAGTTCAAACCGACCGAAAAAATGTCTGCATGCTGCACGGAAGCCAGAAACGCATCAAGCGTCTGCCCCGACAAAGTCCGTCCACCCGTATCGGAAACCGTAACGGAAAGCATAAGTGGCACTTTGCGGCCCGTCTCTGACATGGCCTCTTCGGCCGCCGCAAGAGCCGCCTTCGCATTCAACGTATCGAAAATGGTCTCAATCAGAAGCGCATCCACTCCCCCTTCGAGCAATGCCACCATCTGTTCATGGTATGCTCCGCACAACACATCGAACGTCAGGGAACGGAAAGCCGGATTGTTCACGTCCGGACTCATGGAGCAGGTTTTGTTGGTAGGACCTACGGAACCCGCCACGAAGCGGGGCTTGTCAGGCGTGCGGGAAGTAAACTCATCCGCCACACGACGCGCAAGCCGCGCCGCCGCCAGATTGATTTCCCGACAAAAATCTTCCGTATGATAGTCGGCCATGGACACACGTGTGGCATTGAACGTGTTTGTCTCTATGATGTCGGCTCCGGCTTCCAGATATTTGCGGTGAATCTCCTCAATCACGTCCGGACGAGTAAGGCAGAGAATGTCATTGTTTCCCTTCATCATGCCGGGAATGTCTTTGAAACGCTCCCCACGGAAATCCGCTTCCGAAAGGCCATAACGTTGGATCATCGTACCCATTGCCCCGTCGAGCACCAGAATGCGCTCTTCCACCAGTTGCTGTATCGTCTTGTGCTGCATTTGCATTGCTTTTCTTTGCATTATCTCTTGAACATGCGGTCCATCATCCGCCGGTCTTCCCTCTCTTTCAAAGTCTGCCGCTTGTCATACTGCTTCTTACCCTTGGCCAGAGCGACAACCACCTTCGCCAATCCTTTTTCGTTGATGTACAGACGGGTAGGCACTATGGTGAAACCCGGTTCGGCCGAAGTGCGTTCCAGTTTGCGCAGCTCCTTTTTGGTGAGAAGCAGCTTGCGGTCGCGACGCGCCAGGTGATTGTTATACGAGCCGTAGAAATATTCGGCGATGTGCATGTTCTTCACCCACAACTCCCCTTTTGAAAAAAAGCAGTAAGTGTCGACCAGACTGGCTTTTCCCTGACGGATAGACTTAATTTCCGTCCCCGTCAGCACAATGCCCGCTGTATAAGTGTCGATAAACTCATAGTCGAACGATGCACGCTTGTTCTTTATATTGACATTATTGTTTGTCTTCTCTTTCATCAGTTCAAAATTACGGTCAGTTCGTTAAAAACATATTCTATCAGTGCCGGAGACAAAAGAATGATAAGAGAAGCCGTCACCGTATAAGCCGACAGCCTGTTATCGGGAACTTTCATGAACCTCCGCGCCCCCTCAAAAACAATCAGAATGGTGTAAAGCTGCAATATCCACTGCAAAATGACAATGGAGTAAAAGCTACACACAGCGTCCAGCACAAAAATCACGACCATCGAATAGCCGACAAAGGTCTGTACGTTCTCTTTCGGAGAATGGCAGTCCAGCCATTTCCCGCCCACTTTCTCCAGCAGATAAGCGGCCAGAAAAAAGCCGCCGAACAAAGCGACCGCCACTGCGCAGCAACGGGTCAGTGCCCACTGGAAAAGTTCTCCGGCACTTCCGTCATAACGGATGAACGTCCCGACAAACTCAGACAATCCGCACAAGCCGATCAACGGATACACGAACCCCATCTGTACGTTCCGTTCCAACCGCCCGGCCGTTTCCTCCCAGAACTTTCCGGGATTGGAGAGCAGCCGCATGATTTTATGGAGCAAATCTTTATAATCCATCTCTATTTCTTTCGTTTTCAATCAATTCAAAAGGGAATGAACCGCAAAGGTATAAAAAAAGGAGACATGCCGCGGCATGCCTCCTTAAGTTTATCATAAATTAATTGTAATCAATCAGCCGTTTCCTCAAAGTATTCACCAAAATCAAAAGATATGCTCTGCGTGGAAGTAGAGGTCATTTCGCTTGAATTGGACTGCACATATTCCACCGTAATCTTCGGAGGGAGTGAAGAATATGCCGTTCTGTATGTACTCAAAAGCGAGGCAATCGGGAAATACCGGTATTCGCCCCCTCTGGTGGTACGATTCACACTGGTATCCGTCACATCATGACGCAACTGCAGATACATCACCGCTTCGGTAGACTTCTCTTCATTATAATAAAGCGTGAATGTATGGGCATTCAGCTCCGCTTCCAGCTTATCCTTGTCATCTGAGGCTGCATAATAATATGCCAACGGAAGGAACAGACTGTTCTGGTCATAGCAAAGAGGATGGTCACCTCCCACCAGATTAGGAACATCATAAATCGGAGCGTTTCCGTCGTCATCTGTAGCCGCCGCCACGCTGACAGCACTTGTCTTGATTTCCGTCACACTGATTATCTGCGCATCCAAAGAAGAAGCGTTTTCCGTAACGGTCGAAGAATCGTATGAATAATATACCCACGCAAAAGGATTGCTCAATGTCAATTCCGCCAAATCACTGCTATTGACCGGAACGACCGAATACCCTCCGTTGCTCTGGAAGTTATAATACCCAAAGGCACCCGACACTTTCATGATTTCATTTCCATACCGAGTCGTATCTGTGTCTCCATCCAGACAAGACGTAAACCCCACCATCGATGCTGCGGCAACGAACAATGCCGCCAGTTTCATTTTTTTCATATGCTTCGTTTTCTGTTTTTATATTGTTTTATAATAATCAATCATAAAATAAATGCAAGCCAGGAGGAATCACTGCATTCCTTCTCTTTTTTTAACAAAAAAGTGACAAAGCAGAGGTTTATTTCCGGATTTCCGCAAAATCTTCCACATGCTCGTCCACATAACGGGCTATCTGCTCCGTTATCTCCTCCTCATTCTCCATGAATTCATCTTCCAGATCGTCAAACGCTTCATACTGTTCATACATGGCCATGAACTCATCGTCGGTGCATTCCTTTTCCAGATCGGCGCGATGCTCGTCATAAATCTTCTTCGCGTCATAGACCAGCCTCGAAAAATCCTTCGCTCCCATCAGACGCATCGCCTTGGCAAACGGATTGCCGAAAATGTAAGGCCCGTAGCCGTTCTGGATGAGTTGCACGAAGCCTCCGTCAAGCACCTCCTGACGGAAAAAATGATACCCCAGCAGCGTGTGCTGCCACCCGTTGAGAAGAGCCATCGTCTCCGCGTTGAGTTCTCCCCCGGTCGCCTGTAGATACTCGTCGACAAACACCTGCAGAAAGGCGTCCATTCCCTTTCCGGCACTCTCCCGCAAAGCGGAGTCGGCTACCACAATCTTGTTTTCTTCCATTCTTCCTTAAAATATAAAAGTTACAACCTCAAAAACATCAGGATATTCCTCTCAAAACATCCGCTTATTCCAACCGGAACAACGGGTCACTTCATCTCCTCCAAAACACCGGACAAAGATACAAGTAAAAAAGCGGAAGACAAAATCTTTTTTGCCAACCTGACTTGGCAAAAAAGGGTTTTCCTAGAAAAATATCATTAAAATGTAACAAAAAGATAGGGCCGCCGCATTGCAGAACTGAAATAAAAGGAGTAACTTTGCATGCGAATGAGAGGCCGGGGCAATCTTTCGGCCAGTGGTTTACGAACACTTTTTTAACTAACAAAACGTAAGGAATATGACTTATTCACACGAAGTTGAACACATGTGTTGTGTTGCAAAAGGACCCAATCACGGTCCCGCTCCAATTCCTGAAGAAGGGAAATGGATTCAGGCAAAAGAAATCAAGGACATTTCTGGTTTGACTCACGGTATCGGATGGTGCGCTCCGCAGCAGGGTACATGCAAACTGACACTGAACGTAAAGGAAGGTGTCATTGAAGAATGTCTGGTGGAAACAATCGGCTGCTCGGGAATGACCCACTCTGCAGCGATGGCATCTGAAATTCTTCCGGGAAAAACAATCCTTGAAGCATTGAACACTGACTTGGTTTGCGACGCAATCAACACTGCAATGCGCGAACTCTTCCTGCAGATTGCGTACGGACGCACTCAGTCGGCTTTCTCTGAAGGCGGTCTGATGATCGGCGCAGGACTGGAAGACTTGGGCAAGGGTCTCCGCAGCCAGACAGGTACGCTGTATGGCACAAAAGCCAAAGGTACCCGCTACCTCGAACTGACCGAAGGTTACATTACTCGTATGGCTCTTGACAAGGACAACCAGGTTATCGGTTATGAATATGTTCACATGGGCAAGTTCATGGAACAGGTGAAGAAGGGTGTGGATGCCAACGAAGCGTTGAAGGCAGTTACCGGAACTTACGGCCGCTTCAAACCCGAACAAGGCGCAGTTAAATATATTGACCCACGTAAAGAATAATAGGAGGACACAGATTATGATTAGACCAGTACAGTTTGAAAGTCAAGACCGCCGCATGAAGCAGATTCTCGCTGCATTGAACGAAAACGGCATCAAAGACATTGAAGAAGCTAACAAGATCTGTGACGAAGCAGGCCTCGACCCGTACTTGACTTGTCAGGAAACTCAGGGTATCTGCTTTGAAAACGCAAAGTGGGCTTATGTGGTAGGTTGCGCCATCGCACTGAAGAAAGGCTGCAAGAACGCTGCTGACGCTGCCGAAGCTATCGGTATCGGTCTGCAGGCATTCTGCATCCCGGGTTCTGTAGCCGACGACCGCAAAGTAGGTTTGGGCCACGGTAATCTGGCAGCCCGTCTGCTCCGCGAAGAGACTCAGTGCTTCGCCTTCCTGGCAGGCCACGAATCATTCGCTGCCGCAGAAGGTGCCATCAAAATCGCAGAAATGGCAAACAAGGTTCGCAAGAACCCGCTGCGCTGCATCCTGAACGGTCTGGGCAAGGACGCTGCCATGATCATCTCTCGTATCAACGGCTTTACTTATGTGCAGACTAAGTTCGATTATTTCACAGGCAAGCTGAACATCGTGCAGGAAACTCCGTATTCAGACGGTCCCCGTGCGAAAGTAAAATGCTATGGTGCTGACGACGTTCGCGAAGGTGTCGCTATCATGTGGCATGAAAACGTAGACGTTTCCATCACAGGTAACTCTACCAACCCGACCCGTTTCCAGCACCCGGTTGCAGGTACTTATAAGAAAGAACGTGTACTTGCCGGCAAGCCTTACTTCTCAGTAGCATCAGGTGGCGGTACAGGACGTACTTTGCACCCGGACAACATGGCTGCTGGTCCCGCTTCTTACGGTATGACCGACACCATGGGCCGTATGCACTCAGACGCTCAGTTCGCTGGTTCTTCATCAGTTCCCGCTCACGTAGAAATGATGGGCTTCCTCGGTATCGGTAACAACCCGATGGTAGGATGCACAGTGGCTTGCGCCGTGAACGTAGCTCTGGCTCTGAACAAGTAATTGAAGTTGCTTTTTTATATGGAAATCCCCGCGGCTCCTTGAGTTGCGGGGATTTTCTTTTATTTCTCATCGGTAAGAAAGGGAGGCTCTCTCCACAAGCCCTTGACTTGAAAGTTGTTTCCACGGAAAAGACAAGTGCGCAGCAGTTCATTCGCCACGCCGCCGTTTACTTTCGCATATACCTCTTCATGCCTTCAGTGGAGTAAGTGCGCAACTTACCCCCTTCATCCTCATAGATGAAATACGCGTCAAGTTCAGGATGTGCCTCGCAGATGATTCTGGCCGAATCAAGCCCCAGCACCATGAAGGCGGTGGCATAAGCATCAGCCTTGGCACAATTGTCGGCAATGACTGTTGATGAAAGGATGTTGTGCTGCACAGGGTAACCCGTGCGAGGGTCGATGGTGTGCGCATACTTCTTCCCGTCCTTATAGTAGAAGTTCCGGTAGTTGCCCGAAGTGGCCATGCCTGCGTCTGTAATTTCCAGAATGGTCTGGAGTTCCTGATTTACGGCCAGCGAATCGTCCACCGGACGGTTGATTCCTATCCGCCATTTCTCCATCTTCGGGTTTTCTCCCTTGATGACCACCTCTCCGCCTATCTCAACCATAAAATTCCGGATGCCTTTGCTTTCCAGCAGACGCGCCACACAATCCACTCCGTAGCCCTTGGCGATGGAACCGCAGTCGAGCATGACGCGCGGATCCTGCTTCTCGAACCTTCCTTCCAGAGTCAGCGTAATTTTCCGGTACCCCACAATCCGGCGCAGACTGTCTATCCGGGCCGAATCAGGAAAAGCCTGCGTCTTGAAACCGAACCCCCATGCATTGACCAGCGGAGCGACAGTGATGTCATACGCGCCCTGCGTTTCCTCAGAAATGCCTCTCGCCATATTATATACATAAGTCAGCATGCTGTCGGCTCTCAGATCGGTATTGTCATTGACGCGCGTGATGACCGACTGTCTGTTAAAGGGAGAAAGTGAATTGTCCACCTTTTTCAGTTCCGCTTCAATTTCATATTTCAGATTTTCCTTCGACTGATAGGTGACTTTATACATCGTTCCGAAGATAAATCCTTCATCCGTCTGATATGGTGCCTGTTTTCTGAGAATGAGTACAGTGCCTACAATCAGCACGACAAGAAACGGCAACTGCCATTTGAGATTACGTTGGGCCATAAGCTGTTTTTACTGTAAGAAAAGATGTTCAACCAATATTTTTGTTCCGATTCCGATAAGCACGAGACCGCCGAATATCTCCACCCGGAAATGGAAGCGTTTACCACAGAATACTCCTATGAGGCATCCTATGACGGAAAGGATGAATGAAGCCAATCCAATGGCAGTGAGCGGGAATGCCAGAGAAGCGAGCGAATTGTAGCCGGTAAAGGCAAACGAAATGCCAACAGCCAGCGCATCGATACTGGTAGCAACCGCCAGAGCGAGAATCACTTTCAGGCGGGTGGGATTGAAACTGCGTTCTTCCTCTTTCTTAAACTGCTCCCGAATCATGCGGATACCCAGAAAGCAAAGCAGTCCGAACGCAATCCAATGGTCATAGTCCTCGATGAGATGACTGAAACGACTGGCTCCCAACCATCCGACGAACGGCATCATGGCCTGGAAAAGTCCGAAAAAGAATCCCATCCTCAGGAAAATTCTCCAACGGACGCGCTGGAGAATGATTCCGCTGGTGACCGAAACCGTAAAACAGTCGATGGCCAGACTAACTGCCAGCAGAATGACTGCAAATAAACCCATATCTGTTTAAAAAGGTAAGTTATATATCAGATTATACATCAGATTAAAGCTGCTCCCCGCATTCTTTCCGAATCCAGGCACATACCAGGGAACGGAATTCTCATGTTCCTTCACGCTCATACGCATCTTGTACCTCACGCTCCATCCCATGCAGAATCCCTTGTAGATCTTCACTTTCAGGCCGAACACTCCTTCAAGCCAGCTTGCATTGCTTTTCACCCCACTATAGGAGTAAGGAGTGACATAAGCACCTCCGTAATTAGGGTCCGTCATGTCCGGTCCGCTGACATCATAAGAGAACGAACTCATGCCATACCGGAGACCCGCATAAATATAGCCCGGCAAATGCGTTTTTTTGTGAAAGATGTTGTAGTCGAGACCTATACGGAAATATGGAGCTGAAGTCTTGTAATGCAGATCGTTCCCGTCATTGATGGCATCGGCCTTTCCGTATCCGACTTCCACAACCGGAAGGAAACGATTCTTGAGATTCGCCCGGAGTGCAATTTCCGAGTTAAGGATGTCACTTCCCAGCAAGTAGCTTCCCAGCCCGGCAATCTCCCACTCCAGCGACAGGCCTTGGTAGAGAGGAACATCCTTTTCCGCCTCTTTCTTTTCCTCCGCCTTTTTCTGGGCAGGCACTGCCTTATGCACCTGCTGGCTCCATCCCGTAGCCAGACACAGCATCCAGCTACTCACCATCAGCAGTAACCGTAAAGTATATCTTGAAGTTCTCTTTTTCATTGTTGTCTATGTTCGGGTTGGTTATGACAAGCGAGTCAAGCATGCGTGTGGTTGTCTCGGCATTTGTCACTTCGTAAAACATCATGGTCCCGCAGTCCAGATTCATGAAATAAGGAATATTGCGGTGGTCAATGGTGATGACATCCTGTGTACGTCCGTTATAGGAAAGCACAAAGCGGGTCTGTGTCCCATAACTGAGCGGAAGACTCAGTTCGCTCACTTTCGTCTCTCGGTTAATGAGCGTGTCATTGATGGTCGAGTCACCGGAATCAATTTGTCCCACAACCGTAAGCGTATCCGTATAGGCGACAGCCCTCCCATATTGGTCGACAAAAGAGAAGTACGCGAATGCCAGAGCATTGGGCGGACAGTTTTCCACTTCGCAGGCCGGGAAGAAGAAAGCCGACAGAAACATGACGCAGAATATGACCGACAGTTTTTTCATCCGTTTAAATTTCTTTCTCAATTTGATATTTGTTTCTTTCCGGAGAATTGCGCGCAATCAGCTCCCCGATGAATCCGGCCAGAAAGAGCTGGGTTCCCAGTATCATCGTGGTCAGTGCCAGATAAAAGTACGGATTCTCCGTCACCAGCGTATAGGGGTTGCCGTGATACATGTTGTAGAGCTTGTTGGCACCAACCACAACAACGGCGATGAATCCCAGCACAAACATGATGGAACCCAAGAACCCGAAGATATGCATTGGCTTCACACCGAATGTGGACAAGAACCATAAAGTGATGAGATCCAGATATCCGTTCACGAAACGGTTCAGACCGAATTTCGTTTTTCCATATTTACGCGCCTGATGGTGTACGATTTTCTCTCCGATACGGTTGAATCCTGCATTCTTTGCCAGATAAGGAATGTAACGGTGCATCTCGCCATACACTTCGATGTTCTTCACCACATCTTTCCGGTAAGCCTTCAGCCCGCAGTTGAAATCATGCAAGTTATGAATGCCCGAGACAGCTCTGGCCGTAGCATTGAACAGTTTGGTCGGGATTGTTTTTGAGAGAGGATCATAACGTTTCTGCTTCCATCCGGAAACCAGGTCGTATCCGTCTTCGGTTATCATGCGGTAGAGTTCCGGAATCTCATCGGGACTATCCTGAAGGTCAGCGTCCATCGTAATGACCACATCTCCCTGCGCCTTCTCGAATCCACAGAAAAGTGCAGGCGACTTTCCGTAATTCCGACGGAATTTGATACCTTTCACACACTCCGACTTTCCACTCAAATCTTCAATCACCTGCCAGGAACGGTCGGTACTTCCGTCGTTCACAAAAATCACTTCATAGGAGAAGTTATTGGCTTTCATGACCCGTTCAATCCATGCGTACAGTTCCGGCAAGGATTCTTCCTCATTATATAGGGGTACAACGATTGATATATCCATAGTTTCAGTTTTGCTTGTTTCTTTTATATCTCATGGCGAACAGTGCCGTAGGCAAAGACAGCAGCAGTCCGTAGATGAAATTCTGCGAAAGGAGCTGAAAAGTCAGTTCCAGCGGAGAGAGCGAAGAGACAACGCCGAGTGCGTCGGTCAACTGCCCGATATATGCCTTCATTTCTTCAGTGCCGGCTGTCTTCAGTGTTTCGAGCTGGTCAATATATGTATTGACAAGATAACCTTCATCAATGAAACGGAAATAAATGTAATGGGCCACAGCGGTGAGCAGAGAAGCGAAAAGATACATCGATATGGAAAATATGAGTGCCTTTCCAAAAGGGAGGTATCCTCCACAACAAACATTTCTGTAACGCCGGGTATAAATGAATCCCAAAACAGGAACGAAACATGTCAGCAGAAGGAAAAGCATCTGGAGCAGAGGAACGGTAAATCCGGCAGGAAGAAAAATGAATTTGAAAATCCAGAAAAGCCCCATGTAGGTGCCGAAACGCATTGCGTGTTCCTGTAATGTAATCGGTCGTTCAGTGGTCATGTCCTTGTCGTTAAATTTGGGATATACGCAAAATTCCGGTTCCTGAATATGGTACGGAAAATGTCCGTCCCCTTGCCGGAGATTGCGGCTGTCCGTTTCTAAAAATAATGCCCACAAAAGTACGCTTTTTCAGTGTTCCATGCTATATAAAAAGTTGAAAATTCGCTCTTGTTTCTAAAAAACATCACTTTTCTTATAAAAAGTATTGCCAATTTGAAAAATATGCCTACCTTTGCACCCGCAAACGAGAAACACATGCGGTGATATCTCGATGACTGAAATACGGGTAAGTCCCATACGGCCAGCTCCCTTCGAATCCTCCAGGGCTTGATCGCAGCAAAGGTAGTTGGTT